>NZ_QEOB01000041.1:0-61687 GCF_003096875.1 Paraburkholderia unamae
CTTGGGAGGAAACCAAGACCAACGCGGTAATTATTGGCGCCCCCGTTACGCTCGCCGCCCCTACGCCTACCGTCGCCGCAAATGCGGCAGCGCCGAGCGAGGATGCCTACGTAGCGCAGCGCATGACCGAGACGCTGGCCGAGGTGTACGCCACGATCATCGGCGACGATGCGCGGCCCGAGGACGAAGCATTGAACGCCATCGAGCGCGTCAAGAAGGCCGCCCAGGTGCTGCGCCTCGAAGTTGACCTGTACCGGGCCCACAGCGAAGAACTCGCGACGACAAAGCGCCTGTTCCTTGCGGCGGCGGCCGACCTTGGCGCGATCAACGAAGCGCTTGGCCTCGATCCCGAGGATGGTGGTGCAGAGCCGATCATCGAAGCCATTGAGGAACTGAAGGCACGCACGGCAGCGCAGCCCGACGAGCCCATGAGCGATGCGGAACGCGAACAGTTCCTTCGGATGGAGGAGCAGTTTGCGGACTGTAACGAAACAGATGTCGATCACTCCCTGTTGCTCAAGTGGGTAGCGGACGGCTTGCTCGACTGCACTCACTTCGAAATCACCGACAAAGGCCGGGAGGCGATCAAAGCCGCCTCGCAAGGAGCCAAGCAATGAGCAATGAAACGATGAAGGACGGCGAGCGGGCGGCGTTCGAGGCGTGGTGGCTGCGCGATGTACCTGAAGCGCATCGCGATTTCGCCAAGAAACTGCTCGATGGATACGGCCAAGACTACGCTGCGGCGCCGGGCGTCGTCGATGCGTGGACGGCGTGGCAGGCTGGTGCCGAATTCTCCGCAAAAGCCCGCACCGCCTCCCCGCAATCCGGCGAGAAGGAAGCATACGAGCGCGGATGGGATGACGGCCACATTGCCGGTCGAGAGAAAACCCGCGCGGCAGCACCGCAAGCAGCGCTGGATGAAATCGTTTATGCGGTGCAGGCATACGGCGACGCACGCGCAGACGGCGGGAATTCCGCTGAGGCCATCGGGAAAGTGGGCAACTTGCTCCGCGCCCTCACCCAAGCGCCGACCGAGCACACGAGCGATGGTCTGTTTAAGCTGATCGAAGAAGCGGCGAACTGCATCGCGGAGGCGGTCACTTACGAACAAGACGGCTTCGATTCGCCGCCCCAACCTGCGACGCAATGGGACTACAACGCAGAGCAACTGGCATATGCGCTTCGCGGTGAGGTCGCCGCCCGCAAAACCGAGATCGAGCGCATGAGCGATGCGGATGACTTTGCAGGATCCTACGCGGCAAGACGAGCATCAGAAGACATCGGCAAAAAGGCGGATGTGTTGAAAGCTACGCTACGCAAAGCCGAGATCGAGCGCGGGGAGTAAGCATGCTCACACACGGAAAGATACCGACAACGCCTTCCCCGCCGACTCCGCGCTACAGACCGGATTTCACACCGAAAGATCCGGAATACGTGCGAGAGACGTGGAAGGAACTTGAATACATCGAGCGGCGACGCAAAGAGGGGAAATGATCATGCCATACGCTGACAAATCAAAGCGATACACGCACATCAAGCCGCTCACTTGCGAGTCCGTAGCGGCCACGTTGCAGCTTCTCAAGGACGGTCGCATGCGAACCGTCCATGAGATCGCGAGCGTTCTTCCCTATTCCGTGCATACGGTTCAGGAAGCAATGAAGTCGCTTGAGTTCCACAAGGAAGCTCACCTTCACCACTATGCATCGATACCTGGTGGGGGAACTGCGGCAATGTGGTCGGTTGGGTCTGGCGAGAGAGCGCCAAAGCCCCCGAAGCAGACGGACGAAGAATTCCGCGCCAAGCAGGCGAAGTATCGTGAGAGGTACAGGATGCAACGTGGGCCGGATAAAAAAGTCGCGCTCCAGCCGAACATCTTCCGCCATCCGCATGACGTGTGGCTATTCGGCGAGTGCGTTGCGACGCAGCCAACGCAGTGGACCGGGCGCGTCTACAAGCAGTCGATGGATATCGACGAATGGGGTCAATCTAGGAGCGCGGCATGAATGATTATGGTGATAAGGAATTTGTCCTTCCTTCTATCGACTGGAGCCATGTATCTAGCGAATGGAATTGGCTGGTTCAGTGTTCTAACGGAAGACTTTATTTGCACCAGTCAAAGCCTGAACCACATCTTGGTTTTTGGGACTCAATAGACGAGAACGGAAGAATCTCAAAATCATTAAGAGCAGACTGTTTCGCTTCTGCGAAGCCAGGAAATGGTGATTGGCAGCTGTTAATTATGGAGAGAGGGCAATGAGCCAACTTCCGCGCGTTGATGACTGGAGGATCAAGGTATGAGCGCTCAACTGATCCCCGTACGCACGTGGGCGGCGCAGATATTCGGTGAGTTTTCCCCGCATCCGAACACATTGCTCAATTGGATACACAACGGCAGAATCACGCCGGTCCCGATCAAGGTAGGCAGCCGCTACTTCTGCCAGCCTACGGCCCGCTACGTCGATCCGCACGCCGAAGAAATCGAAAGGATGGTAAATGGCCGCCGCTAGAAAACGAGAAGCCAAACGCCGCAACTGGCCGGAGAATCTGTACGAGAACGGAAAAGGCTATCTCTGGTTCCGGCATCCTGACACCGGAGAGACCTTTGGCTTGGGACGCGATTTCAAGTCGGCTGCGGCAAAGGTGCGCACAGTGAACGCAGAACTGGCGCGACGCAAGGGCGATACGGACCTGCTGGAGCGTATCGATCACGGAAAAATGACGCTCGCCAAGTGGTGCGATGAGTTCGAGGAAGCCTACAAAAAGAAAGGCCAGAAGAAAGCCGATACCATCAAGACGGTCGGCCATCAGATCAATGCCGTGCGCAATGCGCCATTCGCAGCCAAGCAGATCCGTGAGGTGACGACAAATGACATCGCCACATGGATAGACGAGATGGCCAAGAAGCACCCGACCATGGCGTCGCTCGTGCATATTCGCGCGCGCAACATCTTCCGTTCGGCTGAAGCGAAAGGCCACATCGAGCTTGGCAAAAACCCGGTGGCACCGACCGAAAAGCCACACGTTATTGTGACGCGCTCACGCATGACACTCGACGACTTCAATGCTGTGCTGGCGAAGGTTCGCGAGGCCAAAGGCATGCGCTGGCTGGAGAACGCCATGCTGCTCGGCCTGGTATGCGGGCAGCGCCGGGAAGATCTGTCCGGGATGCTGTTCTCACAGGTCAAGGACGGCTTCCTGTGGGTCCAGCAGAGCAAGGGGAAGTCTGGGTATGAGACGAAGCTACGCATCCCGCTGGCGCTCTATCTGCCTGCCATTGGCATGTCTCTCGACGACGTGCTCAAGCAGTGTCGCGACACGATCGTGTCAAGACACGTTATCCACCACGTTCGCACCGTTGGGCTAGGGAAGCCAGGATCGCCGGTCGCGAAGGATTCGTTTTCGGAAGTGTTCAAGCAATACCGTGATCTGGCAGATTTGAAGCTTCCGGCAGGCAAGACGCCGACCACATTCCACGAGATAAGGTCCCTGTCAGCTCGCCTTTACACCGAGGCATACGGGAAGGAATTCGCGAAAGCGTTGCTCGGCCACAAGTCCGCAAAGATGACGGCTCTCTACACCGACAGCCGTGGTCAGGAGTGGCAGGAAGTGAAGTTGAAAGCGTCATGATTTTTGACGAATATTGGATTTTTATTTGACGACGCTCGCAAAGCCTTACTGGACGAGGCTCTCAGTCGATTCCGACCTACTGTATTCAATACCTGGGACTGCCACCCAAGATGTCGATGCTCGCGGGCGTGGCGTCGAGCACCATCTCGCTCGTGATGTGCCCGATCTACGGCGCGTGGTCCGACCGCATGGGCCGCCGCAAGCCGCTCACGGTGATCGGCCGCATCGCGCTCGTCGTGCTGCTGTATCCGGCGTTCTGGATCATGACGCACTTTCCTTCGCTGCCGGTCGTGCTCGCCGCGCTGATCGTGCTGATGCTCTGCTACACGATGGGCTCCGCACCGGCTTATGCGCTGATGCCGGAGAATTTTCCGAAGCATCTGCGTGCGGGCTATATGTCGAGCGCGTATGCGATCGCGGTTTCCGTGTTCGGCGGCACGGCGCAACTCGTGGCCGGGTGGCTCATTCAGGTAACGGGCAACAAGATGGCGCCCGCGTGGTACATGATTGGCTGCGTGCTGATTTCGCTCATCGCCGTTTCGATGTTCGAGGAAACCGGCAACAAGGCGATCGACTAAACAGCGCGCGGCGGCAAAAGCGCACTTCAATACGGGCGGGCGAACGCGGGTGGCGTTGCCCGCCCTTTTTTCGCTTTCATTGTCTCGTGGCGGTTTGTCCCTGGTGGCTGTCTCGCAGGACGCTCGTCGCGGCCGTCGCCGGGGCCTTGCACAATGGCGCCGCGCCGCCTATATTGGTTGCGACACGCAACCAAACTGCACCACACCGCATGGAGACGGCCATGGATTTCGTGGAAATGCCGGCGCAACCGCGCGAAACGACCATCCTGGAGCTGCGCGAATTCTCGCGGCGGCTCGTGCGCGAACTCGGCTTCATGCGCACGACGCTCGCCGACAGCGATCTCGCGCCCTCCGCCGTGCACGCCATCATCGAGATCGGCGCGCGCCCCGGCATCAACGCCAAGGCGCTCGGCGAGATCCTGCGGCTCGACAAGTCGAACACGAGCCGCCAGGTCGCGCGACTCGAAGCGGCCGGCCTCGTCAAGCGCAAGGCCGCCGACGACGCGCGCTCCACCGAGCTTCACCTGAGCGCGGCGGGCCAGAAGCTGCGCACGAAAATCGACCGCTTCGCGACCGACCAGGTTTCCGGCGCGCTGCGCCGGCTCGTTCCCGCCGATCAGCAGACCCTCGTGCGCGCGCTCGCGCTTTACGCCGACGCCCTGGCGCACGACAACCCGAATGTGGCCAGCACCGCCGCGCAAAGTGCGGGCGTGCAGATCGTGGAAGGCTACCGCCCCGGCTGCATCGGCGACGTCGCGAGCCTGCACGCGCGCTTCTACGCCGCGAACTGGGGCTTCGGCGCGTACTTCGAGAAGAAGGTCGCGACCGAACTCGCCGCGTTCGCCAACGATCTGCCGGCCGAAGGCCGGGCACTGTGGCTCGCCGTGGAACGCGAGCGCACGCTGGCGTCGCTCGCCATCGACGGGCACGGCGGCGACGCCACGGCCAGCGCGCACCTGCGCTGGTTCATCGTCGACGACGCGTTACGCGGCAGCGGCATCGGCCGGCAGTTGATGGAAAGCGCGATGCGCTTCGTCGACGCGCACTACGCGCAGACCTACCTCTGGACGTTCAAGGGCCTCGACGCCGCGCGCCACCTGTATGAATCGTTCGGCTTCCGGCTCGCCGAGGAATGCGAAGGCGACCAGTGGGGCACGCCAGTGGTCGAGCAACGTTTCGTGCGCCGCGCGGGCGGCGCGGCGTCATAGCGCGACCTTGCAGCGTGCCTGAACCTGCCCGGCCACCGGCGAGCGGAACGTGAACAGACCTCCCGCCTGCGGCTGCTGTTGCCGCTCGACGGCATCGAGCCCCTTCCACGCGCTCGTCACATACACCGTGCGCAGATCGTCGCCGCCGAACGCGAGCTTCGTGATGTTCGCGCACGGAAAGCGCACCTCGGCCACATGCTCGCCCTCGGGCGAGTAACGCTCGATGCGCCAGCCGCCGAACAGCGCGATCCACACGAAACCGTCGGCGTCCACGGCCAGGCCGTCCGGGTGGCCCTCGCCCGCAATCGCGGCGAACACGCGCTTGCGCGAGAGCGTGCCATCCTCGGCCACATCGAATGCGTACACCACGCGGCGCACCGTGTCGTTGTGATAGAGCGTGCGGCCGTCCGGGCTCATGGCCGGTCCGTTGGTGATCACGTAGTCGCTGTCCTGCGTGCTCAGCGCGCCGTTTTCATCCACGCGATACAGCGTGCCGCTCGACGCCTGCTCCGCGTCGTCCATCGAGCCGAACCACAGGCGGCCGCGCGCATCGACGAAACCGTCATTGAGCCGGTTGCCGGGCAGATGCGCTTCGATGTCCATCAGCTTGCCGAATTGACCGCTCGCCGCATCGAAGCGATACAGGCCGTCGGGCAGGCCGCACACGAAAGCCTGCCCGCCAAGCGGCGCAAGGAAGCCGGGTTGGTCAGGCGCCTGCCATGACCGGTGCTCGCCGGTCTGCGCCGCGAGGCGATGAATGCGGCGCCCCTTGATATCGACGAAATAGAGCGCGTTTTCCGCGGCCTGCCAGAGCGGCCCCTCGCCAAGCTCGGCGCCCACTGGCCAGATGCATGAGGGTGTCGGCATGCTCATTCCCCGTACGTGCCCGCGTCGACGTAATAGTCGCGGCCCGAGCAGCGCGAGGCATCGTCGGATGCGAGAAAGAGCGCCATGCGCGCGACGTGCCCGGGCTCGATGCGCTGTTGCAGACATTGACTCGCCACGACCCTGGCTTCGCTTTCGGGCGTTTGCCACATGGTCATCTGCCGCGCCGTTTTCACGGCGCCCGGAATGATGCAGTTCACACGGATACCCTCGCCGCCCAGATCGCGCGCCAGGCCGCGCGTGAGCCCCTCGATACCGGCCTTCGCCGTCAAATAGAGCGCGAGATTCGGCAGCGCGACGTGCCACGACACCGAGCCGAAGTTCAGGATCACGCCGCGCCCCGCCTCGCGCATGCCGCGCGCCACCGCCTGCGCGCAGAAGAACTGATGCCGCAGGTTCACGGCGATGCGGGCGTCCCAATAGCTCGCGCCAAGCGCGCCGACTTCGTGGCGGTCGTCGTTGCCGGCGTTGTTCACGAGCACGTCGACCGGCCCCACGGCATCGACGATCGCGGCGAACGTGCTTTCGATCTCATCGATATTGCACAGATCGCAGCGCCGGAAGACCGGCGGATATTTCGCATGACGTAGCGATTCCTGCAACGCGAGCGAGTCGTGCTCGGCCACGTCGAGAAAGAACACGCGCGCGCCCTGCTGCGCGAACGCCTCGACGATCGCAGCGCCGATACCGCTGCCGCCGCCGGTCACGACGATCGTTTTGTCCGAGAGACTCGGATAGATTGCATACGACATCTGATCTTCCACCTATTACGATTCAATCCCCACACAGGCGCCGCCCATCGTGCCTCGCTCACGGCGCCCGCCCTTCCCCCTGCCGCCGCTCACGCCTCAACGCGCACCTCGCTCACCATGCGCCAGTCGCGCGGGAGCGTTCGCACCGCATTGCCCTCGACCGACACCATGCCGGTCAGATGAACGTCGCGGCTCGAACTGCCTACCATCAGATCGAAGTCGCCCGGTTCGACAATGCGTTCGCCGCGGCCATCGGTGAAATTGAGCATGTCGACGGGCAGTGTCACGCGCACTCGCGTGGACGCGCCCGCCGCGAGCGGCACGCGTGCAAACGCCTTCAGTTCGCGCACGGGCCGCGCCGACGACGCAAGCTGATCGCGCACATAAACCTGCACGACCTCGGTGCCTTCGCGCGGGCCGACGTTTTCGAGCGTGAAGCTCAGTTCAATCGTGCCGTTTTCTATCGGCACTGCGCGCCGCGCGAGCGCCAGTTCGCTGTAGCGAAACCGCGTGTAGCCAAGGCCGAAGCCGAACGGATAACGGCAACCGAAGTGATAGGCAACGGGCGTGCCGGCGCTCTTGAGCCGATGGTTGTAGACATACGGCACGGCCCCGGCGCTCTTCGGCACGGAAAGCGGCAAACGGCCACTGAAATTGGCGCGGCCCGTGAGCAGATCGGCCAGTGCCCCGGCGCCGCGCTCGCCGGGAGCGAACGCCATGATCTGCGCGGCGATGCGTTCTTCGAGACCGCCCAGGTTGTACGGGCGGCCGCCCGTCATCACGACCACCGTGGGCGTGCCGCTTTCCACCACGGCCGCAAGCAGCGCCTGCTGCACGCCCGGCAGATCGAGGCTGTCGGTGTCCGAGCCCTCGCCCACCGTGCCGGACTGAAACAGGCCCGCGAGATCGCCCACGAACACGATCGCCACGCCCGCCTGCCGCGCCGCCGCGACCGCGCCCGCAATTCCTTCGGTATCCTTGCTGATCAGTTCGTCGCGATGCGTGTTGGCGCTCGCGGCCAACGATACATCGCCGGGGAACACCGGCGCGCCCGCGCGCCGCTCCTTGATGATGTCGCAACCTTTGGCATGCAGCACACGCTCGTGACCGAGCCGCGCGCGCAGCGCGCGCAAGGGCGTGAGCATTGTCGCGGTGGACGGCTCGCCGCTGTTGATCAAATGCACGGGGAAGCTGTAGCCCGCGAGCAGCGCAAGCGGATCGTCGGCGGTCGGGCCGATCACGGCGATCTTCTCCGCACCGTTCTCGTTCAAGGGCAGCACGCCGCCTTCGTTGCGCAGCAGCACCGCCGATTCGAGCGCGACCCGGTACGCGGTATCGCTCGCCGCCGCGCCCTTCACGTCCACACGCTCGGGATCGACATACGGATTCTCGAACAGGCCGAGGCGGAATTTCATGCCAAGCACGCGCGCCACGGCCGCGTCGATCGTCGATTCGGCAATCTCTGCGCGCGCCAGCGCCTCTTTCAGGTGTACCGCGCATTCGTGCCCCGGCAATTCGACGTCGAGCCCCGAATTGAACGCGAGCGCCGCCGCCGATGCGCTGTCGCGCGCCACCGCGTGATGGCTGAACAACAGATCCACACCCGCATAGTCGGCGACGACGAGTCCGTCGAAACCCCACTTCTCGCGCAGCGTGTCATGGAGCAGCGCGCGGTTGCCGTGGCTGGGCACGCCGTCGATGTCGTGATACGCGGGCATGACCGACCCCGCGTTCGCCAGCTTCACCGCCATCTCGAACGGCAGCATGAACACGTCGTTGAGTTCGCGCGGGCCGACATGCACGGGGGCATGATTGCGGCCGCCTTCGCTCGCCGAGTGGCCGACGAAATGCTTGAGCGTCGCGAGCACGTCGCGCCGCTCGCCTTGCAGACCCCGCACGTAATGACACGCGAGCACGCCAACCAGATACGGGTCCTCGCCGAGCGTTTCCTCGGTGCGGCCCCAGCGCGGGTCGCGCGACACGTCGAGCACCGGCGCGAGCCCTTGATGGCAACCGATCGAGCGCGCCTGCTCGCCGATGATGCGCCCGACCTCGCCCACCAGATCCGCATTCCAGGTGGCCCCATAGTTGAGCGGCGACGGGAACAGCGTGGCGTCCTTGATCATTAGGCCCACGAGGCATTCCTCGTGCGACATCACGGGAATGCCCAGGCGCGTGTCTTCGACCATCTTGCGCTGCAACGCGTTGAGCGCGCGCACGCCTTCCTTCGGGTCCACCGTGTGCGTGCCGAGCGGGCGCGTGATCTGCCCGAGGCCGTGGCGCAGGATCTCGTCGACGGTGATTTCATTGGCGCTGCGCGCGAAGTCGATGCTGCGCGCCTTGTGTTCGCCATCGGCCGAGAGTTTGAGCCACGCGGCGTGAAGCTGCGCGATTTTTTCGTCCAGCGTCATGCGCGCCATCAGATCGGCAACGCGCGCCTGCACAGACGCCGCGGGATTGCGGTAAAGCGGACCTTCACTTTGGCGAAGCAACATCGGTAACTCCTGTATGGGCCCTGTTATACGAATTTCATACTGCTTATAAAATTTCGCAATCCTTTTTATTGACCGAACGCCGACGCAACGCGGATCGCAACGCGCGCGAAGCGATACCGGCTAATGCAGACGCGGCACTGCGAAGTCGCCTTCGTCGAACACGTGGCAAGCTTCGGGCGCGAGCGTCAGTTCGATGCGGTCGTCGCGCGCCACGCCGCCGTCGCCGGGCAGCTTTGCGACGATCGCGCCGCCCTCGCGGCTGCCGCCTTCGAGATGCACATAGCTGTGCTCGCCCATGCGCTCGACAAGGCGCACCGCGCAGCGGATCGTCTGCGCACCGGGCCGGTTCATGGGCAGGCCGAGATGCTCCGGCCGGATGCCAAGCGTCACCTGCGAGCCCACGCGCAGCCCGGCCCCGTTCACCTGCGCGCGCACGCGCTCGCCCGTGGTCAATTCGACCTCCACGCCATGCGCGTCGATCGCAAAGACAATGGCAGGCAGAAAGTTCATCTTCGGCGAGCCGATGAAGCCGGCCACGAAGCGGCTTTTCGGGCGGTGATACAAGTCGAGCGGCGCGCCGATCTGCGCGATGCTGCCGTGCTTTTCCATCTCAGCGCCCGCGTGCAGCAGCACGATCTTGTCCGCGAGCGCCATCGCCTCGATCTGGTCGTGCGTGACGTAAATCGCGCTCGCGCGGCGAAACTCGCGATGCAGCCGCGCGATCTCGATGCGGGTTTGCACACGCAGCGAGGCGTCGAGATTGGAAAGCGGCTCGTCGAACAGGAACACGCCGGGCTCGCGCACGATCGCGCGGCCAATCGCCACGCGTTGCCGCTGCCCGCCCGACAACGCGGCGGGCCGCCGCTCGAGCAAGCCGTCGAGCTGTAGCGCGGCCGCCGTGCGGCGCACCTTGCTGTCGATCGTCGCCCGGTCGATCTTCGCCTGGCGCAGGCCGAACGCCATGTTCTCGTACACGCTCATATGCGGATACAGCGCATAGTTCTGAAACACCATCGCCACGCGGCGCTGCGCGGGCGGCACGTCGTTCATCAACTGGCCGTCGATACGCAACTCGCCCGCCGTGATGCTTTCGAGTCCCGCGACCATGCGCAGCAAGGTGGACTTGCCGCATCCCGAAGGCCCGAGAAACACGCAGAACTCGCTGTCTCCCACTTCGAGGTGCGCGTCGCGAATCACCGGCGCATTGCTGCTGTACGCTTTCTGTACTTTGCTCAGAGTAATGCTTGCCATAGCTCGTATCGTGTCCGCGGTTAAACTGGGTCAGCCCTTCAGCGAGCCGGCCATCATGCCCTTGATCAGGCGTTCCTGGCCGAATGCATAGGCGACGATGAGCGGCAGCGACGTCATCGTCACGACCGCCAGCATGGCCGGAATGTTCGACGAGTACTGCCCCTGGAAGTCCCACACGGCAAGCGGCAGCGTGCGATGCACGGGCGTGGAGGTGAGCATGTACGCGAAGATGAACTCGTTCCACAGCGCAATGCCGTTGTAGATCGCGACCGTCGCGAGCCCCGGCGTGGAGAGCGGAAAGAAAATGCGCCAGAAAATCCTGAACGGCCCGCACCCGTCCAGTTGCGCCGCTTCCTCCAGCTCGCGCGGAATCTGGCGCATGAACCCGGTCAGGATGAAGATCGAGATCGGCAGGCTCAGCGCCACATACGGCCCGAGCAACGCGAACTGCGTGTCGTAAAGGCCGAGGTTGCGCGTGAGCAGATAGATCGGCACGAGCGTGGCGTGCAGCGGCACGATCATGCCCGCAATCACGAGGCCGAACAGCAGCCGGTTCAATCGAAAACGCATGCGCGCGAAGACGTACGCGGCCATGGCGCTCAGCACGACGATCAGCAGGACCGAGATGCCGACGATAAACACGCTGTTGCCGAAATACGTGAAGAACGGGCCGCGCAGCACGTCGAGGTAGTTGCCGAAATACACATGTACCGGCAACGCCCATACCGGCGCGGAGAAGGTTTCCTCCTGCGTTTTCAGGCTCGTCACCACGACGAACAGGAACGGCAGCGTGGTCACGGCCAGCCAGATCAGCGCGAGCAGCGGCACGCCGATGCGCATGCGTGGAACGCGCAGAAGGCGCGGCAAGCGGGGGCGAAAGGTGGCGCTCGACATGCTCAGACTTCCGTTTCGTAACGACGCGTGAAGCGCAGCGCGATAGCGGCGACCAGCGAGACGATGAGGAACATCGCGGAGCCGATCGTGCTGCCATAACCCAACTGGAACGAACTGAACACGGTACGGTACATATACGTCGCCATCAGTTCCGACGAGCCCTCGGGGCCGCCTCCCGTCATCACGTAGATCAGGTCGAAGTAGCGCAGCGAGCCGAGCACCGAAAGCAGCACCGCCGTGCGGATCGCGTCTTGCAGATGCGGGAGCTTGATGCGCCAGAAGATCGTCCATTCGGACGCGCCGTCGAGCAGCGCCGCCTCGCGGATTTCCGCCGACATCGACGAAAGGCCCGCGAGAAACAGGATCATGTAGAACGGCACGTTCTGCCAGCAGATCACCGCGATCGTCGAAGCCAGCGAGAAGCGCGTGTCGCCCAGCCAGTCCTGCGCGAGCGAGTCGAGCCCGACGGCATGCAATGCCACGTTCAGGGGTCCGAAGTTCGGATCGTAGACGTTCTTGAACAGCACGCCAATCGCCACGCTCGACATCAGCAGAGGCAGGAAATACAGGATCTTCAGCAGGCGCGAGCCGCGCCCGGCCTTCTCCAGCAACACGGCAAGCGCGAGCGCGATCGGCAGTTCGAACACGATCGAGGCGAGCGCGAGCAGCACGTTGTTCCAGAGCGAATGCCAGAACACCGTGTCGCGCGCAAGCTGCGCCCAGTTGGCGAGGCCCACGAAGCGCGAGTGCGTGCCAAGCCCAGTCCAGTCGACCAGCGAGAGCTTCAGGCTGGAAAGCAGCGGATACAGCAGAAAGATCGCCAGCAGCACGACAGCCGGCGCGAGAAAGACCGTAATGACCAGCCATTGCGACGAGATACGCGTTCGCTCGGCAGGCGCGGCGGAAATGGCGATGTTCACGGATCGTGTGGTCCGGCGCGCGTCGAGCGACGCGCGCCAAACTCCTCTTCGGGCGAAGGGTTAGCTGCCCGCCGACTTCGCGGCGGCTTCCATTTGCTGCGCTGCGGCCTCAGGCGTGAGCGAGAGGCCGAACAACGCCTGCGACGTGTCCTTGTGCAGCTCGCCGAGCTTCGGCGGCAGTTCCTGGTCGTACCAGAGCTGCACGTTCGGCGCGGAGGCGATCAGCTCCTGCAAGCGCTTGAGGAACGGGTCGGTGATCATGACGTTCTTCACCGGCGGAATCTTCTTGTCGAGCACGCGGCCGCGCATCGAGGCGTCGTCGGTCATCGTCTGGATCAGCTTGAACGCCGCGGCCGGGTCCTTGCACTCGGTCGAGATGCTCATGAAGCCGTCGCCCACGGTGCCGATCACGTCGCGCGGGTCGCCCTTGCCGCCCGGCACGCTCGGGAACGGGAAGAAGTCGAGCTTGCTCGCGAAAGCGGGGTTCTCGTTCTGGATCGTCGACGCTTCCCAGCCGCCCATGAGCTCCATCGCGGCCTTGCCCGAGTACAGCAGGCGGCGCGACGCGCCAACGTCGTAGTCGAGCCCGTTATAGCCCTGCGCGAACGCGCCCGCCTTCACGAGGTCCTGGATGTACTTGCCCGCTTCGACGAACGCGGGGTCGGCGAAGCTGCCGCCGGGCGCGCGCTCGACGGCCTTGCGGAACACCTCGGGGCCGCCGATGCGATCGACGAGATACATGTAGTACATCGAACCGGTCCACTTGTTCTTGTTGCTGAGCGCGAACGGCGCGACGCCGTGCGCGTTCAGCACCTGCACCACGTGCATGAGCTGGTCCCACGTTTGCGGCGGGCTCAGGTTGTACTGCCTGAAGATGTCCTTGTTGTAGAAGATCACGGCCGCCGAGGCGTTTTCCGCCGCCACGCCGTAAATCTTGTTGTCGAACGTGACCGCGTGCCACGAGGTGGGCAGGAAACGATCCTTATACGAAGGGTCTTTCTGCAAAAAAGGCGTCAGGTCGACGATCTGACCGGCCTTCACGTATTCGTGCAACGGACCACCGCCCCAGGACTCGAACACGCAGGGCGGGTCGCCCGCGCCGAAGGCCACCTTCAGCTTGGTCTTGTACGCCTCGTTCAGGACATGCGAGTCCTCGACCTTGTAGCCCGGGTTCTGCTGCTCGAAGCGGTCGGCCGCGTCGCGCAACACCTTGCTCGACGTCTTGTTGGTCTGCTGGTCCCATTCCGTGATCGTTTTGCCGGACTCCGCCGCCAAGGCGGTCGACACCGCCGCGGACAATGAAAACAGCAGCGCCGTGGCGCCGACGATGGACCGCGCTTTGGTGAAAGCCGGGTACGCCATGTGTGTGTCCCCTCTCCTGGGTTTTTGAGAACCGCTCAATCACTAACGTTAGCCTTAACGTTAATGCATGTTAGACCTGCGTAATAACTCCGGCTATGCGGGCTTTTACCTGGGACGGCGCGATGGTCCTTGCGCGCCGCGCAAGGTTGGCAGAACGGGACGCGCATGAAATACAGGGCTTCTGATAGAATAGCCAACATATAAACGGTATCGCTAACGTCCATAGCGACTCGACCCTGACATGACCTCTCGTACACCCTCTACGCGCATGGCAAGGCAAACCCCCACGCTCGAGCACGTCGCCAAGCTTGCCGGGGTGTCGCAAATGACCGCGTCGCGCGCGCTCAACGGCCGCCCCGGCGTGTCGCGCGAAACACGCGACGAAGTGCTGAGAATCGCTTCGGACATCGGCTATGTCGTGAACCGCACCGCGCAAAAGCTCTCGGGCGGACGCAACGGCATCATCGGCATCATCACGCCCACGCTCGACACCCAGTTCTCCAGCGAGCTGATTCTCGGCGCGGGCCGCGCGGCGCGCGGCGCGGGCATGGAAATGCTGGTGTACACGGTGTTCGACGAAGACCGCCATACGCATCACGACCTGCTCGGTTTGATCCAGCAGTTCTCCGACGGCATTCTTGCGATCCTGCCGCGCGAATCGCTCTGTCTCGAAGCGCTCACCACGGCCAAGGTGCCGGTCGTCGTGGTCGATCAGCGCGGCACGCTCACGGGCTTTCCCTCGGTTTCGGTGGACAATTACGGCGGCGCCTGTCTCGCGGTCGAGCATCTCGCGCATCTCGGCCACAAGCGCATTGCCTTCCTCGCCGGCGACGAAACGATCGAAGGCGTGCGCGACCGCCAGCGCGGCTATCACGACACGCTGGCCCGCCTCGGCCTGCCGCGCGAAGAGGCGCTCGTCGCCGCAGGCGACCTCTCGCAAATGATGGCGTTCGACGTCACGTTCGATCTGCTCAATCTCGCCGAGCCGCCCACGGCGATTTTCACGGCCAACGACCAGAGCGCGTTCGGCGTGATCGCCGCGGTTCGCGAGGCGGGCCTGCGCGTGCCCGACGACATTTCGGTGATCGGCTTCGACGACATTCCGATGTCCGAACAATTTCATCCGGCGCTCACGACGATCCGCCAGCCGTTCCAGCAAATGGCGCGCTCGGCGGTCAACACGCTGCTCGCGCAGATCGCGGGCATCGACGCGGCGTCACAGCGCATCACGCTGCCCGCCGAACTCGTGGTGCGCGACTCGACCGGACCGGTGCGCACGAAGCAACGCCGCACGCGTCACCAGATCGTTTCGACGTAAGTCGAGGCGCGCACTTTCGCGTCCGAGGTCACGAGCGCGCCGCCGTGCGTGCGCGCGGTGGCGACAATGAGCCGTTGATGCGAGGTGAGCGCGGGCGGCAGCGTCGCCGCACGCAGTGCGATCTCGGTGTCGACCGGCACCATGCGCACGCCCTCCAGCTTCAGGAAGGTGGACAGCCAGCTTCGCGCGTCCATCGAAAGACCGAGACTGCCGTGCTTGACGAAGTCCGCGATTTCAAGCGCGCTGATTGCCGAGATCAGGATGTCACCGCCGTCCAGTTCCCGGTCGATCGCATCGTGCGCGGCCTGGCTCAGCGCCTTTTGCCGCCCGAGCCAGCACACGAGCGCGAGCGTATCGAGCGTGATCATCACTCTTCCCGCTCGGCGGCGAGCGGTTCGAGCGCGTGCTTCAGATTGAAGTGAGTGATCGACGCGCGCAGCAGTTCGAGCGGGTTCTCTTTCTTGCTGCGATAGGGCCGGATTTCAATGGTGGGCTGGCCCCGGTCCGTGACGATGACGGTTTCGCCCAGCGTTTCGACCTGGCGGAACAATTCGCAGGCGCGGGACTTGAAAATGGCTTTGGATACTCGCTTTTCCATGACGCTCTCCACCCATCACAATTTCAGACGATCATTTTTGGCATCGGGCCTGCGGCCCGGCGGCGCTTTATGAAGTTCGGGCTCTTGCCGTCGCAGGCGCTCTTACCGGTAACATCCGTGCGCCGCAGACGATCAATTAAGAAGAAACCTGCTAAACGTTACCCTTAACGTTAGTTCATGTTAGTGGCGCGTATCCGGGGCCGCCATGCGTGGTTTACCCAGGCTCCACGGTGTGCCCAACGAAGTCGCGTCATCGTCGCCCATCCCCGCCCAGCAGGGCTTTCACGGCATGCAATCTCCTTGCGCTCCAGCGGCGATATCGCGCACGCGAGCGACGATACGGCTAACGTTAGCCCCGCGATGAAAGCGCTTTCGACCGCGGCACTTCTATCACGCCGTGATCCTTTGGCGTCAGTCTGCCGGCCGCCAGTCCGCGCTCGCATCAGGAGGCAGGTTCCGGTCCGAATCCGGCTCCAGTCGCCACGGCCCCGACGACCCTTGCGCATCGAAATGCACGATCATCTTGTGCAAAGCTTCGCGCTCAGTCGCTGGGCCCGAGCGAGGTGACGCCGGTCCGGCGGCGGGCGTGTCACCGGCAGCGCCCTGAGCCGCGCGGTTGAAATCGTCCTTCGATCCTTGGTTCATCGTTGCGCTCTCCACCGTCACGCCAGGCCGTCAAGCGACTGCGTGAGCGCTCTGCCCCACTTCGGGACGCTCGAACGCCACGGTCTCGCCGTTCGCGTCGAACACCGTGACCGACGATGACGCCACCTTCACGCCCACGCGTGCACCCACCGCGTGCTGCGCGTCCTTCTTGTCGAGCTTCAGGGCAATGGCGTGGGCCATGCCGTCCAGGCGCGCGTGCAGGATCGAAACGTCGCCGAGATGCTCGACCAGTTCGACGCGCGCGGCGAGCCCTTCGTCAGCCGGCCCGATGCTCAGGTGCTCGGCACGCACGCCGAGCGTGAGTTCGCCGCTCAGCGCGCTGGGCGGGCGGCCGGCCAGCGCGATACGATGGTCCGCGCCGCCCAGTGCGAGCACCGTTTGCGTCGCGCCCTGCGCCACCACCGTCGCGCCGAGCATGTTCATCTGCGGCGAGCCGATAAAGCCGCCGACGAAACGGTTGGCGGGCCGGTCATACAGATCGAGCGGCGCGCCGCTTTGCTCGATCCTCCCCTTGTTGAACACGACGATCTGCTGGCCGAGCGTCATCGCCTCGACCTGATCGTGGGTCACGTAGATCATCGTCGTGCCCAGTTCGCGGTGCAGCTTCGCGAGTTCGATACGCATCTGCACGCGCAACGCGGCATCGAGATTCGACAACGGCTCGTCGAACAGAAACACGCGCGGCTTGCGCACGATCGCCCGCCCGATCGCCACGCGCTGGCGCTGGCCGCCGGAAAGCGCCTTGGGCTTGCGCTCCAGCAGGTGCGTGATTTGCAGGATCTCGGCGGCGCGGCCCACGACCTCGCGCACTTCGCGCTTCGATTTGCCCGCGAGCTTGAGCGCAAAGCCCATGTTGTCCGCAACCGTCATATGCGGATAGAGCGCGTAGCTCTGGAACACCATCGAAATGCCGCGGTCCGCCGGTTGCAGGTCGTTCACCCTCACGCCGTCGATCACGATGTCGCCGCCGCTCACCGTTTCGAGCCCGGCGATCATGCGCAGCATGGTGGACTTGCCGCAGCCCGACGGTCCCACGAACACCGTGAACTGGCCGTCCGGAATGTGCAGATCGATGCCCTGAATGACCTGCGGTCCTTCGCCGTACGTCTTCGAGACGTTGCGCAATACGAGTTCGCCCATTGTTACGTTCTCCTGAATCCTCTTGCTTGCATGCCCGCGTGACCCTGCCCTGCTGCTGTCGCGCCACGCGGGATACGGCGCGCCTGACTACGTGTGCGCGTCAGCGCGATGCCATCGCGCCGGCGTGTTCCGCGATCACGTCGCGATACCAGTGCGCGCTATCCTTGAGCGTGCGCTGCTGGGTTGCGTAATCGACGTGCACCATGCCGAAGCGCTTGTCGTAGCCGGACGCCCATTCGAAGTTGTCCAGCAGGCTCCATGCGAAATAGCCGGCGACATCGACACCACGCTGCGCCGCTTGCGCCAGCGCGGCCAGATGCAGGTCGTAGAAGCGAATACGCTGCGCGTCGTGCACCCGGCCGTGCTCGAGTGCGTCTTTCGTCGCGCAGCCGTTCTCGGTAATGTAGATGGGCGGCAGCGTGTAGTCGGCGTTCAAGCGCGTCAGCAATTCGGTGAGGCCTTCGGGATAGATTTCCCAATCCATGTCCGTGAAGCCGTGCTCGCCCGGCGGACGCTTTTCGCCCGATGCGCTCGCGAAAATTCGCGTGTAATAGTTGATGCCGAGAAAGTCCAGCGGCGCGCCGATGATCTCGAAGTCGCCTTCGCGCACGACATCCTGCGGTCCGTTCTCGCCATACCAATGCAGCGCCTCGGCCGGGTATTCGCCCTTGAAGATCGGGTCCATGTACCAGCGCACGAACTTCGCGTATTCGAGCGACGCGGCGGCCAGGTCCTCGGGCGCATTCGTCGCGCCGTGCGCGGGCGACTGGTTCAGCACGATGCCAAGCGGCGTCTTCACGCCGTCGGCACGCAGCGCCTGCACGGCGAGACCATGCGAAAGCAGCAGATGGTGCGCCACGTGGGCGGCTTTCTTCAGGTCGGCGTTGCCGGGCGCGAAGTAGCCCGTGGCATTGCCGAGCCACGCGGTGCACCACGGCTCGTTGTGCGTGGCGATCGAAGCGACCCGGTCGCCCAGCGCGCCGCCGATCTTGCGCGCATAGTCCGCGAACCGGTAGGCCGTATCTCGGTTCTCCCAGCCGTTTTGCGCCTCCTGGAGCGCGAGCGGCAGGTCCCAGTGATACAGCGTCGCGAATGGCTGAATGCCGCGCGCGAGCAAGCCGTCCACCAGACGGTCGTAGAACGCCAGGCCCTTTTCGTTGAACGCGCCGCTGCCATCCGGCTGCACGCGCGGCCAGGCAATCGAGAAGCGATAGGCGTTGACGCCCAGGTCCGCCATGAGGTCGAGATCCTGCTCGAAACGATGATAGTGGTCGCAGGCCACGTCGCCGCTTTCGCCGTTCACGACCTTGCCGGGCACCCGGCAAAACGCGTCCCAGATAGACGCGCCGCGGCCGTCCTCATGCGCTGCGCCTTCGATCTGATAGGAGCTGGTGGCTACGCCCCAGACGAAGTCTTCCTTGAATCGAAACGTCGACATAAACGAAGTATTCCTCAATAGTCATGCCCGCGTAGGCGTGGAGAAGATGGAGCGCACTTCATGACTTGACCGCGCCGGCCGTCAGGCCGTCGATCAAGCGTCGCGAAGTGAAGGCGAACAGCACCAGCAGCGGCAGCACCGCGACCGCGGACCCCGCCATGACCGCGCCCCAGTCCGAATTGGTCGGGCTTTGCAGAATGCGCAGCGCGAGGGGCAGCGTGTACATCGAAGGCGAACGCAGCACGACGAGCGCCGAGAGGAAGTTGTTCCAGCTTTGGATGAAGCTGATGAGCCCGAGCGTGCCCAGCGCCGGCCCGAGCAATGGCATCACGATGCTCCAGTAAATGCGGAACTCGCCGCAACCGTCGATACGCGCCGCCTCGATCAGGTCGTGAGGAATGGCCGAAGCCACGTACTGGCGCATAAGGAACACGCCAAGCGCGGCAGCGGCGCCGGGCACGTACAGCGCGCGGGGCTCGTTGATCCAGCCAAGCAGGTTCATCGTCATGAAGGTCGGGATCATGCTGAGGAACGGCGGCACCAGCATGGCCGTGAGCGCCACCGCGAACAACGCCTTCTTGAAGCGGAACTCGTACATCGCGAACGCATAGCCCGCCATCGAGGTAACGAGCAGCGTCAGCACCGTCTGAAGGGTGGAGGTATAGAAGCTCCAGCCCAGATTGCGCCAGAACGGAATATGGCGCATGAGCGACGCCATATTGTCGAGAAACGCGTTGCCGAACCAGAGCGGCGGCGGCATCGAGAAAATCTCGGAGCTCGTGTGCGTGGCGAAGACGAACATGAACCAGAACGGCGAGAACATCAGCACCGCGCCCGCGAGCACGATGGCGTAGCCGGTGTAACGGGCCTTGTTGTTCGACGGTTTCATCGCGATGCCTCCTCGTTCATGCCGCTGCGGTGAAAAATTCGCGTGTTGAGCCACATCAGCGCGGAAATCGTGATGAACAGCAGCCATGCAATCGAACTGGCTGTGCCGAAGTCGCCGTCATGAAACGCCGTGCGATACATATAGACGGCGGTGGTCAAGCCGGACTGGCTCGTCCCCATCCCTTCGTTCGGCAGCAGAATGAATGGCTCCTCGAACAGTTGCAAACCGCCGATGATGGACAGCGTCACCGCGAAGAAGATCATGGGCTTCAGCAGCGGAATCGTGATGCGCGTGAACTGCTGCCAGCCATTCGCGCCGTCAATGCGCGCCGCTTCGTAGATATCCTTTGGAATGGTCTGTAGTGCAGAGAGATACAGCACGGTGTTCCAGCCCACATAACGCCAGAACACCACGAGAGACACCGCCGGCTTCACATTCGCCGGGTTATACAGCCACTCAACCGGCTTCGAAGGCACGATCCAGTGCAGCCCCGGAATCTTGCCGATTTCGGCGATGGCGAGGTTGATCATCCCGAAGTCGGTCGAATACAGCGACGAGAAAATCAGCGCAATTGCCACGCTCGACGTGATGAAGGGGAGGAAATACAACCCCACGACGACATTGCGCCAGCGTCGAAACGCGGTTTGCAGAAAGAACGCGAGCGGCAGCGCGACGAGATGTTGCGGGACGCCGGACAAGATCGCCATGGAAGCCGTGTTGTAGAGCGATTTCCAGTACCAGGGATCGGTCAGCGTGAACGTAAAGTTCGAGATGCCCACCCATTTCATGCTTGCGAGTCCCGCCGTCGCGTCCCAGCTCTGGAACGAGAGATACAGCGAAAAGAGCAGCGGAAACGCGAGAAACACGGCGAACAGCAGGAAAAACGGAGCAAGAAACAGGTACGGCGCGATCTTCACCGTGCGCAGCCGCGATCGGGCGCGAGGCGTGGCGAACGGCGCCAGGCCGTCGCTCATGCGCCCCTCGGGGGCGGCGGGTTCGGTGGTGGGCAGTGGATAGTTCATCAGTAGTTCCGTCCATTCTGGCGTGGCCGCGCTTCATGAGCGGCCACGCTGTGACAGCCAGCTTCGGCGGCGGCGCGAAGCCTGCCGCGCCGTTTCCCGAAGGCCGCTTACCGGCGGACCCGATGCGCGATCTGATCCTGGGCTTCCTGCAACGCCGTGTGGATGTCCTCGTTGCTGTCCACCACCTTGTCGAGCGCGGAATGCACCGCCTCCTCGGCGACCTGGTCATACTTGCTGCGCTGGATCGCCGGAATGTGCGTGGCCGCGTCGCGCCAGATCAGGCGGGCCTTCTCGTTGCCGAGGAACGCGACCGGCTGCGCGAAGAACGCATCGTTCTGCGCGGAGAGCAGCGCGGGGAACGCGTCGATCGAGCGGAACGAAGCAAGCTGCGTGTCCTGGCGCGTCGTCAGGAATTTGATGAATTCCCAGGACATCGGCTTTTGCGTCGCTTTGACGGGAATCGACCAGAACGTGCCGCCGAACGACGCGTAGGCGCCATTGGGAAGATTGGTCGCGCGCCACAAGCCCTTGGTGTCGGGCGCGATCCACGACGAGAGGTGGCCGCCAAGCCATGCGCCCATCATTTGCGTCGCGACGGTGCCGCGTTTGAAGCTCTCGGCCCATTCGTTCGACCACGGGGTGATCTTCGCGTCGAGGCCGAGATCGCGCGCCTTCTTCGCAAGCTCGAAGGCCTTCACGAAGCGCGGCGACGTCACGACGGGGTTGCCGGCCTTGTCGAAGTACACGCCGTCGCCCGGCTTCAAGTCGGCGCGAATATAGATGTCCTCGATATCGCGCGACGACGCCATCAGGTACGCCCCCGTCGCCTTCTTGATCTTCTGGCCGGCCGCGAGATACGAGTCCCACGACTTCGTGAGATCGGCTTCGCTCACGCCCGCCTTGTCGAGAATGTCCTTGCGGTAGAACAGCGTACCGGGACCGATGTCGCCCGGCATGCCGACAATCGCGCCGTCCTGCGTGGTGGCCTGCGCGAACGTGTAATTGATGAACTCGCTCTTGTACTGACCTGCGTTATACGGCGGCTTCGAGAGGTCTTCGAGACCGCCGCCCGCCGCGAAGCGCCCAATGAAACCCACTTCGACCGCCATCACATCGGGCAGGTCCGAGCTCGTGGCGAGCGCGGTGGTCATGGCGTTATGGTGATCGGCGATCGCGAGCGACGACACCTTGATATCGACATCGGGATGGAGCTTCTTCCACGCGGGAATCGCATCCTTGATTTCCTGGTCGAGCTTCGGGAAAACCGCAACCGTCAACGTGGTGTTGGCTTGCGCGCCCACTGTTGCGAGGCTGAGCAGCACTGCGGCGGCCGCGCCGGAAAAACGGAACTTCATGTTTTGTCTCCTGATGATACGTTCGTGAATAACGTTCGACTGCTCATCGATTACTTCGTACTGCTTCCCGCCAGGTGAAAGCGCTTTCACATCCGTGCTGAAAGATCCGCCCCCCGGCGGTCCCTGCGTTACCCCGGCTGTGCTCCCGAACTCGCGGGCGGTGCGATGCGCCGCGTGGTTTCGCGCGTCACGAGCGTGAGCGGAACCGGGCTGAGCGAGATGGATTGCTTGCGGATCATCTGCACGATGCCCTGCGCCGCGAGGCGGCCGATTTCAAACGTCGGCTGCCGTACCGTCGTGAGCGGCGGCGTCATGTACGACGACGTGGGCAGATCGTCGAAGCCGACCAGCGAAATGTCTTCGGGCACGCGCACGCCACGGCGGAACATCGCGAGGCGCGCGCCATACGCGGTCTGGTCGTTTGCGCAGAACACCGCGCTGAATGTCGGGCGGCGCGCCATCAGACGCTCCATCGCGGCCAGCCCGCCCGTCTCCAGGTAGTCGCCCTGTTCCACGAGACCGGCGTCAAAGCCAATGCCCGCTTCCTCCAGCGCGATGCGGTAGCCGTCCAGCCGCTCGATCGCGTCCTCGTGACTGCTCGGCCCGGCAATGAAGGCGATCTCGCGATGCCCCTCTTCGATCAGATGCCGCGTCGCGTCGCGCGCGCCCTTGAGATTGTCGATCGGCAAACCGGCCAGCGCGGGGCCGTTGTGCAACGAGCGCCCCAGCACGAGCATCGGCGCGTGCCGCGCGTATTCCGCAAGCGAGGGCTCATCGAGCTGCGCATGCAGCAGGATGACGCCTTCCACGCGGCGCGCGATCAGTTCTTCGAGGCGCGCCTTTTCGTCGTCGAGATTCCAGCGGCTGCTCACGAAGATCGGTGTAAAGCCGGGCTCGTACAGCGACTCCTCAATGCCGCGCAGCCACTCCGCGTAAAAGGGACTCGACACGGCCTGCGTGAGCACGCCGATCGTTGCGGTCCGGCCGCTCGCCAGGCTGCGCGCCAGCACGTTCGGCCGATAGTTGAAACGGGCAATCGCCTCTTCCACGGCGCGCTGCTTTTCGGGCAGAACGCGCGCCGAACCATTGAGGATGCGCGACACCGTGCTCGGAGAAACCCCGGCTGCGCGCGCGATCTCCTCGAGCTTGACATTGGGCGAGCTGATGTCCTCTTTGGGTGCGTCGCGATTTTCGTTAGGGCCGTCGGTCATGAGTTCCGCCTGAATGATTGCCTGAAAGCGCTTTCAATTAAAGAAAGGTGTGATCCGTGGTGCGCGCCCGAAACCCCGCACTCGAAAAAAGCAGCCGATGCGACCCGGGTGGAGGAGTTGTCGCATCGGCCTCTCCATACAAGAGAATTAAGCAGTACCTAACACTCAGAGATCACTACAACGACAGGTCAGACAGGAACAACTCAGAACATATGCATGACGCCCGCGAACACGCCGGTCTGGCTATGACCGTAGCTCGGGTTGTCGTTCGACGACGTGCCCGAGGCCGCGTCGAAATTGTTGTTGCCGTACGGGCCGTTGCCCAGGTTGATGTTCGACGTCGAACTGTTGTGCACGTAACCGGCTTCCGCGTAAAGGAAGGTGCGCTTCGACAGGTTGTACGTCGTGCCGAGCGTGTACAGCGTGGCGTTGCCGTTGCCATTGTTCGCGTTGGCGTGGAACACGGCTGCGGTGATCGCCGAGGCGTCGTTCACCTGCCATGCGGCGCCGATCCATTCGTGGTTCACGCTGGTCGGCGCGCTCACGCCGGCCGGCTGCGAGGCGTCGCTCACGCCCATGCTCGCGTTGGTGGCATCAGGCGCGCTCAGGTGCTGGTAGCCCGCGTACAGTTTCACCGGCCCGAACACGTAGGTGCCGCCCGCGAGAATCGAGCGCGAAGCCGAGTAGACGTTGTTGAACGAGCCGTTGGCGCCGCGCACTTCGTCGTAGATCACGCGGAAGTCGCCGCTGCCCCAGGTGTAAATGCCTTCCACGGCGTTCGTGCGGCCCTGACCGGTCGGCACGCCCTGCGCGTTGACGGGCGCCGAGTTCCAGCTCGTGTTATTCGTCAGCGAATACTGGCCTTTGAGCACGAGGCCGCCGAACAGCACGGGCGAGTCGTACTCCGCACCGTTGCTCGTGCTCGTCCAGTTGCGGCCGCGCACGAGTGTCGAAATCGCGTAACGCTGCATCAGTTGCGGGTCCGTGCCCCAGCTATCCTGCGCCAGTTCGCCGGCGCCGAGATTACCCATCTTGAAGAGACCGAAGCGCTCGTTGGTGAAACCCACCGTGGCGTGACGGCCGAACAGGTTGCCCGCCGAAGCGCCGGTCATGGTATTGAGCTGACCTTCGAGCTGGAAGACCGCTTTCGTGCCGCCGCCGAGATCCTCGGAGCCGAGGAGGCCGAACCAGGAGCAACCCCAGTCGCCGCTCTGCGCCGAGAACTTGTTGCCGCCCGGAAGACCGGTCTCGTACTGCACGCCGTTGTCGATACGGCCGTACAGCGTGACGCTGCTCTGGGCGTGGGCCACCGTAGCCGCCGCTGCCATGACAGACAAAGCAATGACTTTCGTTTTCATTAGGTTTCCTATATATCCTCTGGCGTCTCCAAACCATCCAGGCCGTGTGTGCGCTGCACCTTTGCTGCCTGGCTGAAATGCTCGAATCACATTTCGGAGCGATTATAGGGAGGCCCCTGCGCCGCCCATCGAACTTCCTGCCCAGGGAAAACGACGTTACCGATAACAGTTGCGCGCAATGTGGCCACGCTGTACCACCCCGTCTTATGACCATGAGGTCATGGTCACCTGCCTGGCAAACCGGTTCGGGTTCGTGAGCGAAAAAACGGTGCACGCGGAAAACCGCGCAAAAAATTCCGTTAGCATGAAAGCGATTTCAAGCTTGACAGCGTCTTTGGAGCGTGTTCAATGTTGTGAAGATGCAACGACTCGCCGGCTCCCGCTGTTCTTTCGCCACGTCGCACCCGCGGCGTCCCGTCCGATCCCGATGCACCTGCAAACCTTTCGCCGGGTAACGGCACGACCGTTTCATGCCCGGCGCGGCAAGATTCTCGAAGCGCCCTTGCGGAGCGTGGCCATGGGAGCCCATGGCGAGGAATTTTGTCCGATGACTTCGCGGCCCCGCATGGTGTTGGACCGGAAGACGTGCTGCCGGAGTTTGCCGGCGCACTTGCCAATGTAAGGAGGTGTTGTGAAAACAACCATGACTTCCACGCTCGCGTTATTGATCGCCGGCACGCTGGCTCCGGCCGTTCACGCCGACACCGGTTCGAGCGCAAGCGACCGGCAGATCGAACACAACGTGCGCGTCAATGCGGCGCGCCACGGTGTTGGGCTGTCTCACGTGTTTGTGTTTTCCCGCGGGGGTGCGGTCACGCTGGTCGGGTGGGTGCCCCAGCATGAGGATGTCGCGATGGCCGGACAAAGTGCGGCGGCCGTGGACGGTGTGACCTCGGTGAACAACCAGCTTGCGCGTGGACGTTGAGTGAGGATCGGAGCGGCCGTGTGTCTCTGTACAGGCCGCGTGAGTTCTTCAATTATTCCGTACCACTGATTATTTTCCGGTCAATGGCTGCGGATATGTTCCGGTCGCCGGCGCGCGCAACAGGCTTCACGCACCGGCGACCCGCCCCGCATTTACTCCTTGGCCGCGTATTCGCGATCGAGGCGATCGAACAGCGGCTTGTTCACGAGGCGCTGGCGTTCCGCGAACGGCGCGACGATATTCGCGTCTTCGTCGAGGCGGCCGTTCGCGCTCAGCATGCCGAGCGCGCGCTGCATGCCCACCAGCGCGCCTTGCAGCGCGGCGTTCGCGTACAGCACCAGCGCGTAGCCCAGGCCCGCCAATGCCTCGCGCGACTGCACCGGCGTCTTGCCGCCGATCACGATGTTGATGAGTTGCGGCGCGTCGATGAGCTTCGGCAGGCGCTCGATGTCTTCGAGCTTTTCAGTCGCTTCGATAAAGAGGATATCCGCGCCCGCCTCGATGAACGCGTGGCCGCGCGCGATCGCGTCCTCGATACCGTGCACCGCCGCCGCGTCGGTGCGCGCCATGATGAGCAGGTTGCCGTCTTCGCGCGCATCCACGGCCGCGCGGATCTTGCCCACCATCTCGCTCGTGCCGATCACTTCCTTGTTGGCGAAGTGGCCGCACTTCTTCGGCATGATCTGGTCTTCGAACTGGATCGCGTCCGCGCCGCTGCGCTCCAGCGTGCGCACGGTCTGACGCACGTTCAGCGCGTTGCCGAAGCCCGTGTCGGCGTCGACGATGAGCGGCAGGTTCACCGCGTCGCGCACGCGCGCCGTGTGCTCCGCCACGTCGGAAAGGCCGATGAAGCCGAGGTCGGGCAAGCCGAACGACATGTTCGTCACGCCTGCGCCCGTGAGGTAAAGCGCTTCGAAACCGGCGTCCTCGATCACGCGCGCACTCATCGCGTTGAAAGCGCCCGGCACGAGCAGGCCGCGGCGTTCGTTGACCTTGGCGCGGAACGCAGCGCGGCGCGCAGCAGTGGAATTCGTCATTGCAGTCACTCCATGAGTTGGGGATTGGGATGGATAGCCTTTCCGCACGAAGCATGCCAGTTAAGGTGGAAGGTGCTCCAAGCCCGATAAAACAACGACTTAGGGGTTTCGCTGGGATTGCGAGTGTTTCGTGGCACAATGCCTGAAACGTTTCATGGAACGCATTTCGAAACAACCCATGGAACAGACCCTCCCTTGTTTCCCGAGGTCAGTGCCGTGCCCCTGCCCAGCCAGCCCCAAACCGCCAGCCGCCCGGGCATCGCGCTCGTGAGCATCAGCCGCCTGCGCAGTCTCTGCGAAGCCGTTGCGCCACGCTACGCCGAAGAGGCGCGCTTCTTCAACATACGCGAGGGCTACGGCGACGCCGTGACGGCGCTGCAACCCCATATCGAAGCGGGCGCGGTGGACGTCGTGCTCGCCGCCGGGTCCAACGGCGCCTACCTGCGCGACAACCTGAGCGTGCCCGTCGTCATGGTGAAGGTGAACGGCTTCGACGTGCTGTCCGGCATCACTCATGCGAACGCCACCTGGCCCGGCGCGCCCATCGGCCTGATCCTGCACGAAAGCGTCTCGCACGAACTCGCCGATATCGGCGCGTGGCTCAACCTGAGTCTCACGCAGCGCGCCTATCGCAGCGTCGACGAAGTGCGCGCCGCCGTCACGGCGCTCGCCGCCGTGGGCTGCCACGTGATCATCGGCCCCGGCATGGCCTGCGACCTGGCCCAGGCGGCCGGGCTCGAAAGCGTGTTCCTCTACTCGCTCGGCGCGGTGCACGAGGCGTTCGAGCGTTCCGTGGAGCTCGCGCGCGTGAGCCGCCAGAAAGAGTCGAAGCGCGTGCGCCTGAACACGATCGTCGCGCACCTGCGCGACGGCGTGGCGGCCTTCGACGAAGCGGGCCGGCTCGAAGCGGTCAATCCGGCCATGCTCGATCTGCTCGGCCTCGACCGCGCGCGCGACGTGAGCACGCAGCTTGCGCACTCGGTGGGTCCGCTGCTGCGCGAAGTGGCGGGCGGCGACGCGCCCGTTGACGAGCGCGTCGAGCAGATCGGCGGGCGTTCGCTCATCGTGAGCTGCGTGCCCATCGTCGAGCAGGGCGCGCGCTCGGGCGCGGTGGTGACGGCGCAGGACGCGCTGGTCGCGCAACGCATCGACCGCTCGTTGCGCACCACCCAGCGCCCGCGCCATCTGGTGGCGCGCTACGAACTCGACGACCTGGTGGGCGCGGCGCCCGCAATGGCTCGCCTGCGGCGCCTCGCCGCCATGAGCGCGGCGCACGACGCGACCGTGCTGCTCACGGGCGAAAGCGGCACCGGCAAGGAGCTCGTCGCACAGGGCATTCACAACGCGAGCCGGCGGCGTGGCAATCCGTTCGTCGCCTTCAACTGCGCGGCGCTGCCCGAAGGCTTGATCGAAAGTGAACTGTTCGGTCACGAGGAAGGCGCGTTCACGGGCGCGCGGCGCGGCGGCAAGCCGGGTCTCGTCGAAGTCGCGCACACGGGCACGATCTTTCTCGACGAAATCGGCGAAATGCCGCCCGCGCTGCAAAGCCGCCTGTTGCGCGTGCTCCAGGAGCGCGAGGTGACCAAGCTCGGCGCAAGCCGCGCCACGCCCGTGGACGTGCGCGTGATCGCGGCCACGCATCGCGACCTGCGCGCGATGGTGCAGGAAGGCGCGTTTCGCGCCGACCTGTATTTCCGCCTCAATCTGCTGCCGATCGCTTTGCCGCCGCTGCGCGAGCGCCGCGAGGACATCGCCGCGCTGGCGCGCCACCTGCTCGAACGCATGGCCGAGCGTTACGGCCTGCGCGCCGCCGCGATCGAGCGCGTGCTCACGCTGTTCGCACCGTATTTCGCGCGCTATGCGTGGCCGGGCAATGTGCGCGAACTGGAGAACCTGCTCGCGCGCGGGGCGATTTTCCTCGGCGACGAATCCCCCAACGCGCCGGACGATGATTCGTTCTACGATATTTTTCCGGAGTTCGCGCGGACAGAGGACGTGACCGAGGTCGCGCCGCAAGCAAGCGCCGCCGTGAGCGCAATGCAAACGCAACGCGAAAGCACGCCCGTCACGCGCGCGCAAGTCGAGCGCGCGCTCGCGGCGCACGGCGGCAATCGCGCGGCCGCCAGCCGCGCGCTCGGCATCGGGCGCACCACGCTCTGGCGTCTGCTCAAGGCCGGCTGATCCCCATGAGCAGGCTCGGGTAAGATGGAGACCACGCCTCCACCCTGCCGCGGAACCTGCCATCGTGAACTATTTCAATGTCCTGCTCGCGCTTTCCGGCGTTCTGTTCCTGAGCGTCGCCAGCCCCGGACCGAACTTCGTCATCGTCACGTCCACGGCAGTCGCTTCGCGCCGCGCGGGGCTCGCAACGGGCCTCGGGCTCGCCGCCGCTTCGGGCACCTGGGCGTGGATCGCCATCGCGGGCCTGAGCCTGATCGTCGCGCACGTCGCCTGGATCGGCACCGTGCTGCGCATCGCGGGCGCGGGCTATCTGATCTGGCTCGGCGCGAAAATGCTGCTCACGGCGCGCCAGCCTTTGAAGGTTTCGGCGCATGGCGCAACCTCGGGCTGGAGTGCCGCGAAAAAGGGCTATGTCGTGAGCATGACCAATCCCAAGGCGATCGCGTTCTACGGCAGTATCTTCGCGCTGATGGTGCCCGCCGGTGCGCCGCGCTGGCTCGAAATC
Source organism: Paraburkholderia unamae (assembly GCF_003096875.1). NCBI lineage: Bacteria > Pseudomonadati > Pseudomonadota > Betaproteobacteria > Burkholderiales > Burkholderiaceae > Paraburkholderia > Paraburkholderia unamae. Next base: position 29,616 of record NZ_QEOB01000041.1, read on the forward strand.
GCGGTCGTGGTGATCGCGATCCTCATTTCGTGCGCGTGGTATTGCACGATGGCGCTGCTCGCCTCGCATCCCGCCGTGCGCCAGTTCCTCATCCGGCGCAAGGCCGCGCTCGACTCCGTGGTGGGCGTCGTGCTGATCGCGCTTGGCGGCCGGATGCTCGCGGGGCGCTGAGTTCGCCCGCCGCGAGCGCGCGCAGGCGGCTAGTGCCGCTTCTCCAGATGCACGCCGGCCAGCATGCAGCGCACCGACCCGCCGGCCATCTCGATGGTCGGCACCTTCAGCGGCAGCAATTGCGCCGAGCGTTCGATCACACTTCGCTGCTGCGCAGTCAGGCAATCGAACGCACGCTGCGACAACGCGAGCACGCGCCCATCACGCGCCGAAAGCTCGATGGCGTTGCCCGCGAAATCGCCGATCTGCTCCGGCTCCAGTCCGATGACAGTGCGCCCGCTGCGTTCCAGACGCTGATGAATCTCGGCGCGACGCGCAGCGTCGTTAATCATGTCGAGGCCGACCAGCGCGAACTCGGTCGCAACGCTCATCATGACGTTGGTGTGATAGATCGGCCGGCCATCCGCGCCAGTCGTGTCGAAACACTCGGGCTCGAACTCGAAGCGCCTGCAAAAGCGCGCGAGCGCCACGGGGTCGGCGCGGCGCGAGCGCGCCGTGTACGCCACGCGGGCCACATGGTCGAGCACCATCGCGCCCGTGCCCTCCAGGAATACTTCGTCATGCTCAAGACCTGAGAAGTCGATCACATCCTCGACGCAATACTCCGACTTGAGCATCTCGATCACATCCGTGCGCCGTTCGCGCCGCCGGTTGCCGCTATACATCGGATAGAGCGCGACATGCCCGCCCGCGTGCGTGGAAAACCAGTTGTTGGGGAACACCGAGTCGGGCGTGCCGTGCTCGCCGAAGTCGTCGAAGAGATGCACGCGCACGCCCGCGTCTTCGAGCGTTTGCGCGGCGCGGCTCACCTCCTCGCGCGCCGCCTCGGCGATGGCCCCGGCGCGCTCGCCGCTCGCGCCGGCCGTGCACTGGAACGCGTTGTCGGCGGCCGTTTCGGGGTTGGGATGAAAACGGTGCGGCCGGATCATCACGACGGCGCGAGGCGCCTGGATCGAATGGAAATTCATGGGGCGTAGCGAATGAGAAACCAAACCGGACGATACGATCAGGCCACCGAATCCACCGGCTCCCCCTGAGCGAGGGAACTCGCGCGGGCCGCCGGTTCACTGATCAACGCAAAGAGATTCTTGGGGTCTTCGGCGGGCGGAATCAGCGCAATCTCACTGCCCTCGCCGTGCTCCAGTTCGAGCGCATACAGATAGCGCAGCGCGGAATAATCCTCCAGCGCGAAGCCCACCGAATCGAATACCGTGACCTGCGCGGCGTTCTCGCGGCCCGCCGCCTCGCCTTGCAGCACGCGCCAGAACTCGGTCACCGGAAAGTCGGCGGGCATTTGCTGGATCTCGCCTTCAATGCGGCTCTGCGGCTCGTATTCGACGATCACGCGCGCCATGCGCAGCACGTCCGCGTGCAGTTCGGTCTTGCCGGGGCAATCGCCGCCCACCGCGTTCAGGTGCATGCCCGGCTCGATCATCTCCGGCGTGATGATCGTGGCGTACGCCTTGTCGGCCGTGACCGTCGTGACGATGTCGGCGCCGCGCACCGCCTGCGCGGTCGAGTCCGCGCGCACGACCTTCAGGCGCGGGAACGCTGCCAGATTGCGCACGAGCTTGTCGGTCGCCTTCGTGTCGATGTCGAACACGCGAATCTCCTCGATGCCCAGCAGCGCATGGAACGCCACGGCCTGAAATTCGCTTTGCGCGCCGTTGCCGATCAGCGCCATCGTGCGCGCATTCGCGCGCGCCAAATGCTTCGCGGCCAGTACCGAAGTCGCCGCCGTGCGCAGCGCCGTGGTGAGCGTGAGTTCCGCGAGCAGCAACGGATAGCCCGTGGCGACGTCGCCGAGCGCGCCGAACGCCATGACCGTGTGCAGCCCGCGCAGCGCGTTGACCGGGTGGCCGTTCACGTACTTGAAGGCGAATCGCTGCGCGTCCGCCACGGGCATGAGTTCGATCACGCCCTCGCGCGAATGGCACGCGACGCGCGGCGATTTGTCGAAATCGGCCCAGCGCCGGTAGTCGGATTCGAGCACGTCGACAAGTTCGCTCAGGAAGCGGCGCACACCCATTCGCGCAATCAGACGGCGGGTGGCGGGAACGTCGAGAAAGCGGGTCATGAAATGTCTCCTGATGGATGCGCGGCGTTACGCCACGTGATAAGGAGATTATTTCGGTGAAGCGCGCCAGCCAGAAGAGAGCAAAGCTGGCAAAACGCACAGCAAATGTGGCACTTTGCCCGCTTGTGCTGGCACGTTGACAACCCGGCGCGACGCTCGCTCAGGCCTTGTGCGTGGAGAGGAGGATGCTGGTCTCGCTGTTGCCGATGCCGTCGATCAGGCGAATCGCACCGAGCACGCGATCGAAATGTTCGAGCGAATCGGCCTGGAGCTCGGCGATCAGGTCCCAGCGCCCGTTCGTGCTGTAGATGGTCGAAACGTTCGGGTAGCCGCGCAGCGCCTTCACCACTTCGGCGGCCCGGTTGCCCTCCACCGCGATCGACATCAGCGCGCGGATGCGATGCTTCTCCGCCGCGGGCTTCACCTTGATCGTGTAGCCGACGATCACGCCGTTTTCCTCCAGCCGCGCAATGCGGTTCTGCACCGTTGCGCGCGCGACGCGCAGTTGCTTCGCGAGCGCGACGACCGAGGTGCGCGCGTTGTCGCGCAGGAGCGCGATGAGTTGGCGATCGACGTCGTCGAGGGTAATCATGTCGAATGTCCTGCGTGTTTTGCCAAAACGCTGGCTGAAACGCTTGCCGTAATGCTTGTCGAAACCCGCGACTATGCAGGCAATGCCCGGCACGCGCCATTCGTGTTAGTCAGAATGTGCAACCCGATGGGCATTTTGCCTGGATTATCGGCATTACGCCGGCTTTCTGGTCGATGCCCCGCGTCTAGCCTGTAGGGCTAGCTCCCGTTGCCCCGTTTGCGCGTGTCCTTGCGCGCCTCGCTCACGAGCCAGTCGCGAAACGCGGCGAGTCGCGGCAGGCTCGCGCACTCGGGCCGGTACACCACGTAGTACGCGAGCGCCGAAGTGAACGTCACGTCCGGAAAGAGGCGCACGAGACGGCCGGCCGCGAGATCGTCGCGCGCCAGCACGCTGCGCGCGAGCGCCACGCCGTGCCCGTCTATCGCGGCCTGAAGCACGGCGGCCGAGTTGTTGATTTTCATGCCGCGGCTGGCCGCCGCGCCGCGCGCGCCCACGCTCCCGAACCAGGCGTCCCACGACGCGAAGCCCGCGTGGCTATCGACCGAAAGATCGTGAATGAGCGTCGCGCGCGCCAGCTCGCGCGGCGTGCGCCATTTCCCCGCGCGGCGCATGGCGGGCGAGCATACCGGGTAGACCTCCTCGTCCATGAGCTTGAGCGCCGTGAGGCCCGGCCACGCGCCCGCGCCATAACGCACGCCGATATCGACGCCCTGCGCGACGAAGTCCATCAGCTTCAGGCTAGTGTCGAGCCGCACATCGGTGTCGGGCCACGCGGCCTGAAAGCCGTCGATGCGCGGCAGCAGCCATTTGGCGGCGAACGCGGGGCTGACCGTGACCGTGAGCACGCCGTTTGCCGCGCCTTCCTTGAGCCGTTCGAGACCGAGACTCAGGCGGTCGAAGCCCGCGCGAATATCGGGCAGCGCGCGCTCGGCCACTTCGGTGGCCACGAGCCGCGCCCGGCCGCCGGTGCCGCGCACGAACAGCGGCGTGCCGAGCCAGTCCTCCAGGCTGCGCACGAGCTGCCCGACGGCCGCGGGCGTGACGTTCAGTTCGGCCGCCGCCGCGGAAAAGCTTTGATGGCGGGCACTCGCCTCGAATGCGCGCATGGCGTTCAGATAGACCGGGGTCGTCATGATCCAAAGATTTTCTATCAACCGAAGACAGAATATCTGATTTGTGGACGTTGCGGCACACGCACAGAATAGGCATCAATCAAGGACGCGAATCCAACGCATTTTCCGCGCTCTTTGTCCCCTTTCAGCCTCTCCGAGGAGTCGTCATGAGCCAAAGTTTTTCTTTTGATTTTTCGTCCAGGGTCGCCATCATCACGGGCGGCGGTTCCGGCATCGGCAAGGAAGTCGCCGCGCGGCTCGTGAAGGCGGGCGCGCGCGTGGTGATCGGCGGGCGCGATGCGGCGAAGCTGCGCGAGGCGGCCGCCGAGATCGACGCCACGGGCGCGAACGTGCGCTTTCACGCGGGCGACATCGCCCTGCCCGCCACCGCGACCGCGCTGGTCGATCTGGCGACCGAGGCGTTCGGCGGCGTGGACATTCTCATCAACAACGCCGGCATTTTCCGGCCCAAGGCCTTCCTCGACGTGACCGAGGCCGAGTACGACGGCTTTCTCGACACGATCCTCAAGGGCAAGTTCTTCATGGCGCAGGCGGCCGCGAAGGCCATGCAGAAGCGCGGCGGCGGCGCGATCGTGCAGACGGGCTCGCTCTGGGCGCTCCAGGCCATCGGCGCGACGCCTTCCGCGGCCTATTCCGCAGCCAATGCCGGCGTGCACGCGCTCACGCGCAATCTCGCCATCGAACTCGCTTCGTCGAACATCCGTATCAATACGGTTGCGCCGGGCGTGGTGGAAACGCCGGTCTATCGCACCTTCATGACGGAGGACGAAGTCAAGGCGACGCTGCCGTCGTTCGACGCGTTCCACCCGCTGGGGCGCAACGGCCAGCCCGCCGATATCGCCGAAGCCATGCTGTTCCTCGCCTCGCCCCACGCCTCGTGGATCACCGGCACTGTGCTGCCCGTGGACGGCGGCGTGATGGCCGGGCGCCAAGCCTGAAACCTGCCTCACCTTTCGACCCCGCCACATACCGGAACCCGACCATGGTCTACCTGCAAATCACCCTGAAAATCGCCGCCGCCAACCGTGCCGCCGCCGCAGGCGTTTATCGCCAATACAAAGCGCCGTTCCTCGCAACGATCGCAGGCGCGAAGTCGAAGGAACTGCTCGTGCGTGACGAGGACGTGCAGGTGCTGCACGGCTTCGAAAGCGCCGCGCATGCGCAGTCCTATCTCGCCAGCGCGTTGTTCACGGCCGATGTCGTCGGCGCGCTCAAGCCGCTGCTGGAAGATGCGCCGAATGTGCGCATCTACGAAGCCGCCTGAAGCCGCTGCACGCCTAACCCAACCGGACACACGACGATGATGCAAGACTGGAACCTCTACCGCGACGCGCTGCTCGCGCGCGTGGGCGAATACGCGCAGATCACCCCGGACGTCATGCGCGGCCTGATGACGATCGACGGCGCAGCCGCGAAAACGGGCAAGCTCGAACCGAAGATGCATGAACTGATCGCCCTGGCGGTGGCCGTGACCACGCGCTGCGACGGCTGCATCGCCGTGCATGTGAAGAAGGCGGTCGAGCATGGCGCGACGGTGGAGGAAATCTCCGAAGCATTGGGCGTGGCGATCGCGCTCAATGCGGGCGCGGCGCTCACGTATTCGGCGCGCGTGCTCGACGCGCACGCCGCATTGCCGAAAGCCTGATCGCGCGACCTTTCCCCCACGAGCACGCCATCGATATCGTCAGGAATCCTGCATCATGAAAACCACGTATCGCGCCATGCAGGTCACGCGCCCCGGCGTGCTCGAACTGGTGGAACGTCCCGTGCCCGCGCCCGGCCCCGGCGAAGTGCTGATCGAGGTCGAAGCATGCGGCGTATGCGGTGCGGACGCCGCCGATATCGAACAGGCGGACCCCACGCTCGCCTCGCCGCGCGTGCCGGGCCATGAGGTGGTGGGCCGCATCGCGGCAATGGGCGCGGCAACGGGCTCAGATACGCCGCCCCTGTGGCGCGTGGGGCAGCGCGTGGGCGTAGGACGCCTGGGCGGCCACTGCAACGCTTGCGACGCGTGCCGTCGCGGTCAGTTTCAACTCTGCCGCCAGCAGCCATTCGTGGGTGCGACCTGCGACGGCGGCTACGCGGAAATGATGCTGGCGCGCAGCACCGGGCTCGTGGCGATCCCCGCCGAACTAAACGCCGAAGAGGCCGCGCCGATCCTGTGCGCCGGCATCGCCACATTCAACGCGCTCAGGAAATGCGGCGCCGACGCGGGCGATGTCGTCGCCGTGTTCGGGATCGGCGGACTGGGGCATATGGCGCTCCAGTACGCGCGCCGCATGGGCTTCGAAGTCGTCGCCATTGGCCGGGGCGACGATATCGCCGCCGACGCGCTCGCGCTCGGGGCACATCACTATCTCGACACGGCCCGCGACGACGCAGCGGCGCGCCTCACGCAGATGGGTGGCGCACAGGCGATCGTCGCCACCGCGGGCGACGCGGCGAGCGTCGGCGCGCTCATGCGCGGACTCGCGCCGCAAGGACGCATGGTGCTGCTGGGCGCGGGAAAAGATCCGTTGGCGGTGGCCGCCGGGCCGCTCGTCGTGAGCGAGCAAAGCGTAGTGGGCTCGCTCACCGGCTCGCCCTGGGAGAACGAAAAGACGCTGCGCTTTAGCGTGCTGAGCGGCGCGCGCCCGATGATCGAAACGCTGCCGTTCGAGCGCGCCAACGAAGCCTGGCGGAAGATGAAATCCGGCGAGGCGAGGTTCCGCATGGTGCTCACGATGACGCACCCGGCCGCCGACGCGTGATCGAAGCGGGCGAAGGCTTTCTTTTTACCGGCTCACTGCCGCGTCCCGCTGGCCGGTCCCGGCTGCGCGGTTTGCGGCGACGGCGACGCCACGCCGTTCAATATCTGCCCGCTCGTGCTGCTCTGGGTCTGCGGGTGCTCGCCTTCGTTCACGCGCTTGCACGCCGCAGCGCCCTGCGTGAGCACGAGCGCGCCGAGCACCCACAGCGCGTAGCGCCGTGCGGCTCGCTGTGCACCTCGCGGTGCATCTCGTTTCGCAGTGCTCTTCATCTGATCCCTCCCTCGTGTGCGCCGATTGCAATTGCGCACGCGCTGCTTGTAATTATTTAACCCCACCTCCAATGAGGCTTAATGGCACGATGGTCGCAGCCTCTATTCGTCCTACTCGTGGTAAGCGGCCATCACGATCCACATGTCGCGTTCGCCATTGCTCACTTCGGCGGCCAGCGCATAGGCGTCCTGCGGGCTGCATGCGTTTTGCAGCGCCTTGCGTGCCTGTTCGGTGTTGTCGTAGTTGCGCCGCTTAAGCGGGCGCACCTCCTCGCGGCCCTCGAACATCTTCTGGTCCTTTCGGTAGATCAGGACCTCCTTTTTCCATTCGCGGAAGCATTCACAGACGTGCTGGAAATCGCCCCCGCACACGTTCACCTCGAAGCGTGGAGTTGATGTCATGATCGATTCCCTCCTTGCCGGTTGCGCACTCGCACGGGGCACCTTCTTCGAACCTTGTACGTGCACGCCTGAGTAGACGCATCAGGCGTGCCGGGTCCATCAGGCCACCGGACAGCGCAGCAGCGGCACCGCGTTTGCGCAGCGAAGGGAAATCGTCAGGAGTGAAGCGCATGAGCACGAGAGGGCACCCTTCCACACGGCGCAAAGGCGGCCGCCCGGCGCGGCAACGTCACGCGTATGCGAGCGCCGCCAAAGCTCACACGAAAGCTCGGCACGCAAAACGTGGCGCGACGACCCGCTGGTCGCAGCGCGTGACGCAAACGAGCGACGCCATGGACATCGAAGCGGGCGTGTTCAGGAGCTACAGCGCCGAGGCGATTGCGCAGTCGCTCAAAGCGTCGGCACTGCGCAGCCGCCGCCGCAAGGGCACGCCGTTTCAGTCGGCCATGTCGATGCTGAACTTCTATATCAATCGCGCAGGCAAAAACCTGCCGAGGTCGCGCCGCGACACGCTCGTGAAGGCAAAAGGGAAACTGCGCGAAGCGTTCGGGCGCAAGCCCTGAACACGCGCGTCAAGCTTTCTTGACGTACGCGTTGCACCAGCCCTTGGCGTCGACCAGCTTGCCGCCGTAGGTCGCGCACGGACCGTTGGGCGCACCGGGCTTGCCCTGAAAAAGCTGGCAGTTGGCACAGGTTTGACCGGCCTGGAAGCGCGGAAATTTCGCCTTGTCGACTTTGTTGGCGTCGGTCTTGTAGCCGAGCGCCATGGCGGTGGGATCGCTTTCCGAGAGAACCGGCGCATCGGCGTGCGCTTCGGAGGAAAGCGCGGCTGAGGAGGCAACGGAAGCGGCGAGGATCATGAAACGACGACGGGAAAGCGGCATGATGGGGGCTCCTGAGCAGGGGATGTACCCGGCTCTTGTCGTTATCGGTTTTGCCGTACGCGCTTCATTTATATCATCTCGTGAGGCGTTGTAAATGCGTGGATGCGCGAAGCCTCGCCCATCATTTCGAAATGCTTATTAATTACAAAACGAGAAAAGCGGCGCTCCACGAGCGCCGCCAGGCTCACCACGCCACGCAAACCTTGCCGAAGTGCGCACCGGCTTGCTGATGGCGGAAGGCATCTGCAAGCTCGTCGAAGGCGAACGTGCGGTCGAGCACGGGACGAATGCCCGCATGATCGAGCGCGGCGACATAGTCCTGCTGCTGACGCCGGCTGCCGACGATCAGGCCTTGCAGGCGCGCCTGTTTCGCCATGAGCACCGAAGTCGGCACGGTGCCCTCGCGCCCGGTGAGCACGCCGATCAGCGCGATGTGGCCGCCCACGCGCACCGCGTCGATCGACTGCGCGAGCGTGCCCGGCCCGCCCACTTCGATCACGTGATCCACGCCCTTGCCGCCCGTGATGTCGCGCACGAGCGCGCCCCACTGCTCGTGCTGCCGGTAGTTGACGACATGATCGGCGCCCAGCGCCTTCGCCCGCGCGAGCTTCTCATCGGATGACGACGTGACGATGACCGACGCGCCCATCATCCGTGCGATCTGCACGGCCGCGATCGATACGCCGCCCGTGCCGAGCGTGAGCACCGTGTCGCCGGCCTTAAGCCCGCCGTCCGCCACCAGCGCGCGCCACGCGGTCAGGCCCGCGGTGGTGATGGTGGCCGCTTCCGCATGCGTCCAGCCGCGCGGCGCAAGCGTGAAGGCGCTCGCGGGCCGCACCGCGTGCAAGGTCGCGTAACCGTCCGCGCCATCACCGGGCGTTTGCGCGAAGTTGCCCACGGCCTGCCACGGCAGGCCGTCCGGCCATTGCGGAAAGAAGCAGGACACCACGTGATCGCCGCGCTTGAACTCGGTCACGCCCGCGCCGACCGCCGACACCACGCCCGCACCGTCGGACATCAGCACGCGAGCGTCAGCCGTGGGGATCGCGCCGTTGGCGACCAGCAGATCGTGAAAATTGAGCGACGTGGCATGCAGCTCGACGCGGATCTCGCCCGCGCCGGGCGCACCGGGCTCGGCGATGTCGAGAATCTCGATGCGGTCGAGCCCGCCCGGCGCACGCACCACGGCGGCCTTCATTGCCGTGCTCCCTGGGCCTGGCGCGCGGCGTCGACGAGCCCGTCTAGCCAGTCCTGGTGCCCGTTGATCATCGGGTTGGGGCGCGTTTTCGCGAGTTGCCGGGCGGGCTGGCCCTTCTGCGATTCCTGCGTGAGCACGCGCACGCGGCCGCCGGAAAGGTCTTCGATGAGCCACGCATGAATCACGTCGAGGCGCGTTTCGGCGTCGCCTTCGGCCCAGCCGTGCCACGCCACGCGCGCGGGCTGTCCGGCGGCGGGCGGCACATACTCGGTCACCTCCGATTCGACGGGAAAGCCGAAGGTCTTGAATTGAAAGCGCGCACCGGCGCTGAGTTCGGGCCCTTTGCCGTCGTGAAAGCGCACATCGGATGCGTTGTCGTAGTAGCTCGGCCACGCCGTCGCCTTGTTCAGGAGCGGCCAGATGTCGGCGGTGCTCAGGCCCGCGACGATGACTTCGTTGGAGCAGAAGTTGTCGGTCGTGCCGGGCAGATAGTCTTCGGGCCAGAAAATCTCGTTCATGTTCGTTACCTTTCGATGCGGTCGGATTGGGTGGACACGAGAAATCATGCGCGCCAGGCTGAAATAACGCCAATCGAGGTTTATTATTTCAGCCATAAACCTTGGTGATATCAGAATGCTCGATCTGAACCTCTTGAGGGCGCTGGACGCCCTGCTCGACGAGCGCAACGTCACGCGCGCGGCGCAGCGCCTCTCGCTCACGCAGCCCGCCGTGAGCGCGATGCTCACGCGCCTGCGGGAGAGTTTCGACGATCCGCTGTTCGTGCGCTCGCAACGTGGCATCGTGCCGACCGAGCGCGCGCTGCAACTGGCCGCGCCGCTCAAGCAGGTGTTGAGCGACATCGAGCAGATGCTGCAAGCGCCGGCCTTCGAGCCGCGCGAGGCCGAGCTGACGCTCACCATCGCCTCGACCGACTACGCGCTGCGCGCCGTGGTCGTGCCCTTTCTCGCGCGGCTGCGCCAGGAGGCGCCCGGCATCCGCGCGGTGATCGTGCCGGTGCAGCACGAGCGCCTGCAAGCGCAACTCGAAAGCGGCGACGTGGATATGGCCCTGATCACACCGGAGACGACGCCCGCCGACCTGCACGCGCGGCGCCTGTTCGACGAGCGCTATGTTTGCGTGATGCGCGCGGACCACCCCGCCGCCGCCCGGCGGCTCACGCTGGAGCGCTTTTGCGCGCTCGATCATGCGCTGGTGTCGTATGCGGGCGGCAGCCTGAGCGGCGTGACGGACGAAGCGCTGGCGCGCATCGGGCGAGCGCGGCGCGTGACGGTTTCGGTGAACAGCTTTCTCGTGCTGCCCGACATCCTGCTCACGAGCGACCTGATCGCCGTGGTGCCGTCGCGGCTCGCGCAGGGCGTGCAGGGGCTGGCAGTCGTCGAGCCGCCGCTGGAGGTGCCGGGGTTCACCAAGACGCTCGCGTGGCACGAGCGCTCGCATCGCGCGCCGGGGCAGCGCTGGGTGCGCGCGTTGTTGTTCGGGACGTGCGAGGGGTTGGGGGCAGAGGCGGAAGTGTGACGATGGGCGGCCGTGGCGCGCGGCCCCACGCCTACTCGAAAGGATTCAGAAGCCGCACGCCCGTACCGGAGAAGTCGTCCACATTGCGCGTGACGACGGTCAGATCGTGGATCAGGGCCGTGGCCGCAATGAGCTTGTCCAACGCATGCTCGGGATGGGGCACGCGAAGACGCCCCCACACCTGGCTGACCTCCTCGTCGACGGGCAGCACGCAATGTCCGTACTCGCGCAGAATCGCGCCCAGCCAGGTTTCGAGGATCGCGGCCTGCTCCGTGTCCCCCCTGTGCCGGATCAACTCGACGCCGCGCCGGAGCTCCGCAATCGTGACAACGGAAAGATAGAGTTCGCTGTCGTTGCGCGCGATTTCGCGGAAAAACGACCGCACGCCTTTGTTGGCGCGCTCGCGTTTGCGGACCTCGCTGATGACGTTCGTATCAACCAAATACACGCGGAGCGTCTCCGTCGTCGATCCGGTCGAAATCCGAGTCCTCGCCAACCTCGGGCATGCTCTGTAGCACCTCCACGAAGCTCTTGCGCTTCGGCGTACGCAACGCCTTTGCCAGAATGTCCCGATGCTCCGCCTCCGCGCTGCGGCCATGCGCGGCAGCACGTTCACGAAGACTTTGCACGAGACTTTCGTCGACGTTGCGGACCAGTAAATTTGCCATCGCCAGGCTCCTCAAATACCTGCTATCAATGATAGCATCGAGGACCGGAAGTGCAAGCATTGCTATCACGAGTTGCGTGTGCAGTGCCGCTGGGATTGCGCCTCATCAACTTCCCCCAACGCCACCGGCGACTGCGCCACGGCAACGCGCGAAAAAGCGATCAGCAGGACGGACTGCCGTTGGCCGTGCAGAATGCCGCGGGCGCGCCCGCGATGAGCGGAATGGGCGAAACCGGTATGGGCGGCGGCGGGGGAATCGTCACCGCGCCGCACCAGGACGTGGGGCTGCGCCCCGCGTTCGGCAGGCAGGGCGCCATGCGCTCGTGGAGTTCCTCGGCGGCGCGCTCGTTGCGCTCGCGCGTGTCGAGCGCCGGGCGCAGTTGCCCGTCGAGCCACAAGGCGAAAGCCATCACGCAGCCTGTCGCGACCGCCAGCAAAATGAGTTCCGCCTTATGGCTTCTCAACCGGCGCAGCTTCGCAAGCCCGCTCGCGGCATGCACGCCCGCCGCGTCCGCCTGCACAGGCACACGCCCTGCGAGAGCCGCTTCTACCCCTGTGGCGGCCCGGACTGCCGCCCCTTCGATGATTCTCGTTGCCACGTTCCCTTCGTCTTGCTCGTGTGATTGCGCTTGCGCCCGCTTCGAGGCATACGGGTTAACGGCAAGGCCGGGCAATACGAAAGGGGTGGGAACCAAATTTTTTCGCCACGGCGGTCGGCCGTAGGCGTGGTCTCGGCACCCCGGCTCAGCCGCGCGCGCCGCTTCGCTGGGCGAAGGCGAACACCGTCTGCCGGAAGCGTTCCACCGCCGGGCTCTGCGCGGCGGGCTTCGTCACGAGGTGCAGCGGCGCGCGAAACGCGTCGTCGCCGGCCACGCGGCAGTAGCGCACGCTCTCCTGCTGGTAGCGCCGCATGGAAGCGGGCACGAGCGTCACGCCGCCGCCCGCCGCCACGAGATTGATCGCCGTGACCATGCGCGGCACCTCGTCGACCACGCGCAGCTGGACGCCCTGCGCCTCGCACGCGCGCACGAAATCGGCGTACATGCCGGGCGCCCCGGGCCGCCGCACGAAAATGAACGGTTCGCCCGCGAGACGCTTGAGCGACACTGCACGCGCGCCCGCCAGCCGGTGGCCGACCGGCAGCACGAGCAGCATGTGCTCCTGCGCGATCAGTTCGAAGCGCAGCTCCGCGGGCATGTCGATCGGCTTGCGCAGGATCGCGACATCGACACTCCCGTTCAGCATCATCTCGATGATCTCGGCCGCGTTGATCTCGCTGAGCTCGATCGCGATGTCGGGATACCCGTCACGAAACGCGCGGATCACGGCGGGCGCGAGCGGATGAAACGCGGCCGAACTCGTGAGCGCCACATGGAGCGTGCCCACCTGCCCGAGCGCCACGCGCCGCGCGTGCGTCACACCCTGCTCCAGCGTGCGCAGAAGGTTGCGCGCGCAAGCAGCGAAGGCCTCGCCGGGCGCGGTGAGTTCCACGCCGCGCGGCTGGCGCGTAAAGAGCGCGAAGCCGAGTTCCTGTTCGAGTTCCTGGATCTGCTGCGAAAGCGGCGGCTGCTGCATATGCAAGCGCGCGGCCGCGCGGGTGAACTGACGCTCCTCGCACACCGCGAGAAAGTAGCGCAGGTGACGCAGCTCCATACGAAAGCTCCGGTATAGGTTATGGATATGGCAACCCCATCCGATATGTATTTTACATTTGCCGCGCGACTCCTTAGTCTTCGAGAACAACACCAACGACGACTCCCGGAGACATATGCAATCGATCCTTGAAGCAGGCCCGGCGGCGCTCGACGCCCCGCGCCTCACCACCTCCCAGGTGCGCCGCGCGGTGCTCGCCTCGGTCATCGGCAACGGGCTGGAGTGGTTCGACTTCCTCATCTACGGCTACTTCGCGAAGACCATCGCGCACGTGTTCTTTCCCGTGCACAGCAGCTTCCTGTCGATCACGCTCACGCTCGCCACCTTCGCCATCGGCTTCGTCGTGCGCCCGCTCGGCGGCGTCGTGATCGGCGCGTTCGCCGACCGCTACGGGCGGCGCAGAACCTTGTCGGCGCTCATCGTGCTGATGGCCGCGAGCACCTTGCTCATGGGCCTCACGCCCGGCTACGCGACGATCGGCATCGCCGCGCCGCTCATCGTGCTGTGCGCGCGCATCCTGCAAGGGCTTTCAGTGGGCGGCGAGTTCGCCACCGCCGCTTCCATGCTCACCGAGTACGCGCCGCCCGGCCGCAAGATGTTCTACGGCAGCTTCCAGATGACCTCGCAGGCCGTCGCACTGCTGCTGTCTTCCGCGTGCAGTTTCCTGCTCACCACGCAGCTCTCGCCCGCTTCGCTCGTGGCGTGGGGCTGGCGCGTGCCCTTCCTGCTCGGCGCGCTGGTCGGGCCGGTCGGCTTCTATATCCGCCACAAGGTGGCCGAGTCGCCGGAGTTCGTGCAGTTGCGCAAGCGGCTCGGCCACGCGCCGCGCCAGTCGCTGCGCACCTTCCTGCGCGAGCGCGGCGACGCCGCGCTGTGCGCCGTGGGTGTGATCGCCGTGGGTGCGGCGACCAACTATCTCTGGCACTCGTATATGCCGCTCTATGTCGAGCGCCAGCTCCATCTGCCGCTCAAGAGCGCGCTGCTCGGCACCGCGGTCTCGGGGCTGATCGGCATCGTGGGCTATCCGCTCGCGGGCAAGCTTGCCGACCGCTTCGGCGCCTACCGCCTGTTCTTTCCGGTGACGATCGTCTGGATCTGCGCGGCCTGGCCGCTGTTCGCGTGGGTGCTCGCCGCGCCCACGCCCGAGCGCGTGTTCGCCGCGCAAATGATCGCCACCGTCGTGCTGAGCCTGATGTCGGGCGCGCATCCGGGCATGCTCACCCAGCTCTTTCCCACCTCCACGCGCTCGACCGGCGTCGCGCTCTCGTACAACGTCGCCGTCACGCTGTTCGGCGGCATGGCGCCGCTCACGGTCTCGACGCTGATCGGCGTGACCGGCTCGCGCATCGTGCCGGCCTGGTATTTGATCGTCAGCGGTCTGATTTCGCTGGTGCTGGTTGCGGCAAGCGCTTCGGGACGCCGCCTCGTGCGCGAGCCCGATGCGCGGCCCACCGAATCGGAGTCCGCATGAGCGAGCCGTTCATTGCGAGCCAGACGCACAAAGCAGGCGAAACCGGCGAAACCGACGAAACGCGCGCGCGCAACGAATACCCGGTGCGGGCGATCGGCGACGTCTGGCTGCCGGTCGCCACGGCGCAAGGCAGCGGGAGCGTGCCGATGTTCGTCGGCGGCTGCGCCAAGCCCGCGCGAGCAACGCGCGCCCTCATCGTGCTGCATGGCCGCCTGCGTGACGCCGACGCCTACCTGCACTCCACGCTGCGCGCGCGCGCCGCCTCCTCGGCGCACGACGACGGCACGCTCGTCGTGGTGCCGCAGTTCCTCGCGAGCGCCGATGTCGAGCACCATCACACACAAGCCGCACAAGCCGCACAAGCGGACTGCCTGCACTGGGAATGGACCGCGTGGATGGGCGGCTTCGACGCGCGCGGCCCGGCTCCGCTCAGCTCGTTCGACGTGCTCGATGCCCTTGTCGAGCAGCTTGCCGATCGTGCGCGCTATCCGGCGCTGCGCGAAATCGTGATCGCGGGGCATTCGGGCGGGGCCCAGGTCGCGCATCGTCACGCGATCCTGAGCGGTGCGCCCGAGCGCTGCGCGCAGCGCGGCGTGGCCGTGCGGTTCGTGATCGCGAATCCCTCGTCGTATGTGTATTTCGATTCGTTGCGCCCGCAACCGGATGGCGTATTTCGCCCGACCGATTTCGCGGCCTGCCCCGACGTCGACGACTGGAAATACGGCATGCGCAAGCTACCGCGCTATGCGGCCGCGTCGCACGACGCCGCGGCATTCGAGCGCCGCTATGTGGAGCGCGAAGTCGTCTATCTGGCCGGCTCGCGCGACTGCGACGCGGCGCATCCGGCGCTCGACCGCTCGTGCGCGGCGAACGCGCAAGGGCCGCATCGCCTCGCGCGCGCCCGCGCCTATTACGCGTATTTGCGCGCACGCCATCCCCACTTGCGCCACCAGTGGCACGAGGTGCCGGATGCCGGTCATGACGCGCAGGCGATGTTCCTCTCGGCGGCGGGATTGCGCGCGCTGTTCGGTGCGCAGGCAACGATCGACGCGGCGCGCGCGGCGCAAATGCATCCGGCCGAGGGCGGCGCAAGCGATTGACCTCGCGGGCGCACGGCAGGCGCAACGCCGGGCTCGTCGTATCATAGCGACTCGATCGCGCCCTCAAGTCCCCTCGAGCGGCGCGCGAGCCCGTCCGCTCCCTCGACCGCCATGAGACGCCTGCCTCCGCTCAACGCCCTGCCCATCTTCGAAACCGTCGCCCGCTACGGCAGCTTCACGCGCGCCGCCGAGCACCTGTGTCTCACGCAGGGCGCCGTGAGCCGCCAGATCCTCGCGCTCGAACAGTATTACGGCCTGCCGCTCTTTCGCCGCTCGCCGAAAGGACTCACGCTCACCGCCGAGGGCGAGCAACTGCTGCCCGCCGTGCGCGACGGCTTCGGGCGCATCGAGGAAGCCTCGCAGCGCCTCACGCGCCAGCGCACCGAACTGTCGCTCAAGGTGCCGACCTGCGTGATGCGCTGGATGCTCCCGCGCATCATGCGCTTCCAGAACGAGCACCCCGACCTGCAAGTCCAGATCACGACCACGTGGGGGCACGAAGTGGACTTCCAGGCGGAGCCGTTCGATGCCGCGATCATCTACGGTTCGTCTCCGGGCGCGGATGTGCACGCGGTGCCGCTCTTCGACGAATATCTCACGCCCGTGTGCACCCCCGAGGTGCTCGCGCGCCGCGCGCTCAGGAAGCCCGACGACCTCGCGCACCAAACCCTGCTGCACCCCACGCGCGACCACGCCGACTGGCGCCTGTGGCTCGCGCGCGCGGGCGCGAAGAAGGTCGACGCCAACCTCGGCCCCACGTTCGCGTCGCTGGACCTTGCGGGCACGGCGGCCATGCAGGGCTTCGGCGTCGCCATCGGCGACCGCACGCTCGTGCGCGAGGACGTCGAAGCGCGCCGCCTCGTCATGCCGTTCGAACTCGCCGTGCCCACGGGCTCGCGCTACTATTTCGTCTATCCCGAATGCGTGGCGCAGCAACAGAAGGTGCAACTCTTCAGCGCGTGGATCGAGCAGGACCGCGGCGTGGATGCACCCTGAAGCGCCCTGAAGCCCCATCAAAACGCGCCATGACGGTGGCGCATGGCGGCCATGAGAATTAATCGATTGCATGCGCGGCGCTCTTTCGGCGTAATGGGCCGCCTGGCCCGAGGCCCGAAAGCCCGTCTTTCGGCAGTCTCGCGTCCTTAAGTCCTGCGGCCCACGCGCCGCCCTCAGGGAGACCGACCATGCAGAGCGCCGCCCCCGCCCGCTCCAAGCTGCCCGATGTGGGCACGACGATTTTCACCGTGATCGGCCAGCTTGCCGCCGAACATCAGGCGTTGAACCTTTCACAGGGCGCGCCGAACTTCGACCCGAGCGCCGCGCTCATCGACGGCGTGGCCGCCGCCATGCGCGCGGGCCACAACCAGTACGCGCCCATGGCCGGCCTCGGCGCGCTGCGCGAGGCGCTCGCCGCGAAGTTCGAAACGCTGCACGGCGCGCGCTACGACCCGGCCAGCGAAGTGACCGTGCTCGCGAGCGCGAGCGAAGGCCTGTATTCGACGATCAGCGCGCTCGTGCATCCCGGCGACGAAGTGATCTACTTCGAGCCCTCGTTCGACAGCTACGCGCCCATCGTGCGCCTGCAAGGCGCCAAACCCGTGGCCATCAAGCTCGCGCAACCTCACTTCCGCGTGGACTGGGACGCCGTGAGCGCGGCCATCACGCCGCGCACGCGCATGATCATCGTGAACACGCCGCACAACCCCACGGCCACGATCTTCGGCGAGAGCGACATTGCGCGCCTCACGGCGCTCACGCGCGACACCGGCATCGTGATCCTCTCCGACGAGGTCTACGAGCACGTGGTGTTCGACGGCGCGCCGCACCGGAGCATGGCGCGCTACCGGGAGCTGGCCGAGCGCAGCGTGATCGTTTCGTCGTTCGGCAAGTCGTATCACGTCACGGGCTGGCGCGTGGGCTACTGCCTCGCACCGGCCGCGCTGATGGACGAGATCCGCAAGGTCCATCAATTCATGGTGTTTTCCGCCGACACGCCCATGCAGTACGCGTTCGCGCAAGCACTGGCCGAGCCGCAAAGCTATCTGGGTCTTTCAGCGTTCTATCAGGCCAAGCGCGACCTGCTCGTGCGCGCGCTCGAAGGCTCCCGCTTCGAGTTGCTGCCGGGCGAAGGCAGCTTCTTCCTGCTCGCGCGCTTTCGCGCGTTCTCCGACGAGCGCGACAGCGACTTCGTGCTGCGCCTGATTCGCGACGCGCGCGTGGCGACCATTCCGCTTTCGGCGTTCTACACCGACGGCACCGACGAAGGCCTGATCCGCCTGAGCTTTGCGAAGGATGACGAAACATTGCTTGAGGGCGCACGCCGGCTTTGCACGATCTGAGCCCACCGCATTCACGGCATCACAGAACCACACGGCACGGAGATTTCCCATGAAGCGACTCAACGCGCTCCTCGCGCTGGCATGCGTAGCCGGCGTGCTCGGCCCGGCCTCGGCCTATGCCGATACGAACCTGCTGCGCTTCGGCGTGGAGGCGCAGTACCCGCCGTTCGAAACCAAGGCCGCCGACGGCACGCTGCAGGGCTTCGACATCGACATCGGCAACGCCGTGTGCGCCACGGCTCACATGACCTGCAAATGGGTTGAAACCTCGTTCGACGGGTTGATCCCCGCGCTCCAGGGCCGCAAGTTCGACGCCATCAATTCGGCCATGAACGCCACGGCCAAGCGCCGCGAGGCCATCGACTTCACGACCGTGATCTACCGCGTGCCGAGCCGGCTCATCGCGCGCAGCGACAGCGGGCTCGTGGCCACGCCCGAGTCGCTCAAGGGCAAGCGCGTGGGCGTGCTCCAGTCGTCGATTCAGGAAACATACGCGAAGGTGCACTGGGAGCCCGCGGGCGTGACCGTCGTGCCCTACCAGGACCAGAACCAGATCTACGCGGATCTCGGCGCGGGGCGCCTGGACGGCACGCTCGTGCTCGCACCCGCCGGACAGAAGGGCTTTCTTTCGCAGCCCGAAGGAAAGGGCTTTGCCTTCGTGGGCGAAGCCGCGCGCGACGACAAGATTCTTGGCAGCGGCGTGGCGTTTGGCCTGCGCAAGGGCGACACCGCGTTGCGCGAGCGCCTGAACGCGGCTATCGCGAAGCTGGAGTCCGATGGCACGGTCACGTCGCTCGCGCGTAAATACTTCGGCGATATCGACGTTTCGCCGAAGTAAGCCGCGCGGGGTCAGGCACCCGCGGGCCCGGCGCTCAAATTTCCGCGCTGCGCGTGAGCGACTGCATCAGATGGCGCCGCATGAGCGCCATCGCCCAGTCGATGTCGCCTTCTTCGAGCGCCGCGATGATGTCGAGGTGCTCGTTGCAGGACGGCACGTGCCACGGCCCGTTGAAGTGCGAGAGATGCTCCGAGAGCCGGCGCATCTGGTTCTGCTGCTGGATGGCTTGCAGCACGAAGCGGTTGTTGGAAAAGCTCGCGATGGTTTCGTGAAAGTCGGTGCCCACGGCGAAGAGTTCCGCCGCGTGCGGCTGCGCGTCGGTCTGGGCGAGCAGCCTTTCGTGCGTCTCGCGCAGGCGCGCAAGCTGCGCCGGGTCGGGCCGGAAGCCGGGCTCGCGCATCGCCCCGCATTCGAGAATGATGCGAAAGCGGTAGCTCTCCTCCGTCGTGCCCGGCTCGCTCACCGGTTGCAGGAAACGCCAGCCGTGCCCCTTGCGCTTCTCGATCAGGCCGTCGGAAGCGAGGCTCACGAGCGCCTTGTTCAGCACGCTGCGCGGCGCGTCGTAGCGCTCCAGCAGTTCCGACTCGTTCCACGCGCTCGGCAGCCGGCCGTGCGCGTAGTCGTCGAGCAGGCGGTGGCACAGCTCGTCGCTCGTCATGCTGCCGCCAATATCGGGGGCCACGCGCGGCGGCGCGGCGGCCACGAACGTGCCCTCCTGCGCGCGAAATTCCGCGAGCCCGTGTTCGACGAGCAACTGCAACGCCCTGCGCACCGGCGTGCGCGAGACCTGGAACTCCGCCGCGAGACTGTTTTCGGAGAGATGGCGGCCCGGCGCGAGATCGCCGCTCACGATCTGCTGCGTGAGGCGGCGAGCGAGATCGATCTGGAGCGGGCTGAAGTGCTCGGCGGCATCGGGCGTGGCGGCGGAACGGCTCATGCGGGCAATCCGGTCGAAAGAAGATACTCGCGGATTCTACCGGACCCCGGCGCGCCGCTCATGCCGCGCCCCACGCGAGACTCACCGACTTCGTGACCCGATACGGCTCCAGCCCCTCCACGCCGCCCTCGCGCCCATAACCGCTTTCGCCCACGCCGCCGAACGGCAGCTCGGGCAGGGAAACGCGCGTCGTGTTCACGCCCACCATGCCCGCGTGCAAGGTGTTGCCCGCGCGGTGCGCCGTGTCGAGCGAGCGCGTGAAGCAATAGGCGGCGAGCCCGAACGGCACGCCGTTGGCGATGCGCATCGCCTCGTCGAAGTGGCCGAAGCGCACGCACGGCGCGAGCGGGCCGAATGGCTCGTCGTGCAGGATGCGTGCGTCGGGCGCGAGATTGTGCAGCACGGTCGCGGGCCAGAAAAAGCCCGGGCCGTCGTGCGTGCGCCCCGTCGTGACCACGGCGCCGCCCGCGCGCGCGTCCTCCACGAGCGCCGCCATATGGGCGACGCGCCGCGCGTTCGCAAGCGGCCCCATCTGCGTGCCCGCGTGCGCGCCCGCGCCGGTCTGCAAGGCCTGCGCGTAAGCGCCGAGCTTCGCGACGAACGCATCGTGCACGGCCTCGTGGACGATAAAGCGCGTCGGCGCCACGCAAATCTGCCCCGCGTTGCGGAACTTGCCCGCACCGGCCTGGCGCACCACGAGATCGAGATCGGCGTCGTCGAACACCACCACCGGCGCGTGGCCGCCCAGCTCCAGCGTGAGCGGCTTCGCATGCGCGCCCGCGCGCGCGGCGAGCGCCTTGCCCACCGGCGTCGACCCGGTAAACGAAATCTTGCGGATGAGGGGGCTCTCGATCAGCGCCGCCGCGATGGCGGGCGCGTCGCCATACACGACGTTGAGCACGCCGTCCGGCAATCCCGCTTCGCGCAGCGCCTGCGCGATGGCGAGCGTGCTGAGCGGCGTTTCCTCGGCGGGCTTGATGATGCAGGTGCAGCCCGCCGCGAGCGCCGCGCCGATCTTGCGCATGGGCGTGAGCGCCGGAAAGTTCCACGGCGCGAAGGCCGCGACCGGGCCGATCGGCTCGTGCTGCACGCCCTGCTGCACGCCGTCCTGGCGGGCGGGCACCAGGCGGCCATACGCGCGCACCGCTTCGTCCGCGTACCAGATCAGCGTATCGACGGCGGCCTGCCATTCGCCCACCGCTTCGGCGAGCGGCTTGCCCTGCTCGCGCGTGAGCTGCGCCGCGAGCGGCGTCATGCGCTCCACGAGCCGCGCCGCGGCGTCGCGCAGCAGCGCGCGCCGCTCGCGCGCGGGCGTGGCCGCCCAGCGCGGGAACGCAGCGTCCGCGCGGTCGAGCGCCTGCGCAACCTGTGCGGACGACGCGCCGCGATACTCGGCGAACGGCTGCGCCGTGGCCGGGTCGCGCAGCACGAGCGGGTGCCCCTCGCCCGCCGTCCATGCGCCGCCGATGAACATGTGCGGCTGTTGTGCGTCCAGGGTCATGCGCTCGCTCCGTCGGCATTCGCGTCGAGCGCGTCGGCGAGCGTTGCGAACAGCGTGTCGATCTGCTCCGGCGTGACGATGAGCGGCGGCGAAAGCAGCATCGTGTCGCCCGCCGCGCGTATCAGCACGCCCGCTTCGAGGCAGCGCCGGTGCGCGTCGTAGCCGCGCTTGCCCGGCGCGCCGGGCCACGGCGCGAGATCGATAGCCGCAAGCAGTCCGAAATTACGGATGTCGAGCACGCCCCGGCGCGAAGCCAGTTCATGCGCGGCCTTCTCCCAGTGCGCTTCGAGCCCGCGCGCACGCTCGAACAGATTTTCGCGCCGATAGATCTGAAGCGCCGCGAGACCCGCCGCACAGGCGAGCGGGTGGCCCGAATAGGTATAGCCGTGCGAGAACTCGATGCTGTCGATCGAGCCTTGCATCAGCGCTTCGTACACCGGCGCGCGCACGAAGGTCGCGCCCATCGGCACGGCGCCGTTGGTGAGGCCCTTCGCACTCGTGATGAGATCCGGCGTGACGTTCAGGCGCGTGGCCGCGAACGTGTCGCCCACGCGCCCGAAGCCGCTGATGACCTCGTCGAAGATCAGCAGGATGCCGTGCGCGTCGCAGATTTCGCGCAGACGCTCCAGATAGCCCACGGGCGGCACCAGCACGCCCGTCGAACCCGCGATCGGCTCGACGATCACCGCCGCGATGGTCGAAGGATCGTGCAGCGCGATGCGGCGCACCAGGTCTTCGGCAAGATGCGCGCCCCATGCGGGCTGGCCGCGCGAAAACGCCATCTGCGAGCGGTCGTAGGTGCTCGGCAGGTGATCGACGAACGGCAGCAGGTTGCCGAACGCCTTGCGCTGCCCGCCGATGCCCGCGACCGAAAGGCCGCCGAAGCCCACGCCGTGATAGCTGCGCTCGCGGCCGATGAGTCTCACGCGCTGGCCCTCGCCGCGCGCGCGGTGATAGGCGAGCGCGATCTTGAGCGCGGTGTCCACGGCCTCCGAGCCGGAGTTGGAAAAGAACACCTGGCCGAAGCCGGCGGGCGCGGTGTCGAGCAGCGCCTCGGCGTATTCGAAGGCGAGCGGATGGCCCATCTGGAACGACGAGGCGTAGTCGAGCCGGTACGCCGCGTGCGCGATGGCGTCGACGATTTCCGTGCGCCGGTGGCCCGCGTTCACGCACCACAGCCCGGCGATGCCGTCCAGCACGCGTTTGCCGTCGTCGCGCACGTAATACATGCCGTCCGCTTCGACGAACAGCGGCTGCGATACGGACTTGAAGCGACGGTTGGCGGTGAACGGCATCCAGAAGGCGTCGCGGCCCGTGGCGGGTGCAGCGGAGAGTTGAGACGGGGAATGCATAGAGGGTCCTCGGGTTTTGCCTGAGCGCATTCTGATCTAAACAACAAAAAAATACAACTTCGCGATACAGGCGAAACAGGGCTTAAGATTGTCTTCACGGCATGCCGAGATCACACAAAACTCAATAAACATGGCAATTTATGCCGATTCTCCTGCTTCACCGAAGGGATGCAGAACCGTCTAGCCTCTCGTTTCTTACATTTTCATCTCCTGATTTATTGTTTTTTTTATTTTTTTAGTCCACACTTCGCCGCATCCCACTTACCCGACGGCACACGACGCGGGCAAGCGAAGAAGACCAGGATGGGCGCGAGACCCGTTCGTTCAATGGAGCAGGCAATGAATCAAGACACCGTGAAGGGCGCGCTGGAGCGACGGCGTCCTTCCGAAGCGGGCGTGAATGCGGCGCGCGTCGAGCGGTTCCTCGACGCGGCGGCAGCAGCCGGGCTGGAACTGCACCACTTCATGATGGTGCGCCGCGACGCCGTGATCGCCGAAGGCGCGTGGCGACCCTATGCGCGCGGCAGCCGCCACATGCAGCACTCGGCCACGAAAAGCTGGACCGCCGCCGCCATGGGCGTGGCCGTGGGCGATGGTCTCGTCGCCCTCGACGACCGCGTGATCGACTACTTCCCCGAGCATCTGCCGGCCACCGTGAGCGCGAACCTCGCGGCCATGACCGTGCGCGATCTGCTGACCATGCGCACGGGCCATCGCGTGGGCATCTCGGGCGGCGAATGGCGCGGGCGCAACGAAAGCTGGGTGCGCCTCTTTCTTGAAGTGCCCGTGGAAGACGCGCCCGGCGGCAACTTCATGTATTGCAGCGGCACCAGCTACATGCTCTCGGCCATCGTGAGCAAGGCGAGCGGCAAGACCGCGCACGAACTGCTCGACGCGCGCGTATTCGCGCCGCTCGGCATGCATTCGGTCACGTGGGACGTGTCGCCCGAGGGCTACAACACGGGCGGCAACGGCCTGTCGTGCTCGCCCGAGGACATGGCAAAGTTCGGCCTGCTGCATCTGCGCGGCGGCCTCTGGCAAGGCCAGCGCGTGCTGCCCGAAGCCTGGGTGCGCGACGCCACGCGCAACCAGGTGGACGTGGCGTGGATCGGCTCGCTCGCGGGCATGTGCTTTAGCCGCGACGGCCGCGCCGAGCCCGATGCGAGCCAGCGCCGCCCCGGCTACGGCTACCAGTGGTGGATGACCGAAGACGGCGGCTTTCTCGCTTCCGGCTTTTTTGGCCAGCGCTGCTATGTGTTTCCTGCGCTTGACCTTGTGCTCGTGTTCAACGCCGCGCTTTCCATCGACGACAAGGCGCTCAAGCCGCTCATCTGGGAGCACCTGCTGCCCGCCGTGGACGACATCGTCCATGATGGCCAGGCTGACGATGCCCTCTGCGCGCGCCTGACCGCCCTCTCGCTGCCCGGCCTGCCAGCGGGCCTGCCCACATCGGCCCTCGCCCAGGCGGTGAACGGCCGCCTCTGGCTCGCCGAGCCGAACGACGACGGCATCGTTTCGATCGCACTCGCGTTCGAACACGATCGTTGCACTTTCAACTATGTCGATGCGCGCGGCGAACACACGATCGTCGCGGGTATCGGCCAGCAGATTCGCGGCACCACAACGATGACGGGCAACAAGCTGCACCACGAATATCAGCCGGACACGCTAAGCGTCGTGGCGCAAGGCGTATGGACCACGCCGGAGCGCTTCGACATGCGCTGGTGCTTCGACGAGACGACGTTCTGCGACCGCGTGGCCTGCACGTTCGAAAACGGCGCGCTGCGCTTCGAGCGCGGCGTCAATACCAACAGCGGCGCGCGCGTGCGGCCGGGCGTGCAGTGCGTGGCGGCGTCATGATGCGTTTTGTCCTTCGCCCCCTCGCGCTCTCGCTGCTGCTCCTGAACACCGCGCAAAGCGCCCCTGCCGCCGCTGCGGCTCCGGCTCCGGCAAGCACGAGCGCCATGCCCGAAATCCGCTACGCCGAGCCGATCGACACGCCCACCTCGATGCCCGGCAACGTCGCGCGCAACACGAGCACCGACGACATACTCGGTCACGTGGTGGAATCGCTCGTCGCGCTGCGCAGCGACATGTCGGTCGCACCCATGCTGGCCGATAGCTGGACGATCTCGCCCGACGGCACCGTGTACACGTTCCGCCTGCGCGAGGGTGTGAAGTTCCACAACGGCGCACCCGTCACGTCGGCCGAAGTGAAATGGAGCTTCGACTACCTCATGGACCCGCGCTCGAACTTCGTCTGCCGCGGCGTGTTCGAGGGCAGCCGTGGCGCGCACGTGCTCGCCGTGCGCACGCCGGACCCGCATACGGTCGTGTTCGAACTCAAGCAGCCGTATGCGCTGTTCCTCAAGGAAATGGCCAACACGCGCTGCCCGCTCGCGGTGCTGCATCCCGCCAGCGTCGATGCGCAAGGCCATTGGGCGCGCCCCATCGGCACCGGCCCTTATGTGTTCTCCGAATGGCGCAAAGGCCAGTACGTGCTGCTCGAACCGTTCAAGGACTACAAGCCGCGCCCCGAGAAGCCCGATGGCATGGCGGGCGCGAAAGTCGCCTGGGCGCCCGTGCGCTTCGTCGTCATTCCGGACAAGGCCGCGCAGAAGTCGGCGCTCCAGTCGGGCCAGGTCGACGCGATCGCCGCCGACGACGGCAACCTGCCTCCGCTCGATCCGGGCTGGCGCATCGTGGACGGCCCCGGCATGCAGGTCACGGGCGTCCTCATGCAAACGCGCGACCCGCTGCTGTCGAATCCGTTGATGCGCCGCGCGATTGCACACGCCGTGGACCTGCGCGGCGTGGTCGCCGCCACGAGCAACGGCCGGGCGAAATACAACCCTTCGCTCATGCCCGACTCGGACAGCGAGTACGACGCCCAGGAAGCAAGCGGCTATCGCTACGACCCGGCGGAGACGAAGCGCCTGCTCGCGGCCGCCGGCTACCGCGGCGAAACGATCACGATCGAGGCGAGCCAGCAGTTTCCGGCGCTGTTTCGACTCGCGATCTACATGCAGTCGCTGCTCAGGAAAGCGGGCATCCACGCCGAGCTCAACGTGGTGGAGTGGGCGCGCCAGCTCGACGACTTCCGCTCCGGCCATTACCAGATGATGACGATGATCTATTCCTCGCGGCTCGATCCCGCGCAGATGTATGCCGACGTGCTCGGCGACAAGTCGAAGCGGCCCATGCTCCAGTGGCAGAACCGCGACGCGAGCCGCCTGCTCAAATCGCTCGCGGGCGTGAGCGACCCGGCCGTGCGCAAGGACGCACTCGGCAAGCTGCATGACATGATGCTCGCCGACACGCCCATGCTGCCCATGTACGACCTGCCCGACCTGCACCTCGTGAGCGTGCGGCTCGAAGGCTTCGAGTCGTTCCCGCTCAACCGCGTGCGCCTCTTCAACGTAAAGAAACTCCCGGCCACGGCAGCGCAAACGAACGAGGCCGCGCGATGATCCAATACGTTTTCAGGCGCTGCGCCCTCGCGGTGCCGACCGTGCTGATCGTCGCGCTGCTCGTGTTCGGCATGATCCGCGCGATTCCGGGCGACCCCGCCACGCTCATGCTGGGCGACGTGGACGACCCCGCGCTGCTCGCACGCATGCGCCATCAGCTCGGGCTCGATCGTTCGGTGTTCGAACAGTTTGCGATCTGGGTGTCGCATCTGTTGCACGGCGACCTGGGCACCTCCATCGTGCGCCACCAGCCGGTGCTCGACCTGATCCGCAACGCATTTCCCGTCACCGCGCAAATCGTGCTCGCGGCCACCGCGCTCGCCTGCCTCATCGCCATTCCGGCGGGCCTCGTGGCGGCCTGGGCGCAGAACCGCAAAACCGACTTCGCGATCGTCTTCACCATGATCCTGCTCGTCTCCATGCCGAGCTTCTGGGTGGGCATCGTGCTGATCTGGCTGTTCGGTGTGCAACTGCACTGGCTGCCGACCTTCGGTTACGAAAGCATGGCGCAGGCCGGCTGGGGATCGCTGCGCTACCTCGTGCTGCCCGTCATCGCGATCGTGCTGACCGAAGTCGCCGCCGTCACGCGGATGATGCGCGCCAGCAGCATCGAAGTGCTGCGCCTCGAATACGTGGCCCATGCGCGCGCCAAGGGCTTGAGCGAAACGCGCGTGCTGCTGCGCCATGTGCTGCCCAACGCGTTCGGTCCCGCGCTCACGGTAATCGGCCTGATCCTCGGCCACCTGCTCTCGGGCGCGGCCGTGATCGAAACCGTGTTCACGCTGCCGGGCCTTGGCCGGCTGCTCGTGGAGAGCATCTATGCGCGCGATTATCCGGTCGTGCAAGGCTGTCTGCTGCTCACCGCGCTCATCTACGTGTTCGTGAATCTGCTCGTGGACCTGATTCAGCCCCTCTTCGATCCGCGCATCAAGTACTGACCCTCGCTGCCTCTCGCCTTCACTTATGAACGCTTTCAAACGCACCAATCTGATCGTCGGCGCGGTGCTCATCGTGCCGCTGGTCCTCACCGCGGTGGCGGGCGCCGTGCATACGCCCTACGACCCGACCGCCGTCGACCTGCTCGCGCGCTACAGCGCGCCCGGCTCCGCCCACTGGTTCGGCACCGACGAATTCGGCCGCGACGTGCTCTCGCGCATCATGGCGGGCGCCACGCAAAGCCTCACGATCAGCGCGCTTTCCGTGCTGCTCGCGCTCCTTTGCGGAACCACGCTCGGCGTGATCTCCGGCTACGCGGGCAGTTGGACCGACCGCCTGCTCATGATGATCGTCGAAGCGCTGATGGCGTTTCCGGGCCTGCTGCTCGCGCTCGGCATCATGACCGTGCTCGGGCCATCGCGCGGCGGCGTGATCCTCGCGCTCGGCCTCGCCTATACGCCTGCCGTGATGCGCATTGCGCGCGGCAGCACGCTCGCGCTGCGCCAGCGCGAGTTCGTGGTCGCTTCGCGGGCCATGGGCAATGGCGGCGCGTGGACCGTGCTGCGCCATATCGCGCCCAACTGCGTGCCGCCGCTGCTCGTGTTCTCGACCACGCTGTTCGGCTCGGCCATTCTCGCCGAAAGCGCGCTGAGCTTTCTCGGCCTCGGCGTGCAGCCGCCCGCGCCCACGTGGGGCGGCATGCTCGCGGACAGCCGCACGGCGATGGACCACGCCATCTGGCTCGCGATCTTCCCGGGTCTCGCCATCTCGCTTGCGCTGCTCGGCATCAACTTGTTCGGCGACGGACTGCGCGACGTGCTCGATCCGCGCATGAAAGGAGTGAAGGCATGAGCGAAATCCAGCAAACGGCGCGCGGTATTGAAAACGGCGCAAACGGCAAACATGATGCGCCGCTGCTCTCGGTGCGCAATCTCTCGATCGGCTTTCCGGACCGAAGCGGCAACGTACAGTCCGTCGTGCGCGATATCGGCTTCGAACTGCGCGCGGGCGAATCGCTCGCCGTGGTGGGCGAGTCAGGCAGCGGCAAGACGCTGATCGGCAAGGCGCTGCTCGGCCTGCTGCCCGACGCGGCGCGCGTCATGCAAGGCAACATCGCTTTCAGCGGGCGCGAACTGCTGGCCCAGACGCCCGCGCAATGGCGCGAGGTGCGCGGCACGGGCATCGGCATGGTGTTCCAGGAACCGATGGTGTCGCTCAATCCGGCGTTTCGCGTGGGCGAGCAGCTTACCGAAGCGTTGATCCGCCGTCGTGGCGTCGCGCCCGCCAAGGCCTGGGCGCAGGCCGTCGCGATGCTGGAACGCGTGCGGGTGCGTGACCCCGAGGGATGCATGCAGCGCTTCCCGCACGAATTTTCGGGCGGCATGCGCCAGCGTCTTATTCTCGCCGCCGTGATGTTGTTGCGCCCGCAACTGCTTATCGCCGACGAGCCAACCACCGCGCTCGACTGCGTCGTGCAAAAGGAAGTGCTCGACGTGATGACCGAGCTCACGCGCGAAGAAGGCACGTCGCTCATCTTCATCAGCCATAACCTCGCACTGGTGGCCGCCTACACGCAAAACGTGCTCGTCATGCGGCGCGGCGACGCCGTGGAAACGGGGCCCGTGGCACGCGTGCTCTCGCGCCCCGACCACGACTACACGCTGAACCTGCTCGACGCGCTGCCGCGCCGCGAAAACGGACGCAAGGACGGCGAGGCCGTACACGGCAAGGGTGCCGCGCCCGTGCTCGAAGTCCGCGAAGTCGCCGTCGACTACAGCCGCAAGCGCGGCTGGTTCGGCAACGAGCGCGTGCGCGCCGGGCATCCGATGTCGTTCACGCTGCAAGCGGGCGAAACGCTCGCCATCGTCGGCGAATCGGGCAGCGGCAAAACGAGCATCACGAACGCCGTGATCGGACTCGTGGGCACCGCGCAAGGCGAAGTGTTGCTCAATGGCGCGCCGTTCCTGAACGCAGGCAGCAAACGCTTGCGCGAAGCGCGCCGCGCGATTCAGGTGGTGTTTCAGGACCCGTATTCGTCGCTCGATCCACGTATGAAGGTCGCCGCAATCGTGCGCGAAGGCCTGCGGCCCGATGCTACGCTCACGGCCGCGCAACGTCGCACGCGCGTCGAAGCCGCCCTCGCCGATGTCGGTCTCGCGGGCTATGACGATCGGCTCGTGCACGAACTCTCGGGCGGCCAGCGCCAGCGCGTCGCCATCGCGCGCGCGCTCGTGAGCCGCCCGGCGGTGATCATCGCCGACGAACCGGTGTCGGCGCTCGATGTCACCGTGCAAAAGCAGGTGCTCGACATGCTCACGGCGCTACAGGCGCGCTACGGTTTTGCCTGCCTCATCATCTCGCACGATCTCGGCGTGGTCGAGCAGGTCGCCGACCGCGTGATCGTGATGTACCGGGGGCACGTGGTGGAGGAAGGTTCGCGCGACGAAGTGTTCGACACGCCGTCGCACCCCTACACGCAGCGCCTGCTGCAAGCGGTGCCCGAGTTGCGCGGCACGCGCGAGCACGGCTTCGCCGTGCAGCTTCGCGAAGTGCCGCCGCTCGCCGCGCCCGCCGCCCACTACTTCGACCCGGACTTGCGCGAGCAGCACGGCCCGGCTTCCTTGCAGCATTGCGCGACGGCGCGCGCCACGCATCGCGTGGCGATGTGGGCCCAACGCTGAGACCCGGCGGAACACAAAGAAAGCACACACGCTAACGCAGGAGACAGGTGGGGAGATCGCCTTTCCCTGCGTATCTATTTACGTACTACTAACCACTAAGACTACACAACCAGGGAACATCAATGAAAGCAAAAACTTGGGGTTTGGCGGCAGCAGCAGTCACAGCATGTGCTCCGATGGCGGTGCATGCCCAGTCCAGCGTCACGCTGTACGGCATCATCGACGTCGGCATCGAGTACGTGAACAATGCGAACGCGAGCAGCCAGTCGCTCGTGCGCATGCAGTCGGGCAATCTTTACGGCAGCCGCTGGGGCATCAAGGGCGAGGAGGATCTGGGCGGTGGCCTCACGGCGTTCTTCCTGCTTGAAAACGGCTTCAACGTGAATGACGGCACACTAGGGCAGTCGGGCCGCATGTTCGGCCGTCGCGCCTATGTGGGGTTGCGCCGGGACGGCAACGAAATCCAGCTCGGCCGCATGCAGACGCCGATCTACGAAACCATGGCCGCGTTCGACCCGAACGAAGTGGGCGTGTATGCCGCCGACTCGCACGACATCGGCCTCGTGGCGCGTGCGGACAATGCCGTGAAGTTCAAGAAGACGATTGGCGGCTTCACGGGCCAGGTGATGTACAGCTTCGGTTACGACGCTGTGGGCAAGCCCTATGGCGGCGCCGCCGGAGACGCATCGAATGCGAAGAACCTCGGCGCGTCGCTGGTCTACAAGGGCGGCAGCTGGCGCGCGGCGCTCGCCTATGACAAGGTGCACGGCCCCCTCACCTCCACGGCCTACGGCATCGGCATGATGTCGACGGCGCTCGTGCCCAAAACGACGTCGAGCGCGGATCGCGCCGAGCGCTACCTCGCCGCGCTGCGCTGGGACCAGGGCAAGAACTCGGCCTTTGTCGGCTACCGCTTCCTGAAAACGACGGTCGCGGGCGTCACGCACGACGTGAACATGGCCTACCTCGGCGACGAGTACCAGTTCACGCCCACCTTCGTTGCGGACGCAACCGTGTACCACTCGCGCGTTTCCGGCATGGACGTGCGGCCCACGACGCTCGTGGTCGACTTCGACTATCTGCTCTCGAAGCGCACGGACCTGTACCTCAACACGAGCTATGCGTTCAATACGCGCCTGAGCAATCTTTCGGTGGACGCGGGCTCGACCACGCTCGCCGGCAAGGACCAGTTCGGCGCGCAGGCCGGCATTCGCCATCGCTTCTGAGGCCACGCTGCGAGCGCTCGAATGGAACTGCGCGGCGGATATCGAAGTGGACGACGCGACGTGCCGCACGCCCGAAGGGTTTCCTCGCGCTTCAAGCGGGATAGGCGCGAGCGGATCCGCACTTCAAGCTCCGCGCCCGGAGACCACGTGGGACACAGGCGCGGCTTCGATCAACGTCATCAGTTCCTGTGTCGAGCGCACATCTGCAAACCAGAGCAGCATGTTGGCGAGCGTGGTGTTGTGCTCCTCGTCCGTGCGCGCTGCATTCGCGTCGGCCACGAAATGAACCTTGTAGTCGAGCATCATCGCGTCGCGCGCGGTCGATTCGCAGCACACGTTCGTCACCGTACCGGTCACGATCACCGTGTCGACACCGCGCGCCGCGAGCCGCTCGTGCAAGTCGGACGATCCCTGGATGAACGCGGAAAAGCGTGTTTTCCGCACGTATTCATCGCCCGCCGCGCACTCCAGTTCCGGGTACAGCGCGTGCCCCGCTTCGCCGGGACGCAGCACTTCGTCGAGCCGCCGCCCCCAGCCGGCTGCGAACTCGCCGAAGCGCGCCCAAGGCGCATCGGGCTGCGCGGTGTGCTGGATCCAGCAGACGTGTCCATCCGCCTTTTCTCGATCGGTACTTCGAAGTTTCGCTATGAGAACCGGGGAGCACGGAAACGATTTTGCTTTGCCTCTTTGCTCATCTTCGCGTGCATTCCGCTCAGGGATCGCCAAAGTCAGGAAGGTCACACTCGGTTTTGAAACGTCGGATGCTCCAACAATTGCTTTTGCGCGTTGGTCATCCAGTGGTCCGGTTGGCTGTACTCCGGTGCGCCTCACCTGTAGTTCGATCAGTACTGTCGAGCCCAACCGGTTCAGGATGTTGACGTTCGTGATG
>NZ_QEOB01000042.1:0-59047 GCF_003096875.1 Paraburkholderia unamae
GCCAGCATGGTAGCTACGGCCAGTTCTGGACACTAAGACCGGGCTGAAAGCCTTATCCCATAAGCCCTTCCTAGGCGATTTGTCTTAGGGTTCTCTTAAGCTCGAATGTGTTTTGGCGTGGATCGCGGTGTTCTTGAATTCGGAAATACACCCATGAAATCAAGGGGATATTGGAGTGAGGTGGATGCGAGTGTTTAGGCGTGTCGCACGTTTTGTTGGTAGCTAGACTGGTAGCTTTGGCGCGCGAATAATCAGGGCTCACACTTAAGCGCAACCATCATGCCCCGTCTTTATCACGCCCTCGATGATCTTCAGCTACGCCGCTGGCTTGCCGCCAAAGAGCCGATTTCTCGGGCGGATGGTGATGGCCTCACGTTCACGCTTTCGGAGTTTGGAACGGCTTCGTGGATTCTGCGGTATAGCCGCGGTGCGCGTCGACGCGAGGTGACCCTTGGCAATTATCCAGACATGGGCTTGGCTGAAGCTCGAAAGCGTGCGCGCGCGTTACGGGTCCAGATCGACGACGGCGAGGATCCGGCCGCGAGCAAGAAGGTCGAGAAAGCGCGGGTGCGCAAGGCAATGTCGGTCGATCAGCTATGCGATGACCTCATCGCGAAACGATTCCCTGATCTTTCCAAGAACAGCGTGGAGCTGTATGGGGCTTTGATCGATGGCGTGATCCGCCCGAAGTTGGGCTCTCTCGATGTGGAGCAGGTCACGCCGGCGGACATCGTCTACTTGATCGAGCACTGTGGGCGCCCGTGGTCCGTGTGCGATGTATTGATGATCGTGCTTCGCAATCTGTTTGGACATGCCGTATCGCGTCGCCAGATAAATTTCAACCCGGCCGTCGGGATCAAGCTGAAATCCGTGCTGGGTAACGCGCCTCCGCGGCGCAAACGGATCATGCTGTCAGAAATGGAACTTCAGACGTTGCTCGTCGATATCGACGGACTGCTGGGCAGGACGAACGGCCTGATGTTCCGGATCCTGCTTGCGACGTGCGTGAGGTCGATCGAACTGATTACGGCGGAGAAGGAGTTGATCGATCTGGAGCGGGGTTCGTGGCGCATCAGGACTGAATCCACGAAGACCCGTCAAGAATTCTTGGTCCCGCTCGCGCCTTCCGT
This sequence comes from Paraburkholderia unamae, assembly GCF_003096875.1. Taxonomy (NCBI): domain Bacteria; kingdom Pseudomonadati; phylum Pseudomonadota; class Betaproteobacteria; order Burkholderiales; family Burkholderiaceae; genus Paraburkholderia; species Paraburkholderia unamae. The sequence goes on from NZ_QEOB01000042.1 coordinate 1,131, forward strand.
CGTTGAGTGGTTTCACGAGCTCATCGCGCTGTCAGGAGATTCGAAGTGGCTGTGCCCCGCCAGGCAGCGGCGTAGCAAGAATGGACATGTCAGCAGGGTGGTGCTCCAGGGGGCGATCAGGAGCGCGTTCAAAAACAAGGGGCTCGAGATCCGCAAATTCACGCCGCACGACACGCGCTCGACGGCCAAGGGGCACCTGCGCAACATGGGCTTCTCGCGCGAGATCAGCGAGATCGCCTTGAACCACAAGATCCCCGGCATCGAGGGCGTCTATGACGTGCGCGAGGAGATCCCGGAGCGCCGCGCCGCGATGGAGGCGTGGGCCCAGTTCATCCTGGAGTGCAGCGGCGGCAAGTCGCCCGATCAGGGGAATTCGACGAATGTGGTCCAGTTCCGGCCACGCCGGGCGGCGTAGGATCTGCGGCGAATATGCGCTCTATTCGCCGCGTGTTTTGCGGTGAATAAATGGCTAGAATTACTGTATATCCATACAGTATTCGGGGCGCGAAATGTACGACGACAAGCCATGCCAGAAGTGCGAGTACTACGGCGGCGTTGCCTGGAAAGGGCCACATACCTTCTGTCTCCACCCGGGCGTCGGGCGCATGGTCCAGGCTCGCCCTGAAACGGGTTGCGCGTTCTATGAGCGGAAGAGGAAGAAGGTCGCGGATTGCCGGGCCGCGGTGGGAATGGATCGATAGGAATGGTTGACGCGCAGCCGGTATCGGCTGGCTAGAGAGGGGTACGGTAGCCCAGAATACAGGCTACCGGTTGTAATGCGAAATTACAGTGTGTAGTTTGTTAAATCACAGGAGTCGCTTCACCGGCGGCGATCTTCTCGCACCTCGCCTGAACGAGATCGATGTCGTGGTCTGCGAAGCTTCCGAGACCAGGCCATTGGCTCGCTGGGATCGTCGCAAAGCCCGAACTCTTGAGCCATATGTGATCCTGCTGCGGGCGCGCTTGCCAGAGCGGATCGATCCACGGCCAGGCAGCCCATGAGTCCCGGCCGTTCAAGACACACACCATCCCGGCGAGCTCGGCCGCATACGTCGCGTAGTACTTCGCGTTCGCGAACTTCGGCGCCTCAAAACTCCAGAGGACTCCGATCTGTGCAGCCGGGATGAAGAGCGGCGTCAGGTGCGTACGGGCCGCGCCGAGGCTGTGACCGCATACATTGAATACAGCCCCCGATGGCGCGACTGACAGTGCCCAGTTCCACACTTCCTGCATCCCCGAAATCACACCGTCAGTGACACAGCCGCCGTTGACTGGATGCGGCACGAGCGAGACGTCATCGAAGATGTCCGCCAGTTTCAGGCTCGACGCACGCGTGCCGCTGATGCTGAGATGCGTGCGGCCTGCGGTGTCGACGGACATGACCGCCTGATTGTTTGAGTCGCTGTAGATCGAATTCCAAACATCGCCTAGTGCTTCGAACGCCGCCTTGGATTGCACTGGGTCGATGATGTAGGCGGCGTTGGCCCGCTTCGCCGCCAAGGCAATCGCGGACCAATCCATCACTGGCTCGCTGCGACAGGTGTGGAAGCGGCAGCGGTGCCAGAAGCGGCAGTAGCCGTCGCGGCCGGCGCGAGGCTGATCGCCACATTGAACGCGAGCACGCCTGAATCGATTGCCGCATCAGCCGCGTTCTTCTTGTCCTGCGACAGCGACGAAGCATCGATGAACGTCTTGACGAGCGGCAGCGTCACGTTGACGACGTTTTGCAGATTCGCGGTCGTGATCGTCGCGCCGGCCGCGCAGACTTTGTCGACTGCGGGCTGGACCGTCTTGGTAAGCGTGTCGGCCGCGCCGCCAGTGAAAACACCATCTCCTTTCAGGATAGCGATTTCGCCATTGGCAGCGCCGCAGGCGATAGCAACCTGTTGAGGAAAGGTCAGCGTGGGGACGGTCGGCGCCGAACCGCTACAACCAGCGAGGAGAGCGACAGACGCGACGGCGCTTGCCGCGAGAGCAGCATAGAAACGCATGAAGATTCCTTGGATTAGGGTGCTACCTTGATGACGGCGGCAGCAGTGTTGGAGACCGCACCAGCAACTGCGGCCACGGCAGCGGTATTGGCTTGGATGGGCGCGGTTGCGCCGACACCGTTCTCAGCGAAGTCCAGCGTGTAGCCGTCAGCGGTTTTCTGGACGTGCACCGTTACGGTCGAGATGTCTTTGCTGTTCTCGATCGTGGCGGCGCAGCACAGAACCTGCTTGGAGGCTTCGTCATAGAACGGGCGAATGTCGTAGGACGCCTGCCCGGCACATCCGCTAAGGCATAGAGCAAGCAGGGCGGCGCGGATCATTAGTTGACGATGGTGGTGGGCGCGGCTGCCGGTGCGCTCGGTTGCGTGGGTGCCTGCGAGTTCGTGCGCGATGACACGGCGACGTGAACAGTGCCCAGTGCCGTGATGGCTGCGACGACGATGCCAAGCAGATCACTCAGTTTCGAGATGAACGCGTTGATATCGGTCTTGCCGTGGTAGGCAAACACGCCCCATACGGCCAACAGCGCAGCCGCGAGGATCACCAGCGCGACGTAGGCCAAGAGCTTTTGAGTGTTTCCGTTCATTGACTACCTCATAATTCGAACGTGGAAAGCAACGGGCACGTCGACGAGAACTTTCCTGCGTCGGCGGCACCACCAAGGAAACCAGCGCCGCGCCCAGACCATTACGCGTTCACCGTGACGGTGATCACGTCGGGCACGTCGACCAGTACGGGTGCCGACACGGTGAATGCGGCCGACGTAGCGGGATCGCCGAGTGCGTTGCCGGATGCGTCGACGGCTTGCGCGATGGCGGTGTAGGTGCCCGGAGCGACATCTGCGAACGAGGCAGAGTAGGGCGCTGCGCCAACGGTCTGCGGCGCGATGCTGCCGTCCGACAGGCTGAACTTGATGCCGGCCGGAACGGTACCGGCGGGGAAGACTTGCTGCTTGGTCGAAAGCGTAACGATGACGGTGGACATAAGTACTCCGGAAAAAGTTGAGAAGGCCCCGAAGGTCTAGCTAGCTGTCCGAAAGCGGACGCCGCTTTATCTTTTCGCTCCACTGCGATGCATCGGCGCGAACGGTGGTGTTGAAGCTCTTGAATGATCCGAGGTGTCCAATGAAAAGATGGCAGTTGACGCCATCCTTCTTGGCCTCGCAGAGCGTGATCAGGTTCTTCGGATCAAGTTCGAGATCCGGATGCAGATGAAAAGGGCGGATGTGATGAACTTCAAGGTTCTCGGACCCACCACAGACTTCGCAGACCGGATGCAATTGGAGGTGGTCGGAGCGGACCTTCGGCCAGTGAGTCGAGCGCGCAGCGCTGACCGGATGCTTGCCTTTGGCAGCATCGATGAGATGGCGAACGATGGGCATAAAAAAGCCCGCTTTGCGCGGGCATAGTGGAGAATCAGGGGACTACGATCACACCGGTCGGAGGTACGTCAGCGTAGCCAACGGGCGTTTGATGAATGCCATCACCCGTGTATCCAGGTGCTTTCCAGATACCGGTGTTGTGCGCCGTTTCAAATACACTTGAAACGTCATACACATTGTCAAAGATGCCGTTGACGTTGCGTAGGTAGTTGTTGAGTTGACGGCGCGATGGTTCAACAAGCGTACTGGCAAGCGTCTGATTCTGTACAGTCGCCCATCCGTCCGTAGACGTCGTTTCCCCCATCATCGTGGTCTGGTTGAACCACTTGCCAGGGAACTGCCCTCGAATCTCCTGCATCCAGTTGAGGATCTGTTGAGGCGTCGAACCGCCGTTGAACAGATCGTTCACGCCATAGTTCTGGAAAATATGGCTGCAATACGCCTGAGCGATGGCGCGGCGCTGGACCATTCCGCCATTCGAGACCGATGCGATGGTTTCGAGCCCGCGCGCCAGGTTCGTGTATGCGCGCGTAGGTCCAATTGAACGTGCCGTTTCTCCCACATCCATCGATGTCGCGAATGCGTCGTACCAGCCTTCGTTGCGGCTATCACCAAAGATTGCGATGGTCGGCACAGCGACACCCGTGGCCCATACCGCAACCGGCGCGGTGAAGGCGAAGCTATCCGTGCTCGTGAACGTGCCAGGAGAGCCGGTCAGATCGGTGATGCCGCTGGTCCCGTACTGGAAGCATGTTCCGTTCGCGGTGTTTGCTCCGATCAGCGTACTGAACGACGAAAGAGGCATCGTCGTGCCCGTCGTCGTGCTGTACTCGCGGATGTAGAACAGCGCTCCGGACGGAATCGTCGTGCTCAGGGTGATTTCGTCACTTTCGAGCGACGAAAAATCGTAGACCGTGCCAGTCGGCTGACCACCGAACGTGATGTTCCCAACAATCGCGCCGTTGTATTCGACGGTGCACTTGGTCGTTCGGTCTGCGCCGATCGGAAAGTCCCCGCCGTTCGCGTACCACTGCGGAATCGTCACGCCCATGTGCGAAATGCTCTGACGCGCAACGACCGGATACCGCGACATAAACACCGTCGCGTTCATCGTGGTCGATGGCGATTTGCCTCGGGTCGCCACGAGTCCCTTGTACGTCATTCCGGAAACCCACTTCGCAGCCGCGCCCGGAACGCCTTGCGAGCCTTGAGGGCCCTTGTATGAAGTGCCCGCTGGCCATGCGTTGTTAGCCTTCGGCCCATACATCACAGAGTTCGTGACGTCATTGGCGAAGTCGCCATTGACACCGAGCGTGCTCGACGGGGCGCCAGTGGTGGGCCAGACGGTATTGCCGTTTGTTCCATTCGCACCAGTCGCGCCCGCAGTGCCAGGAATGCCCTGAGGGCCGGGAATGCCAACAACAAGTGTCATGTGCGCCTCAAATAGAAAAGGCCGCCCGGAGGCGGCCTAGCAGCAAGCGTGAAATTTCAAACGTCGAGATTGAGATAGAGCTTTCCGCTGCACTCGCGTACAACTGCGCCAGCGGCGTTCGTGACCTTCAGCGTGTAAATGCCCATCTGGAAAGATGTGCCAGCGGTCGAAAGCGGCTGCGGCAAACCGTTAGCAGTGAAGGTGGATGTCTGAGATGCGGGCATATTCCAGGAGACCGAACCAGCCGCCGCATCGATTACGAGCGTTTCGGAAGCAGTAGAAAGCTGGAAAATGATGGTCGGCGACCCGAGATAGGCCACGGCCGTCATGACGGCAGAGCAACCGCTCAAGTTGACCGCATTTGCTGGATTGGTCGGGTTGCTCGAATTAACAGGGTCGTTCTGGTCGAAGATGGTGCATTGCCAATTCGCGCCCTGGTAGATGATGAAATCGAGAACGTCATCCACGATCACACCTCGTCGTGGTGGATGGCTTCGGTCGGCGAGAACTGATATCCCTCGACCTCGTACTTCTGAGCGATCCAGTCCGGGAAGGGAATCGTGTGAATGCCTGAATCGGCCATGGTGTGGAACCGCTTGCCTATCAGCAGCCCGTTCACGGTCATGTCATCGACGAACAGATACGGATCGACAGGAATCAAGTAGTGCGTATCTGGATGCAGCGGCGTCTCGGCTGCGATGGTCATCTGCTTTGCACCTTCGAAGAAGCGATTCCAATCGAATGCCTGTGCATGCGGGCCCCAATGACCTGCCTTGCAGTCGTTCGCGAATCGACTCCAGTCGGTGCAATCTGCGAAGCACCGCTCTATCGGATGGTGATGGGCCTCAAGTGGAGCGCCGAGCTCTTCAGCCGTCATGCCGGAGATGAAACAACGGCCGCCTTCACGCTCTATCAGTTGCTTTCGCGAGTGCTCGAAGAGTGCGGTCGCCTTGCGCTCTTCGTGTTGCGGGATATTGACCTCGACGGTCAGGGTCTCTTTCTCGGTGTGCGCCTTCGTGATCTTTTGCAGGCCTTCGCTCGCGCACTTGCTGCATGGCTCCTCGAGCCGCGTCCCATGGCTACAGCGGGTCGTCATTGCGACCTCCAGAAATGAAAAAACCCGGCGCGCGGCCGGGTAGGGGATTGATTCGAGAGCGGTCTTAGAGATCAGGCAGATCTACTGTCTTATTGGCGAGCTCGTGAGTGCTATCGCCGAGGAATATGATCTGGCCCGGCGCCGCGCCATTGCATCCGACGAATGAGTGGCACACGTGCTTCTTCGCCGGGACGTCATCGCCTTGCCACTCGTCCCACGTGCTGAGAACGCTGGGCGTGAACGAAGGCTTCTCCATGTCGCCGTTAAAGCCCCAGTGAGGCTTGCCAGCAACGTGAGGCGATTCCTCCGTTTCTCCCGGAGGCAACCAGTTCACCGGCAGGATGTGCGCACCCGAGCCGCGCGTGTTGACATCGCAACCGGGGCACGTCCAGTGGATGCCGTAGAAGCGACCTTGCGTGTCGCGGACGATCTTCGCTTTCCTCATGCGAGAGTGCCTCCGGCTGCGGTGTAGTAGCTCTGAAGCAGCGCGATCGCATTCTGGTGCTGGCCATAGTCATTGCCTGGGAGGCTGGCCCAGATGCGCGAGCACAACGCGACGGCATGCGCGAAATTGCCTGCGTCGATGAACAGCAGCGCATTGCATTCGCGGATCTGCTGCAGTGCGATCTTGTCTTGCGAGAGAGGGCCGAAGTCGGGCAGGTTGAGCATCTTGCTGTAGCTCCCCCAATACCGGTACAAGAGCTGGTAGCGCCCGGCCGCAGTGGAGTTGAGCGCTTGATTCAGAATGTCGGGGTGCGTCGCGTAGCTCGAGAACGTCAACGGGTGTGCGGGCGTTGAACCCACGAGCACGTTGTAGCCGTTCTGGGTTTCTGCGAGGAGGGCCGGCCCAATTTCCGAGTTGGCGATCGCATCGAGGAAGGCGCAGCGATTCGCGCCACCTGCCTGCGCGGGTGTGATCGTCGGCATCAGAGCACCGCCAGTACGAGCTTGAGCGTGTCAGCGAGCCACGTTGGAAAGTGGCCTTGCTCGTGGTAGGAAATAAGGGCAATCAGGACCAGCACGGCGATCAGAAAGCTGGCCGCCGGAACCAGAACCTTTCTCAGCAGGAATGTCCACGCCTCGGCCATCCGGCAAAAGAAGCGCACGGCCTTCACGCCGCCGTTCCACATCGAGACGACGTCTTCGGTTCCCTGTGCAACCTTGTCGAGCTTCCCGACTATCCCGACCATCGTTTCGTCCTGCTGCTTGAGGTGCGCCGTGATGCCGGACAGAGCATTCGCGATTTCGGCGAAACGCTCGTCGCCGCGCTGTAGGCGTTCATTGATCACGTCGATCTCGCTCATCAATTCCCCGGAAATGAAAAAGCCGCCTCGAGGGCGGCTTGCGGTAGGTATAGGCGTAAAAAAACCGCCCGAAGGCGGTCTCGTGGGAATCTGTTTTTTATCGAATCGATCCGATCAAGCAGAATTTCCCACGCGAATACAGATAGACGGATGTCGGCTCACTTCCTGCGCGCGAGTAAGCCCACCACCCTCGTTCGTTATCTTTCGTGAGACCAGCGCTCACAAGATCGGGTCTCCAAGCGCCGACAAGACCAAGCCCAACCGTTTTCCCAGCGCCATCGACGAGCACAACCTTCTCGCCGTCGCCAAGTGCCCAACCGGAGACAAACGCACCGTCGCGGTGGTCGACGATGCCGTGACAAAGCGAGTCATCGCGCATCGAAACATCGAAGCGGATTTTCTCGTTGAGCCATGGCTTGTTGAAGATGCCCACCCGATGCTGTTGCGCCCAATCGAAGTTGATGCCATACCAGTAATGATCCGGATAGAGCACGCGACCATCGATCGACGGCTGGTCATATCCCTGTACCGTTTCGAGAAGCGCCAGCCGGCGCAGCAGGAGATCATCACGCTGCCCGAAGGCTGCCATCTGGTATGGAGCGATCGAGGCTATGACTGCGACTGCCATAACGCCCGCTACGCTCTTTGATAGCGGGACGGCATATGCGATGATCATCGACCACAGAATGAGCGCTGCGATCGAATAGCGGCTCGCGGTTGCGGCGTCCGCTCCATCGGCAGCGCGGCCGTGCGCTGCAGCAAACGCGGAGAGCAGCAGAAACACCAGCACGCCTGCAAAACGCTCGTCTCCGTAAGTCGCTGATATCAGCATGAAGTAGTAGCCCGCAGCAATCGCGAATGCTCCTAGCAGACCGCAGGCGAGAAAGCTTCCGGTAAGCGGATAGATGGGCTGGCCGAAGAACATGCATACGAACACCAGCAGTTTCCACGCGTTCGTCGTCGGCGAGTTATGCGCCATGAAATCATAGTGGTAGAAGTAGGCACCCCATGTCACCGCGCCGACTGCGACGATATATGCAGCATGCTTAGGCTGGCGCCGTATGACGGCTTGCACGAGGAGCGCTGGGAATACGAGAATGCCGTTCGCCATGGAAAGGCTGGCAACGATGGCGGCAGCGAGCGCACCGACGACCGATCTACGGTAGAGCATGAAGGCCAGCAGCGCGAAGAAGTAGACAAAACCAATCTGGACGGCGAAGCTCCACGTCAACATCTCCTGCTGGACCCACGAAAACATCAACGCTGATGCAAGTAGCATCACGACGGGCCCTTTCCTATGCGAAATGAGCCATACGATCCCGGCCTGCAAGGCGATCTGGCATGCCACGATGAAGATGTGAAGTCCGCCGAACATCTTCCAGTCAACGAGCGCAACTAACTTGGTCGTGACGATGCGGTGGTCTACGTGCTGAAGCCAGATCTGCGAGAGGGGGGCCCCACCGATGGTACGGAAAAGGCCAATGTACCCGTCCCACTCGTCAAGGTAAGGGACTGACGAAAAATGGTGCACTATCCCATAGAGCGTGGTTCCGACGAACCACGTTGCCAGCGCAACCGAAACCACAACGACGATTGCGCGGGCAACGCTTTCTGATAGCCTGCCCAGCCCCGAGGCTGTTACGTTGCTTGACATTCTTGTTCTCCTTTTGACGGCAAGATACCAAAAGGAGAATCGGACGTCTATCGATCGAGCTTACGGGATCCGCGTGATAGAAAGCGTATTGACGTTTGCCGTAGTTGACAAAGCGATAGCGCTACCTGACGCCTGATAAGCCTGGACTGTAATGGTCTGGCCCGACGTCATTGCCAGGACGGCTGTTGCGCGCACGACTCGGATCAAGGACGTTGCGGTTTCAGCGAAGTACTGCCCGTTCGCCGCCACGCTGCCGTTGTTCAGGATCGTCACGCTGTACTGATTGCCCGCGCCGGTCGCGGCGGCTGCGAAGGCGATCTGCACTGAAACAAGATAGTAGCCGGTCGCAGGCGCCGTGAATGTGCCAGTCGATGCGTTGAAATTGGTGTTGACGCGATCGTAGGTTTTCGTCCATCCCGTGACCGTGGTCGCACTGTTGTTTGCGATCGACTGCCCGCCCGTATTGGTATAGAGCAGTGCGTCATTTGCACTGGCATTGAGCGTTGTGAACGAGCCGGTCGTCGCAGTGAGAGCACCCGTTGAGAATGTCCCAGAATTCGTCAGATTGCCGTTGTCGCACAAGCTCAAGAGTTGTGTAGTCAGCGCGGCATTCTCGATGTAATAGCAGTTGCTCAAGACGCCTATCGTCTTGCTGCCGCCAACGCCGTCGAACATCTGCATCGACACAACATCGCTGGTACTGATCGGCATGTCGAAGCCGGTAAAGCCGCCACCGCCGAACTGAAGCAGATGCTGCCATTTGCCAGTTCCGCCACTCGTGTCGATATTGCTGGCGTAGTAAGCAACTCCGGAGCCAGATCCAACTACCTTAGATGCGACGTAACCATATTGATGCGACGTGCGCGTGTCGACAACGCCAGCCTGCGTATCAACCTGCTGGGTCACTACGCCACTTGTGAATCCAGTGGTGTTACCTTCCCACGCTGCATTGAAGCCTGTGCCGTAGTTCCCGACATCGAACAGAGCGCCGGTCGTGTCAGAATTCGATCCCCCATTGCGGGAAACAAAATATGCACCGTCTACTTCCCCGGCCGTTGGGGACGCAGAGAAGTTCTGTTTGAGAACACTGAACGTCGCTGCAAAGTCGGCGTTCAGTGGTCCGATAGCGCCGGTGCCGATCGGATTGCTCGAGAAGCTGTAGGCGGTATGCCCGATCCCTGCATGCGAGGTGGAATCCGTGACGGTCAATCCACCGCCTGCGACGTACTCCGAGCCGGCCGTTTCGCCGAACAATGAGACCGGAAGGGCGACGCCAGAAAGAGGATTGATGCCGGCGCCGTAGTTGATCACATTGGCAGGGTACGCCGACGTGCAACCGAAGCCGGACGCGCTCGTCCACCCGAGATAGGAGCCTGCCGCGCTGCAACTTGGCATCACGATGGCGGTCGGGCTAGCCGCCGAGGACGTGGCATTTGCCAGAATCGAATTCGCTGCCTGTGTCGAGATGTCGCTTGGCGTAACCAGGCCGGTTGCCGTGAAAGATCCGGTGATCGCAGGATTAGCGATCGTCGGCGAGCCGGAAAGCACGACCGAGCCCGATCCCGTGGACGAAGTCGCACCAGTGCCGCCGTTGGCCGCGGTGAGCGGATTTTGCAACGTGAGGCTGCTGAATGTCGGGGCCGGGAACGTCTGGGCGAGCGCCATCATCGGCGCAAAGAGCGCCGTCAAGAGAAGTTTCTTCATTTGATCTTTACGAAATGGAAACTACGCCAGCGTTGTTCCAGAGGACGCCTTTTTCGGAAGGCTCGGCGGTAGAGAGTGCGGTCAGACCAGCCAGGATGAACGTGACAAACTCAGACAGGGGCATTGAGCATTTAGCGAACTGGCCGTTCTGTTCCTGTTGAATTGTTACGATCTCATTGCCCGTTAGAGGTTGGGGAAGACCATATAGTTGTTCCACTGATCAGTTTCCTATTGCTCGCCAATGAATCCCTTGTGATCCGCCGGAAGAGTTCACCAGCGTGGCCGTGAAGGTTTGATTCGAGGTAATGTCCGCTCCGAGAGCGTACGTTTGTCCAGAGGTCAAGGACGCACCCAGACAAGCCTGGATATTCCAGAAGCTGGTGAAAGCGATGGGCATCGTTATCACCGTTGATGCATTGCCGGGAATGGTGATGCTTCCCCATTGCTCGATGAAATAGCCGGTTGGGCTGTTCGGATCGGGAATCTTCTTCCAGCCGTTGGAAGCGAGAAGACTCGGGAATTGCGCAACGCTGACGCCGCCAACGAGATACCACGCCGATACGCCGTTACCAAGGAAGGGCGTAACAGTATTGGTTAGCAGAGCGTATGTTGATGTCACTCCCGGCCAGAAGTTATCTGAGCCAGCCCTTTGCAGGGTTACGCTGTTCGAACTCGTGTCGACGCGAACGAATATGAACGGAAGTGTGACGCTGTTCTCAGATGCAACGGCGGGCATCGTGATCGTGATATTGCCCGACGCCGCATTGACAACAACGAGCCCCGCGTTGGCTGCGGTCAGCGTGGTCGTGGACGTGACCGTTTCAACATTGGCGCCGAACGTTGGAACTGGCATCCACCCGGTAGCGCCAACGGCTGGGGCGACGGTGTTATTGTCGACTATCGACATAAACGCGGGACCGGCGGCGCTGGACTGAATGACCGAACCTGCCGGATATCCGCCGATCGCAGTCTGGAAGGTCGAGTCATATACGATCGGCCCACCCGCCTGTTGCCATTGGTTCCACTGCGTAATCGGCTTGAGGATGCCGTTGAAATCCTGACCGAATGGAGGAGCGCCGCCTGCTGCAACCGCAACGAAGCAGTTCGGAGGAAATCCATCGGTGAAACTCGCGGCGCCGTTAGTCACGCCAATCTGACTGGCAACTGGGACTGTTCTGATATATCCAGCGCCCGCCGAATTAGCCCACGGGATGGAAAACTTTCCGGGCACATTAGAGGCTTGCATAGATTTTCGTCGTTACGCGACGCAGACGACGCCGCCGTTATTCCAGAGGATCCCGCTGCCAACTCCAGGGTTGGAAAGCGGAAGATTTGAGCCGGTGATGTAGAGCAGTGAAGAAGGAGTGACGCTCGAGAAGTACACCGGTGGCGCGGCAGGATTCGGCGTCGTATGCCCTGCTACGCAGACAACGCTCCCATTGCTCCACAGCGCTCCGTTCGCAAGGCCACTCGGCGAGGTCGGGTAACCAATGATTCCGGCGCTAAGTGCAAGTACGCCGCCGTCGTTGTACAGCCCGAGCTGGACGATATTGACTTCGACGCCTGATGGACGCGGCAGCACTCCTGATTGCGCGACGATCGCGTACTGAACGGGGCTTAGCGTAAATTCGAACGTGTACGTCATGGTCATGTTCTGACCGTCCGTACACCAGCACTCTCCAGAATCTCCGAACAACGTCATCAAAATCTGGTTAATGCTCGGTATCGATCCGTTCGTAATGTTCGCGTACGCTTTCGCAAGGATGAGCTGGCGAAACGCGTCGTCAGTCAGGGCATAGTTGGTCGTTGTCGCGGTGCCTGAATAGAACGGCGCCTGATTAAACGGCGTTTCGACCAGCGGATCATTCGATTCCTGAAAGCCGAGCCATGCACCGACTGACACCTGAAGAACGCGACTTACTCCGACAATGCGCCCCCATACATCAAGTCCGTATCCAACAGCCGAATCGATGTTCCAGACGTTGTCGTAGAAAACATCAATATTCGCTCTTGGGTCTACGCAGGCATTGAAGCTATCGATCAGGGAAAGGATGGCCGGGCTGTTGCCGAACTGACTCAGTATGGTCTGCTCATAGTTCTGCATGTCACACCAGAGTCAGAATTACGTTCGCCGCGGAGAAGGTCGGCTCCTGATTGATATTCATCGTGACGTCGTTCTGGTTCGGCACGACGCCATACATCGTTTCGCTTGCCACAGTTTGAGCAATGCTCACCGTCCAGCTTGTTCCGCTGCCGGCTGTAATCTGCGTACCGGATGCAACGATGCCGGTCGTATCGGAGATGAACTGACCGATCGCAATAGCGCCTGATGCAACGCTTGAGACGGTCAACGTGTTGCCAGAGATAGAGCCTGTAAATTGGGTCGTCGGCACGTTGACGCATCCGATCTGGAGCGTGATGATCTGGGCCCACGATCCCAGCGACGCGATATTCGAGTAGAAGCGGCTCGCGAATATCTCCGAGCCGATGCGCGGGACAATCCCATCGTCCGCGCCAGAGAATGCTTCATCAATTGCGCCCTGGATCAGGGTCAGCGCATTGGAGGGAACCATTGCGCTGTTCTTCAGTGTGATCGCGAAGAAGATCGGGATATTGACGGCCGTCTGAAACTTGACGGTATAGCTTGGTGGCGTCGAATAGATCGGATTCGGATCGGTTACAGTTTCCGAAGTGTTCCCGTTGTACGCGCACCCGGGTGGCTTCTTCGTGAAAATGGCCTGGGCGACAGTGAGAGGCGTAAAGCTACCGGCCACACACACATACAGGCTGTTTGCGCCGAGCGTCACGCCACCAATGGTTTCAGGAGCAGACGAGTAGTTGTCGATAACATACGCGTCGACCACGCCGGACACCGCGAGGACGGTACCGAGAATCGCATCATTCGTATTGACAGCGTTGGCTGCAACACTTTGCTGACGACGCAGCTCGAACGCCGCTCGCGTTTCAACGTTTCGGCCGATCACCCCGGAAACGCAGGTGACCGTATCCCAGCCAGAGATCGCACGATAGATAGAAATCCCGTTACTCGCAGGGACTGCAATCGGGCCGGTAGAAACGCATGCGAACGGTAGAGTGATCGTGCCGCTGACGGGAATGGTTCCCTGCGTGGTGCAGGCGTACACGTTGCCGCTGGAGTCCTGAATCTGGGATCCAACCAGAATGACTACTCCCTGAAGACCGCCGCATGCGACTTGCAGCGTGGTCGGCTGCGCAGCTAGGCGCGTCAGGAAATAGATGCGACCGATGCCATCCTGCATACGGCCAGAAGCGTAGGCTGGATCGACTCCGTTCGCGAGATACAGGAACTGATCATTGGCGTCACCGATGATTGCAGTATCGGACGTCGCAAGCTGACCTTGCGGAGTCGTCAGGGCGAGAGTTCCATCGGAATTGGTCTGCGTAAGATTGCCGCCAAATGCGCTATTGATGTCAGCCATGCGGCCGGCAAGAATCGCACTCTCAGCAGGCGCGACAAAACCAGTTGGCCCGAAGGTCGGGCTCGGAACATTCGTGCTTGCCATGGAGCGGCCAAAAAAAAGGCCACCCGAAGGTGGCCTGGTTGTCTATGTACTCGCGGCTAGAAGTTGGCCGCACTCACAGTTCCAGTTGAATCCGTGATCTGCAACTGCCCGGTAATTTGCCGGTTAGTGAATCCGGTTATGAAGACTTGCGCTGACACAACGCCAGAGACGGTTTCCGCCGCGGCCGCCATCTGCGATTTGACGTATTGAAGCGTCGGAAGATGGCCAAGGATCTGTTGAAAGTAGGGAATGCCAATGGTCGTGTCGTACCAGCACTCGCCCAGGAAGGTGCGGACCGCAGTAGCCGCGTTTTGCGCCAATGCATACGGGTCTTCGCAGACGGCGATATTGCCCGACGCATCGACGGCCAGATCCCACGTCGACGGATTGAGGTACAGGCTGTTCATCAGGTTCCTGCAATAGGCGGACTAGTCGGCGATCCCGGTGACGAGGATGTGTGTTCGTGGTTGATCAGGCTGATTCCACCGGCTACAACGTCATTCGTCACATCCAATGGGCCGGCCATCGAGGCATTCCCACCGTGAGGGCCTTCGCCTTGCGTCATCTGTCCATCGACTTCGACCTCAGGTGCCGAATTCGTGATCTGCGTGCCCGCGGTCAAACCAATAGCCTCGGTGGCCTGCAACACGATGTTCGGGGCAGCCATGCTTATCTGGGTCGGAGACACAATCGAAATGCCGCTGGATGAGAATGCAACGTACTGGTTCGGCGTACCGTTGAGAATGCCCCCGAAATAGACTGCATCCGCCATCGAGAACATGCGCTTGCTGCCCGGGTTTGCCTGCGCCTTGGTTGCCTTCACGCTCGAGATGTCGCGATCGGCGAATCCGGCCCAGCCGATATCGCCCACCTGCGGATCCAGAATGATCGCATTCGCTCCGCCCTGAAGCCGGAAGTAAGGGACATTGAATATCTCGCCATGCGGCACGGCGTTGTCATACCCATCTTGCTGGTTGACCATCGGCTTAAGGCTCAAGAATCCGACGGGCGATACGCCGCCGGCATTCGTCACACTCATCACCTTGCATACCTGCATCGTGCGCACCCGCGCGAGGATCGACCAGACGAGGAAGGTGTTGGCGTTGTAGTCCGAGCCGTTGTCGGTCGCTTCCGCGGTGCCACGGTAACCAACCTGATCAACCACTGTATGGCACTCCAAGGATATGCGTGAACCACTGGCCATCCGGCATCTCGCTCTCGAGCGAGTGAGCTATCTGCGTCACGATCCACTTCCCGGTGGCTGCGGTTATCGAACTCTGCACCTGTATCACGCCACCGATCACGACGGCCGGATTGAACACGGTCGTCAGCATCAGACCATTGCTGCAGAAGGCCGGATACCCGATCAGTCCGGATTGCGGCGAAATGGTCGGGATGTCCGCATTCCGCGCACTGCCTTTCGGCCAGATCTGCAGGACACCGTTCTCGATCGTGTAGTTGATATTGGCGGCCTGCGCGCATTCGCGGATCTGCGCGAGCGCGGTGCCCGGGAAATAAGGATTCGAGAGCTGGACGGAAACACCGTTATTGACGAATCCGACTTCGGCCAGAAACGCCAGCTGCTGCATGATCGTTCCGACGTCCGCACTGCCCGGAAAGCTGGTTGCGCCCACGGGTTTGAGCGAAGCGGCAAGACCACCCACAGCGGCTATGTTCAGGGCTGAATCGGGCGTCTGGTTGAAGTCGCCCCATGCCTGCCAGATCGTGCCATCGTAGATTGTCGTGAGTGCCGATCCTTCATCGCCTGCAGCGATGAGCACCGAGTTCTGATACATCACCGCGGAGTTGACGGGACCGATGGCAGTCAGCTGGTTGATCATCGACGCCGGCAGGCCATAGATCAGCAACTGGACCTGAGGCATCGCGTCGCCGCCGAACTGCTGGATCTCTGCACGGGTGCGAAGCCCCGTTAGCGTGACGGTGTTCGCTCCTGTATCGCCGAACTGGCCGGTGCCCAGGCTGATCGTCAGCTCGATTTTCTTTCGGGTAAATGCCATCAGTCGGCGAGATCAGTCGTGGTGAGATAGCAGAACAGAAAGCGTGTGCCAAGACCGGGCGAAGAAGGATCGATGCCGGTGCTTGGCGGCGTGAACGTCCCTTGCTGATCGACAAACATCAGATCGCCGATGAAACCGAGATATGCGTCACGAACGATCAGGTTCATGTTCCGGCAGATCACGCCGGTAATGATGGGCGAATTGTTGACGTAGACGTCGCAATACAGGTTGCTGTCGAGCTTCTGGTACAGATTGATCTGTGTGTTTTGCCCCCCGATCTGAACCGTCAAGCTCTGCGAGTAGACGTCCTGGATAGGGATGATCTGCATTTTCAAACCACTCAAGTAAATAGGCCTGCTGCTGCGTCCTGCGCTGTCGTCGGCGTCTGCGGTTGAACGCTGCCGGTACTTACCGGATCCGCGCCGCTCGGAGCCGCAGTGTTCGAAAATGATGCAGTCGCTGTTACCCGCACCTCTTCGAGCATCAGATCGATCGAAAGCAGCCCCACGCCATTCGTGGACGTCCGGTTGATCCCGTCGCTGACGATATTCACGTTCTGGATCAGCGCGCCCTCAGGCATAACAATGTTGTAGAGGTCGAGGGATGCGGCGATCGCTGATATCTGAAGCAGGAAGCTTTGCCGATCTGTAACCGTGCCGCCTTTTGTGATTCGTATGCGCGTAATGCTGGGCAGCGCAACCTTGTTATACGACTCGAAAGAACCTTGCTCGACGGGATAGTTGGGGATCTTCCAGTCGCGCCGGAAATCGAGGCTGACCATGGAATCGGGCTGGATCGCGATTGTTCCATCCTGATTGAAGATCCCCCACTGAGGCCCGGCGAACATGTTGAGCACATTCACCGCATCGGCCGCGAGCAGGCCGACGGTATTTACTACGTTCGCGACCTGCCCCCACAGTGCTGGAACGCCATTTGCCATTACGTCAGTCCTGTGTTCGCCTGCGGCACCGTGAAGCTGTATTTGCCGACGGCCTTTCCGAATTCACGCGCGATGCCCTGCGCGTCGGTGGCTTGCGTATGGATCGTGATCGGGCCGTTGATGTTCGTCTCGGCCGTCGAGGTCATGGTCGAGACTCGGGATGCATACGAACCGCCTCGGACACCCGATGACTGACCTGCAATTTGCGCTGCGTTCGCCTGTCCGATCGATGAGTAAATATCCCGCGCGTACGCCTGCCGGCGAGCGATGTTCGCTTCAGCTGCTCCAGGGCGCTCATAGAACTGGGAGTGCAGATAGGCGGCCTGTTCCGGCGTCGTGGCGTTCCGGATTCGCATGTCTGCATCCCGCTCGCTGGTCTTCAGTTCCTGAAGCATGAAATCGACCTGCTCGCCGAATGTCGACTGCGCGAGAGAATGACCAAACTGCTGCTGAAACGCCGCTGCGCGGGAGCCGAGCCATTGCCCGATGCCGGCCGCACCGCTCTTGGGATTCACTGCCGCGGGATTCAGGCCTTGAGCTTCCTGCATCAGGCTGCCAACGATCCCTGCCGCTTGAGCATCGGTATAGCCGGCAGCCTTGAGCCGGGCCATCAAGTAGTTCGCTCGATCGGATGTGCTGCCTGAATCCGCAGCCCGACGCGCATCGCCACCGGCGTCTCCAGTCCATGTTTGTCCAGGCTGCGCACCATGCAGCTGCAGATACGCATCTTCTCCAGAGTTTAGCCCTTCGCTATGCAGCGCCAGACCTGCGATCCCCAGCAGTCTTGCCAGTACCGGCAGAGCGGCCACGCCAGCGGTGGAGATGCCGCCAAGAGCGCCGCCAACCTGAATCAACGCGGCAGCGAGCGACAGGAGTCCAGATGACATCGACAGCACTTTCAGCGCGGCCAAGGCGATCAGAACGTTCTTCCAGCCGCCCACCGAATCCGCGGCCTTGTCGGCCCACTGAACGAACTGCTGGATTGCCTTAACTGCATCGTTGACCCATTGGACGATGTCGCCGCGATGGTCAGCCACCCAATCGGCCATCTTCTGCAGCTTTTGCAGCCACAGTTCGAACGTGGGCATCAGCTCGAGCAACACCGTCGTTCCGACGTAGACCAGACGGTCCCGCAGGTCGAGCCACGCATTCTGCAACTTGAGTGCGGCCGCAGCCTGCTTCTCGGTGATGGCTGCATTCTTTTCCTGCGCCGAGACCAGTGCGAGGATGGCTTGCGGGCCTTGCTTGATGAAGTTGAACTCTTCATCGCTGATGCCCATCTGCTGGGCGACGAAGCGCGCGCGGCCTGGGTCGACCTTGAACAGATCCTGAACGATCTTCGCGCGGGCGAGCAGATAGCTGTTGCCGTCCTTCAGGTCGCTCGTTTTGCCACCGAAGCGCAGAAACCACTGGATCGACTCGCTGACCTGGCCGAGGCGGAACTTCGCAATCTGCTGCTGTGAATCCTGCAGGGCGCTGGTGATTCCCTCGGCACTCCCGCCGGCGCGCTCCGCCGCGCGCTGCCATGAAGACAGCTCACGCGTGCTCATCTGCAGGTTCTTGGCCATGTAGCCGAGGTTGACTGCGGATCCGATCGTGTGCTCCGTGAAATCCTTGATGCCCATGCCGGCGGTGAATACTGCCAGTAGAGCCAGAACTTCATTGCGAACCTTCTTGAAGGACTCCGCAGCCTGCTTGTTACGTGCTTCGAGTTCCTTCTGGGCCTTCGCTTCCTCTGCAGATAGTTGCTTGGTCGCTTGTGCAGCCTTGCTCTTCCCCGAGATGAACCCGGAAATGTCGAGCCCCAGCGTCACAACGAGCGCGTCGATCACGGATGCCACAATTATTCCTTTCGTTCACTCATGATGCGATCGTTGTGCCCGTCGACAACAATGATCTCCAGCAGGTCGTAGAGATCTTCTGCGCCGTAGACGGTCTGCAGTTCGTGTGGCGTCGCGTACTTCTTCGAAACGACGAGACCGATCGACCGCGGCACGTTGGGGTAGTCGATCAGATCGTCGTCGCTTACTCCGCCGCCGCGTCTTTTGATCGGGCGGCGCTCAGAAAAAAATCCAGATGCAGATCGAGCACGGCCTTCTTGAGTTGCAGCCGCGTCGAAACTTCCTCGATGTCGTCCTCGATCATCGGCCCGATGCCGCCATAACCTCGCTTGACGAGCGGTTGCTTCGGATCCGGGACGATCGCGATGCAATCCATCATCTCGTCGAAGAGCGGCCTGGCGAGTTCGTAAGGGACTTTCGACAGCGATTTGACGCCAATCGCCGCAATGCCAGCAAGACCAGCGGAGAGCAGATCCTCGGGCACTTCGACACCGCAGTTCATCATGACGAAGAGCGCGCGCGTCGCCCATGCTTCGCTCTGCGAGGCCGGGAGCTCGGTAATGTGAAACATCTTGCCCTTGTCCCGGCCTTCCGTCGTGATGACGATGGTTTTCTCTTTGCGCATTACGTCGGAGCTCCGAGGGTGACCTGCCAGTGGATCTCGAACTTCCGCGGCGCCAGGGTCTTTTTGGCGCCAGCCATCGGCGTGTAGTTCTTCAGTACACCCTTGTTGAGCGTGTAGAGCCGGCTGACCGACGGCTGACGCACGGTACCGAACATGAAGAAGGGCGTTTGCGCTGCTTCCTCCGCGGCGTAGATCGTCTCGAAGAAGGTGTTGCTCGCGCTATCGGCCTGGAGCGTGACGCTCATCACCTTGATCTGCGGGATGTAGCCAGCGGACAGATTGCCGTCCGCACCCATCACCACTTCCTTGGTGTCGATGGCGCCCATTTCGTACATGTCGTCGGCCGAGAACCCTGCCAATTGCTGCGGCACGGTGAACAGGTTCGTCACGCCGAGCATGAGGACGCTGTTTGCAGAAGTGATGTCGGACATTATTGGACCTCGACGCTGCTAACGTTGATGGATTGCACCGAGCCGCCTTGCGTGTACCAGAGCGTGATCGGCGGCGACGCGCGATTGCCGCGCGTTTGGGCAGTCGCGGGCTGAATCTGGAGGTAGTAGCCTTGTGACTGCAGCGTGCTGGCTATCGCGATCCCCGCGGCGTTGTTGACCTCGGCAATCTGTGCTGCCGACAGCGTGACCCCCGTATCGATCAGGCCAAAGTTGAGAGCCGCGTTGATCGGATCGAGCATTGCGGCCCGGATCAGTTCGTAGCCTGCGACCGTGTACGGGATCGACTTGACGCTCGTCAGCAACACCATCAGCGCAAGTTGCAGCGCTGCGTTTAGCCAGATCTGGCCGACGTACGCGTCCACCCATTCGAACGGGCCCGAGATCGATCCGTTCTCCAGAAACTGGAAAGCCTGGTTGGCGGTTGCGTACGCGCCGTAGAAGTTGTAGCCATTCGCAAGCAGATTGGCTCGCACGGTCGCGTTCGTGACCGTCGGAACGATCCCGGATTGCGATTTGAAGTCCAACGTCGCGAAGCCGTTCGTCTCGTCGAAGTCGATCGACGCGACGGCGCCCGAGGAGAACGCAGCGAGTCCGTACGGGATGCTCGGCACCCAGAGGGGCGACGTGCCCGAGATTCCGGCCGCGATGATCTTCTGGCCGAGCGACGAGGCAGCGTTGGTCGACTGCGTCGGGGTGATGTCCGTGTCCTCGCAGAAGTACGCGAACTCATCGTTCGTCGTGCCGGCCCATGCCGCGAACGCATACTTGAGCGCGTTGCCGCTGCCCGCGTCCGGATCGAAGTCCGAGAAGAACGTCGCCCAGTTCGTCGTCTGCGCGACGATTGCAGCCATATAGGCTGCGGGAGCCGCTGCGACTGCAGAGCCCTGCGAAAGCGTGGCGCCCGTCGCGGCCGTCAGAAGCAGACCGGCGGCGAGCGTGCCAGTCGCGTAGGTGATCGTTGCAGTCGCGCCAGTCGCCGTGCTCGTGAACACGAAGGCGCCCGAGACGCTGTCGTATGTGACGGCGAAAGGTGGCGACGTGAAGCCGGCCTGGATGATCGTAGCCGCATTCGAGAAGCTGGTCGCCGCCGAGAGATTGATGCTCGACGAAGTGAGCGGGGTGCCTGCGAAGGTGATCGTCAGCGTTCCGCTGAGTGCCTGGAGCTGCGTCAGAGTGAGGCCCGAAATATTGCCGCCGCGCAGATAGCCAGATACCGCCGAAAGGTTGTACTGCGAAAACAGCATCGCGCCCGGCAGGACGTTCGAGCCCGTGAAGCCATTGAAATAGATCGTGGCTTGCGCAGCCTGCACCGACGTCGGTCCGAAGAACGACGATACAGCTGCCGCTGACGGGAACGAGAGAACCTGACCGGTCGGAACGCGTTGGCTGCTGGTCAGGCACAGGCCAATCAGATCAAGAGCGCTCCCGCCGGCCGAAAGGACTGAAGGAACGACCTGTACGATTGCACTGGCGGGAATGGTCATTTTGACTCCGCAAATGAAAAAGCCGCCATGAAGGCGGCCCGGAAACGAAAAACCCGGCGCGCGGCCGGGTTAAATGGGATGGTGGTTAGCTACTCAGTGGGATAGCTGGCGTCTACGTCTATCAATGCGGCATTGAGCTGCGCGGCGTACTGCTGCGGCACGCTGACGATCGGGTTTGTCTGCATCACGACTTCCACCACCCAGCGCTCCTCGATTTGCTGGTTCTCGTTGAGGAAGGGCATCTGTCTCGCCTCGTCCGCATAGAGTGGTGCGACATCGAAGCCAGAGGATGAGAACGAATCCACCGCATATTCGTCACGGAATGCTGTGGTGATGATCGCTGCGTTATCACCTGAACCAGGCCCGTGCACGTCCAGCTGCACAGTGACCTTCGTCGCCTGGAGCATGTTCTTGCTGCCGGCCGCCATGGTCTCGCTCGCGACAGTCTGTGCAGGACTGACCGTGTAGGACCCGATGCCGCCCGTTCCGGTGCCGGTCGCGGTGATGGTGGTGGCCGCCGCTATACCGGCGCCAAACAACGTCGCTCCGACTGCAACCGTGCCGATATTCATCGCCGTCACGGTAAGCGTCGCCCCCGAGATTGAGCCTGTGAATGCGCAATCCTGCGAACTGTCGACGTTTGTCGCGAGGCGATCTCGCAGAATCGGCGTCATCGTGATGAAGTCAGGCCCGACCGGCTCCGGCACCCGGTTGTCCAGGCCGCGCACGATCTCCATCCCTGCGGGCATGATCGCGAGCAGGAATGACCTGAGAGCTGTGAGCGTTTGCGCTTCGGTAAGGGAGAGAGCCATTTAGCTGCCGTTCTGCAAAGTGACGCAAAACTTGCTCCACTGCGAAGTTGAACTCCAGTCCTCGAACTGGAAGACGAGCAGCCACACAGAGCCATCAGGCAGCGTGACCAGATCGCCGCCTTCCTGCTGGGATCGAACCACCGCATCCCATTCGCCGTTGGCATACATCGCGCGACGTTTGCCGCCGATATTCAGCCCATCAATCTGCACGAGATCGCGGTACTGAAGTGGCTGCATCTGAACCTGCATGGGAATCGCGTCGCCATATGCCGGAGCACGCGATCCGTCGCCGTTCGTCGTATAGCCCTGTGACGGCTGGATTGATGCCGTGATCCACGGATTCACAGCCGCCACAATAGGACCGGCGATGTTGTGCAGATTCATGTCAGTTGTTGAACGCTACGTCGAACAGCTGGCCGAGCACGTCATTGGCTGCACCGGTCGTCGTGCTGGCGCCCGTCACAGTGATGTTGATCACATTGGACTCGTTCGCCGTGAGAAGCACGGGTGCGGCGGTGCCGAGATGCGTGGTTCCGGAGATCGCCTGCTGATTGGTGGCGATCTGGGTATTCGAGCCAGCCGCACCATATTTGGATACTTGAGCGCTGATCGACCAGCCACCGCCGTTGGTCGTCTGAACGCCAGAGTCAGCCATCAGCGTGCCGCCGGCAACAGCCGATCCGACGGTTTGCGTGGTGGTGCCCCACCACAACTTGAAGCGCTTGTTGTTCGCGGTCGAACCGAGCGTCCCGGCTGCGACCACTGTCACTTGACGCCCAGCAACATCCAATGCGCTGGCCGGGAGGGCATACGTGAACAGCACGGTGTCGGTCGTGGCGGCGGCATTGCCTTGACCAGCGGCGACCACTTGAACGCTGGCGTTGCCGCCAGTGCGCACGAAGCCGGGCGTCGTCGCCGATCCGCCCTGCACCGCCTGCGAGGAAAGTTGATTGCCGGCAGTGTCGAACTGCATCGTCACGTCGCCAACCTGCGAACTGAAAACAGAGAGCTTTGTCATGGATATTCCTATTCGTTCACTTCAAAGTCGGCGCTGTTCAGCATGTGCGAACTGTCGACGAGGGGATCGTTGAAACCTTTCTTGCGAACCGTTGATTTCGCGTTTTCGGGCTCGGAGAACTCCCGGATGGAATCCTGTAGCTGATCGCGAACCATTGAGCCGAGACGCCCAAGCGCGACGGCTGAGTCGTAATCGGCTGCCTTGATGATCGTTCCGAGAGCCGGTCCCCACTCGCCCTTGTTCTGCTGGACCATGCCGCGGAAATAGGGGCGTGCCGGGATGGTGACGGTGTATGACTCGACGTGATGCACCGTCTGGAAGTTCGCTTCCGATTCCTTCACAAACCGGCCATTTTTCGCGAACTCGCCATTGCTCTTGACCTTGCGGTTCACGGTGACGTCATGCTCGGGAACGGTAACCGTGCCGCCGTATTCGTTGATCGCGGCCACCTGTGCGACCGGCATGCCGTTCGGATAGGTCGCTCCCTCGAGGAAGCCAACGCGCACGGTCTTGGCCTTGGCTGCTTCCTCGGCGATCTCGCGGAGCTTCGCTTCAAGCTTGTCGCCGCCCGAGATCGTGATGCCCATCAATATCTCCGTCGAAACAGATTGAATGGGTTGGAAACCGGCACGGGCCCGCGCGTGTAGAGCATCGTGCGGTATTTCATCGTAGCGGCCCAGAATGCCGCGCCGTACTTGGTCTGCTGGTACCACTGCACCGTGCCGGGTGGGTAGTCGTTCTGGGACTGAACCGATACGCTGCCTTCCGATGCTCCGGATATCCGTCCGACCAACGGAGACGACGGCTGGCCATTCAGCGGTGCGTTCAGCGCAGCGATATGCGCCGTCATCATGTTCAGGAGCAGTTCGCGTTCGCCGCCCGGGCTGGTATCCCGGATGAGGCTGGTCGGCGTGTTGTCGCAATACAGCTGCGCTTCATTGAAGTACAACTGTGCGAGCGCCTCATAGATCGACGTCGCCAGCTCTGGATAGCGCGCGCTCCAGTCGCCCCATGAGAACGTGACAACACCACCCGTGCACGGCGTGCTCATGATGGCCGACGCATGTCAGTGGACTCCTGCAATCCGCGAGGCAGGTTGCTCGGGTCCAGGCGTTCCATGTTCGACCTGATTTCGGCCTGATCGGCCGCCTTCGAGGTGACGCTGGCCGCTTCCGTATGCGCGAAGATCATCTTGTTCTTCACGTAGTCGGCGTTCTCGTTCTGCTCAAGCCATTCATCCCAGAATGCCTTCGGGATGCCATGCGTAATCGCATAGCCACCGACGATCTGCTGGTGCGGGCCTTTGTTTTGCGGCCATGAATTGCCCTGGATCATGAACGTGGGCGCACCGACCCGCTCGCGAAACTGCTTGAACGTGCGGAAGCCGCCGCCGAGAACCGGCTCGTTCTGCTCAACGAGATCGTAGAGCTTCAAGGTGATATCGAACGGCGACTTGCTCGCCACCGTCACGGTCGCGTTCGAGGGGACGTCGTTGTTCTTCTTGAGGCTGAGAGTGCTTTCTTGCGTTGCCATGTGACCGCCTATAAAGGTGACCGGTGAAAAAGGACCGCGCGCCGGGCCGGTACGGTCAGGCCGGCCGGGAGTGCGACTCCTGGCGCGCGGGGTACTGCTCGGTTAGAAACCGATCATTTGCGCCATTGCGAACGGCTGGCGCAGGATGAAGCCCGACGAGCCCTGGCTCATCTTCTGCTTCCACGAGCTTTCGGCAGGCACGACCTTGCCGGCGCGGAGCTTCATGTTGAAGCTGCAGTAGCCAGAGTCCTGGCCGCCTGCGTCCGGGCAGTAGAGCTGCATCATTTCGCCGAGCGCATTGCCTTGCGGGTTCTGCGCCGTGAGCGCGCCGTACTGGACAGCGCTCTTGATTTCCATGCCCGGGAAGTTCTTCTTCAGCAGATCCGCCACGTTCACGTTGAACGAGTTGGTTGCAGTGAGCGCGCCTTCGCGCGCCGGCGAGAGCGCCAGCGTGAACTTCGACTTCAGGTTGATACGGCCGGACGACTGGTTGATGAGCTGAATCACCAGCGATTGGATGTCGGCGAAGATCTCGTTCGCCGTGGCAGCCACGATGGTGCCGTTCATCCATGCAGTGCCACCCCATGCCTTGGGCGCCGGAGTCAGCGCCGCGTAGAGCGACGGATCGTTGAGCGCGCCATAGTTCTGGAGGCCGGCCACGCCACGGAAATACGTCAGGTTCTGGAACTTGTTCAGACCGTCGATCGCAGCTTCCTTCTGCTCAGCAACGAAGCCGATCTTCGCGAGGCCGGCGCGCTCGATTTCCAGGTCGCCGTATTCGCAGATCGTCTGATACAGGTACGGCTGACGTTCCGGAAAGTTCGTGTTGATGCCGGCACGTCCGTTGTTGTTGTAGTCACCATACGAGCTGACTTCGTACGTGCGTTCGACCACCGGGAAGATCAGCGTGGTGCTGGTCCACTCGCCTTTCTGCTTCTCGCCGAAGATCTCGGCCGCCTCGTTCGGCGCGGTCAGGACGCGCAGAATGTCCGGGTCCGTGTAGAACGTGAGGTAGGCCGGGATGCCGGAGTTCGGCACCGTGACGAGGGCGGGCTGGGCGTCCATCGCCATTTCGATGTTCTGCTTCCATTCCGGGCGGCAGAAGGCCTGCGCTTCTGGAAAGTCGATCCCCCACACGCGGCGGTGAAAATCCATCGCCGCGCGCTGTTCCTGGGGCGACATGTCATATGCCAGTTTTTTGGCCATGGTGAATTCCTTGTGCAATAAAAAAGCCGCCCGAAGGCGGCTTGTTGCAAGAGAGTGTCAGCGGGATCAGTACGGCACGACGGGCCACGTGGTGATCTTCACGAGCTCACCCGGGGCGCCCACCGAAGCTGCATTCCAGTTCGGCATCTGGACGCCAGCGGCGACCGTGATCGTTTCGGAGGCAACCGTCTGGCCGATGCCCACAACGTACGTGCCCGTACCGCCGGTGCCCGTCCCGAGGGCGATGATCGAGTTGCCCGTGGTGACACCGCTGCCCGAGATCCCATCGCCGACCGCGAGCGTGCCGGATGCGACAGCCGTCACCGTCATCAGGCCATACGAGCCCGTGATGGTCGTGCTCGCAACCGTCTGCGCGGCGCTCAGTTGATACGTGCCGACGCCGCCGGCCGTACCGGTGAGCTGCGAGAGGATCTGCGTGCCGGACGTGACGCCCGTGCCACTGATCGTTTCGCCGACATTCAGCTGGCCGGTGGTGACTGCGGTGACCGTCAGGGTGGTGCCCGAGATCGAGCCGGTCACAACGTCCTGCGCGATCGAACCGGTGACGCTCGCACCCGTCCAGTTCGAGCCGAACTGAACCTGGCCGGTCGAGTTGTTCACGTATGCGGCCTGACCCTTCGCCGAGGTCGACGAGCCGTCGTTGCGCGCCCAGAAGCCGCCTGCATTGAACAGCGTGATGGGGAAACCGGGCGACATGGTGAGCGTGTCGTCGGCGAGATAGGCGGTGATGATCGCTTGCTGGTCGCGGTGGACGAAGCCATCCGGCAGGCCGGAGCCGTAGTTGTTCACCGAGCGGCCATCGGCCGGGTTGACCCAGGCGAAGAAGCCGACGCTCACGCCGTTCGGACCGGCCACGAGCGCGCCCTGGCCAGCATTGACCGTGGCGCGCGGGTTGGAATCGCAGAAGTCACCGAGAACTGCCGGTGCCGCCTGCACATTGACTTGACGGGGGAATCCCATGAAATGCTCCTGAATGTGAGAAGAGGCTTGCCGGCTGCCTTACTTGTTGATGCGATCGGAGCCCGGGAACGCATCGAGCACGGCGTCCGACTGCATCGATGCGCTGTCCTGCGCGAAGCGCGGCTTGGGCTGCTCACCCGGCTTCGGCTGGGCCATCAGGATCGCGCGATAGGCGCTCGGGTGAACATCCTTGACGTCGACCTTGAGAATCTCGAGGGCTGCCTTGTAGACGCCTTCGGCGCTGTCCTGCGCGACGAGCTTGCCGACGTACGGCTTGACTTCTTCTTCGGCGGCTTGAATGCCGCGGAAGCGCGCGATCGTCGACTGCTCGGCATCCTTGCGAGCGCCCTTGACCGCCGCAGCGATCGCGGCGTCCATCGCCGACTTCGAGATCGGAGCGGGCTCGTTGCCCTTGCCGCCGGGATTGGCGTTCGCGGCGCCAGCAGTCTGATCCGGATTGTCCTGCGCAACGGCGGCCACGCCGCCCGTCGCATCGGGATTGTCCGTGGCTTGACCTGCGGTCGCTGCCGGAGCCGCCGTCAGCTTCGCCTTGATCGCGTCGAGGTCTTCGTCGCTGATCTTGCCGCGCAGCATGCCGAGGATTTCCTCGCACTTCGGATCGACCGTGTCCTGGCCGATATCGTCGTTGTCCGGGTTCTCGCCATCGAGCTTGTCGAGCAGCTCGACAACATCGGCGAGATCCGCATCCTTCGCGAGCAGCGGGCGGATGGCCGAAACGATGTTGGGCTTCTTCTCCAGCCAGTTCTTGCGCTTCACGCCGGCCAGGATCGTATCGAGATCAAGCGCCGCGTCTGCCGCCAACTTCGGCGTCAGGACAGCCAGCAGCGCACCTTTTGCCATGACGGCTTTCTTGCTGAGCTTGCTCACAGGTTTTGCTCCATGTGGTTGATTTGAGGAATCTCCGACCATTACATCCGGCCCGGCTCTTCCTCGGGGAACCAAGGCCACATGATTGAATTTGATATTGCGCATGACGCCGTCGTAGGCGACACCTTCGTAGGTGCCCGGCGTCATGTCGGCGTCGTAGTAATACGCGCTCGAGAGTTCCTGCTCGGAGCCATCCTCGATCTTGTTGATCGAGTCCTGCACCGAAATAACCATCGAGTTGTCAACGTACGGCGCATTGAAAACTGCGTCCGTGCCCGTGTACCCAACGACGTTCTTTTGCTTCGGATCGATCGGGCTTACCGGAACGTGCTCATTGAGCACGGGAATCAGATTGGCCGTCGCGATGCCTTTCTGCAGTTCCTCTGGATCCCGAAGCAGCATGTAGATGCGGTTCGGTTCGAGGCCAAGCGTTTCAGCGTCGGGGATCTCGCTGCCCTTGTATGGGCACACGTTCGCCTTGCTGATATGGGTCAGCTTGACGTGCAGACGCCCGTCGTGGTCGTAGCTGCGAACGCTGCCTTTATCGAAGGCGAGGCGATCGCGCGCCGCGAGGGCGCTTTCCATTGCCTTGTCCATCGCCATGTCATTGGCCGTCGTCACGCCACGCAAGGCGTTGACCACTTGACGGACGCCCGGGTGCAGCGGCTCGGGAGGATTGTCGAGCTTGGCCCACACGTATTTCGTGTGCTCGGACTTGTCGATTTTCGGCGTGAAGCTGCGCGTGATGTTCATGCGGTACGTCAGGAAGTCGACGGTACCGCCGCTGTCGTCCTCACTGGACGTGTCCGCGATCGGATCGAGTTCGCCGTAGGGAAGGGCGCCGATCTCCTCGAACGTCTCGCGTTTCGCCGTCATCTCGGGCGTTTCATCGTCGTCCGCTTTGCCGCCGGGAAGATCCCATTCGTTCGGATGGTTGGCATCCGGCGAGCGCAGCAGGAACAGGCATTCACCTTGCGGCGTGATGAGTGCGATGCCAGCGCCCTTGATGTTCTCGTCCTTGGCCGTGGATTTACCGGCTTTGCTGTAGGCGATCGCTTCCGCCTGCTTTCGCGGATGACCGGCCTTCACGAGCTCAGCGATGTTCCGGCTGATGACGTCCTGGCTCGAACCACTCTCAAGCGGCATATCAGCTACCCACAGCGATGTTCAGATTTCCCACGCCGGCGAGAGATATGCCGGCGATCCAGGTGTTCGCGCCGAGCGTCAACGCAACGGGAGGGGCAGGGAATGGTGGGACGGCGATCGACGTAGTTGTCGATGCCGCGACAGTGTTCGACGTGCCCAACTGAACAAACGCGAGATGTTCGCCGGGATTCGTCACCAGCGCTGCCGTAGGCGAGCCGGTCGACGGCAACTGCACATTGGCCGAGGTCGTGCCAATGGCCAGATTGATTGTGGCCGTTGGCGCGAAGGATGCGATGGTCATTTCAGTCTTCCATGCCAGGAATGATGGATTGCGCGGTGCACCGGCAGTTGGGTAACTGTCCCGGCCAGATGTACTCGCCGTCGATCAGGCAGCCCTTTGCAATGTCGTAGACCTTCCCCTTGCCGCCATCCGACTGGCTTGCCTCGACATGCGATTTGCGCGGCTGCTTGCCACCGTGCGAGTGGCACCAGCGCGCCTGCGTGATGCCGAGCTCCTGCTGCCGGGCGCGATTGATGACGGACGTCATCTTGTTCGCCTGATCGCGCGCGATGAACGAAGCGCGCCGGCTCGTCAACTGGTACCGGTGCGTCAGCTCCTGCGTGAGCGTCGCCAGATCGCGGCCGTCCTGCATCGAACGCATCACGAGGCCTTCGACCTCGGTCAGGTGCTGGGAAGCGATCGACTTGATGAGTCCAACGTTCTCGCCGATGGCTGCTTGCATCGCATTGTTGACGTCGTACGTCGTACGAAACTCGACCGTGAATCCGGCCTTTTTCAGGATGTCCTTCAACTGGACGTCCGTCGCGCCGGCCGCGCGGTCGACAAAGTACTTCGCCAAATCCTCGGCGCCCTTGTCGAAGGCCTTCAGCCAGCGCCGTGACATGCGGTGCATCGCACGACGCATTGCGTTGGCCGGGCTGCCGTCGCGGAATGCCTCCCAGCCAGCGTCCTGCGCGAGGCTTGGTGGTGGGTTGGCCCGGTACTGGGCCTGGACAAAGTACAGGAGGGACCTGTGCATCATCTCGACCCAGCGCTGGAGCTGCTTGTTATAGGCCGCCTCGACGCCCGCATTGGCTCTGACCGGCCGGAGTAGAATGTCCCTTCCGGTCGGCGAAACAAGTCTGGGAGCAGCCATGAAGCAGGATGTCGAAGTGGATTACGTCGGCTACGACCACGAGGAGCCGCAGCGTGTGGTCGTCTACGTTGGCGAAGACGATGAACTGTCGGCACGGTTCAACCTGTCCGACCTGCTTGACACCGAACTGGACATGTTCGGGTTGAAGACCGGCCTGATCGACAGCGCCGGCAAGCCGCGGTTCGACGCTATGCGCCTCGAGCTCGCGGAGATGATCCGGCGCATCGACGCGATCAGGTACGGCTAGGCCGTCATCCCTTCTTCCTCTTCCTCGCCGGTCGGCTCCTGCATCCCGCTCAGCTTCTCGGCATGTCGAAGCGGCCCCGTCTCAGGCTCCGGAACTTCTGGTAACGGTGCGTTCACGTCGAGACCGTGGTAGGGCGAATCCTCCTCGCCAGCCAGCCGTGTGCGCGATTCGTCCGGCATGATCACGCCGGCACCAATCGCGGTCGCGTCGGTTTCCATGTTGGTCTTGCGGATCGTCGCGCGCTGCTCTTCGCTCATCGTGCGCATCGGCACCCATTCGAAACCGATCTCAGGATCGACCTCTCCGAAAAGGGACAACTGGGCGACGTTCAGCACTTTCGAAACGAAGGGCGTGTAGATTTCCTGATTCGCGGAAAGGGTGTCCTGAAACACCTCGATCTCGCCATCCGACGTCGCGTTCAGGCCGCTCGGCGTGATACCTGTCAAGTAGACAAGGGGCAAGCCCGAAGGCGAGCACATCTGTTCCTGACTTTGCGCCTGCAACTTGTCCAAGCCGCCCAGCGGGGCCGATACGTTGGTGAACTCTTCGCCGGTCGAGCTATCCACGGCATTGATCCCGTGGTTATCGCGCCCGAGGTTGAACAGCTGCATCCGGTAGAAGAATTCCTCCGCGCCGCCCTTGGCCAGCAGCTTCGTCAAGTCAGTCTTCAGCGTCCAGACCGTGAAAGCGTGGATCAGGTCCGAGACGGATTGCCGCGTGCGCAGCCAGTTGTCAGCATACGGCTTGATCATCTGCGACAGCGAGAGGCCTGCGAACGCGTATGCAGGCTTCAGGATATCGGGCACCTTGCGCGAGACGATCGTCATCAGGCGCGAAGAGTGAATCTCGTTGCCCATGACGAACCAGCTCGTCGGCTTATAGAAAGTCGGATCGAGCGGATTGTCCGCGTTGTACCGGTTCGGATAGCTCCAGATCGGTTCAACGACCGTCAGGCGTTTGAGCGAATTGAGACCGATCTTTGCGGACGACTCGGTCAGCTCGGTTTTGAGCTCGGCCGTGTCGATCTGGTCGGACTCAGCGCCCATGTCGAGGAAGATCTGGGCGCGGCCGAACAACCCATCCTTCTCGATCGCTTCGCGAAATACTGCCTGCACGTTCAGCCGGCGAAACTCGGCTTCAAGGCGTTTGACCTTTTCGACCTTCTTCTCTTCGCCGATCGCCTTGATCTTGATCCACTTGCGGGTCATCTCCCGCGCGTAGACCTCTGCAGGGCGCCGGAACTCAGGGATCTGCGCCCACTCAGCGAGGATCGTGAAGCCAGGGAACGCATAGCCCTCATCGAAGGCGGCGTTGATATTACCCAGCGCATCGAACGCATTGTTCTCGCTGAAGCCCGCATCCATGGCGAGCTTCGCGCCGGTCGTACCAGCGGGAAGGACACCCTTGGGCGGCTCATACGCGCGGAAGTGCTCGGGGGTGAGAGGCTTCTTCTTCGTCTCAGGCTTGGCGCGAAGAGCCAGCACATGGTCGAGCGTCACGCGAAGCGATTCCGCAGCCTGCGCCGGCGTCCGAATGGTCGGCTGTTGACGCGCCGCCATCTGTGCCTTTTTGCGTTGCCTACGGTTCATCGAGTGCGTCCCATGCGGGCGAGTGTCTTTAGATCGTCAGCGGTCACGACCAGCGGCCGCGCGCCCATCAACATGTCGGAGATTGCGTCGACCATCGGATCGATCTGGTCGTCGTGTGCGTGTGTGTCGTCAGCAGTGAACGAATCGCACTCGGCGATGAAGTCATTCACGAAGGGAGCATCTGCGGGGATGCAGACGTTTCCGACGTCGATATGGCTAACCACATCCATGACGCGCGTCAGCTTGTCCTTCGTGCGCTCGATACCCTCAATCGGAATGCCGCCGTCTTCCGACAGATCCTGAATGAGGCCGGTGCCGCTCGCCTTGTCTTCGACGAGCATCTTTCGCAGTACTGGCGCATCCGGGTTGCCTGCACCGATTGCCTTGTGCTTGCTCCAGAAGTCTTTCGCACGCCGCTTCAACTCCGGCGCAGGCCATTTGCCGCGGATCAGGTCGATCAGATAGACGCGGTTGTCGACACCGAGCCCCCAGCACTCGAACACACTGTAATCATTGCGCTCTGCTGTTTTCTGCGCCGTGTCAGCGTAGATCTTCCGATACTGCAGGTTCGGGAGCGCGCCATAGCGCACGAACTTGCCGCTCTGGATAATGCCGCCGCCAAGCGGGGCAGGCCGCTGCATGTATTGGCCGCTGAAGACGAAGCGATCTGCCTTCTCCGACGCCAGCAGGTCCTTCAGCGGCTCCTTGTATGGCCAGTAGCTGAACCGGCCATCTTCGTCGCGCTCCGAGCTATCCACCATCGGGCGGATGTGTTCGGGCAACTGTTCGACGTACTCATCGGTAATCAGCGCGGGAATCTCGATGAATTCCCATTCGCCAGGCACCTTGCCAGCCTTGATGAAGCCCGTCGGGTCTTCCTCGGCCAGCCGCTGCATGATCACGATGATCGGCGTGTCCGGATTGGCCTTCCGGCTCTTTACCGTCGAGATCAGGCGGCGATTCGCCTTGTCGCGGTTCGCCTTGCTGTATGCGTCCTCGACCTTTAGCGGGTCATCAATCAGGATGGCGCCCTGCCACCCTTCCGTCATGTGGCCGGCACGGAAGCCTGTGATCTGGCCGCCGAGCGATGTCGCGTAGACGCCACCGGCCTTGTGGCCTTCGTGCAGGACGTTCCAGCGCTTCTTCGAGTCCGCGTCGTCGGCGATCTCTCGCGTCCAGAGCTCCTGGTACTGCTCGCAGCGCACAACCTCACGTGCCGTGTCGGAATTCAGAAGGGCGAGGTCATCTGAATACGAGATGTGCAGGAATCTGGCGCGCGCATTCAACGCGAGCCCGCGGGCGATCAGATTGATCACCACCTCTTCGGTCTTGGAGGAGCCGGGAGAGACGTTGATGACAACGTTCTTCAGCTCGCCGCGGATCACGCGCTCGACCGTATCCGCGATCAGCACATGGTGCCAGTTGACGCGGAAGTCCAGCCCGTTGCGGACCTTGAAGAAGTACTTCGTGAACTCAAGGTGATCGGCTTCGAGCCGCTCGCGCAGGCGCCGGCGCTTCTCAGCCCGGATTTGCTCCAGGCTCGCGCTTAGCGGCGATGCGCTCAAGGACATCGAGTTCATCATCGGTCAAATCGCTCAGATCGACCGGTCCGGCCGCAGTCTTGATGGGGCCGCCATCCTTGCCGGTGTGCTCCAGCTTCTGTTTGTTCGTGAACGCACCACCGGCTTCTTTCGCAGCCTGCTCGAGCAACTGCGCCATCAACGGCAGGTTGCCGCGATCTTCGGCCAGCATCGCAGCGCGATCGAGCTTGCGGAGACGAACCGCGCGGTGGGCAATCCCGATTCGCGACGTGTCGGTGAGAAAGTTCGCGCGGGTCGACTCAAAGATCGCCCGATATTTCTTCCCGAGCCGCTCTCCAGAACGCTTGGTCGGGTCGTATGCCTCGCATTGCTGCGGCGTCACCACGAGCCCGAATTCCGCAAGGATGTCTTTCGACACCTGAGACGGCGTATCGAAGCAGGCAAGCGCCTGCGTGATGCGGGTTTTCACGGTATCGGACAGAACAGCCATTTTTTGAAACCTTTCCAGGCACTATCCAACTAGGCAGCGCGCAACAGGCAAGTGCCGCATGCGTGCGCAATCGACACATGCCCGAGTTCAGCCGGGCGGCTCGCAGCAGCAACGAGCTTGGCCGTATCGCCAGCAGCTGCTCCCACGCCATAGCGCCGCACGATGCCGACGAACTCTTCGACGTCGTGGCCGCGAATGCCAAGCTTCGGGAGCCCGTCTTTCGTGAAAGCAGGCTCGCCGAACTCATGCCGCTGGCCCACGTGGTAGAGCTCATGCTCCACCAGTGCGCACCATTCGAGGTCGCTGCATTCAAGCGCGTAGCGCGCGTCGAGCGTGATCAGGAACTTCGGCACGCGGCCGAACCATTCGTAGAACTGCTGTTCCTGCCGGGCTTTCTGCCAGCCGCCGGCGCGGATCGCAACCTCTTCGCACTGGCCAACGACGCGGCGCATGTGCTTCGAGTTCTCGACGGCCGCCCACAGATAGGCGATGTCGGCGAAGAACAGGTGCTTGTGCTCCTCGTTGAACAGCGGGGCACCTACGGATAGAAACGACTCCTGTACCCACTCTGAAATGCCATCAGCAGGCGCGATCGGACGAAACAATCGCGATTCTCCGAAAAGCGTTTCCGGAGGCAACGGGCGCTTTGTCGCAAGAGTCACCGCGTTTTCGGGTTTCTTCTTGCGCATTCATTTCTCTCAGGGGCGCGGCGACTGAGGAGAATTCACTCTCTCAAGCTGCACAGCTTCACCGTGCCAATGTTCGTAGGCGGCACGCAGGGAAAAGCTCAGATACAGATGACTCTTTCCCGGACGATGGGGCGGGGCCGTAAGACGCCACCATTTGCCATCAAAGCGAGCGCGGGGCTTGTCCTCGGTTCTCACAGTCGATGCCATCACGCTTACCTGGAATATGTGCCGCCAACTGCGGCGGCAGCACCCGGCATTGCACCGAGACGCGGGAAGTGCAGCGACGACGCGCCGCGGTGGGACACTGGCGGAAGGTGTGCGGATCGAACGCACGCGGCGCGTGAGCACCGGCTACGGCTTAGCAAGCCGACCCATTGCCTCTCTGGCAACCTTCCAGGGTCTGGCGGAAGCGGGGTAGAGTCGAACTCCCAAGGCCTTGCGGCTCGCACGGTTTTCAAGACCGGTCCCGTCGCCAATCGGGTAGCGCTTCCAAACAAACTGGTGGATCGCCTAGGTATCGAACCTAGCCAGCCGAAGCAACTGCTTTACAGGCAGCCCCGCGTCCTTAGCGGAATACCGATCCAGAAAACAAAGTGCCCGGCTCGAGGCCGGGCGAATCCACAACTCTCATCGTGGAGGAGACACGGTTCAGGCCGCGAGCGGCCGCAGGTATTCGACGCTCATGACGTCGGCAATACCGGAATCTGAGTAGTGCGGATCGTGAACGAGCGCGCCGTTGCTGTAGATGACGGCGTGGAGCACACCGCGCGCGGAGCGGCCGCACGCCAGATAGAACTCGGGCAATTCGCCTACCGGATGCCCATTCGCGCGCACGCGCTCCAGCTTGTGAGCCTTTGCGAGCCACTCGTCGATGCGTGCGTACCATTCGCCGCGGCCGAACATGTCCTCGAACGGTGGAACCATCCAGAGCGGCAGGTCGAGCAGAGAGGCATAGCAGGCGGCGAGACAGTTCCCGTTGTGGATGCCGTCGGGCGAGTAGAGCTTCGTTTGCTTGACGGGTGTCATTCTCGATCCCTGGTATAACCTTCACCGAAGCGCGCAACCCGTTGGTTCGCACGGAACCCGCTCAGCCAGCCACGCCGGCAGTCTCGCGCTTGGGTGAAGGAGAGTGGACTAGAATCCAGTGACTAACGAAGAAGTAGCCTTGAACGCATTCACCTTTCGGAGAGGCGTCACCGTGGCACACCGTATCGTTGCAAATCCTGTCGCTTTTCTTACACATGGCATTTCGCCAGTGCTTATGGTCGTGTTGGTGTTCGCGCTTGGGTATGCATTGGTAGGCATTCCCGCCCACTTTGCGCGCGGTCCAGATTCGCGAGACATCTTGGGCACCATCGCAGGCCTCTTCGTCGCGCTTGCCTATCTGACACTTCTCTTCAGCGTCTAGGCGGATCCATCGTCATGCACGAGAGCTCGGATCTACATCCCCCACAGCGCTAGAGCCATACTGTCGAACCACCGCGACCATAGCCAGTGGGCACGCGCCCACTCGTTGAACCAGAGGGCGGCTAGGTGGTTGGGGTTCATGGCATGCCTATTGGCGCGTGGCGAATAGCGCCTCGGCGCCCTCAGCAGGTGTCAGACCAGCTTCGAAGTAACCAGCGAGGGATTCGCGCATCGCGCGGCTCGGGCGCCACGGCGGCGTGATATAGCCTGCAGCGAGCACCTCATCGAAGACGGCGAGCGACCACTCTTCGAGCTTGACGCAGTCGATGTCGCCCACGGTCAGTCCTGTCGCAGGATTTCGCGCAGTGCGATCACGCCGAGTACCACCACGCAGACAATGATGCCAATCACGATATGAGGGATCGGCATGGCAATACTCCAATGCAAAAAGCCCGCGCCGGTGAGGGCTGCGGGCTTTAGAGGCAACTTCGACGTGTATCGAATTCCATAGATTATTGTGGGTGTTTACCACAGTGTCAAGCATTTTCTGCTGACTTTAGGATTCCCAGGCCATCAAGGCGTCGCTCAATCGCTGCCCACGCCAATTCACTCACGCCGGCATCGCCAGTTTTCTTGTTGCCTTCGAGCCAACGACGCACCGCCGTGCTGTGGTTGCTCACCGTGTTCTCGTGCGCGTCGTATTCCTTGGCGATATCGCTCAGGCTGCACTTCACGCCAAAGACACGCTCGATAATTGCGCGGCGCACCCGGTAGTGCGAGAAGCCAGAACACTGGGCGGCGGACGCGGCCGTCAGCCACGAAATCGCGCTCACCCATTCGACGTTGGGTACCTTCCCTGCGCAGCAAGCCGAGCCGCAAGAGCAGGGCACGTCGTGCGGCGCCGCGCGCGCGACGAGCACCGAGAGATGCAGCTCGGACAACTCCCACATCTCGCGGCGAATAAGGCCGGCCTGGCCGGCGCCAGTCAGCCCGATCAATCCCATCCCGGAGCCTCCCGACGGGCCGCGCATCTGCTTGGCCATCAGACTCTCGCCGTATTGCTGCGACGAGAAGGAAAGCGCGAACCGCACTGCATCAAAGGCCGATTTGAATTCGATCTCGTTCATGTCACTCCTTGGTCACGCTTTGAATGTTTGGGATTGCTTTTCCACGTACGCCTTGCAGCGCCGCATTTCCTGAATTTCCGTCGAGGCCTTCTGCTTGCCGCGGCGGCATACGAACTTCCTGACGCCCATGTATTTCTGCACGATCAGCGAATCACAGCCGGCGCATGTCTCTGCCTGCTTTCTCTGGAGCACGAGCATCGGATCGTCGGCGTCGGGCCAGTTGGCGCTCATACCGCTTCCCAGAGCAGTTTCTGGCCGCGGAGCGCTGCATCCGTATCGATGCGCGGGCGCGCCGGCGTATTCCAGTTACTTCCACCACGCTCGCCAAGGAGCTTCCAGCCAGCTGCGCGGAGACTTGCGCCGCCTTCCGTCGGCAGCGTATATGTGATGAGACGTCGGTAGCCCATTGCCTTCACAGCACGCCATGCAGCGCCATAGAGCATCGAGCAGGCATTCCGCGTGCCGTCCGTGCAGCAGCGGTTCACCTCGAGCGTCAGGCCATCATCGTTCCCGCGTGCTACGGGGCGCCCGATAATGGCAACCCCACAGACCTGAGATGCTTGAGCAGCGATCGAATCGATCGAGAACACGTCCACCACCGAGATGCTGAACTTGTGCCCAACCACGGGCTCGTGATGTCGGTGATGCTGAGCAACGAACGCGTTGGCCTCGGCGAGCGAAATCGGGAAGATATCGAGGCTCACGCTTCTTCTTCTCCAGTAACGCCGAGGAATCGGTATTCAATGCAGCCGGGCTCTGGCATGTCGCTCGCCAGCCGCTCAACCTCGCGCGACGGCTTAGCACGCGGCATCGGGGGCGGCTCGCAGCGCGCATCAGGCAGCGGCTGATAGCCGCGAATCTCGCGCTGTGAGAACAGCCGCTTCAGCCAGCGAATCATGCAGCCTCCTTTCTGAGCCGCCGAACCTCGGCCCGATAGAACGTCTTCATCTCTACAATCTCCGGAACGGTGAGCTTTAGCGGGAGGTGCGGCCCTTCGAGACGCTCTACAGCTTCCAGTCCAATCTTCCTCACCAGGCCGACGCGGTACGCGATGAGATTTCCTGAGAGATGCACGTTGCAGGGCCCGCATTGCTTGTTCACGTTGAACGGATCGAAACGGCTTGCTGGATTCGAACCGACGGAACGGTAGTGCCCGGCATCCCATTGACCTCGCCACGACGCTGCTCGCCCGCACGAGATGCAAGGCAGACCAGCGTCGCGTTGACGTATCCATGCGTTGAACGCAGTCTGCAACTCGCGCAGATGCATGCCACGCGTCTTCGCCTTCTCC
Source organism: Paraburkholderia unamae (assembly GCF_003096875.1). NCBI lineage: Bacteria > Pseudomonadati > Pseudomonadota > Betaproteobacteria > Burkholderiales > Burkholderiaceae > Paraburkholderia > Paraburkholderia unamae. Next base: position 39,717 of record NZ_QEOB01000042.1, read on the forward strand.
AGCGCTTCGCGGAGCGACTTGCGCTCATCGCGCTTTGCCCGGGCTGCCTTCTGCGCAGCTACCTTGCGCGCCCATTCGAGCGAGCATGGCACCGAACAGACCTTTGACAAGCTGCTGATAGGCGTGAAAGTGCGCGCGCATATGCGGCATTTCTTCGGCTTGAGCGTGCGATTCATCGCGCGAGCCATCCAAGCCAGAACGCTGCCCAAGGAGCTGCCATCGCGGCGAGCAGCACAACCCCGCGCGATCGCCTGCTGAGATACAGCGGAAAGACAGCGCCGAAGAGCGCGAGATTGACCGCCCAGATCAAGGTTTTCATTCGCCGAAACTCCCCAAGATGATTTCCATTGCCGCATCCGCCGCTTCGGGTGACAGCGCGGGCCAGAGATAGCGCGTGGCATGCTCGCTGCGCAGGAAATCGATTGCGTCTTCGTGGAACTGGCGCATCGTGCCTTCGTCGCACTTGCGGTAGCTGATCGAGCGCGGCACCGGAACGACGCCGCCACGCGGGCCGGCCATCCAGTCCACGAAGCCTGCGCCCAGCTTCAGCCACAGTCGGAATTGCTCGAATGTCTTGATGCGCTCCTGCGATCGGAATACCGTCGACTCAAGCACCATGTGGCGCTTGTGGAACCCACCGTGCCGCGGCGCCCATGTCTCGATGCTGAAGATCTCGCCGGCACCCGCGCGCGTGATCCATTGCCAGAAGCGACGCCACGACTTCTGGTCGTTCTCTCCGAGGCCGTCGATCATCTCGAAGAGCGCGAGGCGCAACGTCGCGCGCTGCTCCTCGCTGAGCTGCAGATCGGTACGCTTGACCAAGGTGATGTCCGTCATGCGGCCTCCCGCGACTGATGCCATTCGTCGACATCCATCGATTGCACGAACACGCGGCCCGTCTCACCACTGGGGACAACCACCATGCCAGCCGCAGCGGCGAATGGATTCGCTCGCTTGTTTCCGCCAGTCTTCGTGCCCTTCGGCAGGAATGGCTTCGGCACATCAGGCATTCCATTCGCGAGTGCCCATTGCGCCGCCCATTTGCCTTTGTTCGGAGGCGGCAACCAGCCCACGATACGAAGATCGGCGCGATACTCGAGCGTGATGTTCTGGGCGCCCCGATAGGTGAGCCCGAGGCGCGCACCAATCTCATGCGCAGTCAGGTGACTCTCCTTCTTGAGAAGCTTCAGAAGGCGATCGCGGCCCGGGCGGAATTTCACGACACCGGAACGCGGTCGGGCCAATCCTTCGCTCTGTGCCATCCGACGCACAGAGTGGGGCGTGTGCCGCGGGAAGAGCGCCATCAGCTCTGCGCAAGACCGAGCGGTTGCGTACTTCTCGCGCAGGAGCGTGATTTCTGGCATCAGCCAATCGTTTCTCATATCGCACCTTTCGCGAGGCGGAGTTTCGTGGGTTTCGGTCCAACTGGGCCGGCCGGCGGCAGTTGCATGACGCCGAGCAAAGGTTTGTTCGATCCGCCGGCGAGAACTGCTTGGGCCGCTTTCGCGTCGCCGATCAGGGTGGGGCGCTCGCTCGTGAAGCCAACCTTGTTGTTCGCAGCTTCGGCGATGCCGACCAGGAGCGGCAAGTATTCGGGGATCTCGCTGCGCATGCGAAAGCCGCGGTAGCGGTTGACGAACTCGTTGCGCACGAACGGCCATTCGTCCTCTTCCTTCGCGCCGAACTGCACCCAGCCGCCCATGTCGGTGATGACGCGGTGGATCACCGGATCGTCGAACGCGACGCTACGGTACGTACCCACCTCGCGCACCGCGCGATCCACCTTCGACCAAGCGACAAGCGCGGCATCCACCGTCGAACCCGCGAGCATCTTCACGACGTCGGCAGGCTTCGGCAGGAACTGCCCGCTGTCCGGGTTCACGCAGTGGCGATTGAGAGCATCGGCGACAGCCGTGAAGTCGTAGGCGAGCATGGCTTCCCACCACACACGCCCAGCGAACTCCGAAAAATCGCTTTTGTAAAACGCGTAGACGTCGGCGATAAGGCCGAAAAATGCGGGTTTGTCCGAAACGTTCACGACCCCTCCTGAGCGAGGCGCTGGGCGATCTCGCGGTTCTTGGCTTCGAGCTGCTGCTGCTTGTTCGGACGCGTGCGCTCACCGGCAAGCGTCTGGCACGTGGCTTTCAGGAACGACGGGGCATCACCAGGGCGGGCGACAACGGCGGAGCGCACAGCTTCGATCACGATATGGTCGCCATAGTCCTTCACGAGCTTTCCAACGAAGCTGCCGCACTGCGGAGCCGGCATGCCACCCTGCATCAGGAGCGATTTGCCAGCGGACCAGAGCTCGTCTTTCGTCATCTGCTCAGCGGACTTCGCAGGGGACGGATTTCCAGACGCGTCAGCGTCAGTACCGTTAGGTACTGAATAACTGGTACTGGTACTGGTACTGGTGTCGTCACTCACGCTGGATTCCCCTGTATGTCCCACGTCTGTCCCGTGGGACATTCCTGGGACTACTACGTCTTTCCCAGTCTTTTCCGCCTCCTTCCGTTTTCTCCATTCGGCCTTCCGGTTCCGGTCCTTGTCACGAGACGCGAGCATTTCGGCGACTCGGCGCGTGATCGTGTCGTGATAGAGGCGTCCATCTTCGGCCTTCCAAAAGCCACGCAGCAGGACGCTTCGATTCTTGGCGAACAGGGCCGGCTCCATACCGATGCGAACTGCGATGAGTTCGTTGTCATCTGGAAGAGAACCGCATGGGGTTTGCTTCCATGCAGTTACCCAAATCATGAAAAGCCACGGCCGCAATTTCCCGGGCGTCAACACCCACGTGTCAGACTGTTCGATTTGCTCGGTATCGAGCTCAAATCTCCAGCCCTTCGATCGGATGTCAGCCGCATACGGCACGGGCCGAACGGTGACTTCAGTCATTACCGGAACTCCGTCATGCAGCCTCAACGGCATCGAACAGCGAAGGCATGGAGTACTCGCGCTCCGCAGCGCGGAGGTAGTGCACCTGATCCATGAAATACGTCGGGTTGAGTTCCGAGCCACCCCCGCGACGTCCCTTCAGGATCGCGCGATAGGGGACCGTGCCGAGGCCGCAGAATGGGTCATAGACCATTTCGTCCGGGTTGCTGTAGCGCTCGATCAGCCGATCAACGATGTCAAACTGCAGCGGGCAAACGTGCTTTTCGACAGCGCGCTTTGCCTGCTCGCCATTGAGCGTGAGCATTCGCGTGACGTCGTGCCAGATCTCGGGGTGGTGGGAGCCGGGCGCCAGACTCATGAATGTCGATGGCAGACGCCCTTGCGCAAGCAGTTCCTCGCCGATCTTGACGTGGAACTCGTAGTCGTAGACGTTCGCGAGCGAGTACTTCGTGAAGAGGCTGGCCAGCTGGTCTGGCCCGAGCGCGGCAAGTTCTTCGGCTGTCAAGAGGCGATCGCCGCTCGAGCGCCAGAACGCGTGGGCGTCAACCTGCCAGCGTGCGAGGCTGTAATCGGTCTTTGCCTTGCGGATCGGCAGATCGGCGTAGCCCTTCGAGCGGTCCGTCTGCGGCTTGTGGAAAAGAAGCACGTATTCCGGCGAACCGACTCCCATCTTCGAGCCGTCCTTGCACATTTCGGTGTAGCCGAGGCGGTAGGTCTGGTTGTTCTCGCGAACAACGTCAGTGTTGACCGTGACCATCCCCATATAGTCGAAGCCGTGCTTGCGCGCATGAAAGATAGCTTCGGCATGGAAAGGGCTGACGGTCGGAATGCCGGCGCCGGTGACGTTGCCGAACAAGATCCGGTCCTTCACGTGGCAGGCATAGATACGACCAGGCTTCAGGATCCTCAGAAGCTGCGGCGTCAGGAAGTCCATCTGCTGCCAGAAGTGATCGTTGTCCTCGGTGTGGCCGAAGTCGTTGTAGCTCGGCGAGTATTCGTAATGATTCGCGAACGGGATCGACGTGACGATCAGATCCTTGCTGTTCTCTTCCTGGAGCTTCGCCTCTTCGACGCAGTCGTTGTTCGCGACGGCGAAACGATCGCCGGTCACTTCGATGCGTTCCACACCGATTGAGCGCGCGAGCGTTTCCTGCATCGCGAGCTGATTCAGACCGTACTTGCGGATGATCTCGGTCATTTTCTGCACCATCTCCTCGTGCTGGGTCCACTTCTGCTGCAGCGTGCGCAGCACTTCGCGTTCGGCCTCGCTGTACACGATGTCGATGCGCACGCGGTGCGGCTGCTGGAAACGCTGGACGCGGTGAATTGCCTGGATGAAGTCGTTGAACTTGAAGCCAATGCCGGCGAAGATTTCGCGATGGCAATGACGCTGGAAGTTGCAGCCGGAACCCGCGATGACCGGCTTCGTGGAGAGCAGGCGATACGCGCCGCTGCCGAAATCGACAATGCGCTGTTCGCGCTCCTCGAGATCCTGCGTGCCCCATACGCTCACGGCGTCCGGTAGCGCTGCCTGGATCGCGTGCCGCTCCGTTTCGAGGTCGTGCCAGATGACGAAATGATCAGCTGGCGCGGCATCAACAATCTCGCGGACCTTCTCTACGCGCGCGGGCAGACTCTCGCGCTTCTCGGCTGCCGCGGCGCTGAGACCTAACGCCGGATCCTGAAACATCAGGACCTGACCGTCGCGGTCGGTACCGGCTTTTGCGTAGTCCGTAGGGACCTCGTGATAATGGACGTCAAGGTCGGGAAGAACGTAGCCCTCGTCGCTATAACCGAGGTCGCTCGGGAACTGGATGAAGATCGCCCAGCTCGACACCCACAACCAGAATTCCTCTTCCTTGTGCGGGTAAAGCGTCAGGTTGCCGGCCTTCTCGCTATCGCGCTGGAAGAAGCGCGTCAGCGCTTGGCCGCTATCCATCACGCCGAGGAACGCGGCGTAATGAATCAGTTCCTTGAAGCGATTGGGGCTCGGCGTAGCCGTGTTGACGAGCTTGAACGGGACGCCCTCGAAAAGGGGAAGGAACTCCTGATACGTCTTGCTGCCAAAGCTGCGCAGCACGCTCGCTTCATCTAGGCTGACGGCCGTGAAACGGCGCGGATCTAGTTTTCCGTCGCGAACGGTTTCGTAGTTCGTGACGTAGAAGTGATGTTCCGCCGACATCTCGTCGGCACCGCGAATGAAGCGCAGCTCAATGCCGAGCATGCGCGCGTCGCGGATCAGCTCCTGACGCACGCCAAGCGGGCACACGATCAGGCCATCGCCGCTGGTCGCAGTGATGATCTGGCGCAACCATTCGCATTGCATGACGGACTTGCCGAGACCAAACTTCGCGAAGATTGCGCGATTACCGCCGAGCACGGCCCAGCGAACGATGTCGCGCTGGTGGGGAAACAGGCACTCGTGCAGAGCGGCCAGCTCGATGCGAAAGCCGTCGAAGCGGGCCATCTTGATCTTCTTCCGCAGGAAGGCGGTGTAGTCGGGCGCGCTCATGCCGCCCTCGCAGTCTTGGCCTTGTACTTCGCCCGCAGTTCCGCGGCGCGCTGCTCGGCTTCGAACAGCTCGCGCATGTCGTCGTCGAGCAGCAGTTCACGCTGATACGTAATCCACTGTGTCATCAGGGTATGTCCGACTAAACACTCAAACGCCGCGACGGCGGTGATGGGCATGTGCCATACCTTGCCGGCGCCATCACGGCCGTTCTTGATCTTGGAAAATTGTGAAGCGGACAAACCCAGCGTCCCTGCATACGTTTTTTCCAGGAACTTGAACTTTGAGAGTTCAATCGATTTCCTGATCAGGCCCGACTCGCAAGTAATTGATTCGACTACAGATTGATCCACCGGCTGCGGTCGATTCATACGACACATGAGCGGCAATTCGAACTGAGTGGCATCAGTTGACACTGGAGTTGACACTTGATGCTCCGGGAAAATTAAAGCGCCTCGAGGACGCTAACGAATGAAATAAGGACTGCTATGTGCTTACAAAACGACTTTGGCTTGCTTCTCTGTACCGCTCGATCCGCCTACGGGCGGCTGGACGTCGTCGCTGGCATCGATGCGGTCCCGATCGGGGGCGCACAGAACAACTCTCAAGGTCGTCCAGTCTTCATGCGGATTGAGTTCTTCGCACCGCACACCTGTTGCGCGTTCAATCGCGGCGCACATACTGGCATCGCTTACAATTCCCTTCTTTTTCCAGTAGGCAACCATCTGCTGGCTTGCCCCAATGGCGACTGCAAGATTCGTTTGGCCCTCTGCTTGCGCAATGGCCTTTTCGATTCCAGTCTGCGGGGTGGGCGGTTTCTTTGGCATGTCAGTGAATGGTCTGTCTACAAGCGTATTTGTAGCACAGGGCGAATCACTCTACAAGCACTTTTGCAGCGTCTTAGTACAAAATCCTTTGTATGAAAAAGACGTTCGCCGAAAGACTTGAGTGGGCGATGGTATGCGCAGGGCTAAACCCCCGCACGGACCAGAGCGCGCTCGCGAGACAGGTGCCCTGCAAGCCGCAGGTCATCCAATACCTGCTTGATCACGATAAAAACGCGAAGGGCAGCAAATATACAATCCGCATAGCCGATGTCTTAAAATGTGACCCCAGATGGCTCGCTGATGGGTTGGGGAAGGCGCCCACACAGTCCGATCTTGTTGGTGACCACAAAACGTCACAATCTGATACGTCGATCAGCACCCCAGATAGCGATCTATTTGGTGAACGGTTGCTTAATAGCAGCGATACTCTAGTGGCAGGGGACCTTCCAAATCCTACAGCTGACGAGTTCGCTATCGTGCCGCAACTAGACATCGCCGCTGCTTGCGGCAATGGCCGCTTTGAAGACCACGTGGTCGTCAAGGGCGGCCTGGCATTTAAAAAAACATTCCTGCGAGAGTACGGCGTACCGGAGCACTCGGCTCGGATCATCTATGCCGAGGGCGCGAGCATGTACCCGAAGATTCAGGACGGGCGTGTCGTTCTATTGAATACGGCCCAGCGAGATCCCATTGAAGGGAAGATCTTTGCGGTGTGCATGCCCGACGGCGGATTGGTTCTCAAGCGTCTGGTGCGGGAGTACTACCCACCAGCTGGCTCTACTGTCTGGATCATGCGTAGCGACAATCCGGACAAGACGGAATTCCCCGACAAGATGCTTCCGCCAGATGACCGCACTCTAATCATCGGCCGAGCCGTCTGGACCGACAACATTCTGTAACGTCTACAAAGACGTCCAGATATGTAGCCCGCCTCGAGCGGGTTTTGTTTTGTCGTCTGCTACAAAAATAACTGTAGAAAGTTCTTGCGCCTACAAACACGCTTGTATAAGATGAAGTCCATAGCAGCAAGCAACACAGCGCAGCGGCGCGCCGATCCAGTGACAGTGGATCGGGATCTTTCAAAATTCGTGGATAAAAGGTGTCACGGCGAAAGCCCGAGCGCACACACGTCCGAATCCCACCGCGTGAGTAGCAGGAAGAGTGGAAATGGCCGAACCGTATCGACGGGGATGCTTCCTCGAAAGAGGCGCGCAACATCGCGTCGATCGCGTGGTAATCGACGCAACCGTGCGGGACCGGGAGCCGGCATAGCTGGAAGTAGTCCGGCCCGCACGTAAAGCAATGTCTGTCGCGGCAAGCGCATTCGATGAGTGCTCTTGCCGGGACTGGATGGCTTCCCACTTCAAGACGGTCCCCCTAAATGTCTACCAAGTGGAGAACTGGTGGCCACTTACCCGCTACCCGACTCGCCGCCGTAAGCGGCCTGAATTCCTCGCCCGGCGGATAAACGGGAATTTCCTGTAGCACGCTTTGTTGGGAATGCCGCCCGTTAGGCGGCTTTAGCAAGTTCTTTGCGTGTTCCAGTAAGTTAGGACAACTGGAGAGAATCATGTTCGCAACCTATGCAGCCATTGGCTTCTCGATATGGTTCATCCTGGTCCTGTTTGCATGTGCCTTCATCCGCGGCGCCAGTGAACGTCGCGAAGATCAACAGCGGTGGGAACCCAGGAGATATCAATGATTGAAGTAAAAAGCAACGTCGCCGAGAAGATCAGGGAGATCTTGGCGACGCAGTACTGCACGACGGTGGACGAGCTGCGTGACGATACACGCTTGGTCGAAGAACTCGGTGGCGATTCGCTGGATCGCATCGAACTGGTGATGGCAGTTGAGGATGAGTACGACATCGAGATCCCAGACGAAGATCTCGACAAGTTCACCACGGTTCAGTCGATCATCGAATACGTGCAATCGAAGGTCTAGCGCGACACACTGGAATTTCCCATCTTTCTTCCATTCTGTAGAGAACCCATGAACGCACAAACCACCGAAGTCGCGGCGATCGCGCTTCCCGAACTCGCCGAAGGCGAAATCTATGTCGGCTTGATCGGCGACGCAACCCGCAAAGCGCATCACGTGATCCTGCTTCCCGGCGACAACGACGGCGCCAGTTGGAACGACCAGATCGAGTGGGCAAAGTCGATCGGCGGTGACCTTCCGAACCGCATTGAGCAGGCCATGCTGTGGGCCAATCATCGCGACCAATTCAAGAAGGATTGGTACTGGAGCAATGAGGAAGAGTCAGCCGGCTGGGCCTGGTTTCAGCTCTTCAGCTATGGCACCCAGCACTACCTCGCTCACGACGGTGAGTTGCGCGCCCGCGCCGTCCGCAGATTGTTCATTTAGTCATTCGCCAATTTTCTTCGGCGTCTGATCTTGCAATACCCCGTGAGAGAAGGGGCGTAGTACGGCGTGGGTGTGGCTGGAGGTGGGCTGCGGGAAAGCCTCCACGAATTGCCTAAACGCAGCCGCCGGCCCCAAGTGCAGTAGCGAAGGTGAAAGCCGACCGAGATTAACCAGGCTTGACGGCCCCGAGAGTAGGGGCATCCTCAGCAGTGATCGGTTGGCGACACCGGCCGGGCCCCGGTGTAACGCTTCTCCGGACACGAAGAGCGCGGCGCAACGTTGCCTTATACGAGCGCTGACCGATCACTGCTGAGGATCGAAAGATCCCGCTATGAAGCCAGCCCGGCTCCAACAGGGTCACGCGGGTGGGAAGCCCGTCAAATAGATCAGGAGTACTGAAATGGGAAAGCATTTCAATGCCAATGTCTGGCGCGAATACGACAGCTGGCGCACGCGTGAGCCGGAAGAGGCAGAGCTGCTGACTGCGGAAGAGCGCGAGACGTTCGCCATCGTGGATGAGGACTATGCCCGCGATGCATCCGACGCTCAGGACGAAATGGGACCGCGTTTCCGCCCGGCATACCGTGTCCGCTTGATGGATGAGATGTGAGATGGCCGTCGACCTCTCATGGGTTTTCAAAAAATCGAAGCCCGAGCCGGTCTCTGGCTGGGAATCCGCGTTCGCTGATTCTCGCGCGCATGGCCACAACACGGACGCCTACACGTTCCAGATCGCGTGGGCGTACGCAGAGGATCACTTCAAGCGTCAGCCGCGCTTCAGCGAAACGTCGTGCTCGCAATGCGGCAAGGATCTCGGCCCTGGCGATGCGGGTGTGAGCAGCTGCAGTGAACACGGAGCGTGACATGAACCGCCTGCACCACTTCATTTTCATCGGCAGCAACGCGTACCTCGAATTCACTTTCGTACCGTGGCTGAACAAATCGGTGTATCGCCGGACTGTGGATCTCAAAAACGTATGTCTCCAATAAAGCCGATCGATGAGCATCAGGCACGGAGCCTCGATGTTCTGTATGTCCTGATGGCGAGCTTCGCGGCCGTGGGGGCGATGACCGTGGTGATTTTCATGTTCACGAGGAGTCTCACATGCTGCGGATGATTGATCTTCGCCACGTCGAAACCGGCCTGAGCGAACGCGAAAAGCGGGAGGCCGTCGAGGAATGTCAGCGGCTTCGCCAGCGCGAGCAACTCGGCACACGGCATTTGCTCCATCCAGCAAACGCTCCCCGGAAGGGCGTCTATAACCCGCTTACCGGAGCGCGCCTGTCGTGATCAGGGCTCTCGATCGCTTCCATGCGAAGCACCCACGGTTAGCTCTATCGCTGGCGATTCTGGTGGCCTTCATTTGTCTCTACATCGCCAACGAGATTGACAACGAAAACACGGCTGCTCTGCGTCTGCAGATGGCAACTACTTCAAAGGGAACGACATGACACGCATTATCGCTATGGACTCGGTCGAGTCCTCGCAGATCCACAGCATCGGCCACGATGCTGAAACGAGCACGCTCGCGATCCGGTTCAAGAACAATGCCGGCGAGCCGACGTCGCTGTACCACTACGCGAACGTCGATGTTGACACGTTCTCGGCATTCAAGGGCGCCGAGTCGATCGGTTCCCACTTCTACAAGAACATCAAGCCGTTCAAGGGCAAGTACCCGTACGAAAAGATCGAGTCCGCGCCGGCCGCCGCCCAGGAGCAGGCATGAACACGGCATTGAGCGTGCGCCAGGAATTTGGCGCACAGGAAACCACGACTGCGCTCGTGGAGACTGCATCGACCGCGATCGCCGCGAAGTCCAAAGCGATGGTCGAAGCCCGCTACATCATGGCGATGCAGCGTCCGCGCAACTGGGATCAGGTCCGTCAGGACTTGATCTCGGAATGTAAACGGCCGCTCTTCGCGAACAACAAGAGCGCGTATTACCGGAAGCCCATCGGCAACGGTGTGGAGGGTCTGGGTATTCGATTCGTCGAAGTCGCACTCCGATGCATGAAGAACGTGCTGGTCGAGACGACGATGACGTTCGAGGACGAGACGAAGGAGATTCATTGCGTAAGCGTGACCGATCTCGAATCGAACTTGACCTATCCGCTCGATGTTCGTGTGTCGAAGACGGTCGAACGGTCGAAGCCGATGGACGATGGCTCATACATCTCGGTTCGCAAGAACAGCTACGGAAAGATGACCTATACCGTGCCGGCGAACGACGATGACCTGTTAAACAAGCGTGCTGCTCTGATCTCCAAGGCCATCCGTACGCTGGGTCTGCGCGTCATCCCCGGTGACCTTCAGGACGAAGCCGAGGAAATCATTAAAGCTGTGCGGATGGACGAAGCCGCACGTGATCCTGGCGCCGAGCGCAAGCGCATCGCGGATGCTTTCGCTGAGATCGGAGTGAAGGCGGCAGACCTGACGGATTATCTCGGGCACTCCCTCGATACATGCTCGCCTCCCGAACTCGTCGACCTTCGCGGTATCTATGGCGCGATCAAGGACGGCGAGGCGACATGGAAATCTGTCATGGAGAACAAGGCCGAGCAGCAAGGTGGTGGAGAAGGCGGCTCGAACTCATCGGGCGACAGCGCATCGGCAGCCAAGGTGACACCGGTTTGCACCGCCGAAGAGTTCGAGAAGAAGAAGACCGACTGGCGTAAGCAGATCGTCGAGAAGACGAAGACCCCTTCGGAATTGGTCGCGATGATCGAAACGAAGAAGCGCCTCACCGAAGACCAAAAGATGACCATCGACAGCTGGAGCCACGAAAATGACTGAGCGCGTCATCCATAACCTCGCCCAGGGATCTGATGAGTGGGCCCAGTTCCGCCTGACTCGCTTCGGTGCGAGCGAAGCGGCCGCGATGCTCGGCATATCGACGAAGGTCAAGCGCACCGAACTGCTGCATATGAAGCACACCGGCACGCCGAAGGAGTTCAGCGACTGGGTGCAGAAGAACATCCTCGACTACGGCCACGAGGTAGAAGCGCTCGCGCGCCCACTCGTCGAGGAACTGATCGGCGACGATCTGTATCCGGTGACGTGTTCCCTCGGTCAACTCTCGGCGTCGTGCGACGGACTGACGATGTCGGAGGAGATAGCGTTCGAGCACAAGCAATGGAATACGAGTCTAGCCGATTCGGTGCGCGCTGGCGTGCTGCCAGAAGAATACTGGCCGCAGTGCCAACAGATCATGCTTGTGACCGGTGCGAAGAAGGTGATCTTCGTCGTGTCAGATGGAACATTCGATAACTTCGAACGCGTCGAGATTGAGCCTGACGAAGCATGGTTCGAGCGTCTGCGCACCGGCTGGGAGCAGTTTTCGAAGGATCTGGCCAGCTACGAGCCGCGCGATATCCCCGTGCCACCGAAGGCCGAAGCCATCATGGCGCTTCCGGCACTCGCCGTGCAGATCCGCGGCGAGGTCATCACGAGCAACCTGCCGGCGTTCCGTAGTGCCGCCGAGACGTTCATTGCGAGCATCAAGACGGAACTGAAGACCGACGAAGACTTCGTCCAGGCGGCTGCCACCGTCAACTTCTGTGACGACGCCGAGAAACGTCTCGCGGCAGCGCTGGACGGTGCGATCGCCCAGATGTCGACCGTCGATGAAGTGAAGCGCACTGTCGAGCATCTGATTGAGCAGTTCCGCACCAAGCGTCTCGCGCTCGACAAGCTGGTCGAAAAGCGTAAGAAAGAGATCAAGGAGAGCGCGGTCGAGGAACGCCGCCAGAAGTACTTCGACCACGTCGACGCACTGAACAACGCATTGGGCGACGTGAGCATTGTGGTTCCGACGCCGGATTTCGTCTCCGCAATCAAGGGGCTGAAGACGATCGCCAGTCTGTACGACAAGCTCGACACTGCACTCGCCAACGGCAAGATTGTCGCTGATACGGCAGCGAGGGATCTGCGCACCAAGCTGGACTGGTATGAGCCGCACGCCGAGGCGCATGGATTCCTGTTCCGCGACCTGCAGACGCTGATCCAGAAGCCGAGCGAAGACTTCCAACTCGCAGTGACGTCGCGCATTGCGGAGCACAAGCGTCAGGAAGACGAAAAGGAAGCGAAGCGCAAGATAGATGAGGCCGCCGCACAGGCGACCGCTCCGGGAAACGATGGTGGGGCGGCTATTCCTATCTCGTCCTCGACCGCCCCGGTTGTCGCTGCTGCAGACACTGGCAAGAGCGCCGCGGCACCTTGGTTTGCTCCCGCGCGAACGGTGCCGACCAGCTCGCCCACTTTGCGCCTCGGCCAGATCAATGAACGTCTTGCGCCGATCGCGCTGACGGCAGAAGGGTTGGCAACTCTGGGGTTCAAGCACGCCGCGACAGACAAGGCTGCGAAGCTGTACCACGAAGAAGCCTTCCCCCAGATCTGTGCGGCGTTGATCCGCCATATCGAAACGGCAGTTCAAGACCTCGAACACGCCGCGTAACCGAACCGCCTCACTCCAGCCACGATGAAGCGCAGCCGCCTCCCTGCGTACGGATCTCGGTAAGCGCTGCGAGTGAGGCGCCATATTCTGAGGATGACATGAACAAAGAGCAGATTTACGACGCGCAGATTTCGCCGTTAATGGGCAAGATCATCGAGATTTGCCGCCTCAACAAGATAGCTTTTGTTGCGTCGTTCGCGATCCCCAACGAAGAGGACAACAACTTGTGTTGTTCGTCCGCAATGCTGGGCGATGAGTTCGAGCCACCTGTGGAGTTCAAGCGAGCGTGGAACGAGATCAAGCCCGGTGGTAGCAGGCCGATGATGCTGCGCACTGAAGATGGTGATGGACGCGTCACTCTGACCGCGATTGTCTGAGGTATCGGGATATGAGAGACGATATCACCAAGTATCTGGGCACCGTACAGCAATCGACAGCCAAGACGATCGCTTCGCGGATTGGCATGGATCAGCTGGAGGTAGCGCGAGAACTCAACCACATGCTGGCTGACGGACTTGTCGAGCGCGAGAAAAAGCACGGCGCTGGCAATGAGTACTACTACTGGCTATCGCGTGCAGACCGCGCACCCGAAGCATCGGACCAGACTACGGAAGCTGCCACGATGGTGGAAGCGTCGTCCGCTGCACCGGCGACTGATGCGATCGAGCGGCAAGTGATCGCGCTCCGGAACCAGATCGTCGATCTCAACGCGCGCCTCGAAGCAGGCGGGTCGTTGCGCGTGCAGATCGAGACAGAGCGCGACGAGCTGAAGATCGAGAACGACGCGATGAAGCAGGCGAACACAAAGCTCCGCGAGAACAACGCGGCGCTCGAGGCGCGTATCGATGAACTGACGCTCGGGCCGGTTGGCGCGAAATCGCCGCTGTTCGTGACCGTGGGTCGCTATTCAAAGCCGATGCGCCACGATTCGCTGGAGAAGGCCCAGAAGAGAGCGGCGGCGCTGGTTCGTGGCGAGAAAGAAAGCCGGGTTCTGGTGTTGGAGCCAGTCGGCAGTGTGATCCGCGGCAGCGAGTGGCTGCCACGCAAGACGGCATAGCTCAGGTTTGATCCCGTGCCGGTGCGTGAGGACTACGCGCTGGCTTTTGATGGGCCGCTCACACAGGGCTCACTTTTTTAAAGGACAGGAAATGCAACAGATCCAGATTCCCCCGCTCGCTGAGGGTGAGATCTACCTCGGTGGCTTCGTCGTTGCGAAAGGTGACGTGACACACACGATCCTGCTGCCTGGCGACAACGCCGATGCAACGTGGCAATCGCAGATGGAATGGGCGAAGAGCATCGGCGGAGATCTGCCGACACGTGTCGAACTGGCCGTCGCATTCGCGAAGCACCGCGACCAGTTCGAACGCGACTACTACTGGTCGAACGAATCGGAAGGATCCGGCTGGGCCTGGTATCAGACCTTCAGCAGTGGCTCCCAGACCTGCAACGTTCGCGGCAATGAGTTGCGCGCCCGCGCCGTCCGCAGATTGTCGATTTAATCATTCACCCATTTTCAACGGGACATTGCAATGACGACCACGCTTGAGGCCATCGAGGCCGCGCACTCAAAACTCGTCGACGATCATGCGCGCATTGGCGCCATGATCGATGAGTTCAAAAAGCAATCCCAGGCAACCGAGTACCGCATCGAAGCGGTCACGATCCCGCTTGCGGCCGGTGAGCGCTTCGCAGGAGGGATCCTGAACGAAGACGGCACGCTGAGCCACTATCTCATCCTGTTGCCCGGTCAAGCAGACGATGTGGACTGGAACGCTGCGCGCGAATGGGCTGCACAGCAGGATGGCGATCTGCCAACACGTCGCGAGCAGTCGCTGCTTTTCGCGAATCTCAAGCACGAGTTCGAAGAGCGCTATTACTGGTCCGGCGAACAGCACGAGGAAAACGCCGGCTGGGCCTGGTGTCAGCTCTTCTACCATGGCCACCAGTACTACGACGCTCACGACGATGAGTTGCGCGCCCGCGCCGTCCGCAGATTTATTCCTTCAGTAATTTGATCATTTAAAACGCCGTGGCTCTGCACACCCAATTGCCCATTTATCGAGCGGCGTATGCGCTGCTCGATATCGTCACCGATCTGGCCAAGGACATGCCTCGCAACTTCAAGCGCTCCATCGGCGAGAAGATCAGTGCGGAATGCATCGAGATCATGGTGCTGGTGTTTCGCGCAAATGTGGCATCCGACAAATCTCCCCATCTCACCGAACTCCTCGAGCGCCTTCAGGTGATCGAGTTGCTTCTTCGGCTGGGTATGGACAAGCGGCTCATCGTGCGACCCGCCTACGCGGGTGCGATCGAACAGACGACGAGCATCGGAAAGCAGGCCAACGGTTGGAAAAACTCCGCAAGTCGCCCGCTCCGTGGTGGTCAAGGCTCCCGCGGCTGAGCGATCTTCAATCTGGTCGTGCCGCTGGCCCACAAGGCCACCGCCATGCGTATCAGGGAAACCGGCTGCCGGTGTGCAGAAAGGTCCCGCGCAGTTTCCCGGCTGAGCAATCGAACGGGCGACGTAGATAGCACGATATTTCCGGCTGGGCCTGGTATCAGAACTTCAACAATGGCAACCAGAACTACAACGATCACAACAATGAGTTGCGCGCCCGCGCCGTCCGCAGATCGAAATACCCTCTCGTTTGTCGAGCTTGTCGAAGCCTATCTCGACTGCCGGCGTACGAAACGCAACACCGGCGCCGCGCTGGCGTTCGAACTGAACCTCGAGCGCAACCTGCGGCGCCTTTACGACGAACTGGCAGCCGGAACTTATGTGCCAGGGCGTTCAAAGTGCTTCGTCATCACGCGACCGAAGCCGCGCGAAGTCTGGGCCGCGGAGTTCCGCGATCGCATTGTCCATCACCTGCTATACAACCGGATCGGACCTCGCTTCGAGCGCTCGTTTATCGCAGATTCGTGCGCCTGTATCGAGGGACGTGGCACGCTGTATGCCGCACGTCGTCTCGAAGCGAAGGTGAGATCGATCACGCAGAACTGGTCACGCCCCGCGTACTACCTGAAGTGCGATCTAGCAAACTTCTTTGTCAGCATCGACAAGAGGATCCTGCTCGAGTTGTTGCTGGCGAAGATCTCCGAGCCCTTCTGGCGTGCGCTGACCGAGCTCGTGCTGATGCACGATCCACGGGCCGACTTCGTCTACCGCGGCGACCCGGCAATGATGGAGCGCGTGCCGACGCACAAACGCCTGATGGAACAGTCCAAGCACCTTGGGCTCCCGATCGGAAACCTGTCGAGCCAGTTCTTCGCGAATGTCTTACTCGACGTTCTCGACCAGCGTGCGAAGCATGAACTCGGCGCTCGACACTACATCCGCTACGTCGATGACTTCGTGATCCTGCATGAATCGCCGCGCTATCTCAATGACGTGCTCGCGGACGTGACGGCGTTTCTGCCGGCTCGCCTCGGCGTCCAGATTAATCCACGCAAGACCATCCTGCAGCCTGTGGCGCGCGGAATCGATTTCGTTGGTCAAGTCATCAAACCGTGGCATCGCGTGACGCGTAAGCGCACGCGCGACGACGCGTTGCGGCGTGTGGCCACGGCACCGCCGGCGGACGTGTTTGAGATGGCGAACAGCTATTTCGGACTCTTGCGTCAGGCGACGGCCAGTCATCAAGATCGCGCACGGCTGGCGAATGTGGTGCGTTCTCGCGGCCGTTCCGTCGATGCTGCTTTCACAAAGACTTTTAGAGGAGGTGTATGAGTCGCTGCCTGCTTCATAAGACAAAACTCGAAGCCTTCAAAAATTGGCTAGACGCCTCTGGGATCGAGCATCGACCTCCGCGTGGAGATTTTCAAGTCCTTCAGATCAAAACAAAGAACCGCCAGTGGCAATGCGTCTTCGATCGGATCGAGGCGCCTGAGCACTACACGGTGGCTTGGCCACTAGAGCCGATCGTTCGGCGATTCATCCGTGCATCGAGGAGACATGTACATGAAGCGTGACAACATATCTCTGCCGCTTGATCTGGGTAGCGAACTGATCATCGACAACTTCGCCGGTGGTGGTGGCGCAAGCACCGGGCTCGAGCGCGCATTCGGACGCCCGGTCGACGTCGCGATCAACCACGATCCCGAAGCACTAGCCATGCACGCGGCGAACCATCCGCAAACGGTGCACTACTGCGAGAGTGTATTCGACGTCGATCCGATCGCCATCACCGGAAATCAGCCGGTCGCGCTCGTCTGGCTTTCGCCCGACTGCAAGCACTTCAGCAAGGCGAAGGGAGGCAAGCCGGTTAGCAAGAAGATTCGCGGGCTCGCATGGATCGCCATTCGCTGGTGCCTGCGCGCACCGCGAGCCTTCATGCTTGAGAACGTTGAAGAGTTCGTGACGTGGGGCGACCTGATGGAGACCTCGCCTGGTGTTTGGCTTCCTGATCCTGCGAAGAAGGGCGAAACCTTCAAGGCGTTTCTCGGCATGCTGACGACTGGGATCGATGTGGACCACCCTGCACTTGTAGAAGTCTGCGAAGTGCTTGAGATCCCTATCGATGGGCCCGACGCTAGACGACTCGTGAATGGTCTTGGCTACAAGGTCGAATGCCGCGAGCTGCGCGCCTGCGACTACGGCGCGCCGACGATTCGCAAGCGCTTCTTCATGGTCGGGCGCCGCGACCATCTGCCGATCGCCTGGCCGGCGCCGACACATGGTGATCCGAAGAGCGCGGACGTACGCGCGGGCAATCTGTTGCCGTGGCGCACCGCGGCGGACTGCATCGACTGGACGCTGCCGTGCCCTTCGATCTTCGAACGCGCGAAACCGCTGAAGGACGCGACGCTGCGCCGCGTGGCGAAGGGCATCATGAAGTTCGTAGTGAACAGCACGAATCCATTCATTTTGTCGGTCGCGCATAGCACGACCACTGGCCGCGGCCCCAATGTCTGGAGCATCGACGAACCACTGCGCACGATCACGGGGGCTAACGACAAGTACATCGTTGCACCGACTCTGATGCACGTCACGCATCACGGCGGCGACCGCACGGCATCGGTCGATGCCCCCATCGCCACGGTCACAGGCGCGAATCGCGGTGAGCAGGCGCTTGTCGGTGCGACTCTGGAGAAGATCCCTACGTTCGATGAATGGATTTCCGCCACGAAGTCAGTCGGCGGTACGCGCCGAGAATATGACCGAATCTATGGGTGCGACGATCTTGCCGCTGCCACGCTGATCCAGACCGGCTACGGTGAGCGTGAAGGTCAAGAACCGCGCGTGCCGGGGCTCGACAAACCGCTCGGAACGGCCGTCGCGGGCGGCGTGAAGCATGCAGTTGTGTGCGCCTTTCTCGCGAAGCACTACGGCGGCCATGAGTCATCGGGCGCGGCACTCGACAAACCGACGAGCACGATCACGACTCAGGATCACCATCATCTTGTCTCGTCACACCTCGTCAAGCTACGCAACAACCAGTTCGGCCAGGACGTGCGCGAACCGATGCCGACGCTCACCGCCGGCGGCGGCCACGTCGGCGAAGTGCGCACGCTCCTGCAGAAGTACCACGGTCCTGACGCGCTCGGCATCGTGACGATCGGTGGCGAGCAATACGCGATCGTCGACATCGGCATGCGGATGCTCCAGCCGCACGAGCTGAAGCTCGCACAGGGCTTCCCATACAGCTACGTGATCGACCCAGTAGTCAATGGCAAACCGCTGTCGAAATCGTCGCAGGTGCGCATGATTGGCAACAGCGTGTGCCCTGACGTCGCCACCGCACTGATCGTCGCGAACTTTGCGCACGAGAAGCAGATGGCTGGTAATGCAGCATAACGGAGACGATCATGAGCAGATCCGGATATAGCGACGATTGCGACGATCAATGGGGCCTCATTCGCTGGCGAGGCGCAGTCAAGGCATCGATCCGTGGCGCTCGCGGCCAAGCGGCGCTGAAGGAGTTGGCCGCCGCAATGGATGCGATGCCAGACAAGACGCTTGCAGCGGAATCGCTTGCCAACGAAGACGGCGAGTTTTGCACACTGGGCGTTCTCGGGCAGGCGCGAGGACTCGACATGGCCCCTATCGATCCCGACGACTGGGAAGCCGTCGCGAAAGCATTCAATCTCGCGCCCGCGATGGTTCGGGAAATCGTCTACGAGAACGATGAATGCCTTTATCCATGGGATTGGGTAGATGTCGAGGTGTACGGGCCCATTCGGCGTTATGAGCCGCGTATTCGCTCTGTGCGCGTGGCCATACCTGGAGAAACGCTCGGCGCACAGCGCTGGCATCGCATGCGTCAATGGGTC
>NZ_QEOB01000043.1:0-56380 GCF_003096875.1 Paraburkholderia unamae
GAGATGCTCATGAGCTGGGACATGATGAAGCGGCGTCTGCGCGAAGGCGTGGAGTTCTTCCGCTTCCTGCGCGCGCACGAGGCATGATGGACCGCGCGCGCGCGAAGGGGCGAACGGGCGGCATCGTTGCGATGGCCGTGATCGCGATCGCCGTCGTTCTGGCGGCGATCGAAATGGTTCATCTGGAGTTGCCGGGATTCGCGCACGTGATTCCCGCTGTGCTTGCCTTCGTGTGCGCGCTATGCGCCGTGGTCGGCATTGTTTATACCTGTACGGCCAGCGCGCTGGTCGGCCGCTTCTTCGCGCGCGAAGTGGCGGTGCCGCGCGAGTTTCCGGCGGTCACGCTCGCCAAGCCGCTGCACGGCGACGAATGGCAACTGGAGCAGCATCTCGCGAGTTTCTTCGAGCAGGACTATCCTGGACAAGTCCAGTATCTCTTCGGTGTTCACGACTCCTGCGACGAAGCGCTACGCGCCGTCGATCGCTTGCGCGTGCGTTATCCCGATGCGAACATCACGGTCGTGGCCGATGCGCGCCTCTACGGGCCCAACCGCAAGATCGCGAATCTCGTGAACATGCTCGAACAGGCCGAGCACGACGTGCTGTGCTTCGCCGATAGCGATGTGCACGTCGATCGAGACTATCTTCGCCATGTCGTCGGGGCGTTGCAGCAGCCCGGCGTCGGTCTCGTCACGACCGTTTATCGCGGCCTGTGCGCGCCCGGCTTCTGGCCGCGCGTGGCGGCGTCGCTCACCAACTATCATTTCCTGCCCGGCGTCGTCACGGGCCTCGCCATCGGTCGCGCGCGGCCGTGCTTCGGCCAGTCCATCGCCATGACGCGGGAGATGCTGGAGCGCATCGGCGGGCTTGCGCAGTTCTCGCATCATCTCGCCGAAGACCATGCGGTGGGCGAAGCGGTGCGCCGCGCCGGCGCCGAGGTTTCGATTCCGCCCATCCTCGTGCGCCACGCCTGCGTGGAAAACACCTTCACCAAGCTGTTCGCGCACGAACTGCGCTGGAGCCGCACCGTTCGCGCGGCGGATCGCTCGGGGCATCTCGGCGCGGTGCTCATGCATCCGTTTGCGCTCGCCATGCTTGCCGTGGCGTTCTCGGGCGGCGCGACGCCCGCGTGGATTCTCGCCGCCGTCGCGCTGTCCGCTCGCGCGTGGCTCATCTGGCAGACCGACCGGGCGACCGGCGACAAGACGCGCAGCCTGCTATCCTTGCCCCTTTGCGAAATGGTGCAGTTCGCGATCTATGTCGCGAGCTTTTGCTCGTCAGGCGTCGTCTGGCGCGGCACGCGTTTTCGCGTTGACAGGAACGGCATGCTTTCGCCGGTACACGAGACCTGAGTTTTACGGCAGATGAGGAAGACAATGAGACGGGAGCATCCATCAGAGAGCACCCGCAGATGAAGCACATGGGACGTATCGCTGCACTGTGCGGTTTTGCGATCGCCGTGTGGCTCGTATGGCGCGATCATCCTGCCGCCGTGCTGCAACTGCTGCGAGGCGCGGGCATGGGCCTCGTGCTGGCGGCCAGCGCGCATATCCTGCCGATGTGCGCGAACGCGTGGGACTGGCGCAGCCTCATTCGCCCCGCGCAGCGCCCGACCTTCGCGACCATGCTCAAGCTCGTATGGATACGCGAGTCGATCAACGGGTTGCTGCCCGTCGCGCGTATTGGCGGCGAGATCGTGTCGTTCCGGCTGATGGGGCGCGCGGGCGTGCGGCCGGCCACGGCGGTGGCGAGCCTCGTCGTGGACACGCAGCTCACGCTCATCAGCCAGCTCGTATTCGCACTGGTCGCGGCCGGTTATCTGCTGGAGCATTCGTCGTCCGATACGGCGCGCTTCGTGGGCCGGCTCGCGTGGGCCATTGCGGCGCTCGCGCCGGTGCTGGTGCTCTTTGCGCTCGTGCAGCATGCGCGGCCATTCGAGCGCGCGGCGCGCACGCTCAACCATCTCACGAGCGGCAAGGTGGTCGATCTGGTGGGCAAGTCCGCGCGCGTCGATCAATCGGTCAAGCTCATCTGGCGGCAGACCGGCGTGGTCGTGCGCTATCTGCTCATCTGGCAGACGCTGCAATGCCTCGGCTATGCGCTGGAAATCTGGATCGCGCTGCGCGTGCTCGGCACGGACGCGACGTTCATGGACGCGTTCGTGATCGAAGCGCTCATCCAGATGCTGAGCAGCATCGCGTTTCTGATTCCCGCCAATCTCGGCGTGCAGGAGGGCGGCTTCGTGCTGCTCGGCGGTCTGCTGGGCTTCGATGCACCCACCTGCCTCGCACTGGCCGGTGCGCGCCGCGTGCGCGACCTGCTGTTCTATTTGCCCGGCCTCCTCGCCTGGCAGGCGGCCGAATATGGTTGGCCCTCGAAGGGACGCGCAGGCGGCGTTCAGTGAAGGCGGTGCGTGTGCTTTGCATCCGAAGCGCACGCACCCATGACTTCATCGCCTGATTTCAATAAAAGCGCTTAAACAAAGGCAGTCCCAGGAATCATGCGCGTACAGATTGCGTCCGATCTGCACCTCGATGCACTTCAATCCCGTTTCCCGCAGCGCCCGCTGCTGGAGGCGGCCGCAGGCGCTGACCTGCTCGTGCTCGCCGGGGATATTCACATCGGCGCGGGCGCTGTGGATGCCTTTGCCGACTGGCCTGTGCCGGTCGTTTATGTGAGCGGCAATCATGAAGCGTACGGAGGCGAGTACGCGCAGGTCGTGGCCGCTATCGAGCAACGCTCGGCGGGCACCCAGGTTCACTACCTTGAACGTCGCGCGATCGCTTTCGGCGACACGCGTTTTCTTGGCTGCTGCTTGTGGACCGACTACGAGCTTTATGGCGATCGCGTTCGCAGCATGGACTATGCGCGCAAGGTGAATTCGGATCACGCTGCGATTCGCGCGCGGGGCGGCGATGCATTCGGCCCTGAAGAGGCGTTGGCCGAGCATCGGCGCGCGGTGGCCTGGCTGGAGGCGGAACTGGCGAAGCCCTTCGATGGCAAGACCGTGGTGGTGACGCACCACGGCGTGTCGCCGGATTCGATTCATCCACGCTTTGATGGCCATCCGGTCAATTCGGGCTTTCTCAGCGACCTGCGCCGCCTGCTGCCGCGTGCGGATCTCTGGATCCATGGCCACGTGCACGACTCATTCGATTATCGCCATGGCAACGCGCGCGTGGTCGCCAATCCGCGTGGCTATGCGTTGAACCTCGCGTCGGCGCAAGGCGCGGAGCAATTGCAATGGGAGAACGCTGCGTTCGATCCGGCGTGTGTCGTCGAGCCGTGAGTGCCGCGAGGCGACGCAAAGACGTGATGCGCTGAGCAGGGAAAGCAGGGAAGGGATGACGCGTTGACCAGAACGGCTACGCGGCGGCATGCATTGGCTTGAAGCGATGCTGCCAGTGGTGCTGATGGTGCCCATGGGCAGGATCGAACTGCCGACCTCTCCCTTACCAAGGGAGTGCTCTACCACTGAGCCACATGGGCGAAAACTGACTGGAGCGGGAGACGAGTCTCGAACTCGCGACCTCAACCTTGGCAAGGTTGCGCTCTACCAACTGAGCTACTCCCGCATGCCTGGCTCCCCGACCTGGGCTCGAACCAGGGACCTACGGATTAACAGTCCGGCGCTCTACCGACTGAGCTATCGGGGAATCAAGGAGGCCGGATTGTACAGGAGAATTTCGGGATGTACAGCTTTTTCGTGACAAATCGCTTTGCGGGCGTTTTGCGAGCGTTTTGGCTGTGCCCGGGTGGGCGTGGCGATGGCCTGGAACGCTTGTTGTCGAGTGGAAAGCGGGGATGAGGAGGGAGATGCGGCTGGGCATCCGAAGGTCATGCGGAATTCCAACATTATAGTGTTAATGTCAAAATTAATAGGCCATGAGTTAGATATTTGACGGTTTACGTTGTATTACCTTTGATTTGGGGCATGCAAGATGACAACGAAGCGGCTCCCGGCTCGCTTCAACGCGAAGTATCGCTACGCACTCAACGGGAGGAGTCTGCTGATGGCGGCGGCCAATCCGTCAGGATTGTCGTACGCGATCATGTGTTCGGCGTTGGCGACGAGTTCGACCGTGCAGCCCGCCTGCTCGAATTTCGCGATTTCATCGCTCGTAGCCGTATCGGAAAGGATCACGCCTTTTGTTGCGCTCAGATTCGCAAACGCGTTGAGCCACTCGCTCGCATTGTCATCGAGTGCGGAGCGTGCCCAGTGATAAACGGCGTACTGCGACGCGACGGAAAATGGCCCCAGCCAGGCGTCATTGCCACCTTGCGCCTTCAATTGCGCCACCAGTTGCGAAAAGCCGCCGTCAACGAATTGGTCCTCGCTCATGGCCGTGAAGGACGAGAGCATGCTGACGCCGTAATCCGTCAGACCGGGTTGACACAAAATGAGCGTGTCGACCTGTGCAGGCAAGCGCTGCGCCAGTTTCAAGGCGATGAACGCGCCGGCGCTATGACCAAACAGGCTCACCTTCGCGAGTCCTTGCCCGGTCACGAATCCAGAGAGCACGTCGGCTTGCGCATCGGACGTGTATTGGCCGTCTTCCGGCTTGTCGCTGAAGCCCGATCCCATGAGATCGACGAGTAGCGATCTGGGTTTTGAATAGGCAGCGGAAGCGATGACCGGTGGATAGTCGCTGCTCGAAGCGCATCCCAGTCCGTGAATATAAAGAAGCGGATCGAACGTCTCCGTCGCGGCATGGAGATCGAAATAGCGCAATACGTTGCCTCGATCGTCAACACTGAATGTATTCACACGCGCTCCCTTGCAAATGGCGAAATGATCGCGTGGCCCCACCGACTGCGCTCGCGTTGGATCTACCTATGGAGCCACACTTTCTCTATCGTAACCGGCATCCCAACCCCGAACCTTGAGGAAGAAAAGGTCATGTCCTTCGCCGATGCCGTGAACGAACCCGCCGCCGCGCCGTCGCAACGCACCCGTGTGCGCCGCGTGGCGCAACGCGCGCACTACGACGCGGCCACGCTGCATGCGATTCTCGACGAAGCCTATGTCTGCCATGTCGCGTTCTCCGACGAGCACGGCGTGCATTGCATCCCCACCGCATGCTGGCGCGAGGACGATCATCTCTATATTCACGGCTCGAATGGCAGCCGCATGCTGCGGCTCGCGGCCGAAGGCGCTCAGGTGTGCGTGATCGTAACGCACCTGGATGGCCTCGTGCTCGCGCGCTCGGCCTTCAATCACTCGATGAACTATCGCTCTGCCGTGATCTACGGCGTGTTCGAGACCGTGGAAGAGGCGCACAAGGCGGCTGTGCTCGACACCTTCATGGAGCACATCGCGCCGGGCCGCAGGCACGAAGTGCGCGCGGGCAATCGCAAGGAACTGGCCGCGACCACGGTCATGCGCATCGCGCTCGCGGAATCGGTCACGAAGATCCGCACGGGCGGCCCGAAGGACGACGAAGAGGATATGGACCGTGCAGTCTGGGCGGGCGTCTTGCCCTTGACGCTTGCGCCGTTGCCGCCGGTGGCCGATTCCGCCACTCCGCAGCGGGACGCTCCCGCCTACGTGGCGGCATGGGCGAACCGTGCGCAGGGCGACGAAACCGCAGGCTAAACGGCGCCTCTCGCGCTATCGGGATTGCGCCAATTTGCGCGCGTGAAATTGTCGTGCTAATTTTTCATGAAATTTAGCCGGCATTTATTCACGGACGCGCGCATGTACGCCGAATCGACTCGCCATATCGACAGCTATTACGCACGCAACTGGCCGGGCGCGCTGCCCGAACGCTCCGCGCTGGCCGGCGACCTCGATGTCGATGTGGTGGTCGTCGGCGCGGGTTTCAGTGGTTTGCACACGGCCTTGCGGCTCGCGCTGGCGGGCCGCCGCGTGGCGGTCCTGGAGGCGAGCCGCGTGGCGTGGGCCGCGTCGGGGCGCAACGGCGGCCAGGCGCTGCCCGGCTGGTCGTGCGACATGCCGCCGTTCGAGCGGGCGCTGGGCGTGGCGGGCGCACGGGCGCTGTGGGACAGCATGCGCTGGGCGGCTGCCGAAGTGCGCGAGTTGCCGGGGCGGCACGGTTTCGATATCGACTATCGGCCGGGCAGCTTGTGGGCGGCGGTGAAGGCCGCGCGGGTCGGCATGCTCGAAGCCGCGCGCGACGAGGCGGCGCACAAGTGGGGCTACGACAGGCTGCGCTTCATTCCCGAGGCCGAGATGCCCGAATGGATCGGCAGCCGCCGTTATCGCGCGGCGCTCTACGATCCCGAGGCCGGGCATCTCGATCCGCTCAAGCTCGCGTTCGGTCTTGCCGCCGCCATCGAACGCGCGGGCGGCGCGATTTTCGAACAGAGCCGCGTGCTCGCCTGGCGCGAAACGCAAAGCGGCTATACGGTGAGCACGCGCGAGGGCGCGGTGCGCGCCGCCACGCTGGTGCTCGCCTGCAACGCCTATATCGACCGGCTCGACAGCGAACTAGCGAGCCGGGTGCTGCCGGTGGGCACCTGGCAGATCGCGACGCACCGCCTCGATCCCGATCTCGCCCACTCGCTCCTGCCACGCAACAGTTGCGTGATCGACAATCAGTTCGTGCCCGACTACTTTCGCCTGAGCCCCGATCATCGACTGCTGTTTGGCGGCGCATGCACCTATCTGGGCGGCATTCCCAAGGACATCGGCGCGGCGATCCGGCCCAGTCTCGAACGCGCATTTCCGCAGTTGCGCGGCGTCGGTTTCGAGTACGCATGGGGCGGTCATATCGACATCAGCATCCGCCGCACGCCCGATGTGGGCCACGAGCGCGATCGATACTGGTTACAGGGGTTTTCCGGTCACGGCATTCTGCCCACGCTCGCGGCGGCGCGCGCCGTGGCCGATGCCATCCTCGGCGAGACGCGCTTGCTCTCGCTCTACGAGCGCCTTCATAATCCGCGCTTTCCGGGCGGCGAGCGGCTCGCCGCGCCGCTGGAGGCGCTCGGCAAGCTGTGGTATCGGCTGCGCGACGTCGTGTGACGGAGATTCCCGCATGGACAGGCAGGACGAAATAGAAGGCCTCGCGATCCTGATTCGCGACCTGCGCAAGCACAAGAAGGTGACGCTCGCGGACCTCGCGAAAAAGATCGGGCGCTCGGTCGGCTTTCTTTCGCAGGTCGAGCGCGGTCTTTCGCAACCCACGGTGGCCGACCTCACGGCGATCGGCGAGGCGCTGCAAACGCCCACCACGTACTTCTACAGCGTGAGCATGCCGCGCGCGCTGCCCTGGGTCACGCGGCCGGGCGAGCGGCGCACGCTCTACTATGGCGGCGGCATCACGGACGTGCTGGTTTCGCCGAGCATGTCCTCGGGTTTTTCGATGCTGGAGAGCCGGCTCGACCCTGGCGCGACGAGCGGAGAGCGCCCCGTGGACGACAGCGACGAGCAGGGCGGCTTCGTGCTCGAAGGCGAGCTCACGATCTGGCTGGACGATGACGATCCGGTGACGCTGCGCCCCAACGACAGTTTCCAGTTGCCTGCGCGCCGACGTTTTCGCTATGCCAACCTCACCGAGGAACCGGCACGCGTGCTGTGGGTGTTCACGTAAGCCGGAATGCACGGCCCTGGATCAATGATCAGCATGACTGATCAATCGCGCGGTAAGCGATGAAACGCCGTTCTGCGCGCATGGGTTCAAGGTGAGACGCGCGCGCGCCGTCCCGCGTTGCTCAATCGAAAGGCGCGATCACGCTTTCGTCAGTCGCCGTGCCGCTGGCTGGCCCCCGGCCATAAGCCAGCCACGCAAAGCGCAAAAAATTGCCTTCCCAACCGGCCCGGCGTTTTTTCCGTTAAAGGCGGTTAAAGGAATCGAGATCAAAGATTACTGCCGATTTCCGCAATTGAGCGGCTTCATCTGCACGAATCATTCCCGCGCCCAATCTACCGTAAAGCCGAAGATTTGTCGTTTTTGTGCATTTTTGCCAATTTTTTACGCGGTTTTGTCTACACACTGTCTTCGTGTTGTGCTATTCATTCGCCTTTCGCCATCACTCGGGCGAAAGGCCAAACACGCGCCGGACGGGCCGCCAACGCGTTTCCATATGCAACGCGATTTGCCTGTTTCGCGCGCGTGAGGTAGGGTATGCAGGTTTTCTCAACTCAACACAGGTAGCAGATGAACAAACAGGAACTCATTGACGCAGTCGCCGCAAGCACGGGCGAGACCAAGGCAGCCACCGGCGCAGCCATCGACGCGATCCTCGACGTCGTCACGCGTGCGGTCACCTCGGGTGATTCCGTGCAGCTCGTCGGCTTCGGCTCGTTCTCGACTGGCCAGCGTGCCGCCCGCGTGGGCCGCAACCCGGCTACGGGCGCGGAGATCCAGATTGCCGCCGCGAAGACGGTGAAGTTCACCGCCGGCAAGGCATTCAAGGACGCCGTCAACGCGTCGTGATGCAAAGTCCGCCGTCATGGCGGACGCGCGAGCCGGCGGGCCACGCTGTGGGTCACACACCGTGAGTCACGCGGTGGTCGGCTTGCCGGTGCGCGCGTCGGGCGGCGCGGCCATTGGCCGTGCAGCACCGCATCACGCCAGGGCGGTGGCCCGCATTCGGGCGAGCGGCGTCGAGCCGCTCGTCTGAGTGCGAGAGACGGGAGCGCGAGGCTCCCGGCAAGTCGGCATGGTCACATGTCGGCCGCTATTTTCTTTCCCGCCTGTCTTGCGTTCTGCAAATTACGTTCTCCAAAGCAGTTGTCCAAAGCGCATCCATGCGCCTTCACACGTCACGCGCCGTGTCGGCTTGCATCGACGTGCGGCTGCTTTCGTTGCGGCGGCGCTTGGCCTCGTACATCGCGGCGTCGGCTTCGCGCATCATGGCCTCCACGCTCTCGCCTTCTTCGCAGGTCGCAATACCGATTGAAAAGCTCAGTTTCGGTCCACCATAGAACTGGTTGTTGAGATCAACGAGTTTCGTGATGCTGTCCGCGACCATCTCGACATTGTGCTCGTCGGCGCCGGGCATCAGCACCGCGAACTCGTCGCCGCCGATGCGCGCCGCCTGATACGGCTTCTGGATCGCCTTCGCGAGCACTTCACCCGCGCGGCGCAGCAACGCGTCGCCGGCTGCGTGGCCGAGCTGGTCGTTCACCGTCTTCAGGTTGTCCATGTCGACGACGATCGCGCTCACCGGGAACGGCCCCTTGCGCTGCAACCGGTTGAGTTCGTCCACATAGAACGAGCGGTTCTTGAGCTTGGTGAGCACGTCGTGCTTGCCGAGGAATTCGAGGTACGCCTCGGCCTTCTTGCGCGCCGTGATGTCGGTGAGCGCGAGCAGCACGAGATCCCACTGCGCCTCGTGACCGGGAAACACCGAGAATTGCAGGTGCACATTGAGCTCGCTGCCGTCGAGCGCGTAGTTCACGACCTCGCGCTGCTGAAAGAGGCGGCCCTCCCACAGATCGAGCAACTGCTCGCGGAAATGCGGGCGCATTTCGTCGCGGAACACGTCGGGCAGGCGCGAGAGCAGCGTGGCTTTATCCGGTGCGCGGAACATGCCGAGCGTGTAGTGATTCACGTCGAGCACCTCGATCTCGCTCATGCAGCGCTCGACGAATTCGGGGTGTACGTCGGTGAAGGTGCGAAAGTCGATGATGCCTTGCTCGCGCACCTCGTTGAGCAACTCGCGAATCGCCGAGAAGTTTTCGACCCACAGCGAAACCGGCGCGTGCTCGAAAACACCGAGCGCATATTGTTCGCTCGCGTGCGCGCGATGCCGCGCCTCCTCCAGCGCCGAAACGTCCTCGATCGCCACGAGCACGCGGCTCCAGTCGGCTTCGTGTCCGGGCAGGATCACACCGCGCAGCAGGATGTCCATGCGCCGCCCGGCGAGTGTGTAGTTCACGCTCTTGCTCTCGAAGGTGGCGTTGCCGGTCCACATCTGTTCGAGCTCGCCCACGTGGGCCTGGAACATGTCGTCGCGCAGCACCTGGGAAAGATGTGCCGCGAGTTCTTCGTAGTCGCGCGCGCCGTACAGGTCGAGCGTATGCCGGTTGACCTTGAGCACGCGGATGCAGGCGGAGCACTCGGCCACGCGGCGCGGGTCTGCTTCGAGGAACTGGCGCAGGTTGGTGACGCCCGCCGCGCGCCAGCGCTCGAAGAGCGCGCGTAGCTGGCTATAGTCTTCGAGCCACAACGAAGTGGGCGTCACGTCGAAGAAGTCGAGCAGATCGACGCCCATGTTGGCGAAACTGGCTGCGTTGGCCGGGGTGCCTTGTTGCATGTCGGTTGGATGTAAGGGAGCGGGGCGCTGCGGCGTCAGGCCGTGCGGATAACCGAATCCTGGCACACCTTGGGGCCTGTGTGAGCGTCGAGGCGGCAGATGGAGCGATGTTGCAGCGGCGCGCGCAGCCGATGAAGCGTCCAGCGATCCATTCTGGATAACGGCAGATTGCGGGCGCAACTGTAGGATGGCGGCCCGCGCCGCCTGCGCTTAGGCATGAATGCGTTCATCATCGAGCGCGTCAGCGAGGAACGGCTTTACGTGCGGCCGCATTCGCACGCTGGCACGCGCGAAGCGATCGCGCGACAGTCCGGAACGACGCTTCGCCTTCAGTCGAACGTTTCGATCGAATCGACGCGCTCCGGATAGAACGCGAGATGCGCCTTGATCGCGGCCACCGCGGGGTGCGGCATTTCGTAGCTCCAGATCGCGTTCACCGCGCGCTCGCCGCCCGGCGTGATCGAGTAATAGGACGCCTCGCCCTTGTACGGGCACCAGCTCGTGTGCGGGGTGCGGGCGAACAGCGTCATGTCCGCGTCCTCGCGCGGCACATAGAACACGGCGGGATAGTTCGCCTCGCGCAGCGTAAGCGCGCGGCGCGTGTCGGCCACGACACGCCCGCCTGCCTTCACCACCACGCGGGCGGGCGCGGGTTCTATCGTGATCGGATGATCGGGGCCGGGAATCTTGACGGTTCGGGTGTCCATGCGTGGACTCCTTTTCGCTGGGTACCGCGTGGGCTGAACCGGCGCGCCATGCGCGAGCGGCGCGGCGCCGCCGGGTGTGCGATCCAGTTTAGGCCACGGTTCGTTTTCGCGTGCGGCGCGTCGCGGCGGCGCGCGCATAGCCGAAAACGTCATATGCAATTGCCGATTAACTGGTAGGGGAATGCGCCCCTGGCTGTTCCAATGTGCGAGCACCCGCCCGACGCACGGGCGGCGGAAGCCGCGCGATAGCGCCATATGCGCCCGCGCTGCGTGTCCTTATTCACCCGCAGCAGGATCATTGATGAGTCTCGACATTTTCTGGTTCTTGCCGACCTCGGGCGACACCCGCTACCTCGGCAAATCCGATTTCGGCCGCGCGCCGACCAACGCGTATATGCGCCAGATCGCCGTGACGGCCGAAGAACTCGGCTATGACGGCCTGCTCATTCCCACCGGCAGCAGTTGCCTCGACCCGTGGGTGACGGCGGCGAGCCTCGCGCCGGTCACGCACCGAATCAAGCTGCTCGTGGCGCTGCGCACGTCGCTGGGCGGCCCGACCGCTTCGGCGCGCCAGGCGGCCACGCTCGATCAGGCGTTGAACGGCCGCCTGCTGCTCAATGTCGTGCCGGGCGGCGACGCCACCGAGCTGGCGGCCGACGGCGTGTTCCTCGGCCACGACGAGCGCTACGAAGCCGCCGACGAGTTCCTCACAATCTGGCGCGATCTGCTGCGCGGCGAGACGGTGAACTTCGAGGGCAAGCATCTGCGCGTGGAAGGCGCGCAGAACTTCCACGCGCCGGTGCAGACGCCGTATCCGCCGCTGTACTTCGGCGGCTCGTCGCCGGCCGCGCACGAGCTGGCGGCCAGGCACGTGGATGCGTATCTCACCTGGGGCGAGCCGCCCGAAGCCGTGGCGCAGAAGTTCGCCGACATTCGCGCGCGGGCGGCGCGCCACGGCCGCACGCTCAAGCTCGGCGTGCGCCTGCATGTGATCGTGCGCGAGACCAACGAAGAAGCCTGGGCCGCCGCCGACCGCCTGATCAGCAAGCTCGACGACGACGACATCCGCCGCGCCCAGGAGAACTACGCGCGCATGGATTCGGTGGGCCAGCGCCGCATGGCCGAACTGCACGGCGGCCGCCGCGACAAGCTCGAAATCAGCCCGAACCTGTGGGCCGGCGTGGGTCTGGTGCGCGGCGGCGCGGGCACGGCGCTCGTGGGCGACCCGCAGACGGTGGCGCTGCGGCTCAAGGAATACGTCGACGCGGGCGCGGACAGCTTCGTGCTTTCCGGCTATCCGCACCTGGAAGAGGCGATCCGCTTCGCCGAGCTCGTGTTCCCGCTGCTGCCGGGCAAAAAGCCGGTGACGCTGCGCGACCAGACCTTGACGGGCGGGGCGTTCGACGTGCGCGCGCACGAGCGCGGCCAGGAGGCCGTGCGCGCCTGAGCGTCTGAGCGTGCGAGCGCCGCCGCCCGTGGCTCAAAGATCGAGCACGAGTTCGGGCGTGCGCGAACGCGAAACGCAGATCATCAGCCGCCGGTTCGCCGCGCGTTCGGCTTCGTCCAGCACGAAGTCGCGATGCTCGGCCGCGCCCTCGATCAGCGGCGTTTCGCAGCTGCCGCACAAGCCCTCGCGGCACGCATGCGGCAACGCGTGGCCGTGGCGCTCCAGGCACGTGAGGATCGACTCGTCGGCTTCGACCGTGCAGCGCTGGCCGCTGCGCGCGAGCACCACGGTGAACGAGGCTGGCGGCGCGTCGCCGTGCGGGGCCTCGGAGGCCGCCGCGGGCGGCGCGGCGAAGCGCTCGAAATGCACGCGCTCGCGCGCGACGCCGCGTGCCTCGGCGGCTTGCGCGACGGCGTCCATCATCGCCGCGGGGCCGCAGCAGTAGACGTGCTCATGCGCGTCGATACCGTCGAGCCACGCCTGGGGTTGAGGACGAGTACCTTCGTCGTCCACATGCAGACGCACACGCGCGCCGAACGTGCTCAGGAATCCCAGGTAAGCCGCGCGCTCCCGCGAACGTACCGCGTAGTCGAGCGACCAGCGCGCGCCAGCACGCTCGCAGGCGCGAATCATGCTCAGGATCGGCGTGATGCCGATTCCGCCCGCAATGAAGCGGTGCGCCGCGCCCTCGCGCGCGAGCGCAAACAGCGTGCGCGGCGGCGAGACCGCGAGCCGGTCGCCTTCGCGCAGGGTCTCGTGCACATGGTGCGAGCCGCCGCGCGAGGGCGTGGCGAGCCCGACGCCAAGGCAGTAGCGATGCGTCTCCACAGGATCGTTGCACAACGAGTACTGGCGCATGAGACCGTGCGCGAGCGCGACGTCCACATGCGCGCCCGCTTCGAAAGACGGCAGCGCGCCGCCGTCCGCGCGCACGAGCTCCACGCCGAGCACGCCTTCGGCCTCGCGCGAAAGGCGCTTGACGACGACTTCGATCATTGCGCCGCTCCGCTCGCGGGTTCGGCCGCCTTGATTTCCGCCTGCTGCGCGCGCTCGGCTTCGAGCCGCTGGTTCACGGTCCAGCGGAACTGCGAGAGCGCGCTGTCGATGCCGAACGCCATCATTTTGAAATCGGGATCGAGCGAGAGATTGCGCTGCTGCGCCGTGATGATCGCGCGGTCCTCGTCGAAGGCTTCGACGATGGCGTCATGTACGGAGCGCGTGACCTCGGGCCGGTCGATCGCGAAGTTGTGCGGCTGCGCGAAAAAGTAGTGCGTGGAGGTTTCCGTCTCCGGCGTGAGCGCCTGGCAACTGCGGAACTCGGCAGCGTCCACGCGCGCGCCCTCGCGTGCGCCGGTGCCGGTGGGCGCCATGCCCGAATCCATCAGCAGGACGCCTGGAATCGTGAAGTCGTAGATGTTCCAGCGATCGACATTGCCGGGCCAGTGCTTCACGGCGGCCGCGAAGGGGGGCGCCTTGATGTCCATGGTCCAGCGCGTGACGCGCACGCCGCCTTCGATGCGCTCCACCTTCGGCTGCACGCTCGCGTAGCTTTCGGGGCCGCCCAGCGTGCCCGGATGCACGAAGGGCAGATGCGAGAAGTCGAGCAGGTTGTCGCAGATGAGCAGGTAGTTCACGTCGTAGTGGATGTAGCCGGGCAGGCAGCGCCAGGCAGGGTCGTCCACCCAGTGCGTGTCGGGAATCGTTGCGGGGTCGGCGAGCGCCGGGTCGCCCATCCAGATCCAGATCCAGCGGTGGCGCTCGACCACGGGGTAGCTCGCCACCTTCGCCTGCGGCGGAATGCGGGCCTGCGCGGGCGCTTCCACGCACACGCCGCTCGCGTCGAACTTCAGGCCGTGATAGAGGCAGCGCACGCAGTCGCCCTCGCGGCGGCCGATCGAAAGCGGCGCGCCGCGATGGCAGCAGCGGTCCTGCAACGCGACGACATGGCCGTCCGAGCCTCGATACAGCAGCACTGGCGTGCCGATGATCGTGCGGGAAAAGAGCGCTTCGTCGGTCACTTCGTGCGACCACGCCGCGACGTACCACGTGTTGCGAATGAACATGTCGTGTCTCCGGTTTCGTTGTATTGGGCGCTGACCGGCCGGTTAGCCGCCGGTGAAAACGCTTGACCCGAAGATAGATTTCGCCTCAACATGCGTCAATCCAATGAGGCTAATGCGTTGAATGCACGCCATGCATGTGCGAGATCTGGACCTGAATCTGTTGAGCGTGTTCGACGCGTTGCTGCGCGAGCGCAGCGTCACGCGCGCCGCCGCCGAAGTCGGCCTCACGCAGGGCGCGATGAGCCACGCGCTGAACCGGCTGCGCGCGTATTTCGAAGACCAGTTGTTCGTGAAGACGCCCACCGGCATGGCGCCCACGGCCAAGGCCGCGATGCTCGCGCCCGCGATCATGGAAATCATGGCGAAACTGCGCGAAGACGTGGTTTCCCAGGCGCAGTTCCACCCGCAAACGGCGCGGCGCAGCTTCACGCTGTGCATGACCGATATGGGCGAGCTGGTGTTCCTGCCGCCGCTCATGCGCCAGTTGCGCAAGTTCGCGCCGCATTGCACGCTACGCAGCGTGCAGGTGCCGCTCCCGCAGGTGAAGGACATGCTGGCTTCGGGCGAGGCCGATCTCGCGCTGGGCTCCTTTCGCACCGCGCCCGACGACCTGTTCCAGCAACTGCTTTTTCTGCACGAGTTCGTGACGATGGTGAGCGTGCGCAACACGGCGGTGGGCGACACGATCACGCGCGAGCAGTTCGAAACGCTACGCCATATCGTGGTGACGCTCGCGAGCCCCGGCGGCGCGGCTTACGACGCCGCGTTCGACGAGCACGGCATTCGCCGCAACGTGTATCTCTCCACGCCGCATTTCCTCGCCGTGCCGTTGCTCATCGACCAGCATCCCGACCTGATCGCCACGGTGCCGCTGGAACTGGGCAACGTGTTCGCGAAGCTCGGCACGGTGAAGATCGTGCCGCCGCCGGTGCCGCTGCCGCCGTTCGGCCTGCGGCAGTTCTGGCACCCGAGATTTCACGAGGATCGCGCGAACATCTGGCTGCGCCGGCTGATCAAGGAGACGTTCGAGCATTACCCCGACGTGCGCACCGACTGAGCGACCCACAGGTCCGCCCGCACACAATTTATTCCTGTGAGTGATAATCCATTTTTATGCGTGTGAGTGATATTTAAGAAATATTCGCCACAGGCATATAATCGGTTTATGCCTCACAGGAATATGCCATGAAGATCATCGTCCAGACGCCCGCCGGGCTTGGCGAGATTCTGATGTCGGCGCGCAAGGCGCGCGGCCTGACCCAGGCGCAGGCGGCGGCCCATCTCGGCATCGGCCAGCCGCGCTTGTCCGCGCTCGAAACCACGGGCGCGGCCAGCCTGTCGCTCGAACAGATGCTTGCGCTCTTCGCGCTCTACGGGCTGGAGTTCTGCGTGCAGTCGCGCGAGGCCGCGGGCGCGGCTGCGCCGGAGTGGTGACGATGGGCCGCAAATCGCATTCGAGCGCGCTTTCGATCTGGGCCAACGGCGAGCGTGTGGGCACATGGGTCGTGACGGCCGCCGGCGACACGGAACTGCGCTACGACGACGCCTGGAAGCGCTCGGCCGTGGGCCGGCCGCTTTCGCTCTCGCTGCCGTTCGGCATCGGCGACGTGCCGCTGCGTGGCGAGCGCGTCCACCATTACTTCGACAACCTCCTGCCCGACAGCCCGCAAATCCGCCGCCGCATCGCGACGCGCTTTCGCACGGATACGCTGGAGGCCTTCGATCTGCTCAAGGCGATCGGGCGCGATTGCGTGGGCGCGGTGCAACTGCTCGGCGAGGACGAAACGCCGGGGCGTATCGACCGCATCGAAGGCGCACCGCTGAGCGAAGCCGCCGTCGAGCGGCTGCTGCTCGAAACGGCGGGGGCATTGCCGGGCGGTGCGGAGGAGAGCGACGAACTGCGTATTTCGCTTGCGGGCGCGCAGGAGAAAACGGCGCTGCTGCGCCACCGCGGCAAATGGCTGCTGCCACGCGGCGCCACGCCCACCACGCACATTCTCAAGCTGCCGCTGGGGTTGATCGGCCATCGCAAGGTGGACTTCAATACGTCGGTAGAAAACGAATGGCTTTGCCTGGCACTGCTGAGAGCCTACGGGCTGCCCGCGTCGCAGGCGCAGATCATGACGTTCGGCGCGCAGAAAGTGCTGTGCGTGGAGCGCTTCGATCGCACGCTCTCGCGCGGCGGCGCACTCTTGCGCCTGCCGCAGGAGGACTTCTGCCAGGCGCTCGGCGTGCCGCCGCACCGCAAGTACGAGGCGCACGGCGGCCCCGGCGTGCGCGAGATCGCGGGGCTGTTGCGCCAGTCGCAGCAGTCGCGCGAAGACATCGAAACCTTTCTCGCAGCGCAAATCGTTTTCTGGATGCTCGCCGCGCCGGATGGTCACGCGAAAAACTTCAGCATTCGCCTGCTGCCTGCCGGGCGCTTCCAGCTCACGCCGCTCTACGACGTGATGTCGATCTGGCCCGTGGAGGGCGACGGCGGCAACCAGTGGTCGTGGCACAAGGCGTCGCTTGCGATGGCGGTGTGGGGCAAGGCGCGCCACTACCGCATGCGCGACGTGAAGCGCGCGCATTTCGACGCCACCGCGCGGCTGTGCCATTACGGACCCGATGCTGCGCCGCTAGTCGAGCGCGTGCTCGAACGCACGCCGCACGCAATCGAAGCGGTGGCGTCCGCGTTGCCCGAAGGCTTTCCCGGGCGCGTGGCCGAACGGCTCTTCGACGGATTGCGTTTTTCGGCGGAGCGGCTCGCGGCGCAGTGACGGTGCGAGCCCGGCCCGATGGCCCGATGGCCCTATGGCCCGGCGGCTTGATGGTCCGGGTGGCACGGCTCAGCGCACGCAGGCAGCAAGACGCGCGATGGCGGCGTCAATGCGATGGGCTTCGATCATGCCGAAGCCGAAAGCGAGGCCTTCCAGCGCAGTGTGCGGTTCGCAGGCGAATCCGGCCAGCGTCTGCACACGGATTCCCGCTTGCAACGCAGCGGCACAAAGCGTTTCCCCATCCACGGGCGCACAAAGACCGGCCGCGAGATGCAGGCCCGCGGCGGGCGCAACGGGCCGGATCGACGCGGCGCAATGGCGCGCGAGCGCGTCGAGCAGCGCGTCGCGGCGCGCGCGGTACTGCGCGCGCATCTTGCGGATGTGCCGCACCAGATGCCCTTCGCGCATGAAGGCCGCGAGCGTGTCCTGCGCGAGCAGATTGCCGTGCCAGTCGGCGCACTGCCGCGCGGCGGCGAGCGCGTCGCGCGCCCAGTCCGGCGCGACCACATAACCTATGCGCAGCCCCGGAAACAGGCACTTCGAAAACGTGCCGACATAGCAAACGCACGCGTCGCGGTCGAGTGTTTGCAGCGCGTCGAGCGGGCGGTCGTCGTGACGGAACTCGCCGTCATAGTCGTCTTCGATCACGACGGCGCCGTGCTGGCGGGCGAATGCGAGCAGGGCGCTGCGCCGCGCCGACGACATCGGGACACCTAACGGAAACTGGTGGGAGGGCGTCACGCAGATCACGCGTGCGTCGTGCGGCAAGGCGTCGACGACGATGCCTTCGGCGTCCACGGGCACGCCCGCCATGCGCGCGCCTGCCAGCGCAAACGCGCGGCGCAGCGGCGGGTAGCCGGGATCTTCCACCGCCACCACGGTCTTGCCCGGCGTGACGAGCACGCGGGCGAGCAGATCGAACGCCTGCTGCGCGCCGGAAGTCACGACGACATCGCGCGCCTCGCAGGCCACCGCGCGCGCATAAGAAACGTGGTGCGCGATCGCCTCGCGCAACCCGGCGCGGCCTTGCGCTTGAGCGTACGTCGCCGGAGCCTTCGAAAGCCCGCGCAGTGCACGCGCCGAAAGACGCCGCCAGATGTCGAAGGCAAACGCGCGCTTGTCGGGCAAACCGAGGATGAAGTCGTATTCGAAGTTCGCGCCGGGATCGAGCCGCACCAGCGCGGGCGGCGTACGCCAGCGCGCGTTCAGGCGGGCGTCGCCGCTCGTGGCGGCTGCTCGCACGGCGACTGCGCGGGCCGATGCCGCGCCAGGCGCCGCGACATCGGCAACATAGGTGCCGCCGCCTGGCCGCGTGACGACATAGCCTTCCGAGAGCAGCAGATCGTAGGCCGCGAGGACGGTGTTGCGCGCGACGCCGCAGGCGAGAGCGAGCCTGCGGCTGGACGGCAGGCGCAGCCCAGGCGCGAAGCGCCCTTCGACGATGGCCGCGCGCAACTGGCGATGCAGGGCGCGCAATACCTCGCGCGAACCGCGCTCCGGCAGGGCGATTTCGAGCTGCAAAACTGGTTCCATCATCTTTGCCAGATCTGGTCCTGTTCCTGGGCCGCTTCCGATTCTAGCATCGGCTCACCCTCCCTCCCGACAGGAGCCGCGCCATGACTTCCACCGCAACGCCAGCCGTGCAAACGGCGCATGTCAGCCCCAACGACCCGCATCCGCGCGCCCGCGCCACCATTGCGGGCGGCACGATGGCCTACGTCGACACCGGCACGGGCGAGGCGGTCGTGCTGCTGCATGGCAACCCCACCTCGTCGCGTCTGTGGCGCAATGTCATTCCCCATTTGAGCGACGCGTATCGCTGCCTCGCCCCCGACCTCATGGGCATGGGCGATTCGAGCGCCACGCCGGGCGGCGCATGCCGCTTCACCGATCATGCGCGCTATCTCGACGCGTGGTTTGACGCCGTGCTGCCAGCCGGGCGCGTCACGCTGGTATTGCACGACTGGGGCTCGGCGCTGGGCTTTGACTGGGCACGCCGCCATCCTCAACGCGTGAATGCGATCGCCTATATGGAGGCCATCGTGCAACCGCGCCGCTGGAGCGATTTCCCGCCCGAGCGCGCAGCGCTCTTTCGTGCGCTGCGCGGGGAGGAGGGCGAGCGCCTCGTGCGGGAAGAGAACTTCTTCGTGGAAACGGTGCTGCCGCATAGCGTGCTGCGGGCGTTGAGCGCCGAGGAAATGGACACATGGCGCAAGCCGTTCACCTCGCGCGAATCGCGCATGACGACGCTCGTCTGGGCGCGCGAACTGCCGATAGAAGGCGAGCCAGCCGACGTTGCACAAGCCGTTCAGGCTTACGGCGCCTGGCTTGCGTCGAGCGCCATGCCGAAGCTGCTGATTCGCGCGGAACCCGGCGCGTTGCTCACGGGGCGCGCGCTCGATTTTTGCCGCACCTGGCCGAACCAGCGTGAGACGGCGGTGGCGGGCATCCACTATGTTCAGGAAGATTCGCCGCATGAGATCGGCGTGGCGGTACGCGGCTTTCTCGATGCACTGGCGTAAGCGCGCATGGAGGTCAGGTCGCGTTCAATTCGATAAGGATGCCGAATCAAATGGAAGTTCGATGCCTGCGCAACTATGCCTTAAGAGTATGGAATCGATACCTATTCGGTGTTGGACAGAGTGAAATGCCTGGTTCTATCCTTGGACGACCCTCGATCAGTGTCAGCGTGCAGTAAGGCTCGCCTGATTCCTAAAACAATAGATACCACGCATTCGCCAGAGCGCGTGGCGTTTGGAGACTTTTCGTCATGACTCACCCCTCCGTCCGGTCGATTCCGGCGCTCATCGACAGAGAACGGCTTGGCGCGTTCCAGTGGCGCGTGCTCGCGCTCTGCGTCCTGATCGCGCTGCTCGACGGCTTCGATACGCAGGCGATTGCCTTTACCGGTCCCGCCATTCTCGCCGCGTTCAAGCTGCCCGCCGGTGCGCTCGCGCCGATCCTGACCGCCGGGATCATCGGCATGACGGTGGGCGCGATGACGCTGGGCCTGGTTGGCGACCGCATTGGCCGTCGGCCTGCGATCATGATCGGCCTTGCGATCTTTGGCTGCGCGACGCTGGCCACGGCCTGGGCGACGGATCCCCAGCTCATTCTGGTGCTGCGCTTCATTGCCGGACTCGGCATGGGCGGTTGCACGCCCGTGCTGCTCGCGCTGGCCGCCGAATACGGTCCGGCGCGTCAGCGTGGCGCCATCATGACGGGCGTGCTGCTCGGTTTGCCCGCGGGCGCGATGCTCGGCGGCCTGCTTGCCGCGCGCATGCTGCCCGTGATCGGCTGGCAGGGCATTTTCGTGGTGGGCGGCGGCGTGCCGCTGGCCGTGCTCGTGCTCGCCGCGTTCCTGCTGCCCGAGTCGCTCTATTTTCAGGCGTCGCGCGGCGACGCGCGCGGGCAGCAATACGTGCACAAGACGCTCTCGAAGATCGTCACGCAACCGCTGCCGGCCGACGCCCGCTTCACCGTGCCCGAGGAGGCGGTGGCCAAGGCGAGCGTGGGCGCGCTGTTCCGCGAAGGCTACGCAGGCAAGACGATCGCCATCTGGGTCGTGTATCTGCTCAACTGGGTGGCGTGGTTCATGCTGCTTTCGTGGCTGCCCACGGTCCTCAAATCGGCGGGGCTGCCCGCCGCACAGGCGCCGCTCGGCACCGTGATCGTCAATGCCGTGTTCATCGTGTGCGCAATTCCGCTTTCGTTCGTTCTGCCGCACATGAACACGCGCAATCTGCTTGGCGCGATGTTCGCATGCGGCATCGTGATCGCGCTCGGCCTGAGCTACGCGGGCACGAACTGGGCGCTCGTCTTTGCGCTCGCGGGCGCAGCGGGCTTTGGCATCGGCGGGCAGCAGATCGCGCTGAACTACCTGATCGTGGGCGCCTATCCGACCGCGCTGCGCGCCACCGCCACGGGCTGGGCGATCGGCATGGGCCGTGCGGGTGCGATTGCCGGGTCGGCCATCGGCGGCACGTTCCTCGCGTGGGGCGGCGCATCGGGCTTCTTCCTCGCGCTGGCTGTGCCGCTCGCGGGGGCCGCGCTCGCCGTGTTCAGCCTGCGTCTCGACCCGGTGAGGGGAGACGTCGCGCTTTCGTCGGGCCACTAAGCTTTAACGCTTTAGTGCGCATGACCTGTCGTTTGTCGTGACGATGTCGCAAGACATCGTCACGTTGCGAACCAGTTTCACGGCTTCTTTTTCTTCGCCGGTAGCCACAACTGCGGCTCGGCATACATCTCCTTGACCAGTTGCTTGACCAGGTCGATATAGGCCGAATTGTCGTTGACGCGATGATTCAGGATGATCGGCGAAGTCGCGTGGTCGCTGTCGATCAGGCGGTAGTGCACGTCCTGGCGGATTTGCCGCGCCGACGCCGGAATCACGCACACGCCGAACTCGGCCGCCACCAGCCCCAGCGCGGTCTGGATTTCGCGCACTTCGAGCACTTCCCCAGGCTGCACGCCGTCGCCGTGCAAGACGCTCAATACCTGATCGGCGAAACCGGGGCGCGGCTCCTTCGGATAAACAATCAGCTTTTGTCCCGCCAGTTCCTCGATGGGAATCGGCGTCGACTCCTTCGCCATGGGGGAGCCGACCGGCACCACCACGGCGAGCGGCTCCTCGCGCAGCACGATACCCGCCACGTTCGGGTCGCTGTGGCGCACGCGGCCGAAACCGATGTCGATACGGCCCTCCTTGAGCGCCTGAATCTGCTGCACCGACATGAGTTCGACCATCTGGATGTCGAGTTCCGGGGCATGCTCGCGCAGCTTGCGCATCAACGTCGGCAGTCCTGAATACAGCACCGAGGCGACAAACCCGATCGAAAGCACCGTGCGCTGGTGCAGTCCCACATGCTTCGCGGCCGTTTGCATCTGCTCCACGCGCCCGAGTATCTGCATGGCCTGCTCGTAGACCAGGCGGCCCGCGTCGGTCGTGCGCACGGGGCGCGTGTTGCGAATCAGCAGAGGCACGCCAATTTCCTGTTCGAGCAATTGAATCTGCCGGCTCAGTGGCGGTTGCGCGATGCGCAGTTGCTCGGCGGCGCGAGTGAAATTGCGCTCGCGGACAACGGCAACGAAGTAACGAAGCTGGCGAAGGTCCATGTTCCGGTCCCAATAGAAACGACAAAATCTTGATACTTGGAGAATATGATGCGCCGCAATATCGGTCAATTCATAGGCGCTTGCGCTGCTTCCATATTATAAAGGTATGGAAGTGGACACAAATAGTATTGGACTGCCCGAATGGCCGACGTGTATAAAACCACCATATCTTCTTTACTCACGCAGCATTCGACATGACCACCGTAACGATCGATCGCATCGAAACCCGGCTTGTAGATTTGCCGACGATTCGCCCTCACAAGCTCTCCGTCGCGACGATGTACGGGCAAACCCTGATGCTGGTGAAGGTGTATTGCAGCGACGGCGTCGTCGGCATTGGTGAAGGCACGACGATTGCCGGCATGGCCTACGGCCCGGAAAGCCCCGAGGCCATGAAGCTCGCGATCGACGCGTACTTCGCCCCGGCGATGATTGGCAAGGACGCCACGCAAATTCAGGCGCTCATGGCGCATCTGGGCAAGCTGGTCAAGGTCAATCATTTCGCCAAGTGCGCGGTGGAAACCGCGCTGCTCGACGCCCAGGGCAAGCGCCTTGGCGTGCCGGTGAGCGAGCTGCTGGGCGGCCGCCGCCGCGAGCGCCTGCCGGTTGCGTGGACGCTCGCCTCGGGCGAC
This sequence comes from Paraburkholderia unamae, assembly GCF_003096875.1. NCBI lineage: Bacteria > Pseudomonadati > Pseudomonadota > Betaproteobacteria > Burkholderiales > Burkholderiaceae > Paraburkholderia > Paraburkholderia unamae. The sequence goes on from NZ_QEOB01000043.1 coordinate 22,954, forward strand.
ACGGCGAAGGACATTGCCGAAGCGGAATCGATGCTCGAGGTGCGCCGCCACAAGATCTTCAAGCTGAAGATCGGCGCGAAGGAACTCAAGACCGATATTCGCCACGTAGCCGAAATCAAGAAGGCCGTGGGTGAGCGCGCCGCGGTGCGGGTGGACGTCAACATGGCCTGGAGCGAGACGCAGGCCGCCTGGGCGATCCCGGCGCTGGCCGACGCGGGCTGCGAACTGGTGGAGCAGCCGGTGGCGTCCGCCGCCGCGCTTGCGCGCCTCATGCGCCGTTTCCCCGTGGCGCTGATGGCCGACGAAATCCTCCAGGGCCCGGACAGCGCGTTCGAAATCGCGAAGAACGCGGGCGCCGACGTGTTCGCCATCAAGATCGAGCAAAGCGGTGGCCTGTTCGCCGCGCAACGCGTGGCCGCGATTGCCGACGCCGCAGGGATCGAACTCTACGGCGGCACGATGCTGGAGGGCGCGTTCAGCACGATCGCCTCCGCGCATCTGTTCGCGAGTTTCGCCAACCTGCAATGGGGCACCGAACTGTTCGGGCCGCTCCTGATCACCGAGGAAATTCTGACCACGCCGCTCGATTACAGCGATTTCGAACTGACCGTGCCGAACGGCCCCGGCCTGGGAATCGAACTGGACGAAGCGAAGGTGAAGCGTTTCACCCGCGATGGTCTGATGAAGGCAACGAAGTAATCCGCACACCGCCAGGACACTAAAGGACGTTGACGATGCTTTTCCACGTACGAATGGATGTGAATATCCCGCTCGACATGCCCGCCGATGTCGCCAATGAAATCAAGGCGCGCGAGAAGGCGTATTCACAGGATCTGCAACGCAGCGGCAAGTGGCGTCATATCTGGCGTCTTGCGGGCGAGTATGCGAACTACAGCATTTTCGATGTGGAGAGCAATGCGGAGCTGCACGACATTCTGACCGCGTTGCCGCTCTTTCCGTACATGAAAATTTCGGTCACGCCGTTGTGTCGTCACCCGTCGTCGATTCGGGACAGCGACGCCTGAACTCACTTCCCCTCAATACAAGGAGACAGTCATCATGAGCGCAAAAGTATTCCAAACCAAAGAAGTGCAGGATCTGCTGAAGGCCGCCGCCAACCTCGACGGCAGCACCGGCAACGCCCGCTTCCAGCAGGTCGTGTATCGCCTGCTGGGCGATCTGTTCAAGGCCATCGACGATCTCGACATCACGCCCGATGAAATCTGGGCCGGCGTGAACTATCTGAACAAGCTCGGCCAGGACGGCGAAGCGGCGCTGCTCGCCGCGGGCGTCGGCCTGGAGAAGTACCTCGACATCCGTATGGACGCCGAAGACAAGGCAGTCGGCCTCGAAGGCGGTACGCCGCGCACGATCGAAGGCCCGCTGTATGTCGCGGGCGCACCGGTTCGCGAGAGCCTCTCGCGCATCGACATCAATCCCGACGCGGATGCGGGCCCCCTCGTCATTCACGGCACCGTGACCGGCCTGGACGGCAAGCCCATTGCCGGCGCCGTGGTGGAATGCTGGCACGCGAACTCGAAGGGCTTCTACTCGCACTTCGACCCGACCGGCGCACAGGACGACTTCAACCTGCGCGGCGCGGTGAAAACGGGCGCCGACGGCAAGTATGAATTCCGCACGCTCATGCCCGTGGGCTACGGCTGCCCGCCGCACGGCGCCACGCAGCAACTGCTCAACGGCCTGGGCCGCCACGGCAACCGTCCGGCGCACGTGCACTTCTTCGTCACCGCCGAAGACACCCGCAAGCTGACCACCCAGTTCAATATCGAAGGCGACCCGCTGATCTGGGACGACTTCGCCTACGCGACCCGCGAAGAACTGATTCCGCCCGTGGTTGAAAAGACCGGTGGCGCGGCGCTGGGCCTGAAGGCCGACGCGTACAAGGACATCGAGTTCAACTTCACGCTCACCCCGCTGGTCCAGGGCAAGGACAACCAGCTCGTCTCCCGCCTGCGCGCTTCGGCCACGGCATAACTGTTCGAGGTAGCGGCGGCGCACCGACATCGCCGCTACCTGATTCACCCTTCCCAGCCGGATTAACCATTCGATACCGATGCAAGGACTCCGTACAGCGTGTGGGGTATGCATAGGAGAGCTAACATGTCAGCCATCATCGACAAAGCCAGTGACCTGGATCACCTGCTGTCCACCGCCGTGCAGGACGACAAGCAAAACGGTGTATTCCGTTGCCGCCGCGACATCTTCACGAACGCCGATCTGTTCGAACTGGAGATGAAGTATGTCTTCGAGAAGAACTGGGTCTACCTGGCACATGAAAGCCAGATTCCCGACAACAACGATTACTACACCACGTGGCTTGGCCGCCAGCCCATCGTCATTACCCGCGACAAGACCGGTGAACTTCATGCCGTGATCAATGCCTGCGCGCACAAGGGCGCCATGCTGTGCCGTCGCAAGCACGGCAACAAGGGTAGCTTCACCTGTCCGTTCCACGGCTGGACGTTCTCCAACACCGGCAAGCTGCTGAAGGTGAAGGACGAAAAGACCACCGAATATCCGGTGCAGTTCAACAAGCAGGGTTCGCACGACCTGAAGAAAGTCGCTCGCTTCGAGAGCTACCGCGGCTTCCTGTTCGGCAGCCTCAATGCGGACGTGCAACCGCTTGCCGACTACCTCGGCGAAACGAAGACCATCATCGACCAGATCGTCGATCAGTCGCCCAACGGCCTCGAAGTGCTGCGCGGCAACTCCTCGTACATCTACGACGGCAACTGGAAGATGCAGATGGAGAACGGTTGCGACGGCTACCACGTCAGCACCGTGCACTGGAATTACGCGGCAACGATGGGCCGCCGCAAGGAAGACGGCACCCAGGCCGTGGACGCCAATAGCTGGAGCAAGTCGGTCGCGGGCGTGTACGGTTTCGACCACGGCCATATCCTGCTGTGGACCAATACGATGAACCCGGAAGTGCGCCCGGTCTACAAGCATCGCGACGAAATCAAGGCGCGCGTGGGCGACGTGCAGGCCGAGTTCATCGTCAACCAGACCCGCAACCTCTGCCTGTACCCGAACGTGTTCCTGATGGACCAGTTCAGCACGCAGATTCGCGTGGTGCGCCCGATCAGCGTGGACAAGACCGAAGTGAACATTTTCTGCTTCGCGCCGAAGGGCGAGAGCGCGGAAGATCGCGCCACGCGCATTCGGCAGTACGAGGACTTCTTCAACGTCTCGGGCATGGGCACGGCCGACGACCTGGAAGAGTTCCGCGCCTGCCAGGCCGGTTATGCGGGCACGACGGCCATGTGGAACGATCTCTCGCGCGGCGCGCCGCTGTGGGTTGACGGCGCGGACGCGAACGCGACGAAGATGGGGCTCAAGCCGGTCATTTCCGGCGAGCGCAGTGAAGACGAAGGCCTGTTCGTGGTCCAGCACGAGTACTGGGTGAATGTGATGCGCGACGCGCTCAAGCAGGAACAGGCGGGAGCACAGGCATGAGCCACGATTACCAGACAATCTGCGCCACGCTGTACCGCGAAGCGCGCCTGCTCGACGACCGCCAGTGGGAAGAATGGCTCGCGTGCTATGCCGAGGACGTCACCTACTGGATGCCGGCATGGGACGACGACGACCAGCTCACCGACGACCACGAGAGCCAGATCTCGCTGATGTACTACCCCGATCGCGGCGGCCTGGAAGACCGCGTGTTCCGCATCAAGACCGAGCGCAGCGGCGCGTCGATGCCGGAGCCGCGCACGGCCCACAACGTCACGAACGTGGAAGTGCTGGCCGAGCGGGGCGAGGAAGTGGATGTGCGCTATAACTTCCACACGCTCAGCCATCGTTACAAGGTCACGGACCACTTCTTCGGCACGATGTTCGTCACGCTGCGCCAGGCGGGCGACGGCTATTTGATCGCATACAAGAAGATCGCGCTGAAGAACGACTATATCCGGCAGGTGCTCGACGTCTATCACGTTTGAAGTCGAGCGTACGTTTCAACATGGGAAAGAAGGAGACACCATGTCCAGCTACAAGATTGCACTGAATTTCGAGGACGGTGTTACCCGTTTCATCGACTGCAAGGCGGGTGAGAAGGTTCTCGACGCGGCGTTCCGCGCGAGGATCAACCTGCCGATGGATTGCTCCGACGGCGTGTGCGGCACCTGCAAGTGCCGCGCCGAAAGCGGCAGCTACGACCTGGGCGAAGACTATATCGAAGACGCGCTGACCGAGGACGAAAAGGAAAGCGGCCTCGTGCTCACTTGCCAGATGGTGCCCGAAAGCGATTGCGTGATCGCGATTCCCGCATCGTCCACGGTGTGCAAGACAGCGCAAAGCAAGTTCGCCGCCACGGTCGCGAAGGTCGAGCAGCACAACGACGCCGCCGTCGTGCTCGAACTCGACGTGGACACAGCCGGGCCGGCGTTCCTGCCGGGCCAGTATGTCAACATCGACGTGCCGGGCAGCGGCCAGCATCGCTCGTATTCGTTCTCGTCCGCGCCGGGTGAAGGGAAGATCGGATTCCTCATCAAGAAGATTCCCGGCGGCGTGATGAGCACCTGGCTCGAATCCGCGCAACCGGGCACGAAGCTGGAACTGACGGGGCCGCTCGGCAGTTTCTATCTGCGCGACGTGCAGCGTCCGCTGCTGTTCCTCGCGGGCGGCACGGGTCTCGCTCCGTTCCTCTCGATGCTGGAAGTGCTCGCGCGCACGAATTCGGAGCAGAAGGTGCACCTGATTTACGGCGTAACGCGCGATCTCGACCTGGTGCTCGTGGAGGCCATCGAAGCCTACGCCGCGAAACTGCCGAATTTCAGCTTCGCCACCGTGGTGGCCGACGCGGATTCGAATCACGCGCGCAAGGGCTGGGTCACGCAGCATATCCCGGCCGACGCCCTCAACGACGGCGACGTCGATGTGTACCTGTGCGGACCGCCCCCGATGGTGGATGCCGTGCGCAAGTACTTCGACGACGAAGGCGTGAAGCCCAACAGCTTCCACTACGAGAAGTTCACCCCCAACGTCGTTCCCAAGGCGGCATGACCATGCAACGATTCGCAGGGAAAGTCGTGGTCGTCACCGGCGCGGCGCAGGGCATCGGCCGTGGCGTGGCGCTGCGCGCGGCCGCCGAGGGCGGCAAGGTGGTGTTCGTCGATCGCGCCGACTTCGTGACCGAAGTGGCCGCCGAGGCGCAGGGCGCAGAAACGGCGGGTTTCATCGCCGACCTCGAGACCTATGAAGGCGCGAAAGCGACGATGGATTTCGCGGTGCAGAAGTTCGGCGGCATCGACATTCTGATCAACGGCGTGGGCGGCGCGATCCGCATGCGTCCGTTTGCCGAATTCGAGCCCGCGCAGATCGACGCGGAAATCCGCCGCTCGCTCATGCCCACGCTCTACACGTGCCATGCGGTGTTGCCGCATCTGCTCGCGCGTGGCGGCGGCACCATCGTCAATATTTCGTCGAACGCCACGCGCGGCATTCGCCGCGTACCGTATTCGGCGGCCAAGGGCGGTGTGAACGCGATCACGCAGTCGCTGGCGATGGAATACGCGGAGCACAATATCCGCGTAGTGGCCACGGCGCCGGGCGGAACCAGCGCGCCCGCGCGCCGCGTTCCGCGCAATGCGGCGGGCGACAGCGAGCAGGAAAAGGCATGGATGAGCGAGGCGGTTCACCAGGTTACCGAATCGACGTATTTCAAGCGCTACGGCACCCTCGACGAACAGATCGCGCCGATCCTGTTTCTCGCCTCGGATGAAGCGAGTTACATCACCGGTTCGGTGTTGCCGGTCGCCGGCGGCGACACGGGCTGATTCATGAAAGCCTGGAACCCGTTGTTGAAAGACGCTTCGCTGCCGGCCATCGTCGCGGGTGCCATCGCCACGCTGATTTCATTTGCGGGCCCGCTCGTGCTCGTGTTTCAGGCCGCGCAGGGCATGCCGCATGCGCTGCTGGAATCGTGGGTGTGGACGATCTCGATCGGCTCCGGTTTCCTCGGTATCGTGCTGTCGCTGCGATACAAGGTGCCGGTGGTCATCGCATGGTCGGCGCCGGGCTCCGCACTGCTCATCACCTTGCTGCCGACGGTGAGCTTTCCCGAGGCCGTTGGCGCCTATCTGGTCGCCGGTGTGGCGACGTTCGTGATCGGCGTGAGCGGAACCTTCGACAAGATCGTTTCGCGGCTGCCCGCCGGCATTTCGGCGGCGATGCTCGCCGGCATCCTGTTCGGCTTCGCGGCGAAGATGTTCGTCGTGCTGCCCGCGCAACCGCTCCTCGTCGGCACGATGTTCGTGGCGTTCTTCATCGGCCGTCGCTGCTTCCCGCGTTACGCGGTGGTGGGCGTGCTCGTGGTCGGCGCGCTCGTCGCCGTGCTGGGCGGCAAGCTCACCGGCCACGTTCCTGCGTTGCAGTTCACCGTGCCCGCCTGGACCACGCCGCGCTTTGACTGGCAAGCCATCGTCAATATCGGCCTGCCGTTGATGGTGGTCGCGCTGACCGGGCAGTGGGTGCCCGGCATGGCGGTGTTGCGCAACAGCGGCTACCGCGAGCCTTCGGCGGGGCCGCTCATCGCGTGGTCGTCAGCGGTTTCCGCCGTGCTTGCGCCGTTCGGATGCCATGGCCTGAACCTCGCGGCCATCACCGCCGCGATCTGCACCGGCCACGAGGCGCACGCCGATCCCGCCAGGCGCTACGTCGCGGGCGTTTCCGGCGGCATCGTGTATCTCGTGCTCGGCTGCATGGCGGCCACGGTGCTCTCGCTGTTCGCGATGTTGCCAAAGGAACTGATCGCCGCGCTCGCGGGCCTTGCCTTGTTTCCGACCATCGCCAACGCGCTCGCCGGTTCGATGAGCGACGTAAAGGACCGCGACGCCGCTCTGGTCACCTTTATCGTTTCCGCCTCGGGCATGTCGCTGTTCGGATTGGGCGCCGCGTTCTGGGGGCTGCTGTTCGGTCTCGCCGCGCATGCGCTCTTGCAGTCGAAATTTTCCCGCCGGGCGAGCAGCGCATTGCGTGCGTCGCCGGAAACGAAACCTTGATAAACAGAATCGATTAAAAACTGGAGACACCATCATGACGGATCGCGAAGCCATTGTTCCCGAGGGCATGGAAGCGGTTTACGAGAAAATCCGCTACGCGCCCGCGCTCAAGGTCGGCAAGACGATCTACGTTTCCGGGCAGATTGGCCGTGACAATGCCATGCAACTCGTGGAAGATCGTGAAGCGCAAATCGTACAGGCGTTCGAGAACCTGAAAGCCGTGCTTGCGGCCGCGGGTGCGTCGCTGAGCGATGTGGTGGATCTCACAACGTTCCATACGGATATGCGCGATCTGCCGCTGTTCATGCAGGTGCGGGACCGTTATCTGGATGCGCATCCTCTGCCGGCGTGGACGGCCGTCGGCGCGCACATGCTGGGCGGCCAGGCGGGCTACATCGTCGAGATCAAGGCGGTAGCCGTATTGCCGGAGTAAGCAGGCCCGTCAACGAATCGATCAAGGAGGCGAGGGTGACTAGCGAAGTCCGTGAGCAGGCCGCACGCGCGGTCGCATGCGTGCTGCCGGATCGCGCCAACGATCTGGCGCGGCTGCAAATTCTCGTGAGCGATGGCGAGCCCGTCGTCACGGTCATCGGGAAATACAACCACGGCAAGAGCAGCCTGCTCAACGCGCTGATCGGGCGCGACGCCTTTGCGGTATCGGACAAGCGCGAAACCGTGACGATGTCGGACAGCGTTCATCTTGGGGTGCGCTGGCTCGATGCGCCGGGCCTGGATGCGGACGTGGGCAACGAGGACGACCGCCAGGCCTTGCAGGCCGCCTGGCTGAAATCGGATATCCGCTTGTTCGTGCATGCGGCCAAGGAAGGCGAACTGGATTCGGCGGAACTCGCGCTCCTGGCCGACCTGCACGCCGACGGCAAGCGCACGGAGCGGCAAACCCTGTTCGTGCTCTCGCAAGTGGACCAGTTGGGCGACGAGAGCGAAATCCATAAAGTCGGCAGTGCGATTGGCGAGCAGATGCCGGGCATCGTGCTCAATGCCGCTTCGTCCACGCGCCATCGAAAGGGCGTGGAGGGCGGCAAGCAACTGCTGCTGGAAAAGAGCGGCATTCCCGCGCTGCACACGGCGCTGCATTCGGTGCTCGGGCGCGTGCCGCAAGCGCGGGTGCACGAGACGGCGCTGCTGTTTCGCGAGATCCGCGCAGATCTGCGCCAGCTAAGCGCAGCGCAGCACGATTCACTCGAAGGCCTGCGGCGGACGCAGCAGCAACAGCTGCACGACTTCGCGCAGGGACTGAAGGCCGTTATCGCCAAGGTGGGCGGTGACATTGCCGCGATGTTGAGCGCGCTTGGCGAGGATTACGCCGCCGTGCCGGACACCGCTAAGGATGCCTACGCAATTACGGCAGGGAAGGTGGAGCGCGCGCATATCCAGATTGCCTACTCGCGCGCCTGCATCGAAATGGACGGCTTTCTTGCCGGGCACGGCGTGATCGGCTTGCCCGCGGAGCAGCAAACGGTGGCGCGCAGCCTCAATTCGGTGATGATCGCCGTAATGGGCGTGTCGGTGAAGTTCCGCAAAGACCTGCACAAGATGTTCTGCGAAGCGGCCGGGCGCGAGCGCATGCAGCGCGAATTCACGCACTATTACGAATTGAGCGACGACAGGCAGGCGTTGGCCGAGCAGATTGCGCAGACGCAAGCCGCCATCGTCGCATCGGACTCGGCGTTGACGGCAATGCACACACTGGAAGCCAGCGCATGAAGGCGGACGCGAGCCAGGAACAGCGCTTCATCGCGGAGGTCGACGCGTTCGAGTTCGTCGCACGCGATGTCGAACCCATCCTGCATGCGCTGGACGCCTGGCTTGCCGATCTGGCCGGCCGCCTGCGCGACAATGCGCTGACCTGTACGGGCCTGAAGGCGCAGGCCGAGCCGGCCACGCGCGCGAACGCGATCAACGCGTTGATGCAGGCCAGCGCGCTGGCGTGGCCCCGGCAGTGGGCCGATCTTGCGCCGGCCCAGGCGCTGGCCGATGCGTTCGCCGACAAGGCATTGCTGCTGGTATTCGGCAAATTCAACGCGGGCAAGAGTTCATTCTGCAATTTCCTCGCCGACCGCTTCGCCGCGCATGGCAGAGCGGTGCACTATTTCCACCTTGAAGCCGGGCGCATCGTCGAGTCGCCGGAACGTTTCAAGGAAGGCGCGACCGAAACCACGTCGCGCCTGCAAGGCGTGCGTCCCGGCGACAAACTCGTGTTGCTCGACACGCCCGGATTGCATTCGATGACGCCGGAAAACGCAGCGCTGACCCAGCGCTTCATCGACAGCGCGGACGGCGTTTTGTGGCTGACCAGTTCGACTTCTCCCGGGCAAGTTCAGGAACTCGAAGACCTCGGCCGTGAGTTGCATCGCAACAAGCCGCTACTGCCGGTCTTGACGCGCAGCGACGCCTACGAAGAAGACGAAGTGAATGGCGAACTCGTCAAGGTCCTGTGCAACAAGAGCGCGCATAACCGCGCGCAACAGGAAGCCGACGTCAAGGCGCGGGCTCACGAAAAGCTCGTGGCGATGGGGGTGAATCCCGCGTTGCTGAAGCCGCCCGTTTCAATCTCCGCACACGTGGCGCGCGAGCAGGGTCAAACGCCGGTGGCCATGACGGAGGCCGGATTCGAGCGGCTTTACGGTGCGCTGCTCGATATCATCGAACCGACGCTCGCCTACAAGCGGCGCAAGATGGCCGAAATCCTGCTGCACCATCTTGAAGAGAATGTGCTGGGCGTGCTGTGCGAAGCGGTGCTGCCGCGACTGGCCGAGCTAGGCGCGGCATCGCAAGCCGCACTCGATCGCCTGGAACAGCAGGAAGAGGAGGTTGCCAACGCCGTGTGGCGCGGCGTCATGCCCACGCTGCCAGGCTTGCTTGAAAAGCACTCGGCAACGCGCGACGTGAACGCGATCTGCAATGCGCTCACGCAATCGATATCCGAAACGTTTTCGCGCGAAGCGAATGCGCGGTTGGCTGACTACGTCATCACGCCCGATGCCTCGCTCGCGCCATTTTCACTCGATAGCGACGCGAATTTCGAAGACATCGTGGTTGATTGCACCGGTGCGGACGGGCCGCGACGCGAGGTTGTGGGTGTCGATTATGCGCGCCTGCACGCGGCGCTGGGCGACGCGATCCAGAAGCATCTGCGGCGTCTTTCGCGCGATTCGGTGGAGCAGTGCGCCGCCGCGATCAGGCGTTTGGTGCAAGCCGCCACGCAACTGGAAATCGCTCTGCAATCCAGCGAGCGCGACTTGCTGGATTTGAAGTGCAAACTTCGTTCGGATTCCATTGAATAAGCGCCGCACCTCGCGCAATGCGGTTCGCGATAAAGCGCCCGTAAAAGAATCAACCCTCGCAGCAAGCCGGCTTTCACGTCGATTCTCACGGTGAATAATCGGTTTTTCTCATCGACTTAAATGCGCGAATTTGAAAGCATTATGTAATTTCATTCGCGCCATTTGAGTCCTGCATATTCCGTGTCGCCCGTCGAGCCTTGCTCACGGCGGTTGTGCCATTCACGCCACGGCGTCTGCATTTCAACACCATTTTTATTTTCAGCCCCCTATGATGCGGGTGTTCGATTCACGCCGCACTCGTCACACGACGTTCCCTCCGTCATTGCGATTTCAACACCGATGAATTGCGCAACCCGCAATAATCGTCGGCGGGTATTTATTTGCCTTTGAAATCCGCACCGGAATGGAATGCCGTACGTTGCATATGCACACAGATGGTGCCGGCCGCCTGAATTTGATGCATTGATTTTGACGCACTAACCCACCGCTTGATTCCGGAGCCTACAAACATGAAAAAATCGCTACTCGCCGCGGCACTCTTGAGCGCATTCGCCGTCTCGGCGCACGCGCAAAGCAGCGTGACCCTCTACGGCCTGATCGATACCGGCCTCGTCTACACGAACAACCAGTTCGGCCATAGCAACTGGCAGATGAACTCCAGCTCCACGCAAAACACGGTGTTCGGTCTCAAGGGTTCGGAAGATCTGGGCGGCGGCCTCCATGCGGTCTTCAAGCTGGAACAAGGTTTTCTGCTGAATAATGGCGCGCAGGCGTTCTCCGGTCTCGGCTTCGGTTCCCAGGCCTGGGTCGGCCTGCAAAGCGACCCGTACGGCACGGTCACGTTCGGCCGCCAGTTCGACGTGATGAACGACCTCGTGGGCCCGCTCACGGCCGAGTTCAACACGTGGGGCGGCAGCCTCGCCGCACACCCGTTCGAGAACGACAACCTCGCCGCGAACTCGGTGGTCATCAACAATTCGGTCAAGTACGCAAGCCCGACCTGGTACGGCGTGACGTTCGAGACGATGTACTCGTTCAGCAACAAGGCCGGCGACTTCGCGAACAACCGTTCGTATGGCTTTGCGGTGTCCTATAACCAGGGCCCGCTTAACCTCGCGGCCGGCTACCTGCAATTCAACAACGCCGGCAACGGCAGCGGCGCGGCCACCACCAGCGATACCACCGCGAACTTCGTGGCGGAACGTCAGCGCGTCTGGTCGCTCGGCGGCAACTACACGTACGGCCCGGCCACGGTCGGCCTCGTCTGGAGCCACTCGCAGATCGACAACGTGTCGGGCGTCTACTCGTTCGGCACGGGCACCTATCTCGGTTCGAGCGACAACTCGGCGGGTTCGCTCGCGGGCTCGCTGCGCCTCGACAACTTCGAGGCCAACGTGAAATACGCGCTCACGCCGGCATGGAGCGTTTCGGGCGCGTACACGTACACGCACGGCGCGTACAACGGCACGAACCCCGGCTGGAACACGGCGATGCTGCAAACGGATTACGCCATCAGCAAGCGTACCGACTTCTATCTGGAAGGCGTGTACCAGAACGTGCACGGCGCGCCGGAAGGCTCGGTGCTCTCGCACGCGATGATCAACACGCTCTCGCCGTCGTCGACCGACACGCAGGTCGCCGTCACGGTGGGCATGCGTCACGCGTTCTAAGCGGGTTCGAACCAGCCGGTTCGAAAGCGTCTTTTCAACTGGCTGACGACGGCGGGCATCTGTCCCCGCCGGACGTCTCTTCATGCGCGGCGGCTCTCCACACCGGTGGAGGCCCGCCGCGCAGTCACATCTGCGCATCTCCATCATCCTTCCCTCATCCAGATAGTTGAAATTTTCAACTATTTGACTATACTGGCGACCATTGCGGAGGCTGCGGACTGGCCTGTCGGCCAGTCGTGTGGCTTCACGACTCTTGGGAGCGCGCGTTTGTACTCCGATTTCCTCACATTCAGGCTCGACCAGACCAGCGCGCTGCTGATGGAGCGGGCCAACGCCGTTTATCGCGAGCGCTGGGATCTCGACGTGCGCGCCATGCGCGTGCTGCGCCTCATTCGCGGCGAGCCGGGCATTACGCCCAAGGCCGTGTCGCAGCGCGCGCTCATCGAAAAAACACTGCTCTCGAAAACGCTCGCGGAACTCGAATCGCGCGGCTTGATCGGTCGCGGCACGCACGCGTCGGACCGGCGCAGCGTGGCGTTGCGCGCGACGCCCGAGGGCGTGAAAGTGGCGAATGCCTCGGAAAAAGCGGGCTCGAAGCTCGAATCGGAACTCGCGGCCGTGCTCACCGACCGCGAGCGCGAGACGCTCGACGCGCTGCTCGCCAAGCTCGCGCAAAGCCTGATCGAAGGCGCTTGAAGCGGTTTGAAATTGCCTGAAGCCGAGTGAGGCCGATTGAATTCGGCGCTTTGCACATTGAAATACGCATGAAGGAGTCGTCCATGCCAAACCTCGTCGAAACCCTGGCGCCCGCCATAGGCGCGCTGCTGCCCGAGCTCGAATCGCTCTACCAGGACCTGCACGCGCATCCCGAACTGTCGATGCAGGAGTTCCGCACCGCCGCGCTCGTGGCCGATCGAATGGAAAAGCTCGGCTACGAGGTCACGCGCGAAGTGGGCGTGACGGGCGTCGTGGCGGTGTTGCGCAACGGCGAGGGGCCGGTCGTGATGCTGCGCGCCGACATGGACGCGCTGCCCGTGACCGAGGCCACCGGCCTGCCTTATGCGAGCACCGTGACGGCGAAAGACGAAGAGGGCGTGCAGGTGGGCGTGGCGCACGCGTGCGGCCACGACATGCACGTAACCTGGCTGCTCGGCGCGGCGCAACTCATGGCGGCGCATCGCGACGCGTGGAGCGGCACGCTGCTCGCCGTGTTCCAGCCCGGCGAGGAAGTGGGGCGCGGCGCGCGCAGCATGATCGACGACGGCATGACCACGCGTTTTCCTAAGCCCGATGTGATCCTCGGCCAGCACGTCATGGTGGGTCCGGCGGGCACGGTGGGCTATCGCAGCGGTACGATCCTTTCGGCCGGCGACAGTCTCAAGGTGAAACTCTTCGGGCGCGGCTCGCACGGCTCGCAGCCGCAGACCTCGATCGACCCAGTCATCATGGCGGCTTCCACCACGCTGCGGCTCCAGACGATCGTCTCGCGCGAAATCTCGCCGCGCGAGAGCGCGGTGCTCACGGTGGGCGCGCTCCAGGCGGGCACAAAGGAAAACATCATCCCCGACGACGCCACGCTCAAGCTGAACATGCGCACGTTCGACGACGATGTGCGCGAATACATGCTCGGTGCGATCCGGCGCATTTGCTGCGCGGAATGTGCGGCCTCGAACGCACCGCGCGAGCCGGAATTCACGACGCTTTCGAGCTATCCGCTCACGGTCAACGACGACGCCACGACGGCGCGTCTGCGCAAGGCCTTCGAAGCCTGGTTCGGCGAGCGTGCCTACGAGACGCAACCGGCCGCCGCGAGCGAGGACTTCAGCGTGTTCGGCCGCGTATGGGGCGTGCCATACGCGTTCTGGTTCGTCGGTGGTACGGACCCCGAAGTTTATGCCACGGCGAAGGCGGCCAAAAAGCTCAACGAAATCCCGAGCAATCATTCGCCGATGTTCGCGCCGGTGCTCGAACCCACGTTGCGCACCGGCCTCGAAGCGATGTTGTGCGCGGCTGCCGCATGGCTCGGCCATGAAAGCGAGGCGGCGTGAGTGCAGAGCTGGGCGCGCACGTCGGCGCGCATATCAACGCCCACGCGGCCTATACGTTCCTCGATCTGGTTGGCACCTTCGCGTTTGCAATCTCCGGGGCCGTGGCCGCGCGGCAGCGGCGGCTCGACCTCTTCGGCATCATCGTGGTGAGCTTCATGGTGGCTTGCGGCGGCGGCATTATCCGCGACTTGTGCATCGGCGCGGTTCCGCCTGCGGGACTGGCGAACTGGGCCTATCTCGCGGTGTCGGTGCTGGCCGCGGCGCTCACCATCGCCGCCTATCCGCAGGTGCGACGGCTGCGTCACCCTGTACTGCTGTTCGATGCGATCGGCCTCGGACTTTTCGCGGTCGCGGGTGCGCAGAAGGCGCTTGCCTATAGCCAGAGCGCGGAGCCCGCGATCATCCTCGGCATCGTGAGCGCGGTGGGCGGCGGCGTGATGCGCGACGTGCTGCTCTCGCGCGTGCCGGCCATTCTCGATCGCGAGATTTACGCATCGGCTGCGCTCCTTGGCGCGGCCGTGCAGGTGGGGCTGACCTATGTGGGCTGGTCGCCGTTCTGGACGCCCTGGATCGCGGTGATTTCCTGCGTGGCGTTGCGGCTTGCCTCGCTGTATTACGGCTGGCGCCTGCCGGTGTTCCATACCGTGCGGGCCGCGCCCGTGCCGCAAGCGTCCGCAGGCGAGGCTGCGAAGCTCGCTGAGAAGGCGGATTCCCGGCGCGACGCGCGCTAGTCGCGATAACAGGGGCAAACGCGGGAATTCAACCGCCGCGAGCCGGCGTGTCGAATGCAATCTCGCTTGCCGGCCGCGCGCTGATCTTCGGGCCGAAGCTGCTGATGTTGGACAGCGTGGCGTTGTGATGCGCCCGGATCGCCGCCGCGCTTGCGTGCGGCTTGTCATGCGTGGTGTGGGCGTCCGCGGCGAGCGTGACCGTGAGACCGTTCGCGGCGGCGCGCCGCGTCGTCGTGTCGACGCAGAACTCGCTGGCATACCCGCAGATCACGACGTGCGTAACCGCATGAGCGGCGAGCAGGGCACCCAGATCGGTGTTGAGAAAGGAGTCGGGCGTTCGCTTGGCGACGACATGATCGCGCGGCTCGATGTTCAGTTGCGTCGATAACGCCCACGCTTCGGTGCCGTGCACGAGTTCGCTGTCGTCCTCGTGCTGGATCAGCACGACCGGCGCTCCCGCTTGCCTTGCGCGCTGCATCAGCGCGTTGATGTTGGCGCTGACCATAGCGGCGTCGCCGGGCAGAGGTTCGGTGTTCACGAGGGCTTGCTGGAAGTCGATTACGAGCAACGCGGTTGTCATGGCGATCGTCCATCGAAAGCGGCAATTCTAGCGCGGCAGGCCGTTTGCGCGTGCCTGCGCGCCACATCCGGCGTGCGATCTACCCATTGTTTGAGCCATACCGTGTTTTCGCACCATGCCACGCGCAGCGCGCGTGGCGATTCATGCGAGCATGCGCTCAGTCAATCTGGAGAACAGCATGCATCCGACCGCCATGCAGAATTGCCGCGATTTTTTCCGGTGCTACGCGCCGCACATCGAGAGGGGCGATGAGCCCGTCAAGGTGATCGAAATCGGCAGCCAGGACGTCAATGGCTCGCTGCGCAGCGTTTGTCCCGAAGGTTTTGCCTACACAGGCGTCGATTTCGTGGAGGGGCGCGGCGTCGATGTAGTATTGCAGGACCCCTATGCATTGCCGTTCGCCGATGCAAGCGCCGACATCGTGCTCGCAAGCTCCGTGTTCGAGCACTCGGAAATGTTCTGGCTGCTGTTTCTCGAAGTCATGCGCATTATCAAGCCCGGCGGTCTGTTCTATCTGAACGTACCGTCGAATGGCGATTTTCATCGCTGGCCGGTGGACTGCTGGCGCTTCTACCCGGACAGCGGCAATGCGCTGGTGACCTGGGCCAGGCGCAACGGCATGCGTCCGGCTCTGCTCGAATCGTATACGAGCTTGCAGCATGACGATCAGTGGAACGACTTCGTCGCCGTGTTCCTCAAGGACGAGCAGTTCATCGGGCGCTTTGCGGGCCGCATTCTTCAGCACAAGCGCGACTTCCTCAACGGTATCGTTGCCGGTGATCCCGCTTCGTTTCGCAACTACTCGGAGATGCCGCAGGACCGCATCGAACTGCGCGCCATCCGCGAGGCGCGCGGCTGAAACAGCGCGCCGATTACCGCATTTCCCCGCCTTGCCCACGTCACGCATGCGATGCGTCATGCATGGTGCAGCGCGGCACGCAATGTGCCGCGCCGTCCAGCCAGAAAGCGGCATTTCCCGCGAAGCGCTATGCTTTTTTAAGTGCGCGATGCGCCCGGCAAGGGCTCCATGCCTCCGGGGCCCGATGAGCACCCGGCTGGCGCGCCCGTTTGTCTGACCTTATCGCACGTTATTGCACGTTATCGCACGTTCTTCGCCCCGGCACAGACCGGATCGAGCAAGAAGACTCCACCAGGGAGCTGACGTGAAAACGACTCTGGGCGCTGTGGCGCTGCTCGCCGCCAGTTCGGCCGTGTGGGCGCAATCGAGTGTCACGATGTACGGCCGCCTGGACGGCGGCGTCGAATACCTCAATCACATCGCGAACGGCAACGGCGGCAGTTCGAGCCGCTGGAGCGCCGAAGGCGGCGACTGGGGCACCAGCATGTTCGGCCTCAAGGGCACCGAAGACCTCGGCGGCGGCAGCGCCGCGATCTTCGACCTCGAAACCGCGGTGCAGATCATGAACGGCACCACAGGCGGCGGGCGGCTCTGGTCGCGCCGCGCGTACGTCGGCATCAAGAACGAGACGTGGGGGCAACTGCAAGCCGGTCGTAATCTTTTCATCGACAGCGACGGCGTGTGGGAATTCGATCCCTTCGTGCAGCAGGCGGTGTCGTCGGCCTCGCTCGTGCGCGGGCGCAACTGGCAGCAAACGAGCAACAACATCGAGTACCACAGCCCCGTGTGGAAAGGCCTCGATGTGCAGGGCCAGTACTCGTTCGGCAACCAGCCGGGCAACTTCAACGCAGGGGCCGAAGGCGAGTTCGGCCGCTCGGACGGCATCATGCTCACGTATCACTCGCCGCTGTTCGACATGCGCGGCATTTACGACGAGTTGCGCGATTCGAGCGGACGTTTCTCCAACATCTTCACGGCCTCGCGCGAGTACTTCGTGGGCGGCAACCTGCGCGTGCAGAAGTTCAAGATCCAGGCCGCGTACACGCATTATTCGGCGCCCGACTCGCCGCCGGGCGTGTCCGATACCGCCGACCACTACTGGCTCGGCGCGACCTACCAGGCCACGCCGAAATGGGCCGTGACGGCCGCGGGCTTCTATATCCACGTGGGCGAGGGCGGCGGCGACGTCTCGCACGACCCGGCGAGCCACGCCATGCTCTACGCGCTCGGCACTACCTATAACCTGAGCGCGCGCACGTTCCTGTACGCAACCGTCGCGTACGTGGACAACAGCAAGAACGGCACGTTCTCGGTGTTCGCCACGCCGCGCGATTCGAGCAATCCGACCAGCCCGCTGCCCGGCGAATCGCAGACGGGCGCCTACGTGGGCATGATGCACGTGTTCTGAGGCTGCGCTTTTTCCGCCATCGCAGAAGGCATTCTTCGAGGAAGGTTGAGATCATGGCCAGACAATCGAAACCGCTGGGCATCATCGGCGTCATCTCCGTGCTGTTCACGCTGCTCACCGCGGTCTACCTGCTGGTTGGCGGCGCGTGGCTCGTCTCGCTGGGCGGTTCGCCGTATTACGTCGTGACCGGCGTCGTGCTGCTGATCTTCGCCTGGCTGCTGTGGCGGGCCAGTCCCAAGGCTTTCGTGCTCTATGCGCTGGTGCTGATCGGCACGGCGGTCTGGGGGCTCTGGGAATCGGGCAGCGACTTCTGGGCGCTCGTGCCGCGCTCGGGCGTGCTGGTGGTGTTCGGCGTGTGGCTGCTGCTGCTCATGAGCTGGCATCTGGAGCCGCCGCGCAAGTTCGGCGTGCTGTCGCTTTTCGTCGGGCTCGTGGTGTGGGGCGGTGTGCTCGCCTTTGCGCATTTCAACGACCCGCAGCAGATCAACGGCACGCTGGCCGAGTCGCGCGGCACGCCCGCGCCGAACGCGGAGGGCATTCAGCCTTCCGAGTGGCCCGCCTATGGCCGCGACCAGCAAGGCACGCGCTATTCGCCGTTACAGCAGATCACGCCCGAGAACGTGCACGACCTCCAGGTGGCCTGGACCTTCCGCACAGGCGACATGAAGGGGCCTAACGATCCGGTCGAGATCACCAGCGAAGTCACGCCGATCAAGATCGGCGACCTCCTGTACCTGTGCTCGCCGCACCAGATCCTCTTCGCGCTCAGCGCGCAAACGGGCGAGCTCAAGTGGAAGTTCGATCGGAAGCTCCAGGCCGATCCGTCGTTCCAGCACGTGACTTGCCGGGGCGTGTCGTTTGTCGATCTGTCGGCAAGTGCGCCGGATGCGCAGAACACGGCAAACGTTGCGGGCGCAACGGCCGCATCGGGCGTCGAGGCCGCCGCCCCGGCCAGCGACCCCGCGCCCGCCGCTCAAACCACCGCGCAAGCCGCCAACGGCGCATGCACGCGCCGCATCCTCCTGCCCGTGAACGACGGCCATCTCTACGCGCTCGACGCGCTCACGGGCGAGCGCTGCGCGGGCTTCGCCAACAACGGCGACCTCGACCTGCAACACGCCATGCCCGTGACCACGCCCGGCATGTACGAGCCGACTTCGCCGCCCATCGTCACGAGCAAGGTGATCGTGGTGGCGGGCGCGGTCGAGGACAACTTCTCGAACCGCGAACCGTCCGGCGTGATTCGCGGCTTCGACGTGCGCACGGGCGAGCTGCTCTGGGCGTTCGATCCGGGAGCGGCGGACCCGAACAAGATTCCGGGCCCCGGCGAGCACTACGTGTGGAATTCGCCGAACTCGTGGGCGCCGGCCGCCTACGATCCGAAGCTCGACATCGTGTATCTGCCGATGGGCGTGAAGACGCCGGACATCTGGGGCGGCGACCGCACGCCCGACCTGGAGCGCTACGCGACCGGCCTGCTCGCGCTGCACGCCTCCACGGGCAAGCTCGCATGGTTCTACCAGACGGTGCACCACGACCTGTGGGACATGGACCAGCCCTCGCAGCCCACGCTCGCTGACATCACCGACAAGGACGGCAAGACCGTGCCGGTGGTGTACGCCCCCGCGAAGACCGGCAATCTCTTCGTGCTCGACCGCCGCACCGGCGCGCTGGTCGTGCCCGCGCCCGAAATGCCGGTGCCCCAAGGCGCCGCGCCCGGCGATCATGTCGCGCCCACGCAGCCGTTCTCGCAGCTCACGTTCCGTCCGTCGAAGGACCTCACCGACGCCGACATGTGGGGCGCCACGATGTACGACCAACTGGTCTGCCGCGTGATGTTCCACAAGCTGCGCTATGAAGGCACGTTCACGCCGCCCTCGCTGCAAGGCACACTGGTGTTCCCCGGCAATCTCGGCATGTTCGAGTGGGGCGGTCTGGCTATCGACACGGACCGCCAGGTCGCCGTTGCGAACCCTATCGCGCTGCCGTTCGTTTCGCGCCTGATTCCGCGCGGGCCGGGCAACCCGCAGGAGCCGCAGCCGGGCGCGAAGGGCAGCGGCACGGAGGCGGGCATCCAGCCGCAATACGGCGTGCCTTTTGGCGTGACGCTCAACCCGTTCCTCTCGCCGTTCGGCCTGCCGTGCAAGCAGCCCGCGTGGGGCTACATCTCGGCCGTGGACCTCAAGACCAACGAGATCATATGGAAAAAGCGCATCGGCACGGTGCGTGACAGCTCGCCGCTGCCGCTGCCGTTCCGCATGGGCATGCCGATGCTGGGCGGCCCGATGGTGACGGCGGGCGGCGTGATCTTCATCGGCGCGACCGCCGACAACTACCTGCGCGCGTTCAACGTGAACAACGGCGATCTGCTCTGGCAGGCGCGCTTGCCCGCGGGCGGACAGGCCACGCCGATGACGTACTCGATCAACGGCCGCCAGTTCGTCGTGATCGCGGCGGGCGGGCACGGTTCGTTCGGCACGAAGCTCGGCGACTACGTGATTGCCTACGCACTGCCGCAGCAATAAGCGGCGCGCGGCCGCCTGGCTTTGCCTCGCGGCCGCGGTTCCCGTATTCTTCTGGCTGCGGCGCCCTTTCGCATGACGGTCGCCGCGCCTGACGCATGCGCCGCACCGCCCGTGCGCTTCATTCGTGCTTCCCACATGATCCCAACATTGCGCGCAGCGCGCGCCTGGGCGGTCTTGTCGCTCGCCCTGTTGCACACGATGAGCGCGCATGCGCAAAGCTCGGTCACGCTATACGGGGCGCTGGACACGAGCATCGAAGTCACCAATCCCGGCGCGGGCTGGGTCGCGCGCATGGACTCGGGCGCCTATCGCGGTTCGCGCTTCGGCATGCGCGGCGCGGAAGACCTGGGCGGCGGCATCAAGATCCTGTTCGAGCTCGAAAATGGCTTCGGCTCGGCCGACGGCACCCTGGCCGTGGCCAACACGATCTTCAACCGCCAGGCATGGATCGGCGTGGGCACCCCCTGGGGCACGGTGCGCGTGGGGCGGCAATACTCGCCGATCTACATCCCCTTCAAGGGACAGCTCGACGCGTTCGGCGCGGGTACCATCGCCTCGGGCCTCGACAATCTTTCGAAGATCACGCCATACGAATCGAATGCGATCACGTATCTGTCGCCCGAGATCTACGGCTTTTCCACCACGTTGATGGCCGCATTGCGCGACCCCGGCACGGACGGCAACGGCCTTGCCGGCGCCATCGGCACGTTCGAATGGCGACACGGGCCGTTCCGCATTTCATACGCCCACCAGCAGCAAAACGGCGATGGCGCATTGCGCGCGAACCTGGGCGGCGTGTCGTACGTATTTGGCGAAGTGACCGGCTTTCTCGCCTATTTCAACGGCGACGGCGGCACGCCGCGCTATCACAACGACGGCGTTTCGGTGTCGGCGCGTTACGACGTCACCGCGCGCTTTCGCGCGTCGCTTGGCTACACGTGGTTGCGCGACCGCTCGGGCGGCGACAACGACGCCGACCAGTTCAGCGCCGCCTGCGAGTACGATCTCTCAAAGCGCGTGCTGCTCTATGCCAGTGCGGGCTGGCTGCGCAATCATGGCGAGGCGACCTTCACGCTGCGCGGCGTGAACGTCACGGGCCTGCCGCCGTCCTGGCCGGGCGCGCCCGTGCGCGGCGTGCAATTCGGCATGATCGACCGCTTCTAGGCGCCGTTCTTGTAGACTCATTCGCAGCAGCGCGTGCCGGAGGGAGCGTGAAGCATTGCCTTGCCCCGATTGTCGCGACGAATGAGGCGGCCGCGCAGGCGGACGGTGCGCCATGAGGCTGCGCGCGCTGCCGCATTTCTCGCCGCTGCGCGTGTTCTTCTTCACGCTGGCACTGGGCGCGGCTACGGGCGTGGACTTCGTCGCTTCGTCGATGATGGGCATTGCGGGCACCCACATACGCGGCGGCGTGCACGCCTCGCCCGAGGACTTTCTCTGGAGCATGACCTCGTACGCGGCGATGGCGAGCGTCGTGAACCTGATGCTCGGGCGCATTGCGCGGCACGCGAGCTACCGCACCTTCACCGTCACCGGGCTCGTGATCGCGGCCCTCGGCTCGCTGCTGTGCGCGCTGAGCGAAACGCCGCTGGAACTCACGATCGCCCGCGCCGTGCAGGGCTTCGGCGCGGGCGGCCTGTTCGCCGCCTCGCGCATCCTCATCCAGCTCGTGGCTGCGCGCGACGAGCGGCCGCCGCTCTTCATCGGCTTCAATATCGGCTCGCTCGGGCTCTCCGCCGTCACGCCGTGGCTCGCGGCCGAACTGGTCGAAAGCGCGGCGTGGCAAATGGTCTTCGTGATCCAGGTGGTGCTCGCGCTTGGCGTGCTCGTGCTGGTGCTGCTCACTTACCCGCGCCGCGTGGAGCCGAGCGGCGGCATCTGGCAGATCGACATCGACCCCATGGACTGGTCGGTGGTGATTCTCTTCGGTCTCGGCGCGATGGTGCTCATGCACGGCCTGGGCGACCTGCGTTTCTACGAGTTCGCAAGCTCGCCCTCGGTCGCGCTCACGCCGCTCGCCGGCTTTTTGCTGATCGGCGCGGCATTCGCGCGGCTGCATCGCGAGCCGAATCTCTGGCTCAATCCCCAGGCGCTGCTCGGACGGCGCTACCTGGTCGGCATCCTGTTCTACGCGATCTACTACTTTCTCAACGGGCTCTGGAACTACCTGATCCCCACACTCCTGCAAACCGGCTTCGGTTTCGGTTTTCAGGTCACGGGCGAAGTGCTCACGTGGGCCTCGACGCTGAGCCTGATGGCGATGCTGTGCTTTTCGACGATCGCGCCCAAGGTGTTCGGGCGCCGCCGCTATATCGCCCTTGGCTACGTGATGTTCGCCGCCGCGTTGCTGATGCTCTCGCTGCGCACCATGAGCGGCGTGTCGATGACGGTGATCCTGCCCGCGCTCTTTCTGCAAGGGCTCACAGTGCCGTTCGTGATGGCGCAGGTCGCGGGCATGACGTTCGCCGAGTTCGCGGAAGACGATTTTCAGCATGCCTATGCATTCAAGAACATCGTGCGGCAAATCGCGACCGCAAGCGGAACCGGTGCGGCGAGCCTGTGGCTGCAATACGGCGAAGCCATCGCGCGCACGCGACTCGTGGAGCGCATGACGCTGTTCGACCTGGGCGGCATGCCGTCGATGGAGGAACTCTCGCGCATGGGCGCGATGCTCGAGACCCAGGCCACGCTCGTGGCGAGCGCGAATCTGCTTTCCTGGCTCGCCATCTTCTGCGCCGCGGTGGCGTTCGCCGCGCTGGTGATTCGCTGGCGCCGCGCGACGCAATAGGGCGGCGCGTGCCGCAGGCCGCCCCACGTGGCGCACGGACAACGGCGCGGCAGACGGACCGCTTGTGCCCGGCAACGCACGTTGCTATCATGCGCCTTTCATTCCTTCCAGCCGGACTCCCGCCAAAGTGGATAACTAAGCTCTACCCCAAAATGTTTTCGCGCCAGCACATGGGCAAGCCATGCGTGCCGCGCGAATGGTTTCACACATTCGGGAGAAGCTTATGGCTCGAGTCACGCCCAACGCGGCGCTCGTCGCGCTTCATCACATTTCATTCCGGTTCGATGGCGGCACCACGCTATTCGAGTCGCTGAGCCTCGTGTTCGACGGCGTGCCGACCGGCATCGTCGGGCGCAACGGCGTCGGCAAAAGCATGCTCGCGCAACTGATCGCCGGGCGCATCGCGCCGACCGCCGGCGCGATCGAACGGCACGTGCGTGTCGCATATGCGGCGCAGCAGCACTTCAACGCACTGGACGACACGCGAACCGTCGCGCAGGCGGCCGGGCTCGATGCGCCGCTCGCCGCGCTCGCGCGGCTCGCGAACGGTGCGGCGCAAATCCAGGACTTCGACCTGATCGGCGAGCGCTGGGATCTCGTCGAGCGCCTGCGCGCGGCGCTCGACGGCGCGGGGCTCGATCATGTGGAGTCCGATACATTGGCGCGATCGCTGAGCGGTGGCGAACTGGCGCGCGTCGTGCTGATTGGCGCGCTGCTCGCGGACGCAGGCCTCCTCGTGCTCGACGAGCCGACCAATCACCTGGACGCGCCGGGCCGCGCATGGCTGCGCGGCGCGCTCGCCAACTGGCGCGGCGGCCTCGTCATCGTCAGCCACGACCGCGCGTTGCTGGGCGACATGCAGCGCATCGTGGAAGTCACGCCGCAGGGCGTGCGCGCGTACGGCGGCAACTATGCGAGCTACCGCGCGCAACGCGACGCGCAGGAGGAGGCCGCCAGAAGCGCGCTCGGCCACGCGCGCACCGAGCGCGAGCGCGTGGCGCGCAGGCTTGCGCGCGAGCACGACACGATCCAGCGCCACGCCGCGGGCTCGCTGCGTGACGCGAAAACCGCCAATCTGTCGTCGATGGCAAAGGAGAGCCTCAAGGGCGGCGCGCGCAATATCATGGGACGGGTGCGCTGCGAGCAGCGCGAGCGCAAGGCCACGCTCGATCAGCAGGTAACCGAGGCTGCCGCGCGCGTGAGCGCCGATGCGCCCGTGCTCGTCGCGCTGCCCGGCGCCGAGGTCAGCGCGCGCCGCCAGTTGTTCGCGCTCGAAGCGGTGCGCTTGCCGTGGCTCGCGCAAGAGAGCCCGGCGGCCACGCTCGACTGGTCGCCGGGCGGCCCCGTGCGCGTGGCGCTCACCGGCCCGAACGGTTGCGGAAAATCGACGCTGCTGCGCCTGCTCGCGGGGCAACTGGAACCGCGCGCGGGGATCAGTGCCACCCATGTCCGCAGCGCGTATCTAGACCAGAAGCTCGAACTCCTCGACCCGGAGCGCTCGATCGTCGAGCAACTCGGGCTGCTCGACACGCCGCTCGCCGAAGGGGAATTGCGCAGCCGCCTCGCACTACTGCAACTCGACGCCGTGCGCGTGACGCAACCGGTGCGCCTGCTGAGCGGCGGCGAGCGCCTGAAGGCCGCGCTCGCGTGCGCGCTGTGGCGCGGCATGCCCGCGCAACTGCTGCTGCTCGACGAGCCGACCAATCACCTCGACCTGGAATCGGTGCGCGCGGTCGAAGCGGCGCTTGCCAATTTCCCCGGCGCGCTGATCGTGGCCTCGCACGACACGGCATTCATCGCGGCGCTCGCGCCGACGCACACCATGCAATGGAGTCGGGAAGGCTGGCGCTACGAGCCCGTTGCGTGATCGATCAGCATACCGAAGCGTTGGCGCACCGCGTGTGCATCAAGGCACGAGCGGCGGATCGAGGCGCGCGAAGGCCGCCTGGCGGCGATACGGAAAGTGCGGATAGGGCGCATCGACGCGGCTCGCGTCATCCAGTCGCGCGATCTGCTCCGCGTCGAGCGACCAGCCCACCGCGCCCAGGTTGTCGCGCAACTGCTGCTCGTTGCGCGCGCCCACGATCACCGAAGCGACCGTGGGCCGCTGCAAGAGCCAGTTGAGCGCGATCTGCGGGACGGACTTGCCCGTTTCGGCTGCAATGGCGTCGAGCGCGTCCACGACGCGATAAAGGCGCTCCGCCTCCACGGGCGGTCCGAACGAAGCCGTTTCGTGCAGCCGGCTGCTTGCGGGCAGCGCGGCCCCGCGCCGGATCTTGCCGGTCAGGCGGCCCCAGCCCAGCGGGCTCCACACCAGCGCGCCCAGGCCTTGATCCGCGCCGAGCGGCATCAGGTCCCACTCGTAATCGCGCCCGACGAGCGAGTAATACACCTGGTTCGCGACATAGCGCGACCAGCCGTGCCGCTCGGCGATCGCCAGCGACTTCATGATCTGCCAGCCCGCGAAGTTGGATACGCCGAGATAGCGCACCTTGCCCGCGCGCACGAAATCGTCGAGCGTCGAGAGCGTTTCTTCGATGGGCGTGAGCGCGTCGAAGGCGTGAAGTTGCAGGATGTCGATATAGTCCGTGCGCAAGCGCGTGAGCGCGTCGTCCACGGCGCGTATCAAGCGGGCGCGCGAAGCGCCGGCGTCGTGCGGACCGTCGCCCATTGGCAGGCCGGTCTTGGTGGAGATGAGCACGCGATCGCGGCGGCCTTGCAGCGCGGCGCCGAGCACGCTTTCGGAGGCGCCTTGCGAATAGACATCGGCGGTGTCGAACAGCGTGACGCCGGCGTCGAGGCAGATATCGACGATGCGCCGGGCGTCGTCGGCATTCGTCGCGCCCCATGCGCCAAAGAGCGGCCCCGAGCCGCCGAAGGTCGCCGCGCCGAAGCTCAGCACGGGGACTTTGAGGCCGGAACGGCCAAGCGAGCGATATTCCATCTTCTTCTCCATGAGCGTTGATGTGCCGCGCAAAGCGCATTCACAAGCCCATGTTGACTCATGCGAAAGCCGCGATGAAGATGGCAAAATGGCAGATCGCTCATGCAAAAATGGAATAGGCATGGATACGATTCGTTCGATGCGCATCTTCGCGCGCGCCGTGGAACTGGGCAGCCTTTCGGCCGTAGCACGCGAGATGGGCGCGACGCAGCCCACCGTCAGCAAGATCGTCGCGGGTCTGGAGGCGGAACTGGGCGCGCGGCTGCTCACCCGCACGACCACCACGCTTGCGCCCACCGAGGCGGGCGCGCGCTTTTACCGGCGCGCGCGCGAACTGCTCGAAGCCTTCGACGAAGCCGCCGCCGACGTAAAGGGCTCGCAGGAGCGGCCCGAAGGCCGCCTGCGCGTCGCCGCGCCGGTCAGCTTTGGCGTGCTGCATCTGAACCGGCTCGTGCACGAATTCATGACGCGGTACCCCGGCATCGAAGTGGATCTGATGCTCAACGATCGCTTCGTCGATCCGGTGGCGGAGGGCGTGGACGTGACCTTGCGCATTGGGCGCGACCTGCCGCCCGATGTGATCGCGCGGCGCGTGGCCGAGTCGCGGCGCAGGATCGTGGCCGCCCCTGCGTTACTGCGCGACGGCCCCAGGATCCGCCAACCCGACGACCTTGCGAAGCATGCGTACCTCCACTACGCGTCGCCCGCGAATGCGCAGCCGCTCGAATTGCGTCATCGCGACGGGCGCGTGGCGAGTGTCGCGGTTCGCGGGCGCTACCGCATCAACAATTCGCTGGCGATACGCGAAAGCCTGCTCGCGGGCGCCGGGCTGACGCTCGCGCCCGACTGGCTGGTGGGCGACCTGCTCGCGCACGGGCGGCTCGAAACGGTTTTGCCGGCGTGGTCGGCCCGCCCACACGAGTTGTTCCTGCTGTTTGCGCCAGGACGTTACCGGCCCGCGCGGGCGCGGCTTTTCATCGAGTTTCTGGGCGCGCGGCTGCTCGCGGCCGACGGGCTGTACTGGCAGGCGGGCGAAAGGGCGCAGGGCAAGGAGGGCGTAGCTCCGCGCGGGTGAATTGGCAACGAGCCGGAAACACCTTGTAATTTTCGGGCTCTCTACCTTTCAAATGAAAACGAGTATCATTAACGTCCGTAATATTTGGGTGCGGTTTGGGCTGTGATACCGGGATTTCGGCAGAAGCAAGGATGAGAGCAACGACAGGGGAGATGGCGGCACTCGACGCGCAGCAGCGCAGGCGCGCGTACTGGCTGCGCCAGTTGCGGCAGTGGCACTGGATCAGCTCGGCGCTGTGCCTCGTCGGCATGCTGCTGTTCGCGCTGACCGGCTTCACGTTGAACCATGCCGCGCAAATCGAGGCGCATCCGCACGTCGAACGGCGCAGCGCCACCGCGCCCGCGCGGTTGGTCGCGGCGCTCGGGCGCACCGCGCATGGCGACAAGGGGCCGGTGCCGCCCGCATTGGCGGCCTGGCTCGCGAGCACATGGGACATCGACACCGCCGGCCGCGTGGCCGAGTGGTCCCGCGACGATATCTACGTCGCGTTGCCGCGCCCCGGCGGCGACGCCTGGGTGAGCGTCGATTTCGGCAGCGGCGAGGCGCAGTACGAACTGACCACGCGCGGCTGGATCGCCTATCTCAACGACCTGCACAAGGGGCGCAACGCGGGAGCGGCCTGGAGCGTGTTCCTCGACGTGTTCGCCGCCGCGTGCGTGATCTTCAGCGTCACGGGACTTTTCCTGCTCAAACTGCATGCACGCGGGCGCGTGGCAACCTGGCCGCTCGTGGGCTTGGGCTTCGTCGCGCCGCTGCTGCTCGCCATCCTGTTCATTCACTGATTATTCAGCGCCATTTTCTTCGTTACTTTTCACTACTTCAGGAACCGTTTGCCATGCGCCGACTGATTGCCGTCACGCTCACCGGGATGGCCGCCGGCCCGCTCGCGGGCCAGGCTGTTGCCGCCGAATTGACCGTCAACATCGATATCCCGCGTCTCGACGTCGCCGAATATCACCGTCCGTATCTTTCGATGTGGGTCGAGCGCGCCGATCAAACGCCCGTGACGACGCTTGCCGTCTGGTACGACCAGAACAAGAAGAACGGCGAGGGCACCAAGTGGCTCAAGGACATGCGCCAGTGGTGGCGCAAGGCGGGCCGCGACATGCAGTTTCCGGCCGACGGTGTTTCGGGCGCGACGCGCGCGCCGGGCGAGCAGGTCGTGACCTTCACCGAAGGCAAGGCGCCGCTCGGCAAGCTGCCGGCGGGCGAGTATCAACTGGTGGTGGAAGCCGCGCGCGAAGTGGGCGGCCGCGAACTGGTGCGCGTGCCCTTCGTGTGGCCGCCGGCGGGCGCGAAGTCCGCGCAGGCAAAGGGCGAGCACGAACTGGGCACGGTCACGGTGAGCGTCAAGCCCTGATCGCCAATTCATCAGTTATCCCGATCTTTTATTTCACGCCGATCCTGAGAATCAAGACCATGAAGATTTCCGCTGCCAGGCTCTCCCTGAAGGCTTCCGCGCTGGCGTTCGCCGCGCTGCTGCCGCTCGCCGCCCACGCGCACCGCCTGTGGCTGCTGCCCTCGGCCACCGTGCTTTCCGGCAACGACCCGTGGGTAACCGTCGACGCCGCCGTGTCCAACGACCTGTTTTACTTCGACCACTTTCCGCTGAAGCTCGACGGCCTCGCCGTGACCGCGCCCGACGGGACGGCCGCGAAGCCCGAGAACGAGAGCACGGGCCGCTATCGCAGCGTGTTCGACGTGCATCTGACCCAGGACGGCACGTATCGCATCGCCATCGACAATCGCGCGGTGTTCGCGTCGTACACGCTGAACGGCGAAAAGAAGCGCTGGCGCGGCAACGTCGATGCGCTCGCCCAGGCGCTGCCCGCGAACGCGCAGGACGTGGACGTGACCGAAACGGACGTGCGCGTCGAGTCGTTCATCACGCGCGGCAAGCCCAGCACGGCCACGCTCAAGCCCTCGGGCCACGGCCTCGAACTGGCGCCGCTCACGCACCCGAACGATCTCGTCGCGGGCACGGATGCGGGCTTTCGCCTGCTGATCGACGGCAAGCCGGCCTCGAACGTCAAGGTGTCCGTGGTGCCGGGCGGCAGCCGCTACCGCGACCAGCCGGGCGACACGACGCTCACCACCGACGCGGACGGCAAGTTCAACGTGAAATGGCCGAACCCCGGCATGTATTACCTCGAAGCCGAGGTGCGCGACGACCACACGTCGATCAAGCAGGCGAAGAACCGCCGCGCGGCCTATGCCGCCACGCTTGAAGTGTTGCCGCAATAAGCGCCGGAGCCGGAACGATCAGCATGGGGTTCACTGCTTCCGAAGCGGCAACGCGCGCCGACACGCGCCCGGCCGGCCCGCGCGTGCTCGTTCCCGGCCGCCTCGACGCGAACGCGCTCGCGCCGCTGCGCGAAGGGCGCATCGCCTCGTTCGCGGGCGAGACCATGGGCACCACCTGGACCGTGCTGTGCGTGCTGCCGCCCGGCGACGTGGGTGATGCGCCCACTGAGAAACAGCGCGCGCTCGATGCCGCAATTCGCGCCGTGCTAGACGCCGTGGTCGCGCAGATGAGCAACTGGCGCGCGGACTCGGACATCAGCCGCTTCAATCGCGCGGCGGCGGGCGCCTGGGTGGCGCTGCCGTCCGCGTGCTTCGAAGTGGTACAGGCGGCGCTGGCTGTCGCGCGCGAAAGCGGCGGCGCGTACGATCCGAGCGCCGGGCCGCTCGTCGACCTGTGGGGCTTTGGCCCGCAGCCGCGCCGCGCGGGACCGCCTTCCCAGGCGGAAGTCGAAGCGGCCCGCGCACGCTGCGGCTGGAGACGCATCGAAGCCGACCCCAATACGTTGCGCGTGCAACAACCCGGTGGAAACAGTCTCGACCTGTGCGCCATCGCCAAAGGCTACGCGGTCGATGCCGTGAGCGCCGTGCTGGCCTCCCACGGCGTGGCGCACCGGCTCGTGGAGATTGGCGGAGAGCTGCGCGGGGAAGGGGTGAAGCCCGACGGCATGCCGTGGTGGGTGGAGCTGGAAACGCCGCCGCTCGACGATACGGACGCTCGCGCGCCCGGCAAGCCTTCAAGCGCCCCGACGATCGACCTCATCGCCTTGCATGGCCTCGCGGTCGCGACCTCGGGCGACTACCGGCGCTACTACCTCGACGCAGGGGCCGTGCGCCGCGCGCATACGATCGACCCGCGCAGCGGCTACCCGGCCAGCCACGCGCTGGCGAGCGTAACCGTGCTGCACCGCGAGTGCATGCTTGCGGACGCGTGGTCCACCGCGTTGACCGTGCTCGGCCCGCAAGCGGGCATGGCGCTCGCGCAGCGCAAGGGCATCGCCGCGCGCTTTCTCGCACGTACGGCCACGGGTTTTCGCGAGAGCGTCAGCCCGGCGTATGCGGACATGCTCGAATGAAAGCACGAGCCTTGATTAGCGCGCCGTGCGTGGCATGGACGCTCGCGCTCGCAAGCGCGGCGCTCGCGTGGTGGAGCCCGCTGCGTCTCGTTAGCGCTGCGTTCGTGCTGCTCGCGTACTGCGCGGCTTGCGTGGCGCTCGTTGCGCAACACCGGCGGCGCGCGCGCGGCGTCGCATCGCAGACGGCGCGCGACGATCTGATCCTCATCGCGTACGCGAGCCAGACGGGCTTCGCGGAGCAACTCGCCAAGGAAAGCGCCGCTCACCTCGAAGCGGGCGGAACGCGCACGCGTGTGGCATCGCTCGGCGCGCTCACTGGCGCAGACTTAGCCGCGCATTCGCGTGCGCTTTTCGTCGTCAGCACGACGGGAGAGGGCGAAGCGCCCGACCAGGCAGCGCCGTTCGTACGCCATGCGCTGCGCGCGCACGGCATGAGGGACACGCTCGCGACACTGCGTTTCGGCGTGCTGGCGCTCGGCGACCGTCGCTATCGGGATTACTGTGCATTCGGCCACCGATTGTCAGCATGGCTAATCGACAGGCGGGCGCAGCCGATGTTCGAGACGATCGAAGTGAATAACGGCGCCGCCGCCGCGCTGCATGCCTGGCAAGCGCAACTCGCGGGCCTATGCAACGGCGTGACGCAAGCTGCGTGGAGCGCGCAGCCCGACAGCGTATGGACGCTGGACACGCGTACGCTGCTCAACCCCGGCAGCGCCGGCGCGGGGGCTTATCACCTCGGCCTGCTTGCGCCGAATGAGGCGGCACTCGACTGGCGCGCGGGCGACATCGCCGAAATCCAGCCGCGGCATGCGCGCGCCACGGTGCAGCGCTGGCTCGATGCGCACGGGCTGGACGGCGCGGCGAACGTGCATTGCGAAGGCGCACCGGTGCAATTTGCCGACGCGCTCGCCACGCGCTGCCTGCCCGATGTCGAAACGACCGGGCAAAGCGCTCAAGCGTGGATCGACAGGCTGCAACCGCTGGCGCGCCGCAGCTACTCGATCGCCTCGGTACCCGCGGACGGCCGGCTCGAACTGCTCGTGCGCCAGGCGCGTTGGGCCGATTGCGGCGCGCCCGGCGGCCACAGGCTCGGCCTGGCCTCGGGCTGGCTGACCGAACATGCCGGGCAGGGCGAGGCCATCACGCTGCGCGTGCGGCCCAATCGGGCCTTCCACGCGCCCGGTGACGACCGCCCGCTGATCCTGATCGGCAACGGCACGGGGCTGGCCGGGTTGCGCGCGCACCTGAAATCGCGCGTGCGCGAGGGGCACGCGCGCAACTGGCTGATCTTCGGCGAGCGCAACGCGGCCCATGATGCGTTCTATCGCGACGAAATCGAGCACTGGCGCGCGGGCGGCTTCATCGAGCGTCTCGATCAAGTGTGGTCACGCGACGGCGGCGAACTGCGTTACGTGCAGGACGCCCTGCTTGCCGCGAGAACGCGCCTCCTGCAATGGATCGACGAAGGCGCGTCGATCTACGTCTGCGGCAGTTTGAAGGGCATGGCGCCCGCCGTGCACGAAACGCTCGCGCGAGTGCTGGGGCAGGCGCGACTCGACGCGCTCACGCTCGAAGCGCGTTACCGGCGCGATGTCTACTGAGTCGGATGCACCGATGTTATTCGGATCACGAAATAATTACATGTGATCGTATTCAGATGCGATACGTCATCGCGGCCTGCGCCACCCGATACCAACGGTATTTATCGGTTTTTTCGGCGAGCGTTTGTTCCTCGTCCTGAATGTCATCCGGGCCGACGAAAAGCTGATAAATCTCCAGGGCGCCGTACGTCACATGCGGGTGCCCATAAACGACGCCAAGATCGAACGTGAAACCGATGCCGAGCGTCGGCTTTTTGTGTCCGTAACCGCCGTCGAAATAGGGCATCACGTGGGGGAACGACGCCTTCGCGGGCGACGCGCCACCGAATGCGGGCACGTAAGGATTGCCGATCTTGACGTTGCCGTCCGCATTGGGGGCGGCGGTTGCCGTGAGCGTGCCGCTGTTAAAGAGCGTGCCGCCCGTCAGATAGCGTTCCTGCGCCCGCACGTGTGCGGCGCCCGCTGCGCAAGCGAGGACAGTAAGTCCTGCCGCCGCGCGATATATCGTCCTGCTAATCGAATTCACTGCTGATCTCCTGAAATCCGCAAGCGACCTCAATTCCTGCTTGCCGATGTTCATGACTTTACGATCGGCGCTCGCCAATCAATCGGGCGAGTTGCGAGGACTTGTGCGGTCAAATCGCCGCTGTTGCTTTTGTCGATTCGACCCTTCGTTTATCCAAAGGCGACGCAGAGGCGCTCGATCGGCACGGCGATGAGGATGCAGATGGAAAACGCGAGTCCGAACGTGAACGCTACCGACGTGGTCGCGCCGCACCACGCAACGAAGCGCTGCGTGTCGTGCTTTTCATGCGAGGCATAGACGATTTTTCGCCAGGCGCGTCCGGCGGCGTAGGCAATGGCTAGCGCGATCAGGAACGCGCACGCCGAGGCGATGGCAAGAAACGAGAGCATGCCGTGCCACGTCGGAGCGGTATTTTGCGCAACGGCGTCGGTGCAGGCCGATGAAAGCAACGTGACGCCCAGCGCCAGATGCAGCAGCCACACGAGCGGCACGGCGCACAAGCCGAGCCACACGGCGGCGCGCTGCGCACGCGTGGGCACCGGACGCCGGCTCGCGCCGGCGGGTTGCGGGGATGGAGGAGCAGACGTCATGGAGCCTCCTGGGCGCGTCACGGGCTGGTGGCGCAGGAGGTGTGCCTGGTGAGCGCTTGCTGGCTTTGGAGAGAGCGGATTTCAGGCGTGCGCGGCCCGCTCCAGCACTTCGCGCGCGGCACGGCTGAGGACTTCCTCTGACCACTGATTCACGCTTTCTCCAGAGACCGCGGCCGCAATGCCACTCAGCCCGCAAGAGAAGGGATTCGTTTGCTGTGGCTCAGCGTTCAGCGTAGTTTTTATTATTTTACATAACACAAATTAGCGAATTTTTTTGTTGTAGCGGCTAAGTTATAAAGTCCGCTTTTAGCCAAGTTCAGATGTCCGCTTCGCGTTCATCGTAAGCTTGCCGCCCGCTGGAGATCCAGCTTC
>NZ_QEOB01000044.1:0-54411 GCF_003096875.1 Paraburkholderia unamae
CATTCTGCGCAACTCGAACGGCGAGCGCTTCATGGAGCGCTACGCGCCGACGCTGAAGGACCTGGCGCCGCGCGACTTCGTTTCGCGTTCGATGGGTCAGGAAATCATCGAGGGGCGCGGCGTGGGTCCGCACAAGGATCACATCCTGCTCGACCTCTCGCATATCGGCACCGATACCATCACGAAGCGCCTGCCGTCGATTCGCGAGATCGCCATCCGGTTCGCCAACGTCGATCCGATCAGGGAGCCGATCCCGGTCGTGCCGACCATCCACTACCAGATGGGCGGCATTCCGACGAACATCAACGGTCAGGTCATTGGCACCCCGAAGGGTCACAAGGAAGTCGTGAACGGCTTCTATGCCGTGGGCGAATGCTCGTGCGTCTCGGTGCACGGCGCGAACCGCCTCGGCACGAACTCGCTGCTCGACCTCGTGGTGTTCGGCCGTGCGGCCGGCAACCACATCATCAAGCACGTGAAGGAGCTGCGCGATCACAAGCCGCTGCCGGCCGACGCCGCCGACTTCGCGCTCTCGCGCCTCGCGAAGCTGGAAAAGTCCTCGTCGGGCGAGTACACGCAAGCGGTCGCCGGCGACATTCGCTCGACGATGCAAAAGCATGCGGGCGTGTTTCGCACGGAGAAGCTGATGGCCGAAGGCGTCAGCAACATCGAGGAAGTGGCCGAGCGCGTCAAACATGTGCACCTGAAAGACAAGTCGAAGGTGTTCAACACGGCGCGCGTGGAAGCGCTGGAACTGACCAACATGATCGAGGTGGCCCGCGCCACGATGGTGTCCGCTGAAGCGCGCAAGGAAAGCCGCGGTGCGCACGCGCCGAGCGAGCACAAGGAACGCGACGACGAAAACTGGCTGCGCCACACGCTCTGGTACAGCGAAGACAACCGCCTTGAATACAAGCCGGTTCACATGACGCCGCTGACCGTCGCGCCCGTGCCGCCCAAGCCGCGTACGTTCTAAGGCACAAGCCAGTCACAAGGAATCGGAAATGGCCAAACGTATTTTTGAAGTCTACCGCTACGATCCGGACAAGGATGCAGCGCCGCGCATGCAGACATACGAGCTGGAACTCACGCACGAGCGCATGCTGCTCGACGCACTGGTCAAGCTCAAGGCAGTGGACGAAACACTGTCGTTCCGCCGTTCGTGCCGTGAAGGCGTGTGCGGTTCGGACGCCATGAACATCAACGGCAAGAACGGTCTCGCCTGCTTGACCAACCTGAACGACCTGCCGGCGAAGATCGTGCTGCGCCCGCTACCGGGCCTGCCCGTCGTGCGCGACCTGATCTGCGACTTCACGCAGTTCTTCAACCAGTATCACTCGATCAAGCCGTACCTGATCAACGACACGCCGCCGCCCGAAAAGGAACGTTTGCAGTCGCCTGAGCAGCGTGACGAACTCGACGGCCTGTACGAGTGCATTCTGTGCGCAAGCTGCTCGACTTCGTGCCCGAGCTTCTGGTGGAACCCGGACAAGTTCGTCGGTCCGGCAGGCCTGTTGCAGGCTTACCGCTTTATCGCGGACAGCCGCGACGAAGCCACGGGCGACCGTCTGGACAACCTGGAAGACCCGTACCGGCTGTTCCGTTGCCACACGATCATGAACTGCGTCGACGTTTGCCCGAAGGGTCTGAACCCGACCAAGGCGATCGGCAAGATCAAGGAACTGATGGTCCGCCGCGCGGTTTGATGCGGCAGGCCAGTAACGGGGTCACGCCAGTCTGATCCCTGGCCTCGCGCGCCCACCAGGTGCGCGAGGCGTTGACGTAGACCTCATCGCGACTTCCGTCGCAACCACGCCCATCACCACGCTCAAACCATCAGCATGCCGAAATAATCTTTCGGCATGCCGATGCTCTCAGCCGGGCGAATCAGACCTTCCGGTCCACCCCATCGCCCGATGACGCGGGAATGACCGTCTTCTCGCCGCTAATCAAGTAATCAAGCAGGTGCGCACATGCAGACTCGTACACATGCGCCGGAACCAGTTGAAGCTGCCAGTCGTGCACGGTCAGCACGATCTTGAGCGCGTCGATATCGGCTTCGGCAAGCTGCCATGACCCATCCTCGTCGGCGCGCAGGCTGCATTGATACAGCGCGGATTCCGCGTCCTGGAACACGTCCAGCTCGCAGCCCTGCTCGATGGTGTCGCGCAAGAGGTAGGTCAGATAGACAGTGCGAAAGAGCAGCGTGACATGCAGGCTCGCGCCGTAGCGGCTGCGCAGCGCCTCTAGCGCCAGATGGTTCTGCAACGAGGTCGCGCGAACCATTGACGCGGCGAGCGGCAAGAGTGTGTTGCGGGTCACGTGTTTGTAACCCGTTTTCCTGAATTTGGGGCGGCCCATGAATGCGTATCCTGATGGCTCACTGAACGGCCGGAGCGAAGCGCTCGCGGCGCAGGGTGCGATGTCCCGGTAGCGTTGGCCAGGGCGCTATGGCGCAACGAGACATTCGGGGAGTGACGTGGATGACGTCTGCTTCGAGGGGAAATAACACCGGACGGGGCCGGCAAGGCGGAAAGGGAATGAGTGCCTGCCACGCTCCTCCATGTGAGCCGCAGGCTCTGCGGGTTGGGTAGGCAACACGGGCACTCACGCAGTAATCCCAGCGCGTTGGGGGTCAACGAATCCTGGTTCGGCCCCGCGGTGCGCCATCCCGCTTGCAACAAAACTTCTCGCACTCCTCGCATACCTCGCGAAGCGGCCGACGCCGTGGCCAGGGCGAAGCGTCTTCTTAACGCGCGCGGCGCGCGATCTCAGCTACCGAAATAGATATTGCAGAAGCTGACCGGACCGACGCATTCGTCCTTCTTTGCGGGCTTCGCGCTCTCGCTACGGGCAGGGGCTTGCGCTGCCTGCGGGGCGGCGGATTGCACGACTTGTTGGGGAACACCCGCTGCCGGTGCCTCGCTCTGCGCATACGCAGCGGCGGCGGCAAACAGCGAACAGG
This sequence comes from Paraburkholderia unamae, assembly GCF_003096875.1. Taxonomy (NCBI): domain Bacteria; kingdom Pseudomonadati; phylum Pseudomonadota; class Betaproteobacteria; order Burkholderiales; family Burkholderiaceae; genus Paraburkholderia; species Paraburkholderia unamae. The sequence continues at coordinate 2,966 of NZ_QEOB01000044.1, forward strand.
CAACAACAGCGATCTTCAGGGACTTCATTTTCATCTCCAGTGCTAACGGGTACTGCGTAAGCAGTGATGTGACTATATGACCTGGAGTCGAAATGATTAAGGACGCGGCGTGGATCGCATCTTTGCAGACCGCAGCAAGATCGCGCGGGCCCTCTGCTTCAAGCGGCGCGCGTGCGCAGCGGACGGTGAAACGAGGCCTGGCGCGCAATCGCGCCGAGCGGCGTGTCGCGGTCGATGAGCGCGCTGCGGATGAAATGCAGGTGGCTCAGGAGCCGCTGCACGTCGTGGCGGCGCTCGCGGTCGTGGCGGACCGCGGGCAGCGCTTGCTGGGCGATCCAGGTGGCCGCGCTCACCGCCATCAGCGCGCGTTCGAGCTGCTCCGCGCCGGGATGCTCGAAAAGCCGCGCAATATCGCTTTTCACCTGTTCGAGGCATGCGTTCCACCGGCTGTCGGCGGCGCCTAACCACGCGGCGGTGTGCGCCTCGTGGCGCAGGTCGATGACGGCGTGCCCCACTTCCAGCGTGATCAGCATCCAGCGCAGTGCGCGGCGGTGCGCCTGCGCACGCCCGCTAAGCAGAAGCCGCAACTGGTGCATCAGATCGTGCGTGCCCGACTGAAACTGCTGATTGAGGCCATCCAGTTCGCCGTGGCACGCAAGCACGACCTGAGCGCGCAACGCCACGCGCATGCGCTCGACAAGCCAGGTCATGTGAGGCGGGAACACCACCGCGAACGCGAGCGCGGCCAGGATCATCGCCGCGACGACCGCGATGCCGTTGTTGATCAGCAGATCCGGCGTATAGGCGATGACGTTGTCGGGGCCCGCGAGCAGACACAGGAACACGGAAAAGCCCACCCCGAAGCCCGCGATGCGCGGGCGCGTCGCGAGGAACGCGCCGAGCGCGAAGAACGGCGCGAGCACGGCGCAAAGCAGCGGAAAACCGTCGATGTTCGGATACGCGTAGCACAGGAGCAGATAGCCCACCACGGCCGCGCAGCCCGCGCCCGCGGCCATCTGGAAGGCCATGCGCGTGGCGCGCGGCGCGGACGACGTGAGCGCGCAGGTCAGCGCGCCCGCGATCATCGCGAGGCCGCCGCTCGGCCAGTCGGTTTCCACCCAGAACCAGCCGAGCGTGGCGACCACCACGGCCGTGCGCATGAAGGTGAACGCCACCACGTACCAGCTCGTGCGCGGCACATAACGCGTGATGCGGCGCTCCGTGGGCAGGCCCGCCTGCCTGAGCGACGCCCAGGTGCGGCTGTAGCGGACGATCTCGGCCGTGAAGCGATAGATCAGTTCGGCCGATGTATCGAATTCCTGCAACGCATCGGGCGCGGTGGTTTCCAGCGGCCGGCGGGTCTCGCGTACGTGGCGCGGCAGCGTACGCATGAACGTCTCCAGCCCTCGCGCGATGCGCAGCGCGTACGCGCGATCCGCTTCGCCCTGGCGCGGGCGCTGCGCGAGCAGCGCGGCAAGCTCGCTGAAATACGGCGCGAGCGGCGCGATGGCTTCCTCGCTCCAGCGCAGGCGCTTTTTCAGTTGCCGCAACGCGTGCAGGCGCGCGCACACGTCCATGAACTCGCCGTTCAGCCGCGCCAGCAACTGGCTGCGCGCGCGCATGATCGGGTCTTCGAAAAAAGAGAATGCGCGCGTGGCCTCGAAGCCCACGATCTCATCAACGAGTTTCGCGAATCGCCCTTCGAACGCGCCTCTTTCGATCCCGCTCGACAACACGAGCGCCGCGAACGAGGTGAAGTCCAGATAGCGTGTGCGCAGCGTGCTCTCCAGCAGCGAGACCGTCTGCCGGGGCAAGATCACGGCGCTGACCACGCCGGAGCACAGAATGCCCACGGCCACTTCGGCCCCGCGCCCAAGCGCGGCGAGAAAGAGACCGTTGGGCTGCATCACGAGCGGAATGCCGATCAGCGCGGCGGTATAGCCCGCCAGCACGAAGGCGTACCAGCGGAAGTGCCGGTTGCGCATGGCCGCCGCAGTGCAGGCGGCGACCCAGGCCGTGATGCCCATGATGTATAGCTCGGGCTGCTGGATAAACACCGCGCCCAGCACCACCGCCGCGATCATGCCCACCGCGGTGCCCACGATGCGATACACGCTCTTTGCGAAGACCATGCCGGACAACGGCTGCATCAGCACGAACACCGTCGTCATCGCGATACGCGGCTGCGGCAAGTCGAGCAGCATCGCAATGCCCATCGCGAGCAACGCGGCCGTGACCGTCTTGAGCAGGTGAAGCCAGATCGTGCCGTGACTGGCCCGCCAGTCACGCAGGCCGAGCCGCACCGCGCGCCAGATGACCCGGGCGCGATGAGGCAGGTTTATCGCTCGATTGACTGCTCGCTCGCGATTCATGAAAAAGCACGACACCCGGTTTGTTATGAAGAGAGCCGCTGCGCATGGCGAGCTCGGGCGCCGATTGTATGGGGCTCAATCGGGCGAATTAATGGGACTCAAAAAGAACCTCCCTTCCAGATCGCTCAACAATGGCGAATCACAACCAGCGACAATATCGCTTTTACAGCGAACAAAAATATTCACAAGGAAGTCTGGCAGGTCTGATGGATACCCTACAAAACATGCGGGTGCTGGTCCGCGTTGTCGAAGCCGGCAGTTTCACGGCGGCGGCCCAGTCGCTCAACTCACCCACAAGCGCGGTGTCACGCGCGGTCTCGGAACTGGAAGCCCGTATTCGCACCCGTCTGCTTAACCGCTCGACGCGCCGGCTCGCGCTCACGCCCGCGGGCGAGGTTTATCTGAAGCGCTGCAAACAGATACTCGCCGACGTCGCGCGCGCGGAAGACGAAGCGGGCGGCGCGCACGAACGCCCCGCAGGCGCGCTGCGCATGCACAGCTTCGCGAGCATCGGGCAGCAGTACATCCTGCCCGCCATCTCGCGCTATCGCATGATGCACCCCGAAGTGACGGTCGAACTCACCCTTTCGCAGTCGCTACCCGATCTGTTCGAGGGCAGCAGCGACGTGTCGGTGATCACCGCCGCCTCGCTGCCGAACTCCGATCTCATCTCCCATCCACTGGGCAACTCGTGCAGCATCCTGTGCGCATCGCCCGACTATGTGCGCAAGCACGGCGCGCCGCGCACCCCGGCGGATCTCACGCGTCATGACTGCCTGATCCTCAGGACGCCCGGCGTGCCCGCTCACGAATGGACGCTGGAAGGACCCGAAGGCAGCGTCAAGATGCACGTGAGCGGTCCGGTTCAGGTGAATATCGCGGAGTCGCTCGCGGTGGCGATACGCGAGGGCCTGGGCATCGGCATGCTGCCGGTGTATACGGCGATAGAGGGCTTGCGCGACGGCACGCTCGTGCGCGTGCTGCCGCGCCACGTGCTCCAGAAGAACAGCATTCACGCGCTCTATCCGTCGCGCAAGTTCGTGGATGCGAAAACGAAAACGTGGGTGGAATTCCTGCGCGTGCATCTTTCGCAAGTCATCGCCCGCGACATGACCTTGCTCGAAGAACTCACGCAGCAATCGCTCGCCGGTGCGGCCGCCGTGGCGTAGCCGGTTTCGTTTTCAGCCTTTCAATTCGTAATCCGAACGTCATGCGAACCGGTCAATGCGCAAACTTCCGGCGACAAACCGAAAGCACCTGCTGCCTGAGCCAGCGATGCGCGGGGTCCGCTTCCGAACGGGGATGCCACATCTGCGACACGGTGATCTTTCCCGTGGCGACCGGAAGCTCGAACGCGTAGACATCATCGCAAGCGAGTCCCTGCCCGCCATCGGTCCGGCTGCTCAGGAACGAGGCGGGCAGGAGCGCAACGAGATTCGAATCGCGCGCCACGGCCAGCGCGGCAGGAAAGCCCGGCACCACGGCGACGATCGTTCGCTCCAGTCCCAACGCGGCCAACGCGTCATCCACGGGCCCGTTCGCCACGCCTCGCCGCGACGCGACGACGTGGTCGAACGCCACGTACCGTTCGGCGCTCACCTGGGCGTCGGCTTCCAGCGGATGGCCTTTTCTGACGACGCCCACAAAGCGATCGCGAAACAGCGCCTGCAAGCGCACCTCCGGACCCATTTCGCCCAGCACGCCGATTTCCAGATCGGCCGAGCCGTCGCGCAGGGGCGTCGCGGTCTTTTCCGGTTTCGGCGCGAAACGCAAACGCACGTGCGGCGCGACCGACATGGCCGCCGCGATCAGCGCCGGCCCGAAGGCTTCGACAAAGCCTTCGTTGGCGCGAATGGAAAAGGTCCGCCGCAACGTTTGAAGATCGAGTTCGGTCCTCGCGGGAAGCAGAACGGCGCGCGCCTCGTCGAGCGCCGCGCGCGTGCGTCCGCCCATTTCCTCGGCATAAGGGGTCAACACCATGCGCCGGCCCGCGCGAACCAGCAGCGGATCTCCCGTGGCCTCGCGAAGCCGGGTCAAGGTGCGGCTCATTGCCGAGGCGCTCAACCCCAGCCGCCGCGCCGCGCCAACCACGCTGCCATCAACGAGCAAGGCATCGAGCGCGACGAGCAGATTCAGATCGGGTTCCGGCATGTTACGTCCTGGCAGGGAGTATCGGGTCATGGCGTCCGGTGCACGGTATCAATGCAGCGCGCGCGCGTTCCGCCGCGATGCGGCCGCCGATATATTGCCTGTACCGCTTGATGCGCGCTTGATATGCGCTCGATAGACGCTTGATGCGCTCCCTCCATTCTCGTTCACAGGAAACACGCCCATGCCGGACGCCACCATTCAAAAAACCGCCCTGATCATCGGCGCGTCTCGCGGCCTGGGATTCGCCATGGTCGAGGAATATCTCAAACGCGGCTGGCGCGTGATCGCCACGGGCAGAGAACACTCCACGGCGAAGCTGCGCCAGCGCGCGCAAAGCGCGGCGGGCGCGCTGGAAGTCGAAACGGTCGACATCACCGTGCCGGACCAGGTCGCCGCCTTGCACGAGCGGCTCGCAAGACGGCGGCTGGATCTCCTGTTCGTCAATGCCGGCGTCAAGAACGACGACGGCGAAACGATCGCGGATGTCTCGACGGAAGCATTCGTGCGCGTGATGGTGACGAACTCGCTGAGCCCGATGCGCGTGGTCGAGGCGTTTGAGGATCTCGTCCAACCCGGCGGCACGATTGGCGTGATGTCCTCGGGGCAAGGCAGCGTCACGAACAACGTGAACGGCAATTACGAGGTGTACCGAGGCAGCAAGGCGGCGCTCAACATGTTCATGCGCAGCTTCGCGGCGCGCCACGCGAGCGACCCGCGCACCCTGCTGCTCATGGCGCCCGGCTGGGTGCGAACCGACATGGGCGGGCCGCAAGCGAGGCTCGGCATCGAGGACAGCATTCCGAATCTGGTGAACACGATCGACGCTCACGCGGGCCGCGCGGGCTTGCATTACGTCGACTATCTCGGGCGCACCGTTCCGTGGTGATCCGCGTGGCCTTGAGCGATTTTCGCACGAACGTGCGAAAGATGGATCGCGCCGATCCTTCCGCCAGCCGGAACAGTGCCTTTGGAAATTAGGGGTTAACCCCAAGTCATACGACTTCTACACTTCTGGTCATGGGTTGCGGCAAATACCGCACCCAATACCAACCAAACTGGAGGTCGTAATCATGAAGTCGCTTATTCAGGCTGTTGCCGTAGCCGCTGCCCTTATCGTCCCGGTTGCTTCGTTCGCCCAGTCGAACGCGCCGCTGACCCGCGCCCAGGTGCGCGCCGAACTCATCCAGCTCGAAAACGCCGGCTATCGCCCCGGCGACGGCGACAACGCTCACTATCCGGAAGCGATCCAGGCCGCCGAAGCCAAGGTCGCCGCGCAGAACAGCGCCGTGGGCGGCGCCCCGGCGGGTTCGTCGGCATCGGGTGCGCCCGCCGTCTTGCGCCCCTCGGATGACGGGATGAAGCCGGTCTACTTCGGCCAGTAATTGCCGCGCGGCCCGCAAGTCCAGGTCGAGCGCGCGTGAAGCGCCCGTTCCTGGCGGAACCTCCGGCCGCAGCGCGCGCCCCGCGCTCCGGTCTTGCCCGGACCGCCAAGGTCCGGGTCTTTTTCGCCGCCGTGCCGTTCGTCCCCGCACGGCTTGACGCGACCCAGGCGCATGACGCTCAGCGCGCGGAGCTTGTCACCGGCTTCCACGCGCCGTCGCTCACCTGATACAGCGTACAGATGGCATGATTGCGGTCGCCGTTCTGCGCGAACGAAATCGCGCCCGTCACGCCGTTGAATTCGAGCCCCTTGAGCGCGCGGGAAATATCGCCGGGCGCGGCCGATTTCGCGGCCTGCATCGCCGCAATCGCCATGCGCGTGCTGTCGTAGGCAAACGGCGAATACGGCAGCGGATCGCCGCCGAAGCGCGCCTTGTACTGGTTCGCGAAACCGTTGCCGCCAGGCAGGCTTTGCAGCGACGGCCCGTTTTCCCAGGCCATCGCGCCTTCGGCCGCCGGTCCGGCCAGCTTCAGGAAATTGACGTCGGCAACGCCGCCGCCGGCCAGGAACTGCGCCTTCATCCCAAGCTGCTTCATCCGTTTCACGATCAGCGCGCTTTGCGTATCGAGGCCGCCGAAGAACAGCAGATCCGCGTTGAGCGACTTGATGTGCGTGAGCTGTGCGCTGAAATCCACCGCCTTGTCGTTCGTGTACTCGCGATCGACTATCGTGCCGCCCGCGGCGTTCACCGCGCGCACGAATTCGTCCGCTTCGCCCTGACCGAATGCGGTCCGGTCGTCGAGCACCGCGATGCGCGTCGCTTTCGTGACCTTCACCGCGTAAGCGCCTGCGTTGCCGGCATTCTGCGCGTCGGTGGCGATGATGCGGAACACGTTCGCATAGCCGCGCGCCGTGATCGAGGGATTCGTCGCCGATGGCGTGATCATCGGAATGCCCGCACGGTCGTAGAGCGTGGACGACGGCAGCGTCGTGCCCGAGTTGAAGTGACCGATCACGACAGCCACGCCGCCGTCCACGAGCTTTTGCGCCACCTGCACGGCGGTGCGGGGGTCGCTCTGGTCGTCCTGCGAAACGATCTCGAAGCGCACGTCGTCAGCGCCGATGCGCGGGTGCTGCCCGTTCGCTTCGTCCACCGCCATGGTCACGCCGTTCAGGATGTCCTTGCCATAGCCGGCGTCCTGCCCCGTCAGCGGCCCGACCACGCCGACCTTCACGGTAAGGGCCGCCGCGTGCGCGAGGCCGCCCGACAAGCCAAGGACGACGCAGGTACACAGGGAAGGCAGCAAGCGGATTTTTCGTTCAGTACACATGGGTCAATACTCCGTAGCGGGTTGAATACGTAGTTAGTACATCGAATCGTTGCTCACGCGACCGCCTTATCATGAGGTCGCGTCACTCGATACGTGGCGGGTCGAGCGATGGTTCAGGCGGCGTTCATCAGCCCGCGGGGCGTGTTCCCTCGACAAAACGTAACGTTACGCCGTGCGCGGGCGCGCCTTCGACGCACACGGCCTGCGCGCTTCGTTGCGCCGCGACGCCGCCACGGTGCAGCACGTCCGCGAGGGCGTCGAGCGATTCGACCGTGAACGTGAGCGCGGAAAAGCATGGCAGCGCGCGGGAAACAGCAGCGGGCGTGGCGCTGTCCAGCCGCACGTCGACCTTGCCGCAACGGATCAGGCGGCTCGTCTCGCCAAGTCCGGTCGCGCTCGCCGCGAGCACGCGCTCGTAGCGGTCCGTGGCCATCTCCATCAGCGCGGGAGGAATCGAAATCGTCACGCCCACAAGCCCCGTCACGCCGTTCGGATGCGCCGCCCGCCCAGGCTCGTAGACGAGTTCGGGCGTGAGGTGTTCGCACGCGAACACGCGGCCGCCAGGCGTGTACGCCACGTCGACCTGCGTGATGCGAAAGCTTGCGTCCGCACTGCCCTGCGCGGTCTGCACGGGCCGCGAAAAGCTCGCGGGCGCCTCGACCGGAATGCCGGCGGCGTGCCAGTCGCGATGCAGCGCCTGCGCATCGTCGGTCGCGACCACCATGGCGGCGGCGCCGTCGCCGTGTTCGAGAAAGCCGGAGAAGAACGCCGTCACGGGGTGCGGGCGGCGCACCGTGAGCAGTTCGAGATAGTCGCCGCCGAACATCGCGCAATGGTTCTCGGAGCCCATCGTGTGAAAGCCGCGAGGCGTGAGCGCAAAACCCATTCGCGTGAAGTCGTCGCGGGCGGCGTCGAGGTCGCGCACCGCGATGACGACATGGTCGATTCCAGATAAATGCCGTGCCATTGAAAGCTCCTAGTCGCGCTGGTCTTTCCAGCGGTAATAAAGCATCGCGCCGATCGCGAGCCGCTCGACGATCGCGTGGGCCGCAATGGGCCGAAGCGTGGAAAACGGCAGCCGCGAGCCGCGCTCGTCGCCGCTCAGCGCGACGTCCGCCAGCTCGGCGCCCACGGCCGTCGAAAGCGCGACGCCACGCCCATTGCAGCCGTACCAGGTGTAGAGCCCGTCGTCGAGCTTCGCAAAGCGGGGCATGCGATCGGGCGTCACCGCGAAATCGCCATGCCACAAATACTCGAAACGCAGCGGCAGGCCGTCCAGTTGCGGGAACATGCGCCGCACGCGCGCGTCTATGCGTCGACGCAACCGGTCCTCATAGCCGAACGGCACGACGAGCGCGCCGCCCGTCACGAGCCGCCCTTCGCGGTCGAAGCGCGCGAAGTGAAGATCGGACTGCGTGTCGGACATCGCGTGGTCGTGCGGAAGGATCGAGGCGCGCAGGTGCGCCGGCAACGGTTGCGTCGCCATCTGGTAGGAGCGCATCGGCAGCAGCGCGTCCGCGATGCCGGGCCACGGCGCGCGCGCCGGGCGCCCCGTGTAGCTATGCGTCGCGATCAGCACCCGGCGGGCCTGCACGCGCGCGTCGCCGTGCGCCGCCACCCAGTGCGCGCTCTCGCGCGTGAGCGAGGAGACCGGCGTGCGCGTGTGGATGCAGGCGCCCGCATCCTGTGCGGCGCGCGCGAGCCCCCGCACGAAGGCAAGCGGGTTCAGGTGGCCGCCGGTCATGTTCTGCCAGCCGCCGTGCCAGAACGACGAGCCGGTCAGTTCGGCGGTGCGGTCCCGGTCGAGCAGTTCCGCCTCGACGCCGCACCGCCGCCATTGTTCGACGCGCGAGCGCGCAAGACCAAGACGGCTTGCCCGGTGAGCGGGCTGGATCCAGCCGGCCTGCACCGCGCCGCAATCCATGCGGTGCCGCCGCGCCAGATCGAACACGGTATTGGCGGATTCGCCGATCAGCGAGACGAGCGCCTCGCCCTTCTCCGCGCCATATTCCGCGACGATCGCATCGGGATCGGCTCGCGTCATGGCGGGAATCACCTGCCCGTTGTTGCGCCCGGAAGCGCCCCAGCCAATTTCGGCGGCTTCGAGCACGACCACGCGGCTGCCGCGCTCCGCCGCGCGCAACGCGGCGCTCAGGCCGGTGAAACCCGCGCCGATGACGAGCAGGTCCGCGAAGTACGTGCCGGGCGGCAGCGGCGCGGTCGATACCGCCGCAGCGGTCGTGGCCGCCCACAGCGACGGGGGAAAACGGTCGGAATCGAGATTCGGGTCAGCCATCGCGAGAGTCGGGAATGAAGGATGTCGAGGGCCGCCACGCGAATCGTGGTTCATGTGTCGGCACCCGGAAATCTTATCGACCCCTCGGGAGAAGCCAATTTCTTAATTCCCTTCTACGCTGCGAATTTCCGGAATCCGTATCTAGCGATCAGGTTGAAGCCAGTTTTATTTTCCCTGAGTTGTGAAAACTCGCGATGTAAAAACCCGCTTGGCGCTTGTTGGCGAACGGTCGTGCGGGCCGCCTTGCACGCATGCCGGGCCGATTCACGCAGTGCCGCGTGTCACTCGCGGTCCAGCACGGCCACCGCGCGTGCCGTCGCGGACGGCATCAGCAACACGGCCACCGCGAGCGAAATCAGGCATCCGGCAAAGACTTCCTCGATACGCAGTTTCGCGAGCGGCATGATGGCGAAACCGAGCTGACCATAAACGAGGCCAACGAGCATCGTGATAAAGAACACGCCGCGCGCATACGCGTGAAGGATGTAATAGGCCCAGCCGAAAACCGACAAGGCCATCGCGGCCACGAGCACCCAGGGCTCTTGCCCGCATACGGTCACGACCAGCACGCTGGCCGCCGCGCCGGTCAACGTGCCCGCAATCCGCTTCATGACGCGCGTGCGCGTGCCCTGATGCGACGTGGTCCCGAGAAAAACGACGAACGTGGTGATGACGGCCCACATCGACCGGTCCTCCGACAACGCGCCGCCGGCCAGCATGGCGAGCAGCGCGGCGAGCGTGGCCACCAGCGCAGGCCGCCACGCGAGCCGGTGAAACCGGTGTGCGAGCATGGCCGTAAGTGGTTGCCAGGTCAGTTGCCCGGTCGGCCGCCCGCTCACGATCAGGTCCGCGAGATAACGCATCGCCGCGCCGGTCCATGCCTTCGCCGCCGCAACGCTGTGGGGCAACGCCTGCATGAACGACGGCAACGGCGCGCCGCCGCGCTCCACGGCAATGACGACGCGCCCGACGAACACCACGACGAGCGGCGCGATCGTCATTACGATCAGCATTTCCATCAGCCGCGCGTGGGAAGGATGCAGATAGAGGCCGAGGTAAAAGCACACCAGCGTGATCAGCGCCGCGCCTACCGCGCGCGCACCGAGCGTCTGGCACAGCATGCCCACGAACACGACCAGCAGCGAGCCGGTCATGCGCAGCGCGGGTTGCGAGGCGACTTCAGCGGCGCCCGCAAACGATGCGAAAGCGCAGAAGTAGAGAATGAGCAGCGAAACGAGCCAGCCCGACACACGCGCTTCGCGCAGAAACAGCGGCGCGATCATCGCGAACAACGCGCCGGGGACGGCGAGCGTCGGCGTGCCGTGATGCTGGAGCGCCCACGCCACGCCAAGGCCCGCCGTCAGCAGGCAAGCGAGCGTGGAGCGCGCGGCGGCGCGCAGGCGCGCGAATTCGGGGTCGTGGACCTGGGCGCGATTGAACGCGCGTGAGCAGGCGGCGGCGATCATGGTCGACGATATCCGTGCATGTCGGCAAGCCGGCTTGTGGCCGCGTGCCGATATCCGGGCGCAACAGCCCGGCGTTGAGTGGACGCCCCAAGGCGCACTCGTGCCGGGATCTCCGGCCTGGCGTGCGCCCGGCGAGGCGTGCTTCCCGGCCGCGCGCAGGCGGCGTCGAGGGTGCGACGCCCGGCACACGATACGGGTTTTCCCGGATGATAGCCGATCAAAATAATGTCGATGCCGCAATCGACAAAAAATCGCGCGGGCTACTATCGCGGTCGCCGCGACGGATTCCCCCGCAATACCACAGGAATCCTTATCAACCTTCGTCGTTCATGCGCTTCGCGGCAAAGGCGGCCACCCATGCTGTCGGGCAGACGGCCGCCTTGCCGGCCGCCCTGTTAGTGATGCAGGTATTCGCTGCGCGCGATGGGCGTCGCGTGGACCTTCGCGTACTGGAACGCCGGTATCGCCTTGACCGCGGCGCGCGTCGCGCCCGCCCAGACCAGCTTGCCGTTGGCGATATCGATTTGCGTGATCGGCACGGCAACGTCATGTTGCGACACCCCGAGGAACTGATGCGCGGCGACGATCGCAAAGGAAACGGCGTCGTTCGGCGCGACGATGATGTCGTGCAGCACGCCGACCTTCTCGCCCTGATCGTTATAGACGGGCTTGCCGAGGAGGCTTTGCTTCGCGCTCCAGCCATTCACGATCAGCGACGCCTGCTCCACGCTTACGCCGATGGTCTGGGCGCCCGCCACCTGCGCCTGGGCAAGCGGTGCCAGCAGGCCAAGCGAGGCAGCGGCGAGGGCTGCAACAGCCAGTTTTGCAACGTTCATCATTCACTCCCGGGTATCAATTGAGCTTGTCACGCTTCGTATGGAAAATCGCGCGGGGCTCCCGGTCCGCTCGCTCTGGCGGTCGAACCGGAGCCCTGCACGCGATACCACTGTGCCCGTGATCGCAACCCGTTGTTTTCGTATTCGCACGCTAACGTGAGGGCGCCGCGCGCGAGCGCCGCGCCATCGCGATTCTTTCGGCAGCGCCCCCGCATTCGCGCGTGCATTTGCAAAAGAAAGCGGGCCGGGAGTCGGCTAGATTGGTGCGTTCTCCGCGCATGCGCCCCACTGACCTCCTGAATCGACTCTATCGACTCCATCGGCCATGAATATCGATGACGACCGCCCCCTTCCCGCCCAGCTTCATCATTTGCGGTTCCAGTTGCCTTATGCCCATCTTTCCCCGGTATTCGGCAACGACTGGATCGCCCTCAAGGCCGAAGCGTTCGCGCGGTTTTTCGGAACCCCCTCGTTTCTGCTCGTGCAAACCCTCGTCGTCGCGATCTGGATCGCGTTGAACGTGAGCGGCGTCACGCATTTCGACGCCTATCCTTTTGTCCTGCTCAATCTCGCTTTCAGCCTGCAATCGGCCTATGCCGCGCCGCTGATCCTGCTCGCGCAAACCCGCCAGGCCGACCGGGACAAGGCGCATGCCGACGCCGACGCGCGCCACCGCGAAGCCCTCGCCCTCGCGGCTGAACAGCGCGACAAGGCGCTGGCGCACCAGACCGGGCAACTCAACGCGCTGCTTCAGAAAAATACCGAACTGACGACGTTGACGCGCGACCTGACCGAGCAGATCGCGCGGCTCACCAACGACGTGCATGAAAAGATCACGCGCGACAAGCACGCGAAATCCGGGCCGGCCAGGTCCGCCGACACATTCGACCTTTAGGCCGGCGTCACTGCGAACTCCCGAGATACGGCGAGCTCGGCGCGCGCGGCGGGAACGGTTGCGCGCCCGACTGCTCGGAGAAGCTGTACCGCAAATACACGGCCGCGAGCCATTCGCGATATTGATACGCATTGCCAAGCGACGCCAAAGCGCCCACCGCCAGTTGTGGCCCAAGCTGATACTCGCCGCTCGCATGGAGCGAGTAGGCGAAGCTCGTCTTGCTTTGCCCCGGATAGATGGCGTTCGAATCGAGCGTGGTCGTCGTCGTGCTGTTCATGTTGCTTGCGGCGCTCGCCTGCAAGGCGGCGTCGAGCGGGAAATACGACACGGCGTCTTCGCGGTAGTGCTGCACGCCAATCGAGCCCTTCAGGTCGAACGTGAACGGCCCGCTGCGCCCCGCATACTCCACCGGAATATTCAGGATCACATATTGTTGCGGACTGAAGTACCCGCCCTGGCCATACGTGTAGTACGACTGGTTCTTGTTGAACATCATCCAGGTGGTGTTCACGCCGACGGTCAACGTCTCGTCCGTATCCTTGTAGACGCGCGTATAGAAGCCGCCGCCCAGCTTCGCGGCGAAGTTGCCCTGCACGTGGTGGCCGTCGTAGTAGGACACTTCGCCGTTCGCGTAGAGCCCGTTCGTGCCGTCGTCCCAGCCAAGCGCCGCGCGCGTGCCCGACTTCGTCACGCCGCCCCATTCGAGGCCCGCTGCCGCGTCGCGAGCGCCTGCATAGGACAACAGACTGTCCGTGACGGCGCGCCGCGTGACCGCGAGCGAGTAGGCGACCTTGTCGGTTGCGTTGGCGTTGTACTCCAGCCCGCCCACCACGTCCTGATAGCGAAAGCCAACCGGCGTGCTGCCGATATCGGCCTTGACCGACTTGCTCTCGTAGCCGATGGAGAGCCCCACGCCGCTTGCCGTCTGCGAGCCGAAGCTGCTGCTGCCGGTCGCGCTTTGTGACAGGCCCGCCCCGAAGCGCGCGAGCGTCGGCAGGTCGGTCTGCGCCGTGCCCGCGTCGAGCATGACGGGCGTGGCCGTGACGACCACGTGGCCGTTGCCCGCCTTGATGCGGCCTTCGATGGGCGCTTCGATGTCGCTGAGATTCGACAAGCCGTCTTCACCCGCGCGATTGCGGAACACCACGCCACCCGACACCGTGCTCGACTGCTCGCGATTCACCTGCGCGAGTTCGTCGGCGACATCGGACGCCTGCGAATTCGCCACCGGCCGCTGCGCGCTGGCCGCGCCGTTCACGCCCGCGGCGGGCGCGGCGTAGGCCTGCGCGTAGCCTGCGGGCGGCTGCGGAATATAGGCCGGCGCGTTATAGCCCTGTTGCGGATACGGCGGTTGCGGCGTGTAAGGCTGGGCGTAGCCTTGCTGGGCATAACCCTGCTGCGCGTAGCCTTGCTGCGGATAACCTTGTTGGGGATAGCCCTGCTGCGGATAGCCTTGCTGTGGGTAAGCCCCCTGCGGATAAGCGCCCTGCTGCGCATAGACCGGCGCATTCGTCCTGCGCCTGGCGCTCTGCTTGCGCGCGGCGGCGCTTTTTCCCGTTGCGGGCTGCGCATAGCCCGCCTGGGCCGCTTGCGCGGCCGGTGACATCGGCCAGGGCGACGCGACATACGGCTGCTGCACAGCGCCTGCCTGCGGGTAGCCGCCTTGCGCATACGGCTGCGGAGCCTGCGCATAAGCCGCGGGCGCATAGGCCTGCTGCTGCGGATACGGCGCATATTGTGCATACGGCTCGCGCGGCGGCGCGGAAGCAGGACCGCCCGAGGCGCTGGAGCCGGAGATGTCCTGACCGTAGCCGCTGGAATCCACCGGCGCGACCGGCGCCTGGTAACCCGTCACGCCCGCGCTGGGCGCCGAATAGGGCGCCACGTACGGCGCGGGCTGCTGCGGGGGCGGCAATGGGGTAGGCACGGTCGATACGGGATGCAAAAGTTTGGACCACGAAGGAGAGCTCGGCGACGGCGTGGCGGCGCCGTTCGCGTTCGCGCCGGCGGCGTCGACGGCGGTCTTGCCTTCGAACGGATTGGTGCCCGGCAGCGGATTCGCGCCAATTGGCCGGCTGAGCGCTTCCCAGCCGCGCGGCACGAGGGCGGCTGATCCGGCAGTGGCGGCAGCGGTGGCGACGCGCGCACCAACCGGCGTCGTGCTGGCCACGAGCGACTTCTTCAGGTAAGTCGCCGCGAGCGAGAGCTTGCCCTGCGCGCGATACATGCGCCCCACGGCGGCGAGCACTTCGGGGGAATCCTGCGCGCCGTTCAGCGCGGCGTTGGCCAGTTGCTCGGCATAGCGCCAGTCGCGCGCGCTGGTGGCGGCATAGAGCGCGGCCAGTTGCAAACCGCGGTCGTCCGGGCGGCGCGCGAGCGCCACGCGGTAGCACTTGAGCGCGTTGGCCGGGTCGCCCGCCGACGTGTAAAGCCGGGCGAGCGCTGCCTGGAGGTCGGGGTTCTCGGGCATGGCCGCGAGCCACGGCGCGATCACGGCGTAGGCGCTCGCGAGATCGCCGCTCGTGCGCACGGCGTCGGCCTGGCGCACGACGATCGAGAGATTGAGGTTGTCGAAATCGGTGCGTTGCTCGGGCGTGAGCGGCATCGTCTGCAAGCGCCGCATGACTTCGCCGAGCAGCGCGTCCTGATGGCTCGCGAGCAGGATGCCCGCGTATTGGAGCTGCAAAGCGGCGTCGCCGGGCGCGGCCGCCATCGCGCCTTGCACGAGCGCGAGCGCGCGGGCCGGATCGCCCGCGCTCACGTAGCCGCCCGCCAGCACGCCGATCAGCGCGGCGTCGCCGCGCGCGACCGGCTCGACACCACGCAAAAGCGCGAGCGCCTGCGGGTTCTGGCCGCGCTTCGCCAGTTGCCCGGCGAGATCGACCTGCTGGCCAACCCACAGGCGATGCTGAAGCCCGGTCATCGCGCTCGTGCGCTTGTCCACGGGAATGCGTTCGAGCGTCTGCAAGCCGTTCGCGTAGTCGTGCGCCTCCTCCGACAACAGCGCGCTCGCATACAGCGCGTCCACCATGTCGGGATGCGCGGCCAGCAGGCTGTCCATCATGCTACGCGCGGTGCCCGATGCGCCCTGGCGCACGTAGATGCGCGCGAGGTCCAGGCGCAGCCACGGATCGTCGGGATTGCCCGCGAGCGCGCTTTCGAACAGGCTGCGCGCGCGGCCCAGATCGCCCTGCGCTTCGGCCGCGCGCGCCTGCGCCGCCTCGGCGGTGCTGCGCAAGCGGTCGAGGCCGCCCGCCTTGTCCTGCTGCGCGGCGGTCAATTGCGTGGCGAAGGCGAGCGCCTCGTCGCCGCGCCCCTGCGCGGCGAGTGCGCCGACCAGCCCGCGAATCGCGTCCGGGTTGTCGGCCTGACGGCGCAGCGCCATGCGGTACGCCTGCTCGGCGCCCTGGGGATCGCGGTTGGCGAGCAGCAGTTCGCCCAGCATCACCTGCGCCGTGACATCCGACGGATTGAGCGCGATCGCGCGCTCGAACAGCGACTTCGCTTTCGCGGTTTCGCCGTTGCTTTGCGCGCCGAGCGCCGCGCTCGTGTAGCTCCAGTAGGTCGCGCTCCTGAGCGCCTCGCGCCAGCGCGCGGCGTCGCCCGCGCGCGAAGCCCGTTCCAGGTCGTTGCGCGCCGCTTCGAAATGCTCCTGCTTGAGTTCGACGATCCCCATGCCGCCCAGCGCGTCGGGATCGTTGGGCGCGTTCGCGAGCACGGCCGCGAAGCGCGCGCGCGCCGTCGCGAGGTCGTTGCGGTCGAGCGCGGCAAAGCCTTCGCCCACCGCGCGCCCGCGCGCGTCGTTCGCCGCCGCCTCGCCGCCGCGCTCGCGCGTGGCGCGGTCCTGCGCGACCATGCTGTCGTAGCGCGCCTTCACGGCGGGGTCGTCGGGGGCGAGCTTGAGATAGCCGTCGAAAAGCGCCTGGTCCGACGGCCGCGCCGCCAGCCAGAGCAGCGCCTGACGCCAGCTCTGGCGCGCCTCGCGCCCGTACTTGCCGTCGCTCACGAGCGTCGCCAGCCGCGCGATGCCGTCGCGCCGCGTGGTGTCGCGATACGTGAGGTGCTGCGCGTAGGCCAGTTGATAGCGCGGATCGTCGGGATTCTCGCGCGCGAGCTGTTCGAGGCCGCGGCGCGCCTCGTCCCAGCCGTCGGGCGTGGCCGCGAGCGCCTGGTAATATTCGAGCCGCAGCCCCGGCGCGGCCGGCGCGCCCTTCAGCGCCTTCTGATACTGCTCGACCGCCTGAGCGCTCTTGCCCGTCTGCGCGAGCCGCCGCGCGTCGTCGACGGCCTGGTCGCGCGGGCTCGTCTGGCCCAGACGCCTGCCCAGTTCGTCGATGTCGGGATAGTTCGGCGCGACCGCGCGCAATTGATCGAGATAGCCTTCGGCCTTGCCGCCGTCCTTGCGGTCGGCCATCACCATGCCCATGCCGAACAGCGCGTCGGCCTGCTTCGCGTCGATGCGCAGCACTTTCTGCCAGGCCTGTTCCGCGAGGTCGCCGCGACCGTGCGCCTGCCAGTACTTGCCCTGATCGATGAGCGCCTTGAGCGCGTCGTCCGCGGCGCGCGCGTACGGCGCGTGGGAGGCGCTCATGAGGCCCGCGAGCGCGAGCAGCGCCGTGATGCGCGTCATTCGCATGCGCCCCTCCACGACGGCGTCAACTGGCCGTTCGCCTCGAAGCGGTAGCGGCCTTCCACCGCGCCGCCGCCAAAGAGCCCGAGCACGCGGTCGTAGTACACGAGCGTGTCGTCGCCGGGCGCGGCAAGGCGCGCACGCGCGAGCGCGAGTCCCGTCTGGTCGCCTAGCGCCGCGAAGTACGGCGCAAGCGCCCCCCAGTAGCCGGGCGGCGCCTCGCCCGTGCCCACCCCGCTCGTGACCGCAACCCGTTCCGGCGGCGCGCCGGTTTGCGCAACGCGCGCCGCCATGCCGCGCACCGAGTCGAGCCAGGGCCTGGCCAGCGGATCGGCGGCATTCGCGAGACCCGCCCACAGATACACACGGATGGCGTCGTAGCTGCCGGTGTCGCCGCTGTTGCGATCGACGACGAACTGGCCCGCGCGCCATGCGGCCCAGTCGGGCGCGAAGCCGTGCGGCGAGGTGGCCGCGATCATCGTCTGCGCGTTGCGCGCGAGCGCGTTCCAGGGACCGCCGCGCAACTCGTGCGCGAGGCCGCGCAGCACCGGCAACGGCAAATAGCTCGGGTTCAGGCGTGTGACGTCGCCGGTCGCGAAGCCTTGCGGCCCCGGCACCAGCATGGGGCCCAGGCCCGCGAGATCGGCGACCTCGCGCCTCGCGATCTCGTCGGCGAGCGCGGCGCCGAGCGCCGTGTATTCGGGCGCGCGCCACAGCCGCCCCGCCTGCAACAGGTCATAGGCCATCCAGAGATCCGCGTCGGAGGCGGCGTTCGCATCGAGCACGCCCCACGAGCCGTCGGGCCGCCTGCCCCACTGCCACGCGGGCAGCCGCACGCTCTTGTCGTCGAAGTTGCCGCCCGCCAGATTGGTGCGCGTCCAGCCCAGCATCCTGTCGAAATTCGCGCGGTCGTTGGCGACCAGCGCGAAGAACATGCCGTACGACTGACCTTCGGAGGTGGATTGCTGCACGGGCGTCGAGGCGTCGAACACACGGCCGTCGGCCTGCATCGCGTGCGCGACGAAGGCTCGCCAGGCGCTCCAGTCGCCGCAGCGCGCGGCGCTGGCGTGCGCCACGGCGGGCGTGAGCGCCGCGCCGAACAGCGCGAGCGCGGGAAATAGCGCGGATAAGCGCACGGATAAGCGCGCGCGCTCACCGAAGCGCTTCGATGAGCGAGGGATGCGAGGCGTCATGTCATTCCTTGAGCCGGCGCGCAGCCACGCTGCGCAGCATCCGGTAAAACAGCGCGGCGATCACGAGCGCGGCGATCACGCCGCCGAGCAGCAACAGCATGGGGTGTGAGGAAAGCACCCAGCGCACGTATTCGAGCGGCGTGAGCTTGCCGACGTAATAGAAGTTGCCGTTCGAGGTCACCGTGACCGAGCGGCCGTGAATCACGGCCATCGCGCCCTGCACCTGCGGCAGCACGTCGGCGTCGAGCAGCGCCGAGGCCATGTCGGCTTCCGGCGCGCCGGGCGAGGTGATCAGCGCGACCACGCTGCGGCCCGGCTTCAGCGGCGACTCGAAGCCCGCCATCAGCGCGCTGCCGCCGTTGCTCACGAGCGAGAGATCGGCGCGCGCCGTGGTGCGCTCGACGCCGTGCGGGCCGTGCCACCAGTCCTGGAACTGGTACACGGCGTCAGTGAGCGTGAAGCGGCTCGTGCCGCCGTCGCTCGAAAACGGCATCGACTTCGCCCAGCGCGAGAGCAGCGGCTGACGGCCGGGGCCACCGAGCACGATCAGGTCCTTGTCGGCGAGCGTGTCGACGTCGGCCGCGCTTGCCACCGTCGCGCCCGTCACCGGGTAGCCCGTCGACTCGCCCATGCGGCCCATGGCCAGCAGGAACAGGCTGTAGTCGCCGCCGGTCGGCTCGTCCGGCAGGATCACGGCCGTCTCGGAAAGGTCGGCCATGCGCGTGAACGGGAAACCGCTGTTGGCGAACGCCGCGAGGTCCGGCAGCGCCATGTAGTGCGGGAACGACGAGAGGTCGATGGTCGAGTCGGGGTCGATCGTGCCTTCGACATCGCGCAGCAAACGCCCCGAGCATTCGCCCGTGTCGGGGATGTCGTAGAAGTAATGCAGGCGCAGTTGCGCGCGCGGCGTGAGCAGCAAGGGCGGAACATGGACGATGCGGCGCGCCGCGCCCGTCGAGTAAGCCACCGCGCCGAAGCGGCCGAGGAAGCGGTTGATGCTGAAGCGTGACGGATTTTCGGCCGGAATCTGCAACGCCTGCACGAAGGTGTTGTTGACGCTTATGTTCAGCGACGAGCGATCGGGCCGCGGCCGCACGGTGTAGCGGTAGAACAGGTCGATCGGCGCGCCCTTCGTGTTCCAGGTGAAGACATCCGGCGGCACGTGCAGATTGATCGAGATCGGACCGGCGTCGTAGCCCGTCACCGTGAGCGCGCGTTCGTCGGCGAGTTCGCCAAAGCGCACCGGGCGGTCGGAGGGCAGCCAGTTCGGGGCGTCGTAGGGCACGCGCGGCTTGAGCGTGGTGAGCTGGCCGATCGTCACGCTCGTGCCCGAGAGCGTGTTCTGGCCGAGCGCGAGCGCGCTCGCGGCCGTCTTCAGCTCCTCGCTGTTGCGCCCGAGCACGAGCAGCAACTGGCCGCGCGCGGGCGCGGCGCGCTCCACCACGGCGAGCGTCGGGCCGCTCACGGGCGGCAGCGTCAGGCCGTCCGGATGCGAGTCGGCGAGCGCGAACACCACGGCGTTGCCCGAAAGCGGCGCGCTGCCGACCTGCGCGGGAAAGAGCGCGCCGCGATAGCCCGCGAGCGCGCCGAACCACGATGCGAGCGTGCCGGCCGCCTCCAGCGTGCCCGCGTCGGGCTTGTCGGCGAACACGAACGGCAGCTCCAGCCGGCGCACGTCGCGGCGGTCGAAGAACGGCTGCGGCAGCGCGCCCAGGTTCGGCTTTTCCGGCAGCGAGGCGTAGGTGAGATCGAGCGAACTCGCGTTGCTGAGCGTCGCCCACAGCGTGGAGTTGGCGGGATCTTCGCAGCGGCGCGTGTAATGGCCGATCAACTGGACATTCAGGCGATTGAACTCGGTGATGAAGCGCGGATCGAGCGCGATGTCGCGCGCGATCGTCGTGCCCGCCTGCGCTTGCGGCACCGGCAGCGTGGCGGCCACTTCGCCGTTGATCAGCACCTTGAGCTGCGAGAGGTCCGGCAGCAGCGCGGGCGAGTAGCTATAGACGAGATGCAGCGTCGCGGCCGTCACCACTTCGTCGTTGCGCACCGAGAACGGCACGCCGTTCTGCCCGTCGACGCCGCGCAACTGCAACGGATCGATCGCGCCGAGGTCGGCGAAGGTCAGGGTCTGCCGGCGGCCGCCCGGCACGAGCGTGCCCGGGTTCGCCGTGGTGGGTGCGCGCACGCCGAGCAGCTTTTGCTGCCCCGGCGTGAGCGGCGGCGTTGGCAGGCCGAGAGCGGGCTGTGCGCCCGCCTGGGCGTCGAACACAGTGGCCGCGCCCGGCGGCGGCACGGCGCCGACCGAGGTCGCGCCATCGGCCGCGCGAGCGGCGGACGGCAACGGCACGGTATCGGCCGTAGCAGCGGTATGGGCCGTCTGGGCCGTATGGGCCGCGACGGATGCGCCAGGCTTGCCGTCCGCCGCCACGGCGAACGGCAGGCCGCACAGACCAAGCGCCAGGCCACACGCGAACACGCTCGCGAGGCGCGCTCGCGAGGGTGAAAATCCTCTCCCTTTCTTCATCTGCCTTAGCTGTCTTTTTGTGCGGTTCGTTTTGCGCCGCGCGTGGCCCATGCGCGGAAGTCGCCGTAGAGGTGTCCGAAGAATCCGCCGATGCCGTGCGCCCCCGCGAGCCACACCTGCGCGAGCGCGCGCAGCGGCCTGTCGGGCTCACGGCCCTGCGCCCAGCCGCTCCAGGCGTCGGCGCGCGAGAACGTCGCATTCACGAAGTTGAATTCCTGGTCCTTCGACATCTCGACGAACTGGAGCCCCGCGCGCCCCGGCTCCGTGAAGCTCACGGTCGCCCGGAACGCGTACTCCTCGTCGCCGCGAAAGAGCGACACCGTGACCGGCTCGTGCAGCGGCACCGAGATGTTCTGCGGCAGCTTCACGCCCACGCCGCCCTCGGAGTAGTCGAGCGTCTCGCAGGCGAGCGTGCGCCCGGTACCGAAGCGCAGCATCACGGGCATCGTCATCGCGACGCGGTGCACGGAGCGCACCTGCTTGCGCTCGTTGGCGGCGGCCATGCTCGCGCCGAGAATCAGCGAGTTATAGGCGGTCCATGCGAGATTGAGGATCGTCGTGTTGACCTCGCTCGTGACGTGCCAGTACGCGTGGATATGCCAGATGCCGAACCCGAAGCCGAGCAGGTTGAGCAGCAGCAACACGAGGTAAGGGCGGGAAATCGCCCAGTCGAAGTAGTTCTCGGCGATCTTGCCGCCCTTGGCCGTCACGTTGAACTTGCCGAGCCTCGGGTTGATGAGCGCGAGCAGCGTGGGCGCGGTGATGTACGAAGCGAGCACCGACTCGTAGACCTCGGCCCAGAACGAATGCCGGAACGCGCCCTGCATGCGCGAGTTGGTCACGTTCGCATGGAACATGTGCGGCAACGCGAACAGCGCGATGGTCGCCGCCGACGCCTGGATCACGTGCGCCCCGAAGAACAGGAACGACAATGGCGCCGTGAGGAAGACGAGACGCGGCACGCCATAGAAGAAGTGCATCATCGCGTTGAGGTAGCACAGGCGCTGGCCGAACGAGAGCCCCTTGCCCAGCAGCGGATTGTCGACGCGAAAGATCTGCGTCATGCCGCGCGCCCAGCGAATGCGCTGACCGATATGCCCCGAAAGGCTCTCGGTCGCGAGTCCCGCGGCCTGCGGTATCGCCAGATAGGCCGTGGTGTAGCCGAGACGGTGCAGCTTGAGCGCCGTATGCGCGTCCTCGGTCACCGTCTCCACGGCGATGCCGCCGATCTCCTCGACCATCGAGCGGCGCAGGAGCGCGCACGAGCCGCAGAAGAACGTGGCGTTCCACAGATCGTTGCCGTCCTGCACGAGACCGTAGAACAGCTCGCCCTCGTTCGGCACCTTGCGGAACGTGCCGAGGTTGCGCTCGAACGGGTCCGCGGAGAAAAAATGGTGCGGCGTTTGCAGCATCGACAGCTTCTTGTCGCGCAGGAACCAGCCAAGGCAGACCTGAAGAAAGGAGCGCGTCGGAATGTGGTCGCAGTCGAAGATCGCCAGGTATTCGCCATTGGTGATCTTGAGCGCCTCGTTGATGTTGCCCGCCTTGGCGTGGCGGTTGTGCGAGCGGATCGTCCAGTTGACGCCCACTTCCTCGCAGAACGCCTTGAACTCGGGGCGGCGGCCGTCGTCGAGCACGTGGATCGAGAGCTTGTCCGCCGGGTAGTCGAGCGCGAGCGACGCGTAGATCGTCGGCTTCACCACGCCGAGCGGCTCGTTGTAGGTCGGGATGAAGATGTCGACGGTCGGCCAGTCCGCGCGCGAGGCGGGCAGCGGCACGGGCTTGCGCCTGAGCGGCCACGCGGTCTGGAAGTAGCCGAGCAGCAGCACGAGCGCCGCATAGAGTTCCGCCGACACCAGCAGCAGGCCCCACAGCGCGTCGAGCGGGCGCGACCAGTAGGTGGTCTCGGTAAGACGCCAGTACATGTAGCGCCCCGACGCCAGCACCGAAAGCATGATCATCACGAGCGTCGCGTAGCTGCCTTCGACGCGGCGAAACAGCAGCGCGCAAATGAAGCAGCAGAGGGCGAACGCGAGTTGCTGGCTGTTCGCGAGCGGCACCGTGAACACGAAGAACATCGCGCCGAGCGAGAAAATCGTCAGCACGACGGCGACCGGCTTGTTGCCCCAGAAGCGCGCGTCGGCGAAACGTTCGAGGCGCGAAGCGGCCTTGCGCGGCGCGAACTCCGGCGCACAGTCCGGCGCGCGAGCGTCCTTGCGCACGCTGCTCATGCGTGGCTCCTGCGCGCGAGGACCGGCGCTTCGAGCGCGCCCAGCAGCCACCGTCCCAGCTCGCGCAGGTCGGCGGCGGCCTGGCACATCGTGTCGTAGTGCACCACGGTCGTATTACAGGCGAGCGACTCGCTCACGCCTTCGTCGTCGTGGACGACGCCGGGAAACATGTGCGGGCCCAGCATGCCGCGCAACACGCGCAGCACGTCCTTGTTGAGCTGGCGCGACTGGTCGACCTGATTGACCACGTAGCCCTCGCCGAGAAACTCGGGCCGCGACGCGGCGTAGATGTCGATCATGCGCTGCATCTGCGGGATCGCCGCGTAGGAGGCGGCGTCCGCCAGCACGACGTTGATCGCGAAATGCGCGGCGCCGAGCGCGGCGCGCGTGTACGCGGACGAACCCGGCGGCGTGTCGACGATGACGATGTCCGCTTCGCCGAGGCGCAACGTCGCGAGGCCTTGGGCGAGCCAGTGCGGCGTCTCGTCGAGATGGCGCTCGAACAGGTGCTGCTCCTCCTCGATCAGCGCGCCGAACGGCAGCACAGCCACGCCGTCGCTGCCTTCGAACATCGCGCTGCGCCAGGATGCGCCCGTGAACGCCGCGCGCGAGAGACCGTCGACGCTGTCGAGCGCGCCGCCGAAATAAAGGCGCAGCGAGTTCTGCGGATCGAGATCGACCGCCGCCACGCGGCGGCCCTGCGCCGCGAGCACCGCGGCGAGGTTGGCGGCGACGGTCGTCTTGCCAACGCCGCCCTTGGCCGACACCACACTCACGACTCTCATGGCCCGCTCACTCCCTTGCCTGCTTCCCTGAGAAACCACGGTCGGGGTGACGAACCGGCGTGGTCCTGTGCTTGCGTTTCGGTCCGCGATTCTGACCGCGTTTCTGACCGAGCTTCGGCTTGCGTCTGCTTGAGCGCGCTGCCGCGCAGCCGCGCGAACAGATCGTCGAGGCGCTCCGGGTCCTGGGGCGCACGCGCAGGCAACGCCGCAGGCTGGCCGCCCGCGCCCGCACGCGTATCGCCGAAAAGCCTTTTCAGCGGCGCGTTCGCTGGCGTTGCGCCCGGCTGAGCAATACGCGACGACAAAGGCATTGGTCTGGGCATCTCCGGCGTATCGGACATGGCCGCGCCGGGCTGTGCGAACCCCACGCTCACTGCCGGATTGAAGCGCACGGTCTGCACGGGCGCAGGCGCGCGCGCAGATGCAAGCAAGGCACCGCGATCGTCGGCTTGCGCCGCTTCGTCCCCCGCGCCCGGCACGGGCAAAAAGCGAAACTCGGCGCTCTCGGGCGCGGCGGGCGTTTCCCTCACCAGCACGGGCGGCACGTCGCGGCGCGGCGAGCGCGTGAAGAGGGGCGCGGAGCGGCGCATCACGGCTTGCGAGTCCTCTCTCGCCACAGGCTCTCGCGCAGGCGTGTCGTCGCGCGCGGGCGTGGCGTCGCGATCCGCGTCCGCCGCCGGAAGTTCGACCTGACGCGGATCGATCATGCCAAGCAGCGGCCAGCGGCCGCGCGCCTCGTGCGCCTCGTTTTCCATTCCGATTTCCCGATAACTGGCTGCGTCCCCGCCGAACCGGTCGAAGAGCGCCTGGACGTCACGCGAGGGACTCATAAGATTCACCGCCGAGAAGAGAGCAAGGACGAGAGCCAGGACCGGACGCCGTGGCGCCGGACGCGATGACGGCTCGCCTCACGCCAGCGCGCGCGCCAACTGGAACGCCACGACGAAGCCGTCTTCCGGCGCGCCGGTCTGAACGACGGCGAGATCGGCGGCGCCCATCGCGTCGAGCCATGTCTGATAGGCGCCTTGCAGGAAGGCCGGGCTCCAGGCGAGCGCGTCGCCGCCGAACGCGGCGAGCGGCGCGCCATAGTGGGTGATGCGCAAGGAGTCGCCCGCGTCCGCGAGTTCGACGCAACCCCATTGAATCGCACTCCAGCGGGCATTGATCGCAACGGCGAGACCCGCCGTCGACTCGCAGGGCGGCAGCGGGTGTGCCGCGGCGAAGCGCGCACCGATGCGAAACATCAGCTCGCGCAACTCGTCGCGGCTCAACTGCGATTCGAACTCGGCGGCCAGGGCGCGCAACAGACCGCGCCATTGAAGAGAAAGATGTTGTTCGAGCAGGACGTCGACGACAGTCGGCATGGGCACGCTGGTCCGGTTTGGTCTGAAGGACACCTTAGAACCGTTCAAAAAAGCCCATGAGGGCGGCTTGTTCTTGCGCCGATCGGTGAATGCTCGATGCCTGCGACCTGGCAGGCGGGGCTCGACGGCATCCGCCTCGTGCACGACTGGGCCCCACTATAGCGGTTGCCTGAAAGGGTTCGAAACCGCGTAATTCGCCAAACCTTGGTCTGATTTCGCCATTCGTGCCGGCGCCCTGGCGCCGCTGGCTATTTCCCCGCTGCGCCGCCGAAGCATGCCTCCATCACGCCGAGCAACGCGCGCTTCGCGGGATTGTCGAGGCCGGTGTACGCGAGCCCGATGCCGGCGCGGTGATCGCGCAGATCGAGCGCGCGGGCCACGACTTTGGGCGGCAAGGCCGAGGCGGCCTCGGACGGAATCATGCCGATGCCCATGCCCGCCGCGACCAACGCGAGCATGGTCGTGAATTCGCCCAGCTCCTGGGCGATCTCGAGATCGACGCCCCCGCGCTTGAGCGCGACGAGCAATTCATCATGAAAACCGGGCGCGTACCTGCGCGCCAGCACGAACGCGGGACAGCCTCGCAGATCCGCCGGCCGGATCAGCGCTTGCGCGGCAAGCGGGTGCGCCTCCGGCAACGCCACGACGAAGGGCTCCTCAAGCACCGTGCGGATCTCAAGCCCGGCACTCGCCACGGGCAGGCGTATCAGCCCGAAGTCGAGCTTGTTGTCGTGCAGGGCGGCGATCTGGTCCGGCGTGGGCATGTCCTTCAGTTCGAGCGTCACGAGCGGGTAGCGCTCGTGCATGGTGCGAATGAGGGTGGGCAAGAGCTTGGGCAAGACCGACGAGACGAAGGCGATCCGCAGCGTGCCGATTTCCCCGCGCGCCGAAAGCCGCGCGGTCTGCTCGGCGCGCTGGGCCTGATGCAGCGTGGCACGGGCTTCCGGCAGAAAGAGCCTGCCCGTTTCGCTCAACGCGACCTTGTGCCGGTCGCGCTCCAGCAGCCGCACGTCGAGCTCGTCTTCCAGCGCCTTGATCTGCATGCTCAGCGCGGACTGCACGATGCACAGCCGCTGCGCGGCCCGGCCGAAATGCAGTTCCTCGGCGAGCACGACGAAGGCCCGCAGATGCTTCAGTTCCATGTTCACTCCTGCGGGCTTGTGCCACGAATCGCTGGCACGAATCGTTCCCGAGATTGGTTATCACGAATCATGATAACAGTGTCACGAAAGACCATTGGCGCGATGGCGGCGCTTCGAGTGAACTACGCGTAACGGAGACAACACAGGCGCGCATGGCGAGCGCCGGGAACCATGAACAACGCATTGCAACTCTTCAGCCTGAGCGGACGGCGCGCCCTGATCACCGGCTCCGGGCGCGGCATCGGGCTCGCGCTCGCACGCGGACTGGCGAGCGCCGGCGCGGCGGTCGTCATCAACGACCGCAACGAGCACAAGGCCACCGCCGTCGCCGCGCAACTGCGCGAGGCAGGCTTCGAAGCGGATATCGCGGTTTTTGATGTGACGAAGCGCGACGAGGTCAACGCCGCGATCGACGCGGCCGAGGCGCGCCTCGGCGCCATCGATATTCTCGTGAACAACGCCGGCGTCCAGCGCCGGGCGCCGCTCGAAACGTTCGAAGCCGACGACTGGAACGCGCTGTTGCGCGTGAATCTCGACGGCGCGTTCCATGTGTCGCAGGCGCTCGCGCGGCACATGCTCGCGCGCGGGCGCGGCAAGATCATCAACATCTGCTCGGTGCAAGGCGAACTCGCGCGGCCAGGCATTGCGCCCTATGCGGCCTCCAAAGGCGCGATCCGCATGCTCACCAAGGGCATGTGCGCGGATTGGGCCGCTCGCGGCATTCAGGCCAACGCGCTTGCGCCCGGCTACTTCGCAACCGATCTGAACCGCGCGCTCGTCGACGATCCCGAGTTCTCAAGCTGGATTTGCAGGCGCACACCGGCGGGGCGCTGGGGCCGCGTGGAGGAACTGTGCGGGGCCGCGGTGTTTCTGGCGTCGTCGGCATCGGACTTCGTCAACGGGCAAACGCTCTTCGTGGACGGCGGCCTGACCAGCGTGGTGTGAGTTCACCTCGCACGCCGATCCACCACCCAACAAGAACGAACACAAGACAAAACACCGTCAAGGAGACACCGAAATGCACACACCCAAAGCGAACCGCACGCGCTGCGCCCAGGCGCTGGCCGGGCTGACCCTCGCGTTCGCGGCCTGCGCATCGCATGGCGCCGACTGGATCGTTTCCGGCAACGACGCGAAATATCAACGCGTAGAAGGCCGCGACACCTACCCCGACAACGCGAGGCCCGACACGCTGACGCTGCTCGACGCGAGCCGCTTCCCGCCCCAGGTCAAAGTGCAGGTCGAGGTGGAGAACGGCATCCAGGGGCCGCCGCAGGCCGTCGCGCTCACGCCGGATGCGCACGTCGCCCTGGTCGGCGCGCCGACGCGCTACGACCACGCGGCCCAGAAGCTCCTGATGGATTCGTTCCTGCAAGTGGTCGATCTCCAGGCGTCGCCGCCCACCGTCACGCGCCTCGATCTCGGCAGCCATCCCCAAGGCATCGCCATCGACCGCAGCGGCCGCCTCGCGCTCGTCGCGGGCCTCGACGGCAGCGTGACGGTGCTCGGCATCGAGGGAAACCGCGTGACGCTGGTGGACACATTGAAGATCGCGCAGAAGCGCCTTGCCGGCATCAGCTTCACGCACGACGGCCGCCACGCGCTGGTGTCGTTGCGCGACGAAGGCGGCGTGGCCGTCCTGAATGTCGCCGACGGCCACGTGAGCGACAGCGGCCAGCGTCTGTCGAGCGGCGTGGCGCCCTACACCATCGACGTATCGAGCGACGGCAAATGGGCCGTGGTGAGCGACGTCGGCCTGGCCGGCCTGCCCGCCTACGCGGGCAAGCTCGCGGGCGACGCCGACACCGTGACGCTCATCGACGTTTCGCATGAGCCGTTTCGCGCGGTCCAGCACCTCACCGTGCCGTCGCTGCCCGAGGGCGTGGCGATCTCGCCCGACGGCAAATGGATCGGCGTGCAGGCCATGGACGGTTCGAACCTGACACCCGACAACCCCGGACGCCATGCGCGCGGCAAAGTCGTCCTGTTCGCCATTCGCAACGGTCAGGCCGTGCAGGTTGCCGAGGCGCCGGGCGGAGAAGCCGCGCAGGGCATCGTCTTCACGGCGGACAGCCGGTACCTGATCGTGCAGTTCAACGTCGAAAAGCAGCTTGCCCTCTTCGCTGTCAACGGCGGGCATCTGCGCGACACCGGCGAGCGGATCGCGTTGAGCGGCGGCCCGTCGTCGCTACGCACGATGCCGCGCTGACATCACCACCTGCCGCACATTCGTTTTTATCGTCAACATCCAACGATCATGCCTCACTCGATTCCCACCCTTTGCGGCTCGCTCGCCGGCCAGCCGTTCACGTTCAACGTCAAGGTGCACAACGCCGCGTACCGCGTGCTCGGCGTGGACTATACGTTCGTGAGCTTCGGCGTGGAGGACATCGCCGGTGCGGTCAATGCCATGCGTACGCTCGGCATTCGCGGACTGAACGTCACGATGCCGCACAAACAGGCCGTCATTCCATATCTCGACGCGCTCGACGAAACCGCGCGCGCGATTGGCGCGGTCAACACGATCGACAATCGCGACGGCCGCCTCACCGGCTACAACACCGACTGCGTGGGCGCGGTGCGCGCGCTCGAAGAGGCCACGCCGCTCGATGGCCGCCGCATTGCGCTGCTCGGCGCGGGCGGCGCCGCGCGCGCGATCGCCTGGGGCATGCAACGCGCGGGCGCGCGGGTGAGCGTATTCAATCGCACCGAGTCGCGCGGACAGGCATTGGCCGACGACTTCGGCCTCGCATTCGGCGGCGACCTGGGCGCGTTCGATCCGGCCGCCTTCGACGGCGTGGTCAACGCGACGGCGGCGGGCTTTCGCGCCCCGGACGTCAATCCGTTGCGCGCGCAACAGCTTGCGCCGCATCTGTTCGTGATGGATGCCGCCTTCATTCCCGTGCGCACGAAGCTCATACGCGACGCCGCCGCCCTCGGCTGCCGGGTGGTCGACGGCACGCGCATGCTGCTGCATCAGTTCTGCGGACAGGTCGAGCTGTACACGGGCAAGGCGGCGCCCCTCGACGCCATGAGCACGGCCCTGCTCGACGAAATTGCCCGCGTCGGCTAACCGGCGCGCACCGCAACGAAGCCGGAAAACGGGCCGGAGATTGCGCACCTTGCATCAAGACAAGGGCGCATCGCAATGCCGGCCCGCAGCGGTACCCCATCTGGAGGAGACGAGATGAAACACCCCCACCCCACCGCCGCCGCGCCGAGCGCCGGCCCCGGCAACACGGGCTCGGCCCGGCACGCGGTCGCCACCGCCGACCTGTACCGCGCAGCGTGGGCGGCGTCGCTTGGCAGCGCGCTCGAATACTACGACTTCGCGCTGTACAACCTGGCGTCGGCGCTGATCTTCGGGCCGCTGTTCTTCCCGTCGAGCGATCCCGCCATGGGTCTGATCGCGAGCTTCGGCGCCTACTTCCTCGGCTTTGCGATCCGCCCTGTGGGCGGCATCGTCTTCGGCACGCTCGGCGACCGCTACGGCCGCAAGTTCGTCCTGATGGCGACGATCCTGCTCATGGGCGTGGCAAGCACGCTGATCGGCCTGCTGCCCACGTATGCGAGCGCCGGGGTCTGGGCGCCCGTCCTGCTGGTGGGCTGCCGCCTGTTGCAAGGGCTCGGCGCGGGTGCGGAGCAAGCCGGGGCCGCCGTGCTGATGGCCGAATACGCGCCCGCGAAACGCCGCGGATACTTCGCTGCGCTGCCGTTCATGGGCGTGCTGCTCGGCACGGTGATGGCGGCCGCGATCTACTTCGCGCTGGTGCGCGTGGAGGACATTTCGCAAAGCTGGCTCTGGCGCGTGCCCTTCCTGCTCAGCGCCGTCATCATCGCGGTGGCGGTCTGGATACGCCTGAAGCTCAAGGAGTCGCCGTCGTTCGCGCGGCTCGAAGCGCGCAAGCAGGTCAACGACAGCCCGTTGAAGCATCTCGTCACGCATGCGAAGCCGACGCTCTTCAAGGTCATCGGCCTGCGCATGGCCGAGAACGGCGGATCGTCGATCTACCAGTCGCTCGCCATCAGCTACATGGCGACGGCCACCGGCCTCAAAGGGCCGATCGGGCCGGTCGCGCTGCTGCTCGCGGGCGTATCGGGCGCCGTCGTCATTCCGCTCGCGGGCATGTTGAGCGACCGCTACGGTCGCGTTCCCGTCTATCGCGCCTTCGCCCTGTATCAACTCGTGCTGGCCTTTCCGACCTGGTGGGTGCTGAGTCTCGGCAACGCGAGCGCGAGCATCGCGATGCTTTGCGTCACGCTGGCCGGGGTCTGGGGCATGTTCGCCACTCAGGGCGCGCTGCTGCCCGAGTTGTTCGGCGCACAGCATCGCTACGCCGGTGTCGCCGTGGGGCGCGAAGTGTCGGCCGTTATCGCGGGGGGCGTCGCGCCGCTCATCGGCGCGTCCATCATCGCGTGGGCGACCCTGCGCTGGGGCGGCGCGCAAGGCACCGTTCTCGCGTGGATTCCGCTGGCGGCGTATGTGGCGATCCTCAGCGTGATCGGTGTGGTGACGACGTTTTACACGCCGGAGACGCGCGGCCGTGATCTCGACGATCTGCGCGACGCGTCGGATGAAACGGCGGTGGTGGGCAAGGCGTATGAGCCGCGGCGATTTTAGCGGGGCCTCGCCAACAATCTGATTACAATTTAATAACAGCACGCCTGGGCGAACACGAATTCGTGTCCCGGACAGTTCCCTCGCAATGAGCGACACGTCCACCAGGCGCCCATAACAAATCGCGATATCGTTGCCGTCGCCGATCTTCTCGACATGTCGCTCCGGCGCAATGAACCCGGCGGCTGCATCGGATTGTGGCGGGGGTGCAAAGACAGTCGTGTGCCAGCGCTGCCTTGATCCCGACCGCGCCACACGGCGAATTCCGACGTTCGCCGTCTCATAGCGCGTTTGCCCGCCTCCGCTATCGCCGCCAGCCAATCAGCAATAAGCAGCAGGCACTGGGCGGCCGACCACCTACACCGACCGCGAATACCCCCTACATGCCTGTCGGCTACTTTTGATTCCAATCAATGCTCGCAGACGCCCCCGGGGACTAAGATTCCGGTGCCTTTGCGCAGTCAGTTCTCCCACCGGTGCAGCAGTCGCCATACCGCCGGACGGCCGGTCGTTTCACGACCTGGCCGGAGGCTGCACCGCGCATGCGATCCGATCGAACCTCCGATCGACCAAATCAAGCATTTCGCCGCGTCGTGACTCGCCATGTCAGACCCACGATTCGCCAGCGCAAGCCGGCATCGTGTGTCTGCGCGTTCCTGCCGCGCGCACAAAAAGATGGGGAGCGCTTCGTACATGGGTTCACGCACTACCGCGGCGATCGCCTCGCTAATCGTCCGGTCTCGCACCGGGCTCTCTTCATCCACGCCTGCCTTCGCGCCCCGCCGCGCCGCCCGCGCGCGGCAGTCCGCGCGATGCCCGTCGTTCGACCACCCGTCTTCCGGGACCCGCCCATGATCCGCACGATCACCGACCGCTTCCCCATGCGCGCGCTGTTCGTCAGCGACGAATTCGCCGAGTCCACCGCCGCGGGCCGCGCCGAGCGCATGCTCGACGAGGATCTCGCCAGCCGCCAGATCGACGTCGTCCGCTCGCGCAGCGCCGAGGACGCCCGCGCGACGCTCGCCGCCGACGCTTCGATCCAGTGCCTGCTGCTCGACTGGGATCTGCACGACGACCCCGCGCACGCCGGAGCGATGAGCGTGCTTAGTGAAGCGCGCCAACGCAACGCGCACTTGCCGGTTTTCCTGCTCGCGAGCCGTCAGGCGGCCTCCGCCATCCCGGCCGAAGCGATGGAGAAAGTCGACGATTTCATCTGGCTGCACGAGGATTCGCCCGATTTCATCGGCGGGCGCATTCTCGCGGCGATCCACCGCTACCGCGAGCGCGTGCTCCCGCCCATGTTCCGCGCGCTCGTCGCGTTCTCCCAGGTCTACGAATACTCCTGGCACACGCCCGGCCACACGGGCGGCACCGCGTTCCTCAAGTCGCCGGTCGGCCGCGCGTTCTTCAGCTTTTTCGGCGAGGAACTGTTTCGCTCGGACCTGTCGATCTCGGTGGGCGAACTTGGTTCGCTGCTGGATCACTCCGGCCCGATAGGCGAAGGCGAGCGCTACGCGGCGCGCGTGTTCGGCGCGCATCGCACCTACTACGTGACCAACGGCTCCTCCACGTCCAATCGCGTGATCCTCATGGCGAGCGTCACGCGCGGCCAGGTCGCGCTGTGCGACCGCAATTGCCACAAGTCGGTCGAACATGCGATGACGCTTTCCGGCGCGATACCGACCTGGCTGCTGCCCACGCGCAACCGCTACGGCATCATCGGGCCGATCCCGCCCGCGTGGCTCGCGGCGGCCGCGCTCGAAGCGGCCATCGCGGCCAATCCGCTCGTGCGTGACGGTGTCGACCCGACGCCCGTGCACGCGATCGTCACCAATTCCACCTACGACGGCCTGTGTTACGACGTCGCCCGCGTCGAGGCGCTGCTCGGCGAGCGGGTGGACCGGCTGCACTTCGACGAGGCGTGGTACGGCTACGCGCGCTTCAACCCGATCTACGCGCGCCGCTTCGCGATGCACGGCGAGCCGGGCGCTCACGACGCGTCGCGCCCCACGGTGTTCTCGACGCAATCGACGCACAAGCTGCTCGCCGCGCTCTCGCAGGCTTCAATGATCCACGTGCGCGACGGCCGCCGCCCGATCGAGCATGCGCGCTTTAACGAGGCGTTCATGATGCACGCCTCGACCTCGCCGCAGTACGCGATCATCGCCTCGAACGACGTGAGCGCCGCGATGATGGACGGCCCCGGCGGCCACGCATTGACCTCGGAGTCGATTCACGAGGCGATCGCATTCCGGCAGATGATGTCGCGCCTGCACGCGGAATTCACCGCGCGCGGCGACTGGTTCTTCGATGCCTGGCAGCCCGAAGCGATCAGGGATGCCGAAGGCGGCAGCGTGCCGTTTCATCTGGCGGACCCGGAGCGGCTCGCCGCCGACGCGTCGTGCTGGACGCTGGAGCCGGGCGACGCGTGGCACGGCTTCGACGGGCTCGAACCCGGCTATTGCATGCTCGATCCGATCAAGGTGTCGATCGTCACGCCGGGCGTGCAGGCGTGCGGCGCGCCGGCCGAAACCGGCATTCCCGCGTCCATCGTCACGAGCTATCTGGACGCGCGCGGCATCGTCGTCGAAAAGACGACCGACTTCACGATCCTGTTCCTGTTCTCGATTGGCGTGACCAAGGGCAAGTGGGGCACGCTCGTCAATGCCCTGCTCGAATTCCACCGCGACTACGCAAGCAACGCGCCGCTCGAACAAGCATTGCCCGCGCTCGTACGCGAGCATCCCGCGCGTTACGCCGGGCTCGGCCTGCGCGATCTCGCCGCCTCGATGTTCGAAACGATGCGCGATCTGCGCTCGACGGACCGGCTCGCGCAGGCATTCTCGGATTTGCCCGTGCCCGACATGAGCCCGGCCGAGGCGTATGAGCAACTGGTCAAGGGCTGCATCGAAACCGTCGCGCTCGACGCGCTCGCGGGCCGCACGCTCGCCACGGGCGTGGTGCCCTATCCGCCCGGCATTCCGCTGCTCATGCCGGGCGAGAACGCGGGTGCGGACAACGGCTCCGCGCTTGCGTACCTCAAGGCGCTCGAAGCGTTCGATCGCGCCTTTCCGGGCTTCACGCACGACATTCACGGCGTCGAAGTCGAAAACGGCGCGTACCGGTTGAGCGTCGTGACGTCCGGCGCTTCGCCCAACCGCAACTGATTCGACGGAACGCGCCCTTCTCATCCGTTTCCCGCACCCTTCTCGCACGCGTTGTAGCCGGCCGCCGGCGCCAAGCCGCCGGCCCCCTTTCCCGGAGAACGATAATGAACCAACCCATCGCGGAAAAAACTGGCCTGACCACGCCCTCGCAACCGCCCGGCCCCGCCGCCGGGGGCGGCGGCCCGGACTCGCGCAAGCTCGGCGTCGTGCTGCTCAGCGGCATCGTTGTGGGCTCGATGATCGGCGGCGGCGCCTTCAATCTGCCGCAGAACATGGCGGCGGGCGCGGGCCTCGGCGCGATCGCCATCGCGTGGATCATCACGCTCGTCGGCATGTTCTTCCTCGCGAACTCGTTTCGCACGCTCGCCGACCAACGGCCGGACCTGACCGCCGGCATCTATTCGTATGCGCGCGAAGGCTTCGGCAAGTTCGCGGGCTTCGAAATGGCATGGGGCTACTGGCTGAGTTCCGCGTTCGGCAACGTCGCGTTCGCGGTGCTCATCATGCAGACGCTCGGCTATTTTTTCCCCTCGCTCGACGGCAAGAACTGGCAGTCGATACTGGGCGGCTCCCTGCTGATCTGGGCCATGCACTTCATGGTGCTCTCGGGCGTGAAGCGCACCGCCATTCTCAATTCGATGGCGAGCGTGGTGAACATCGTCACGCTTTCGGTGGCGATCGTCGTGATCGCGCTGTTCTTCCAGAAAGGCCAGTTTACGTTCGACGTGTGGGGCCAGCAGCAGCACCTGGGCGGCACGCTCGCGCAGGTCAAGAGCACGATGATGGTCACGCTGTGGGTGTTCATCGGCATCGAGGGCGCCGTGGTCGTTTCGGATCGCGCGCGTAATCAGCATCAGGTGGGCACGGCGACCTTCATCGGCCTTGCGGTGTGCACGACGCTGTATTTCCTGCTTTCGGCGCTGCCCTTCAGCGTCATGCCGCAGAAAACGCTCGCCGGATTGCAGAACCCTTCGTCGGCGTACGTGCTGCAACAACTGGTCGGGCACTGGGGTGCGATTTTCGTGGTCGTCGCGCTGCTGTTCTCGGTGCTGAGCTGCTGGCTCGCGTGGACCGTGCTCGTCGCGGAGCTGCCGTTCGCGGCCGCGAAGGACAACATCTTCCCGCGCGTGCTCTCGCATGAGAACCGCCATCACGCGGCCGCGCCGTCGTTGTGGCTCTCCAGCGCCGTCATGCAGGCGATGATGTTCGTTGTGCTGTTCGCGCACGACGCGTGGATGTGGCTCATCAGCGTCGCGGGCGTGATGATCCTGCCGCCCTATCTCGCGAGCACCGGCTTCCTCTGGAAATGCGCGACGCAAAAGAACTTCCAGATTCACGCAGGCGAAGGCAAGCGCGCGTCGCTATGGACCGGCGTGCTCGGCACGGCGTATTCCGCCTGGCTCCTGTATGCCGCCGGCCCCACCTATCTGCTGATGTCGACGATCTTCTTCGTGATCGGCATTCCCGTGTTCTGGTATGCGCAGCGCGAAAAGGACCCGCACGCGCCCGTGTTCACCGCGCGCGAGCGCGTGGCCGTGGTCGTGCTGGTCGTCGCGGCGATCGTCGCGTTCGTGCTGTTTGCCAAAGGCATCGTTTCCATCGGCTGAATTCGATCGGCATCCTGACGAGGTATCTTCATGTCGTACGATAGATTATTCGGCTTCCTGTTCTGCTGCGCCGCGCCGCAGCCCAATACGTTTGCGCAGTCGCGCATCGGCCGCATCGTTGCCGAACTGACGCGGCAAGGCTACGAGGTCGCGCAGATGGCGACGACGGCCGACGCCCGCGGCGCCGTGCGCGGCGACGCGGCGATCGGTTGCATCGTCATCGAATGGTCGGTAGCCGAGCCCGAAAACGAGGTCGAGGCGTTCGTGCAGTTCGTGCGCGAGCGCGGCCTGGACGTGCCGGTGTTCATCCTCGCCGAGCGCCATCGGCTCGAAGAGATTCCGGTGCGCGTGCTCAGCCTCGTGAGCGGCTACGTGTTCGTCGAGGAGGACACGCCCGAGTTCGTCGCGCGCAATCTCGTGGGGCATCTGCACAACTATGCCCAGTCGCTCAAAACGCCGTTTTTCGGCGCGATGGTCGACTACGCGGGCGAGGCCAACCAGATGTGGACCTGCCCCGGCCACAACGGCGGTGTGTTCTACCAGAAGAGTCCGATCGGCCGCGCGTTCGTCAAGCATCTGGGCGAAGCCGTGTTCCGCAACGACCTGGACAACTCCGTGGTGGGTCTCGGCGACCTGCTCGTGCACGAGGGCCCGGCGCTCGCCGCGCAGAAGGCGGCCGCACGCATCTTCGGCGCCGAGCGCACCTACTTCGTGCTCAACGGCACATCCACTTCGAACAAGATCGCGTTGAGCGCCCTCGTCGCGCCTGGCGACCTCGTGCTGTTCGATCGCAACAACCACAAGGCCGCGCACCACGGCGCGCTGCTGCTAGCCGGCGGCATTCCCGTTTATCTGCCGACCACGCGCAACGCGCACGGCCTGATCGGACCGATCGACTTCGCCGCGCTCGACGAAGCCGCGATTCGCGAGTCGATCCGCCGCCATCCGCTCGTGAGCGACACGCAGGCAGCCTCGCGGGCGCGACCCTTCCGCGTCGCCGTGATCGAGCAATGCACGTACGACGGCACGATCTACGACGCGCGCCTGATCGTCGAAAAGCTTGGGCCGCTTTGCGACTACATCGTGTTCGACGAAGCGTGGGCGGGCTTCATGAAATTTCATCCGCTCTTTCGCGGCCGCTTCGCGATGGGCGTGGAAGGGCTCGACGGGAACGCGCCCGGCATCATCGCGACGCAATCGACGCACAAGCAGCTCGCCGGTTTCTCGCAAGCCTCGCAAATCCACATCAAGGATTCGCACCTGAACGGCCAGCGCCGCCAGGTCAATCACTGGCGCTTCAACGAAATGTTCATGCAGCATTCGTCGACGTCGCCGTTCTATCCGCTCTTTGCTTCGCTCGACGTGGGCGCACAGATGATGCGCGGGCGTTCCGGCGAAGTGCTGTGGGACGACACGATCCGGCTCGGCATCGAACTGCGCAAGAAGATTCGCGCGCTGCGCGACGAGTACGCGGCCACGGAAACCGACCCGGCGCGGCGCTGGTTTTTCGATCCGTTCGTGCCCGAATTCGTGCCGGGGTGCTCGCCGGACGCCGTGAACGCAAGCGACGCGCCGCGCCGCTGGGAGGACCTGCCGACCGACGAACTGGCCTCGAACCCGCGCTGCTGGGAGCTCGCGCCGCACGCCGCGTGGCACGGCTT
This sequence comes from Paraburkholderia unamae, assembly GCF_003096875.1. Taxonomy (NCBI): domain Bacteria; kingdom Pseudomonadati; phylum Pseudomonadota; class Betaproteobacteria; order Burkholderiales; family Burkholderiaceae; genus Paraburkholderia; species Paraburkholderia unamae. The sequence goes on from NZ_QEOB01000044.1 coordinate 40,616, forward strand.
CGGCCCGCTCGCGCCCGGCTACGCGATGACCGATCCCAACAAGCTGACCCTGCTCACGCCCGGCTTCGACCGCGCGAGCGGGCAATACGCGGAGCACGGCATTCCCGCGCCAGTTCTGGCCGAGTTCCTGCGCGGCCAGCGCATCGTGCCCGAGAAGAACGATCTGAACAGCATCCTCTTTCTGCTCACGCCCGGCCTCGAATCGTCGAAAGCGGGCACGCTGCTCTCGGCGCTCGTGCGCTTCAAACAGCTCCACGACGACAACGCACCGCTCGACGTGGCGATGCCCGCGTTCGTGGCCGCGCATCGCGAGCGCTATGCGGGTGTCGGCCTGCGCGACCTGTGCGCGCAGATGCATGCGTTCTATCGCGAATGCAACGTGAGCGCGCTCCAGCGCGAGCAATTTCGCGCCGAGCATTTTCCGCAGCCCGCCATGTCGCCGCAGGATGCCATGCACGCGCTCGTGCGCAACGACGTTGAACTGCTGCCCATCGAGCGCATTGGCGGGCGCATCGCGGCGACGCTCGCGCTCGTCTACCCGCCCGGCATTGGCGTGGTCGTGCCCGGCGAGCGCTACGACGCGCGCGCCCAGCCGATGCTCGACTATTTCCGCGTGTTCGAGGAAGGCGGCAACCGCTTTCCGGGCTTCGAGAACGAAATCCAGGGCATCTACCGTCAAACCGGCAACGACGGGCGCACGCGCCTCCATACCTATGTCGTCATCGAATAACCTCGCACAGGAGAACTGATCATGCCTTTCGGCGTTCATTCGGAAGCCGGCAAGCTGCGCACCGTGATGGTGTGCGCGCCCGGCCTCGCGCATCGCCGGCTCACGCCCGGCAACTGCGGCGCGCTGCTGTTCGACGACGTGATCTGGGTCGACCGGGCCATCGAAGATCATCATGCGTTCGTGCGCGTACTGCGCGAACGCGACGTCGAAGTGCTCGAATTCCATCATCTGCTCGCCGAGGTCTGCCTCGACCCGAACGCGCGCGACTGGATTCTCGACCGCCGCATCACCGAGGAGGAAGTCGGCACGGGCATGCTGCGCGAACTGCGGCTCTGGCTGGAGTCGTTGCCCGCACAACGTCTTGCCGACGCGCTGATCGGCGGCGTGGCGAAATCCGAGCTGCCGTTCGACGCGCGGGGGCTGTTCGGCGGCTATCTCGAACGCTCCGACTTCGTGATCCCGCCGCTCGTCAACCTGATCTTCCAGCGCGACACGAGCGCGTGGATCTACGGCGGCGTCACGCTGAACCCGATGTTCTGGCCCGCGCGCCGCAAGGAAACGCTGCTGCTCGCGGCGGTCTACGGGTTCCATCCGCGCTTCGCGGGCAAGGTGCGCACGTGGTGGGGCGACCCCGAGCGCGATCACGGCGCGCAAACGCTCGAAGGCGGCGACGTCATGCCGATCGGCAACGGCGTCGTGCTGATCGGCATGGGCGAGCGCTCCAGCCCGCAGGCGGTCACCCAGGTCGCGCGCGCACTGTTCGCGGGCCATGGCGCGAAGCGCGTGATCGCCTGCCAGATGCCCAAGGCGCGGGCGAACATGCATCTCGACACGGTGTTCTCGTTCCTCGACGCCGATTTCGTGAGCATCTATCCGGGCATTGCCGACGAAATCCGCTGCACGAGCCTCTACGCCGGCGACGCGCTCGGCCAGATCCGCTACGAGCGCCACGACGGCAAGTTCCTCGAAGTCGTGGCGAATGCGCTCGGCGTGGGTTCGCTGCGCGTGCTGACCACGGGCGGCGACAGCTATGAAAGCGAGCGCGAGCAATGGGACGACGGCAACAACGTGCTGGCGCTCGATCGCCGCGTGGTGCTCGCCTACGACCGCAACACGTGGACAAACCGCAAGATGCGCCAGGCCGGCATCGAAGTCATCGAGATCCCGGGCGGCGAACTCGGGCGCGGGCGCGGCGGCAGCCATTGCCTCAGCTGCCCGATCGAGCGCGACCCCATCGCCCTCTGAGCCGCGCACTCCTTCACGAAAAACCGTCACCATGTTCAACGTACACAATCGCAGCTACCTGACGCTCATCGACTACACGCCGCGCCAGATCCGCTATCTGCTCGATCTCTCCCGCGACCTCAAGCGCGCCCGCTATGCGGGCACCGAAACGCCGCGCCTCACGGGCAAGAACATCGCGCTGATCTTCGAAAAGACCTCGACGCGCACGCGTTGCGCCTTCGAAGTGGCGGCACACGACCAGGGCGCGCACGTCACCTACATCGACCCGACCGGCTCGCAGATCGGCCACAAGGAGTCGATGAAGGACACCGCGCGCGTGCTGGGCCGCATGTACGACGCGATCGAGTATCGCGGCTACGCTCAGGAAGTCGTCGAGGAACTGGCAAAGTATGCGGGCGTGCCCGTCTACAACGGCCTCACCGACGAGTTCCACCCGACGCAAATGCTCGCCGACATGCTGACGATGAGCGAGCACAGCGACAAGCCGCTCCACGACATCGCGTACTGCTATATCGGCGACGCGCGCAACAACACGGGCAATTCGCTGCTGACCGTGGGCGCGAAGCTCGGCATGGACGTGCGGCTGTGCGCGCCGCGCAACCTCTGGCCGCGCGACGACCTGATCGCACAATGCCGCGAGATCGCCGCGAAAACGGGCGCGCGCCTGACGCTCACCGACGAGCCCGGCGAGGCGGTCAAGGGCGCGGACTTCGTCTATACCGACGTGTGGGTGTCGATGGGCGAGCCGCCGGAAAAGTGGGGCGAGCGCATCGACGCGCTGCTGCCTTACCAGGTGAACGCCGCGCTGCTCGCGAAAACCGGCAATCCGCGCACGAAGTTCATGCACTGCCTGCCCGCGTTTCACGACTCGCATACCGAAGTCGGCAAAGAACTCGCCGAGCGCTACGGACTGCATGATGGCGTGGAAGTGACCGACGAGGTGTTCGAGTCGGAGGCATCGATCGTGTTCGAACAGGCCGAGAACCGTCTGCATACGATCAAGGCCGTGCTGGTCGCGACGCTTGCGCTCTGAGGGGAACGGCATGCGCATCGTGGTCGCCCTCGGGGGCAATGCGCTGCTCAGGCGCGGCGAGGCGATGACGCCGCAGACGCAGCGCCGCAACGTGCGCGACGCGGCGGCGCAGCTCGCTCGCGTCGCGCCGGGCAACGAACTCGTGATCGTGCACGGCAACGGCCCGCAGGTCGGGCTGCTGGCCGCGCTCGGCGCAAGCGCGCCGCCGGCGCAGCGGTTTTCGCTCGACGTGCTCGACGCGCAGACCGAAGGCATGATCGGCTATCTGATCGAACTCGAACTGCGCAACCAGATGCACGAGTCGCGCGCGTGCGCGACCCTGCTGACGATGGTCGAAGTGGACCGCGCCGACGCCGCGTTCGCGCGGCCGGACAAGCCCGTTGGCGCGATACTCACGCGTGACGAGGCGAGCGCCGCCGCACAGGCGCACGGCTGGAGCGTCGCCGCGGACGGCAACGGCTTTCGGCGCGTGGTGCCGAGCCCCGCGCCGCAGCGGTTTCTCCAGCTCGATGCGGTGCGGGCGTTGCTCGCGCAAGGTTCGATCGTGATCTGCGCGGGCGGCGGCGGGGTGCCCGTGGTCCGCGCGCCGGGCGGACAATATGATGGCGTGGAAGCCGTCGTCGACAAGGATCGCAGCGCGGCGCTGCTGGCCCGCGCGATCGAAGCGGATCTGTTCGTGATCGCGACGGACGTGGACGGCGTTTATCTGGACTGGGGCACGCCGCACGTGCGCCGCGTGCGCCGCGCGCATCCGGACGCGCTCGCGGCGTACGACTTCGCGGCCGGGTCCATGGGACCGAAGGTCGAAGCCGCCAGCGATTTCGCGCGCAGCACCGGCCGGCGCGCGTCGATCGGCGCGCTTGCGGACATCGCACGCCTCGCCGCGGGCACGGCGGGAACATCGGTGCAGACAGGCGAGCCTGGTATCGTGGACGACGCAACCGGCGTGCCGCGCGCCGGATGAGAACAAGGAAAAGAGAAAGAGGCAGGTCATGAATGTGTTCGACAAGAAAATCGCGGAGCAAAACGATGCCCAGACGCCGGTGGCGCCCCCGTCTCGCTACCGGCCGTCCATTTATGCGGCGCCGTTCCAGAAGGGCGGGGACGGCGCGGCGGTCGAGTTGCTCTCCGCCGCGGACCAGGACGCGCTGATGGCCATTTCGCAACTCGTGAGCGTGCGCCGCAACGCGATGCTGTACGCCGAGGGCGGCGAGGCAAAGTTCGTCTACAACGTGATCAGCGGCGTCGCCAAGACGTTTCAGTTGCAGCCGAACGGCGACCGCCACGTCACGGCGTTTCTGTTTCCGCGCGATCTGCTCGGGCTCAGCGTCGACGGCCAGTATGTCGCGACCGCGCAGGCGCTCACGCCCCTGCTTGCGTACCAGATTCCCGTCAAGGCATTAGAGGCGATACTCGAACGCGATCCGCGCCTGAACATCGGCTTGTTGTGCAAACTATGTCATGAGCTGCGCTCGTCGCAGAGTCATGCCATCACCGTCTCGAAGCAGCATGCCAGCGCGCGGCTCGCGGGCTTCCTGTTGTGGGTCGAGCACGTGAGCGCGCAATCCGGCGGCGGCACGAGCGAATTCACGCTGCCGATGGGCCGTCGCGACATGGCCGACTATCTCGGGTTGACCATCGAAACGGTGAGCCGTGCGCTCAACGCGCTCGAAGCCGAAGGCGCGATTCTGCGCAGAGGTCCGCGCGCCATCGAACTCCTCGACGGCGGCAAGCTGCGCGAGGCGGCGGGGCTGGTTTAGCAAGGCGGCGGGCGATCGACCGCACACCGAATGGCCGGCCATGCCTCTCGCGCCCTCTTGTGCCCTTCTGTGCCCTCTCGCCGGCCATTCGCGCGCCATCAAATCGGTGGCCAGCGTATATTCATGGCGCGAATGTCATGGGGCACATTCAACACGCTACGCAGGGTAGTTGATGAACAAGAAGCTTGGCTGGACGCTCGCGGCAGTCGCGATCGTTGCGGCGATCGGCGCGGCCGTCGTCTGGCAGCGCAACCAGGGGCGGGGTCTTCCGGATAACGTTGCGCACGCAAACGGTCGGCTCGAACTCGCGCGCGTCGATGTGGCGGTGAAGTACGGCGGCCGTATCGTCGATCTGCCGGTGCACGAGGGCGATATGCTCGCAGCGGGTGACGTCGTCGCTCGTCAGGACAACGACGAGTTGCGCGCCCAGCTCGACGCGGCGAAGGCCGCCCGCGAACGCGCGGCGGGCGCGGCCACCCGCGCCGCCGCCCAGCTCGACGCAAGCGGCGCGCAGGTGCGCCTCGCGCAGCTCGAATCTTCGCAGGCAAGCAAACTGTTCGACGCCGCGCAGATTTCGCCGGTCGAACGCGATCGACGCCGCCTCGCGCTGGAAGGCGCGCAGGCGGGCGAAAGCGCCGCGCGCGCGGCGCGCGCCGAAGCGCAGTCGGCCATTGCGGAAGCCGATGCCCAGATCGCGCGGCTGCAAGCCGTGCTCAACGACACGACCGTGCGCGCGCCGCTCGCGGGGCGCGTCGAATATCGCGTGGTCGAGGTCGGCACGGTGCTCCCGGCCGGCGGCCGCGTGGTGTCGATGCTCAACCCCGACGACATCTACTTCACGATTTTTCTGCCCGGCCCGCAGGCGGGCAAGCTCGCCATCGGCGCGGACGCCCGCATCGTGCTCGACGCGTTCCCTCGCGAGCCCATTGCCGCGCGCATCGGCTATGTGTCGGACGACGCGCAGTTCACGCCCAAGTATGTCGAGACCGATAGTGAGCGAGCGAAGCTCATGTACCGCGTGAAGCTCCAGTTGCCGCTCGACGTCGCGCGCAAGCTGGCCTCGCGCCTGAAAGGCGGCATGACGGGCGAAGGCTACGTGCGCGTCGATCCGTCGCGCCCGTGGCCCGAGGCGCTCGCCGTACGCGGGAGCTAGGCGATGGCGCTTGCGGACGAAGCCACGGGGCTTCGTAAGGATGGCGAAGCGATTCGCATTGCCGGCGTCTCGCACCAGTACGGTGCGACGCGCGCGCTCGACGGCGTCTCGCTGGTCCTGCCCGCGCGCACGACGATCGGCCTGATCGGCCCGGACGGCGTGGGCAAATCGACGCTGCTCGGTCTCATCGCCGGAGTCAAGCGCGTGCAGCACGGCGAAGTGAGCGTGCTCGGCGCGGACCTGCGCGTGCGCGATGCGCGCGAGCGCGTGCTGCCGCGCATTGCGTTCATGCCGCAGGGGCTCGGGCGCAATCTCTATCCAACGTTGTCGGTCTACGAAAACGTCGACTTCTTCGCGCGGCTGTTCGGACTCGCCGAGGCCGAACGCGCCCGGCGCATCGCCCGGCTGCTCGACGCGACGGGCCTCGCGCCCTTCCCCGACCGGCCCGCGGGCAAGCTGTCCGGCGGCATGAAGCAGAAGCTGGGGCTGTGCTGCGCGCTCGTGCACAACCCCGACCTGCTGATTCTCGACGAACCGACCACGGGCGTCGACCCGCTGTCGCGCCGGCAGTTCTGGACCCTCGTCGACGACCTGCGGCGCGAGCACGCGGGCATGAGCGTGATCGTGGCGACGGCCTATATGGAAGAGGCCCAGCGCTTCGAGCATCTGGTCGCCATGGACGACGGCCGTGTGCTGGTGAGCGACAGCACCGAAGCGGTGCTGCGCCGCGCGGGGACGCCGAACCTCGAAGCCGCCTATGTCGCGCTCCTGCCGGAACAAAAACGCGGGGACGCGGGCAAGCTGGTGATTGCGCCGCGCGAGCCGGTCGCGGGGCCGCCCGCGATCGAGGCCGTCGGGCTCACGCGGCGCTTCGGCTCGTTCGTCGCCGTCGATCACGTGAGCTTTCGCATCGAGCGCGCCGAAATCTTCGGCTTTCTCGGCTCGAATGGCTGCGGCAAGACGACCACGATGAAAATGCTGACCGGCCTGCTGGACGCGACCGAAGGCACGGCCACCTTGCTCGGCAAGCCCGTGAAGGCCACCGACATGAGCACGCGCATGAAAGTGGGCTACATGTCGCAGTCGTTCTCGCTGTACGAGGAATTGAGCGTGCGCCAGAACCTCGAACTGCACGCGAAGCTCTACCGCATGGAGGGCGAGCGCGCGAGCAGCGCGGTTGCACGCTCGCTTGAGGATTTCGAACTCGCGCCGTATGCGGACGACCGGCCGGCCAGCCTTTCGCTCGGCATCCGCCAGCGGCTGCAACTGGCCGCCGCCTGCCTGCACGGGCCGGAAGTGCTGATTCTCGACGAGCCCACTTCGGGCGTCGATCCCGGCGCGCGCGACATGTTCTGGCGGCATCTGGCCAGGCTGTCGCGCGACGCGCACGTGACCATTTTCATCTCCACGCACTTCATGAACGAAGCCGCGCGCTGCGACCGCATCTCGTTCATGCATCGCGGGCGCGTGCTCGCGGTCGGCACGCCCGAGGCGCTGCGCGAAGCGCGCCACGCGGCGACGCTGGAAGACGCGTTCGTCGCCTGGCTCGAAGACGCGCAGCGCGATGAGGCGCAATCCGCCGGCACGGCGAAGGGCGCCGCTGCGGCAGCTCCCGATGCAGTGAAGGCGGCCAAAGCGCCCCGCCGCGCGTCCAGGATGGCCGGCGCGCTTGCCGCCGTGCCGCCGCTCGCGCGCATCTGGGCATTCGCGCGCCGCGAAACGCTCGAACTCGCGCGCGACCGGCTGCGGCTCGCGTTCGCGCTGCTCGGCCCGATCGTGCTGCTGCTCGCCGCCGCATGGAGCGTCTCGTTCGACGTGGACAACGTGCGCTTCGCCACGCTAGACCGCGACCGCACCGTGGCGAGCCGCGAACTGATCGAGCAGTTCGCGGGCTCGCACTATTTCGTGCCGTCCGGCGAGGCGCGCAGCGACGACGACGCGAGACGACTCTTGCAAGCCGCCGACGCGCAACTGGTGGTGGAAATTCCACCTGGTTTCGGCCGCGACCTGCTGGCCGGCCGCCGCCCGGAACTCGCCTTCTACGTGGACGGATCGAGCCCGTTTCCGGGCGCGACGATCGACACTTATGTGAACGCCGTGCTGCTGCGCTACGTGAGCACGCAGATGGCGCGCGCGCCCGTCGCGCAGCCCGCGCTGCCGATGAGCGTGGAAACCCGTTTCGTCTACAACGAAACGTTCCGCAGCATCTACGCCATCACGCCGGGCATCATCATGCTCGCGCTGATCCTGATTCCCACCATGCTGACCGCGCTCGGCGTCGTGCGGGAAAAGGAAATGGGCTCGATCACGAACCTCTATGCTTCGCCTGCGAGCGTAGGGGAGTATCTGCTCGGCAAGCAAATACCGTATGCGGCGCTCGCGATGCTGAGCTATCTGCTGCTCGTCGCGCTGACCGTGACGGTGCTGCGCGTGCCGCTCAAGGGCTCCTTCGTCGCGCTGTCCATCGGCGCGCTGCTGTTCGTTCTGGCGGCCACGGGGCTCGGCCTGCTCGTTTCGACGTTCGTGCGCTCGCAGGTCGCGGCGATCTTCGGCACGGCGATTCTCTGCCTCATTCCGTCCGTGAACTTCTCGGGTCTGCTCTACCCGGTATCCACGCTCACCGGCACCAGCTACTGGGCCGGCGTTGGCTTTCCCTCGTCGTGGTTCCAGCTCGTGAGCCTCGGCAGCTTCACGAAAGGGCTGGGCATGGCGAGCTTCGGCACGATGTATGTCGCGCTGCTCGGCTTCGCGCTCGCCTACCTGTTCGGCGCGTGGTGCCTGCTGCCGAAGCAGGAGGCATAGGCGATGCTGCAATGGTTCAGAAACGTCGCCCGGCTCGCGCACAAGGAAATCTTCAGCCTGTTCGGCGACGCCACGCTGATGGCGTTGATCGTGTTCGCCTTCACGTTCGCCGTGTACTCGGTGGCCAAAGGCATCAAGGCCGAAGTCTCGAACGCGTCGGTGGCCATTGTCGATGCCGACCATTCGGAGCTTTCGCGGCAACTGCGCGCAGCGATCCAGCCGCCCTACTTCAAGCCCCCCGTGGACGTCGAGCGGCGCGACATCGACGCGGCACTCGATCGCGGCACCTATATCTTCGCGATCGAGATTCCGCCGCGCTTCGAAGCCGACGTGCTCGCGGGCCGCGCGCCGAGCGTGCAGGTGCTCGTCGACGCCACGGCGATGACCCAGGCGGGGCTCGGCACCGCGTATCTCCAGCAGATCTTCGTCGCCGAAACGCTCGCGTTCCTGCGCGCGCGCAACGCGCAGGCGCAATTGCCCGCGCACGCGGTGGTGCATGTGCTGTTCAACCCGAACACCGAATCGTACTGGTTCACCTCCAGCATGCAGATCGTCGTGAACATCACGGTGCTCTCGATCATTCTCGTGGGCGCGGCCGTGATCCGCGAGCGCGAGCACGGCACGATCGAGCATCTGCTCGTGATGCCCGTGCGCGCGAGCGAAATTGCAGTGGCGAAGATTCTCGCGAATGGACTCGTCATTTTTGTCGTGTCGCTGCTCTCGCTCGTGCTCGTCGTCAATCTGTGGCTGCGCGTGCCGCTACAGGGCTCGCTCGGGCTGTTCGCGCTCAGCACCGCGCTCTACCTCTTTTCCGTCACGGCGCTCGGCATGTGGCTCGCCACGCTCGCGCCCGCCATGCCCCAGTTCGGCCTGCTCGCGGTGCCGACCTACGCGGTCGCGTATCTGCTCTCGGGCGCGGCCACGCCGGTGCAAAGCATGCCGGTCGCGATGCAACCGTTCGTGAAGCTGCTGCCGACCACCCAGTTCGTGTCGTTGACCCAGGCCATCCTGTTTCGGGGCGCGGGCCTCGACATCGTGTGGCCGCAGCTCGCGGGCGTGAGCGCTGCGGGCGCCCTTTTTCTGCTGCTCGCGCTCGCGCGCTTTCGCTCCATGCTCGCGCAACAAGGCTGACCCGCGATGATCCGTCCACGTTATCCCTCGCCCCCTTCCATGACGCTGCGCGCCGGCGCCCTGTGCCTCGCGGCCGCGCTTGCGGGCTGCACCTCGCTCGTCAAGGTAGACGTGCCGCCGCAGCGCGACGTTCCCGCCGCTTTCACGCAAGTGCCTGCCGCGCATGACGCCTGCGCCGATCTCACGAGCTGGTGGCGAACGTGGCAAGACCCCGAGTTGAGCGCGTATGTCGAAGCCGCCCTGCACGCGAACGACGACCTGCGCACGGCGCAGGCGCGTGTGCGCGAGGCGCGCGCGATCGCGGCGATGGCCGATTCGGCGCGCTACCCGTCGCTCGCCGCGCAGGCGGGGGCCGCGCACGGATTCGGCAATCTGCGCGATCCGTCCAGCGCTCCCGACGATACGCCGGACCTCGATGCCTGGGCGGGCGGCGTGAGCGCGATCTGGGAGGTGGACGTGTTCGGCCGCCGTGCGAGCGACGCCGAAGCCGCTTTAGCGATGGCCGACGCGGCGCAGGAGCAGTTGCGCGGGGCGCGCATCGCGATCGCCGGGGAAGTCGCGCAAAATTATCTCGCCGCGCGCGGGCTGCAACGGCGGCTCGCGGTGCTCGATCGCAGTCTCGACACGCTGCGCGCATTGCGAAACTACGCCGGTGCGCGCTTCGCGGCCGGGCAGGCGACGCGCTACGACCTGGGCCGCGTGGACGACCAGATCGCCCGCCAGGAGGCACAGCGGCCGCTCCTCGTGAGCGAGATCGCCGTGCGCGAACGGCGTCTTGCGGTGCTCACGGGACGCGCCGCGCAGGACGCCACGCCGCTCGGCACGCCCGGTGCGCTGGAAGTCCCGCCCGTGCCCGCGGGCGAGGTGCCGTCTTCCGTGCTCGAACGCCGTCCCGACGTGCGGGCGAGCGCGGCGCTCGTGCGCGCGCAGGCGGCGCGGCTCGGCAGCGCGAAGGCCGATCTCTTTCCGCGCTTCTACCTCACGTTCATCGGGCTCGACGGCCATATCCATCTCGACGGCCTGCCGGGCTTGTCGGGCGCCGGGGGACTCATCGGCGTGGGCGCGGATCTGCCGATCTTCAATGCGGGACGCCTGCGCGCCAACGTCGCCGCGAACGATGCGCGCTTGCAGGCGGCGCTCGCGCAGCATGACAAGGCGCTGCTTCAAACGCTCGAAGAAGTGGATGACGCGTACGGGCTGCGCCACGGCTTCGACGCGCGCAGCGCGCGGCTCGACGCGTCGCTCGACCTCGCGCGGCGCAATGCGCAGAGCGCGCGGCAGTTGTACGAAGGCGGACAGCGCACGCTCGACGACGTGCTCAATGCGCGTATCGACGCGTTGCAGCGCGAGGACGCGCTGGCGCAGGCGCAAACGGACGCTGCGCTCGCCACGGTGAAGCTGTATCTCGCGCTGGGCGGCGGCTGGAAGGCAGGCGACGATGCCACCGCCACCGCGACGGGCGGGGCCAATGTGGCTGATTGATCGCAGATCCGCTTTTGCTAATCATCGCTCTTGCTTATATTGCGCAGCGCGATCGATGTAGCGTTCAGACTGTGTTCACGACTTGTTCAACGAAGGAAGGCAACGCGGCCAAATACACGTTCCAGATGCTCGTGAGCGAAGGCATTGTCGGCGAAAAGCTCTCTACCGCCGAGACCGAGCAAGGCGATATTCCGATGGATTATGTCGTCGAAGTCGGCGCGCAGGTCGCCGAGCGTTTCCCCGCATACGAAACCGCGGGCATCGCTTCGTCATGGACCGGCGTGTACGACGTCACGCCCGACTGGAACCCCGTGCTCGGCACCTCGCCGGGCATCGAAGGACTCGTGGTCGGCTACGGCTTCTCGGGCCACGGCTTCAAGCTCTCGCCGACGGTGGGGCGCGTGCTCGCGCAAGCGGCGCCCGGCCTGCCCACGGACGTCTCGCTCAAGCCCTATTCGATCGAGCGCTTCGAAACCGGCGCATTGCTGACCGGCAAATATGGTCTCGGCGCGGTGTCCTGAGGACGCGACTCCGACCGGCCGACCGAGCCCGTGAGCACCGCAAGTGCGCAACCGAATGTTTGAATTAGAGGAACTGATTAAATGAAAGTGATTACCGCCGTCAAGCGTGTCGTCGATTACAACGTGAAGGTGCGCGTGAAATCCGATCAGTCGGGCGTCGATATCGGCAATGTGAAGATGTCGATGAATCCGTTCGACGAAATCGCTACCGAAGCCGCCACGCGCCTGAAAGAAGCGGGCAAGGCCACCGAGGTCGTGGCCGTTTCGTGCGGCGTCGCGCAAAGCCAGGAAACCCTGCGCACCGCGCTCGCCATCGGTGCGGACCGAGGCATTCTGGTCGAGACCGACGCCGAACTCCAGCCGCTTGCCGTCGCGAAGCTGCTCAAGGCCGTCGTCGAAAAGGAACAGCCGCAACTCGTGATTCTCGGCAAGCAGGCCATCGACGACGACGCAGGCCAGACCGGCCAGTTGCTCGCCGCCCTGCTCGACTGGCCCCAGGCCACGTTCGCGAGCCACATCGAGATCGAGGGTTCGACAGCCACCGTTACGCGCGAAGTGGACGGCGGCCTCGAAGTGATCGAGCTCTCACTGCCCGCCATCGTCACGACCGATCTGCGCCTGAACGAGCCGCGCTACGTCACGCTGCCGAACATCATGAAGGCAAAGAAGAAACCCATCGACACCGTCACGCCCGACGCGCTGGGCGTGGACCCGGCACCACGGCTCAAGACGCTCAAGGTGGTCGAGCCCGCCGCGCGCAAGTCCGGTGTGATCGTGCCGGACGTAGCGGCGCTCGTCGACAAACTCAAGAACGAAGCGAAGGTGATTTGAATGACGACTCTCGTTATTGCCGAACACGACAACGTCCAACTGAAGATCAGCACGCTGCACACGATCGGCGCGGCCCGACAACTCGCCAACGGCGTGCACGTGCTGGTCGCGGGCAACGGCGCGCAGGCGGTTGCACAAGCCGCGAGCAAGGTCGCGGGAGTGGACAAGGTGATTCATGTGGACGCCGCGCACCTCGCCGACGCGCTCGCGGAAAACGTCTCCGCTCAAGTCGTGGCGCTCGCGCGCGACTATTCACACGTGCTGTTCCCCGCGACCGCCGCCGGCAAGAATGCCGCGCCGCGCGTGGCCGCGAAACTCGACTCGGCGCAGATCTCGGACATCGTCGCGATCGACAGCGCCGACACGTTCCAGCGCCCGATCTACGCGGGCAACGCGATCGCCACCGTGCAAAGCGCCGATGCCATCATAGTCGCAACCGTGCGCACCACCGCGTTCGACGCCGCGGCGGCAACGGGTGGCAGCGGCGAGATCGTGTCCGCGCCCGCCGTTGCCGATACGGGTCTCTCGAAGTTCATTCGCCGCGAGATCGCGCCGAACCATCGCCCCGATCTGACCGCCGCGCGCGTGGTGGTGTCCGGTGGACGCGGGCTCGGCAGCGCGGACAACTTCACGCTGCTCGACCCGCTCGCGGAAAAGCTCGGCGCGGCGATCGGCGCTTCGCGTGCGGCCGTCGATTCCGGCTTCGCTGCCAACGATTTGCAGGTCGGTCAGACCGGCAAGATCGTTGCGCCCGAACTTTATGTGGCCGTGGGCATCTCCGGCGCGATTCAGCACCTTGCGGGCATGAAGGACTCGAAGGTCATCGTTACCATTAATAAGGATGCCGATGCACCGATCTTCGGCGTGGCTGATTATGGCCTCGTGGGCGATCTGTTCGAGGCGGTGCCGGAACTTGTGAAGGCGCTGTAAGCGCTGGCGCAGAGTGCCGCGGCGTGACGGATCAAGCCGTCGCAGACGTACTAAATAATCTGCGGAAACAACGCCACTGCCGCCTTCACCGCGCGCTTGCGACGGCGGCGCAATGTGAGCGGCGCACGCGGAATATCAAGCCACGTGCGCGCCGCAAGCCGCACCGCGCGATCGAACG
>NZ_QEOB01000045.1:0-53871 GCF_003096875.1 Paraburkholderia unamae
CGACCGACCTGCGCCTGAACGAACCGCGCTACGTCACGCTGCCGAACATCATGAAGGCGAAGAAGAAGCCGCTTGAAACGGTCAAGCCGGAAGACTTGAGCGTTGACGTTACGCCGCGTTTGAAAACGCTGAAGGTCGCTGAGCCGGCCAAGCGTAGCGCAGGCGTGAAGGTGCCCGACGTTGCGGCGCTGATCGACAAGCTGAAAACCGAAGCCAAGGTGCTGTAAGGGAGCGATTGAAAAATGACGATTCTGGTTATTGCCGAACACGACAACGCGAGCGTCAAGGCCGCGACGCTGAACACTGTGGCTGCCGCGCAGAAGATTGGCGGCGATGTTCACGTGCTGGTTGCTGGCCACAACGCCCAAGCCGCAGCCGATGCCGCAGCGAAGATTGCTGGCGTTGCGAAGGTGCTGCTGGCCGACGCGCCGCAACTCGAACAGGGTCTCGCTGAAAACGTCGAAGCGACGGTCATCAGCATTGCGAAGAATTATTCGCACATCCTCGCGCCGACCACGGCGGCGGGCAAGAACGTCACGCCGCGCATCGCCGCGAAACTCGACGTTGCGCAGATCAGCGACATCACTGCTGTGGATTCGCCGGACACGTTCGAGCGCCCGATTTACGCGGGCAATGCGATCGCCACGGTTCAATCGGCCGACCCGGTCAAGGTCATCACGGTCCGCACGACCGCGTTCGACGCAGCCGCAGCCGAAGGTGGCAACGCCGCCATCGAAAAGCTCGACGCCGCAGCGGACAGCGGCCTTTCGCAGTTCGTCAGCCGCGAAGTCACGAAGCTCGATCGCCCGGAACTTACCAGCGCGTCGATCATCGTTTCCGGTGGTCGCGGTCTTGGCAGCGGCGAGAACTACACCAAGGTTCTGGAACCGCTCGCGGACAAGCTCAACGCGGCGCTCGGCGCATCGCGTGCGGCCGTGGACGCAGGCTATGTGCCCAACGACTATCAGGTCGGCCAAACCGGCAAGATCGTCGCACCGGGGCTTTACGTTGCCGTGGGCATCTCCGGCGCGATCCAGCATCTGGCCGGCATGAAAGACTCGAAGGTCATCGTCGCGATCAACAAAGACGAAGAAGCGCCGATCTTCAGCGTGGCCGACTACGGCCTCGTGGGCGACCTGTTCACGGTCGTGCCCGAACTCGCGGGCGCACTCGGCTAATCGCCCACGAAGCGTCCACTAAGCGCTCAGTAAAAGATAAAGCGCCTTTGCTCACGCAGAGGCGCTTTTTTTATCATCGTAAAAGCGGCAACCTCGGCCGCTTCGGCAATCAAACACCAAGAATGCGGCGCGCCTTGAGGATCACCGGCATGTCCACCATCTTGCCGTCGAGCGCCACGGCCGCGCCGCCGCTGGCCTGCACCACATCGAGCACGCGCTGGGCCCATGCGCGCTCGGCGTCGCTCCACGCGTAAGCGCGATGCACGGCCTCGATCTGCTTCGGGTGAATGCAGAGCTTGCCGCCATAGCCAAAGCGCCGCCCGCGACGCGCCTCGGCTTCCAGCACCGCTGCGTCGTCGAACACCGTCGATACGCCGTCCACCGGCGCGCCAATGCCGGCCAGCCGCGAAGCCAGCACGATCTGTGAGCGAAAGGCGTCGAGTTCCTCGCCGTCGCCGTCGATGCCCAGATCGACCTGGAAGTCGAGCGTGCCGAACGCCACACGCAGCACGCCTTGCGCGCCGCACAGCGCATTCAGGCTCGCGATGCCGCGCGCGGTCTCCACGATCGGCAGCACCCGCAGCGCGCTGTGTGCGCGGGCCAGCACCGCCGCCACCTGCTCCGCGCTTTCCGCCTTCGGCAACATGATGCCCGCTACGCCGGCGTGTTGCGCGAGCGCCGCGACATCGTCGGCGAACCAGGGCGTGTCGGTGCCGTTCACGCGCACCCACACCGGGCGCGCCGCATCCAGCGCCGCAACCGCGGCGTTGCGCGCCGCGCCCTTCTCCTCGGGCTGAACCGCATCCTCCAGATCGACGATCACGGCATCGGCGCCCGCGCCGCGCGCCTTTTCGAAGCGCTCTGGCCGGTTGCCCGGCACGAAGAGATACGAACGTGCCAACGCCGTGCTCATGCGCCTGCCTCCTCGACGAACAGCGTGCCGACGCGCTGCACCTCTGCAATCCCCCATGCCGCGTCGAGAAGACGTTGCGCCTCACGCTCGCTCGCCGCCCCCGAGAACGCCGCGAGACGCACGAACTTCGCCGCGATCTCCTCGCGCGAGAGCGTGTTGCCGGGGTCGCCCTTCGGCTCGTCCACGCGGCCGTGCAGCGTGCGGCCGTCGCGCGTCGTGACGGTGACCTTGCCGATCCAGCGCGCGGGATAGGCGCGATCCACTTCCTCATCCAGCGCCATCGTCACGCGCTCGCGAAATGCCGCGATGTCGCCCGCCGCGTAGTCGCGCTCGAACTCGTTCACGCCCGCATAGCCGCGGTACGCCACGAGAGCGAGCACGGTCCCCATGTTGAACTTCGCCTGGTGCACGGTGCTCGGCACAACCACGCTGCCGAGCACGTCGATTGCGCCCTGGTGCACGTGGGCCGTCACCGCCGCGATATCGTCCGGATTCAAGCCGTGCGCTTCGATCACCGCGAGCAGCGCGTCGGCGGCCGGGTGCGTATGGCGGCATGCCGCGTGATACTTGAACGACGTTTCGACAGTCGCCCAGCGCTCGCCGAGGCGATCGACGAGCTTTGCCGGATCGGCGTCGCTCGACATGCCCGCCGCCATGCCTTGCGCGCCTTCCAGAATGCGCTGCGCGCCGCGAAAGCCGTCTGCCGCGAGTTGCGCCGCCATCAAGCCGTTGGCCGCCGCCATGGCCGTGTGCAGTTGCTTCGAATCCGCCGCGTCGCGCAAGAACTCCCACAGACCGCTCGCCTGGGTGCCCGCCGAGCCGAACGCATCGAGCATCTGCTCGGGCGTGAGCTTGAGCAGCCGCCCCGCCGCGGCCGCCGCCGCGATCGTGCCCACGGTGCCCGTGGTGTGGAATATTTTGTAGTGCGAACGCCCCATGAATTCGCCTACGCGTATGCCCACCTCGTAGCCCGCCACGCAAGCCGCGATGAATTCGCGGCCTGTTGCGCCCAGCGTCTGCGCGAGTGCGAGCGTCACCGGAAACACCACGGTCGCGGGATGCAGCACAGAGCCGTTGTGCACGTCGTCCTGCTCGACGAAGTGCGACGCGGCGCCGTTCATCATCGCGGCGAAATACGCCGTGGTGCGCGTGCGGTCGATCACGACGTCGCACGCTCCCAGTGCGCCCGGCTCACCGCGCGCCGCGCGAGCGAAGCGCGCGATGGTTTCGACCGGGCGCGCGCCCTTGCCGCCGAGCGCGGAGCCGAGCCAGTCCACATAGAGGTTGACGGTGCGCTCGACCACATGCGGGGGAATGGAGTCGAAACGCAGTTGCGAAGCGAAGGCCGCGAGCGCGCGGCTGGATTGATCTGTCATGGCACGGTTTCGTGATATCGGGTTGGTCCGGGCGGCGAGCGGGCTCAGATCGCCCCGGCTTCGCGCAGCGCGCCGATGCGTGCAGCGTCATAGCCAAGCTCCCGCAAAATCGGTTCGGTATGCTCACCGAGTGCCGGCACCGCCTCCATGCGCGCGTCGAACGCGCTGGGCGCGCCCGGCGGCAGCAACGCGGGAATGCCGCCCGCGGGCGTTTGCACTTCGCGCCAGCGCTCGCGCGCCTGAAGTTGAGGATGCGCCCACACGTCGGCCATCGTGTTCATCTGCGCGTTGGCGATGCCGGCGCGCTCCAGGCGCTCGATCACCTGCGCGGCGCTCAGTTTCGCGAACGCCGCGACGATCAGCTCGCGCAGTTCGGCGCGCCGTGCGGAGCGTTGTGAGTTCACGGCGAAGCGCGCGTCGGTGGCGAGTTCCGGTTGCAACAGCACATGCTCGCAAAAGAGCTTCCATTCGCGATCGTTCTGAAGCCCGAGCATCACCGATTTGCCGTCGCCAGCGGGAAACGGCCCATAGGGGTAGATCGTCGCGTGCGAGGCGCCCGCGAGCGGCGGCGGCGTCTGCCCGTCGATCGCGTAGTAAAGCGGATAACCCATCCACTCCACCATGCTCTCCAGCATCGAAACGTCGATGCGGCAACCGCGCCCGGTCTTTCCGCGCATGAGCAACGCACTCAGGATGTTCGAATACGCGTACATGCCCGCCGCGATGTCGGCGATCGAGCAGCCCGCTTTGGCTGGCTCGCCCGGCGACCCCGTGATCGAGAGAAAGCCCGACTCGCTCTGGATCAGCAGATCGTAGGCCTTGCGCTCGCGGTAAGGGCCGTCGTCGCCGTAACCGGAAATGTCGCAGACGATCAGCCGGGGATAGCGCTCGCTCAACGCTTCGTAGCCAAGACCGAGCCGTGCCGCCGCGCCCGGTGCGAGGTTTTGCACGAGCACGTCGGCGTCGGCGAGCAATGCGTCGAGTATCGGCGCGGCCTCCTTGTGCTTCACGTCGAGCGACAGGCTCTCTTTCGAGCGGTTCGTCCAGACGAAGTGCGAAGCGAGTCCGTGCACGCGTTCGTCATACCCGCGCGCGAAGTCGCCCACGCCCGGCCGCTCGATCTTGATGACGCGCGCGCCGAGGTCGGCAAGCTGGCGCGTGCAGAACGGCGCGGCAATCGCGTGTTCGAGCGTGACGACCTTGATGCCGTCGAGTGGTCTCATGGCACGCCCTCCGGTCAGAACGAACGCGGCAGGCCGAGCACGTGCTCCGCCACGTACGAGAGAATCAGGTTGGTCGAGATCGGCGCGACCTGGTAGAGGCGTGTCTCGCGGAACTTGCGCTCGACGTCGTATTCACAGGCGAAACCGAAGCCGCCGTGGAATTGCAGGCACGCATTCGCGGCTTCCCACGACGCGTCGGCGGCGAGCAGCTTCGCCATGTTCGCCTGCGCGCCGCAGGCCTCGTGCGCGTCGAAGCGGCGCGCGGCTTCGAAACGCATCAGGCTCGCGGCCTCAACGTTGACGAACGCCCGCGCGATGGGGAACTGCACGCCCTGGTTCTGCCCGATCGGCCGCCCGAACACGATGCGCTCCTTCGCATAGGCGCTCACCTTGTCGATAAACCAGTAGCCGTCGCCGATGCACTCCGCCGCGATCAGCGTGCGCTCCGCGTTCAGCCCGTCGAGGATGTACTTGAAGCCCATGCCCTCCTCGCCAATCAGGTTTTCCGCCGGAATTTCGAGGTTGTCGAAAAAGAGCTCGTTGGTCTCGTGATTGACCATGTTGAGAATCGGCTGCACGGTGAGCCCGTGCCCGATCGCTTCGCGCAGGTCCACCACGAAAATCGACATGCCTTCGGACTTCTTCTTCACGTCGGCAAGCGGCGTGGTGCGCGCGAGCAGAATCATGAGGTCCGAATGCTGCACGCGCGAAATCCACACCTTTTGCCCGTTGATCACATAGCGGTCGCCCTTGCGCACCGCCGTGGTCTTGATCTTCGTGGTGTCCGTGCCCGTGGTCGGCTCCGTCACCCCCATCGACTGCAAGCGCAGTTCGCCGCTCGCGATCTTCGGCAGGTACTTGCGCTTCTGCTCGGCCGAGCCGTGGCGCAGCAGCGTGCCCATGTTGTACATCTGGCCGTGGCACACGCCCGAATTGCCGCCCGAACGGTTGATCTCCTCCATGATGACCGAGGCTTCGGTAAGCCCCAGCCCCGATCCGCCGTACTCCTGAGGAATCAGCGCCGCGAGCCAGCCGGCCTTCGTGAGCGCGTCGACGAAGGCTTCGGGGTAGCCGCGCGCTTCGTCGATCTTGCGGAAATACTCGCCCGAGAACTGCTGGCACAGGTCGCGCACGGCTTCACGAATGTCTTGAAACGAATCTTGTTGCGTGGTTTGCATGATCGATATGATTTCGCTATGGATGATCGGGCCGCGCCTCAGGCGAGCGTGGCCGTGGCCTGCATCGTCAGGTAGCCGTCGTGGTCTCTCGCCCAGAGTTCGACCGTGCGGCCGTCGGCGGAAGGCTTGCCGCACAGCGTGAGCGCGTTGCCGCAGATCGTGGGACGCACCGCGCGGAACGCGAAGGTCTCGACTGTGGCATCGGGGCGCTCGCGATGCACGAGGTCCATCAGCAAGGTCGCGATGAGCGGGCCATGCACGACGAGGCCGGGATAGCCTTCTTCCTGCGTGACGTACGGAAAGTCGTAGTGAATGCGATGGCCGTTGAAGGTCAGCGCGGAATAGCGGAACAGCATGACCGGGTCGGCGGTGAGCGTGCGCGACCAGGTCTCGTCCTGGGGCGCGGGCGCAGGCTTGGGCGCGCTCGCGCCGGGCTGAGGCGCGTCGCGGTAGACGATATCGTGCTCTTCCTCGATGCACAGCGTCCCGCCGCTTTCATAGCGATGCTGCACGGTCACGAACACGAGGTGGCCGCTGCGGCCGGTCTTGTCCTCGATATTGGCGATGGTCGAAGTGCGCGCGGCTTCATGGCCCGCGCGCAGCGGCGCGTGAAAGGTCAGGCGTGCGCCGGCCCACATGCGGCGCGGCAACTCCACGGGCGGCAGGAAGCCGCCGCGCCTGGGGTGGCCGTCGGGCCCCACCTGCGCAAGCGGCGCCACGGGCAAAAAATAGAGCCAGTGCCAGAGCGGCGGCACGGCGTCGCCGGGCGCCTCGCGGTCGAGCGTGGCCGCGAGCGCGCGCAGAGGAAACGCCGTGATGTCGTCGGTGAGCGTTTCGGTCTTGTCGAGCCACGCTTCGAGCGTTGGCGTTGGCGATTGCGGCATGGCGTTTCTCCGTTGCGAGACAGTTGGCCATACTATGAACGGCTCACGGCGTTTCGCGAAGTTGGCTTTTCCGAATCGGGCCTTTCGCTTTCGTTAATGCCCCGCTCGATGCCGCGCCCGACCTATGCGTTGCGTTGCGTTGCCTTGCACGCGGCTTTCACCCATCACCGCGTGCGCCGCTCAGGCTTCGCCGCGCAAATGCGCCGAAGCCTCGTCCTCCACGCGCTGCCACAACTCGTACGACATCGGGCGCTCGCCTTCTTCGAGCAGATGGCCGACGAGCCCGATCGCGCGCGCCATCACGCCGAAGCCGCGCACGATGCGCCACGGAAAGCCGAACTCACAGCAGATCGCACCTATCGCACCCGTTGCGTTGATGGGCAGCGACTTGCCCGACACGCGCTCGGCCTCGGCGCCGATCAACTGCATGAGCTTCACGTAGCGCCCCGACATGCCGTTTTGCGCGGCCAGTTCGAACAGGCGCGGGGTACGCGGATCGATGGGCTTGTGCAGCGGGTGCCCGAGGCCCGGAATCGGCGTGCCCCGTGCGCGCCATGCGGCGACCGTATCGACGGCGAGCTTTTCGAGGTCGTCGCAAGCGCTGTCATACGGCAGCGCTTCGGAGAGCATGCGGCACGCGCCCTCCATGCTGCCGACGAACACCGAGCCGAGGCCGCACAGGCCAGCGGCAACAGCCGCCTGCAACGACTCAGGCGCGCCCGCGTAGGTCATGCGCGCGGCAATCGCGCTCGGCGTCATGCCGTGCTCGACGAGCGTGATGACGATGGCGTTGAACATCGCCGACTGCTGCGGCGTGGCGGTCTTGCCCGTGAGCTGCAAAAACGCGAAGTCGCCGAGATTCATGTGACCGAGCACTTCGTCGGGCAGACTCTTGCCGCGCACGACGATGCGATCGGGCGTGCTGTATGCGATATCCGAGCGCACGAGCGGTTTCGGTTGACGGGCCATGATAGTAATTCCTTCGTTATACAGAATAGCGTTCAGCGCAATTGCGCGCGGCCGTTGTTGAGCACGATCACGTCGCGTTCCAGCACGCGCGCGCGGAATCTCACCTCGTTGCCGTCGCGCCACATTTCGGTGCGTATGGTCTCGCCCGGATAGACGGGCGCGGTGAAACGCGACTGAAAAGCCACGAGGCGCGCCGGGTCGCTCGCGCACACCGTCTTGAGCACCGCGTGCGCGGCCACGCCCCAGGTGGCGAGACCATGCAGGATCGGCCGCTCGAAACCGGCCGCGCGCGCGACCTGCGGGTCGGCGTGCAAGGCATTGTCGTCGCCGCACAGACGATAAATCAATGCAGTTTCGGGGCGCGTGGGCAAATCGCAGTGGTGATCGGGCGCGCGCTCGGGCACGGGCGGCGGCGCGGGCGGCGCTTCGTCGCTCAAGCCGTTGTTCGCGCTGAAGCCCCCGTCGCCGCGGCAAAACGTGAGTTGCGTGACGGTGGCATAGACTTCGCCGCTCGCCTTGTCCGTAATGCTACGCTGGATTTCGAGCAGCGCTCCCTTGCCTGCCCCCTTGTCCACCACGCGCGTGACGCGCGAGCGGCCGATCACGGTCGCAGCCGGCGGCAGCGGCTTGTGAATCACGAGACTTTGCTCGCCGTGCAACAGCCGCACCCAGTCGATGCCCGAGCGCGGGTCGCGCGCCCAGAACCCCGGAAAGCCGAGCACGACAGCAAACGTGGGCGGCACGCGCAACTCTTTTTCGTAGACGAATGCCAGGTCGTCCGAATCGACGGGATTTGCGCCGTAGCCCACGGCGAGGCTGTAGAGCATCGCGTCGCGCGCGGTGTAGGTCTGTTCGACGTCCTTGAACGGCCAGTTACGCAGGGTGTGATAGTCGATCGTCATGGCGGTGAATGAAGTGAGCGGTCAGGCTTCGGCGGCCGGCCATTTGAAAAGCGGGTCGGCCTTCTCGCGAAAGCGTCGCGTCGCCTCACGGTGAAACTCGGTCGTGAAGGCAATGCCCTGCGCGGCCGACTCGATTTCGAGCATCGCGCGCAAATCGCTGCCAAGCGACTGATTCAACGCGCGCTTGGCGAGACCGAACGCAATGGGCGACGCACCGGCGAGACTCGCCGCGATCTGTGCGGCGCGGGCGTGAAGCGCTTGCGGCTCGACCACTTCGAGCACCGCGCCGATTTCCTTCGCCTCCGCCGCCTTCACTTCGCGCGCCGTGAACACCAGGTCCTTCGCGCGCGCCAGCCCCACCACGCGCGGCAAGGTGTAGAACGCGCCGCAATCGGGCACGAGCCCCACCTTCATGAATGGCATGCAAAAGCGCGCACGGGTGCTGGCGATTACGAAGTCGGCCGCGAGCGCGAAGCTGAAGCCCGCGCCATAGCACACGCCGTCGACGGCCGCGATCACCGGGCGATCGAGATCGATCAGCATGCTCACCCAGCCATGCAGATCGTCGATGCGGTCGCGCCCCGCCTCGGCGCTCGTCACGTTCATGCCGCGCACGTCGCCGCCCGAGCAGAAGTCGCTGCCCGCGCCGCGCAACACGACGGCGCGCACGCTGCGGTCGGCGCGAATGCGCTGCACGGCTTCGAGCAGTTCCACGCGCATTTCACCGTTGAGGGCGTTCTTCGCCGCCGGACGATTGAACGTGAGCGTCACGACGCCCTCTTCGCGCTCCACCAGCAAGGTTGGTTCGTTGTGCTCACTCATACGTTCACCCCGGCGCTTGCGCCAACGCTCGCCAGTTCGGCCAGTGCCTTATCGAGCGCCGTGACGAGATGCACCGGCTCGACGCCCGCGAATTCCACGTCCGGGCGCGCGAGAAAGGCCTCGATATGCGCGGAACACGCCTCGCGCGTGGCGGCGAGTCCGGTGAAGCCGTCTTCGAGCCACGCGACCGACGCCAGCGGACGCGGATGCCAGTCGCCATTGACGATGGCCTTCGCCACCTGCCCGTCACGCACGAGCAGGCTCAGCCAGATCAGCCCGGCAGGCGCCTTTTCACGCCCGCGCACAACGCGATCGCCTTCGCGCGCAAGCGGGCCGTAACGGGTGGCCTCGCTCTTTTCGTGGAACCAGCTTTCCTCGTGCAGTTCGCTCTCATACTGCTGCGCGAACGCAAGCTCGCCGCTGCCGAGCGTTCCCGGCTCCAGCGTGACGTCGCCGAAAGCGCGACGCACGCAGGCCTGCACCCATGCGGAGAGTTCGTCCGTGCTCACCTCGCGGCCCAGTTCCTGCTCCAGATACGTGTAACGCGAGCCGAGATCCTTGTGCTTCTTGTCCTTCACTTTCTCGGGCGCCATGGGCATGGCGCGCGCCGCGATGGCCGTGTCGATGGCCTTCACGTTCAGCAGAATGCGGAAGGTCAGCACGCCGCCCTCGATCTTGAGCGAGGTGGCCACGAGCTTGCGGCCGTCGATCTCCACGTCGTTCAGCGGGCGGTACGAGGCCTGCAAACCGAACACGTCGCGCAACGCCTCGGCCACATGCCCGAGAATGGCGGGAAACGCCTGCGCCGCCGTATCCGGCACGCCCGGCAGGCCGAGCGGCAGATAGAACGCCAGAAACGCGGAGCCGCGCCCCGCATAAATCGCACCGCCGCCGTTCACGCGCCGCCGCGTGAGCACGTTGTTGTCGCGGCAGAACGGCAGGTCGAGCACCTGGTTGGGGTCTTCGTTCACGCCCACCGTGATGCTGTCGTCGTTGAAGATGTTCAGATATACCGTGGGCGGCGCAAGCTTTTCGGCCACGGCGCGCTCCACGGCCGGCGACACCGAGATCGAAAAATCCGCATAGCTGTGGCCGCCGACGACGAGGCGCCAAGGCGATTGATGATTCGTAGTGCTTGTGTTCATGGTTGTCTCACTCCTGTCGATGAGGGGTGGCGCTTTAATGCTTCCGCGCCCGCCCCCTCCCATTCAATTGCGCGTATCTTCCACGAGCGCACCGCCCTCAAGCTTCTCAACGGCCTCGATCGTGTCCGCCTGGATGAGCGTTTGCCGCTTGAAGCGCTCCGCGATCGCCTCGATCGCCGCACCGGCGGGTGCCCCCTCCACCTGAAGCGTGAGGTGATCGCCACCGTGCTCTTTTCTGCCGACCACGAGGCGATACGCGCCCGTCGCGCCTGCCACGCCCAGCAGTACGGTTTTGAGCTCCGACGGATACACCTTCACACCCTTGATCTTCACCATCGAATCGGCGCGGCCGAACACCACGCGCGGCAGCGACACAACACGCCCGTGCACGGGCGCGGTCCGTTCGAGCACCGTGAGGTCGCCGGTGCGGTAGCGCACGAGCGGCTGCAATTCCTTCTTCAGATGCGTGAGCACGAGTTCGCCGCGCTCGCCCTCGGCGACCGGCAAGCCGCTTTCCGCGTCGATCACTTCGGCGTACAGCAGTTCGTCGAACACATGGACGCCGGTTCCGCCGGGAAACGTGCGCGCAACGGGCAGGCATTCGGAGAGCGAGTAGCTGTCGATCAGCAGCGTGCCCGGCATCGCCTCGCGCACCCGTTCGTAGAGCGCGGCATTGCCCGTGAACGCCTCGCCGCCCGCGAAGAACACGCGCGGCACGGGACAACCCGCTTCGATGAGCTTGAGCGCGTGCGAAGGATTACCGGCCAGCACCGTCACGCCGCATTGCTGCGCCACCCGCGCGGCACGCTCGGTCTCGCCCGGCCCATGCGGAATGCACGCCACGCCGCGCGCCTCCATCTGGCTCTGGTAGAAAAGCCCGGCGACAAACAGGTGATAGCCGAAGGTCACCATGCACACATCGCCCGGCCCGATGCCGCAGGCGTCCAGATGCTGCCCGCACGCGGCTTCGATCGCACGCAGGTCCGCCGCGCTCTGCAGGATCGGCACGAGCGAAGCGCCCATCGGCGTGAGATGCACGCGCACCGGCGGCACCTGAGGCGCGAATGCGCCGTAGCCGGGGCGGTTCATTTCGGCAACGAGTTGCGCGCGCGACATCAGCGGCACGCGTTCGGCGAATTCCGTTGCGCTCGCAACGCTGCGCGGCAAACGCCCCTCGTAAAACGGATGCGTTTGCAGCCGCGCCAGTTGTGCGTTGAGCAAATCGAGCATCGTCTCCTCCTTCTATCGATGGTGGCGGCACGCGGCGCGCACGCTCACGCCGCGCGCTCGAAGATGGCCGCGATGCCCTGCCCGCCGCCCACGCACATCGTTTCAAGGCCATAGCGCCCCTTGCGGCGCTGGAGCTCGTAAAGCAGCGTCGTGAGCATGCGCACGCCCGTCGCGCCGATCGGGTGACCGAGCGAAATGCCCGAGCCGTTCACGTTCAGGCGCGTTTCGTCGTGCCATCCCCAGCCCTTGAGCACCGCGAGCACCTGGCATGCGAACGCTTCGTTGAGCTCGACGAGATCGAGTTGATCGAAGGTAAGACCGGTCTTTTGCAGCAGCTTTTGCACGGCGGGCACCGGGCCGATGCCCATGGTCGCCGGCTCGCAGCCCGCGGCGGCCCAACCCGTGAGATAGCCGAGCGGCGTGAGACCGAGCTTGTCGAGCTGGTCTTCGGCCACGATCAGGCATGCGGCCGCTGCATCGTTTTGCTGGCTCGCGTTGCCCGCCGTGACCGTGCCGCCTTTCATGAGTGGCTTGAGCTTCGCAAGCGACTCTGCGCTCGCATCGGCGCGCACGCCCTCGTCGCGGGCGAACAGCACCGGGTCGCCCTTGCGTTGCGGCACGGAAACCGGCACGACTTCCTCGGCGAAGCGGCCCGACTCCCACGCCGCCGCCGCGCGCTGGTGGCTGCGCGCCGCGTAGGTGTCCGCCTCCTCACGCGTGATGCCATATTCCTTCGCGAGATTCTCGGCCGTTTCGATCATGCCGGAGAGATAGCCAAAGCGGCCTTCGGGCTGCGAGCGTTCGCGGCCACGCTCGAGGCGGTCGTGCATCTTCACCGAGCCCGCACGCGCGCCCCAGCGCATGTCCGTCGTGTAGTACTCGATATTGCTCATGCTCTCCACGCCGCCGGCCACCACCACATCGGCCGCGCCGCTTTGCACCATCATGGCGGCCGTGACGACCGCCTGGAGGCCGCCGCCGCAGCGCCGGTCGAGCTGCATGCCGGGCACGTGCACCGGCAGCCCCGCTTCGAGCGCTGCCCAGCGGCCGATGCAGGGCGTTTCGCTGTTCGCGTACGACTGCGCGAAAACCACGTCCTCGATGCGCGCCGGGTCCAGGCCGCTACGCGCGATGGTTTCCCGCAACACGGTAGCCGCGAGCGTCTCGACCGCGACCGGACGCAGGCTTCCGCCGAAGGTGCCAACCGGCGTGCGAACCGGTGCGACTATCGCTGCTCTTCTCATTTCGGATTCCTTTCTATAATCTCTGGTAGAGGGTCTTATTCGGCGCGGCGTGCGCTCAGGCCGGCAGCGTGCGCCGGTGTTCGTCGTGGTGCGCGGCTGCCAATGTCTCGCGCCACTCGGGCGGCGCGACGGCCAGCATACGCTCCACGCGCTGCGCAAGCGTGAGCCCGCGCAGGTCCGCCACGCCGTGCTCGGTCACGATCACCGCCGCGTCGCTGCGCGGCGTGCTCACCGGACCCGACAAGCGCGCGACAATGCGGCTGCCGCTTCGCGTACTCGATGCGAGCGCAACGATTGCCACGCCCCCGCGCGAGCGCGCCGCGCCGCGCATGAAGTCGAGCGCGCCGCCCACGGCGCCCACGTAGCGCCCGCCCACGGATTCCGCGTTGACCTGGCCGGTCAGATCGACTTCGAGCGCCGAATTGATCGCGACGAAGCGGTCGAGACTGCCGAGCACGTCGACATCGTGCGTATAGGCGGTCGAGCGAAACTGGACCCGCGCGTTGCGATGCGCGTGCGCGTAGGCTTTGCGCGTGCCCATCATCGTGCCCGCCACACTCACGCCCTGGTCACGCGACTTGCGCGCGTTCGTCACCACGCCCGCTTCGATCAGGTCGACCACGGCGTCGCCGATCGTGCCGGTGTGCACGCCGAGGTCGCGCCGGTCGTGCAACCGGCTCGCAATGGCTTCGGGCAACGCACCAAGCCCGAGCTGGATCGTCGAGCCGTCTTCGATCAGGGAAGCCGCATGCGTTGCGATGCGGCGCTCGATCTCGCCTGCCTGCGTGGCGGGCGCTTCGAGCGGCGCGCGCTCGGTATGGATCAGCACGTCGAAATCGTCGGCGCGCAGCATGCGCTCGCCATAGGTCCACGGCGCGGCCGCGTTGACTTCGGCGATCACGACGCGCGCGCTCTCGATGAGCGGCACGAGGTATTCGTGAGCGATCGAGAGGCTGTAGCGGCCCGCTTCGTCCGCCGGCGCGACCTGCAACAGCAGCACGTCGATGCGATTGGGGCCGCTCGTGAGGGCGCCATGAAACTGCGAGTAGTGGCACGGCAGGATGTCGAGCATGCCCGCCTGGTCAAGCCGCCGGTTCGTGCCCGAACCGCCGTACGCGACGAAGTCCACGCAGTCCGCGTGCGCCGGGTCGAGCGTTTCGGACCACGAAGCGCCCACGAAGACGCGAAACCGCCCGCCCACCGCCTTGCGCTGCGCCATGAGCCGCGCGGTGAGCGTGCACGGTTCGGCGCCGCACTGGCCCCACGTGATCGTGTCGCCGGGCCGCACGTACTGCGCGAGATCGAGCTGCGCAACCTCGACCGTGCGGGCCGCGCGTGCGCCGCGCGTCATCAGACCGGGTCCCAGCTGAACACGTCGGCGGAAACGTCGAGCGTATGGAACGACTGGCGCAGCGCGGGCATGGCGTGCTCGGCGATGGTCTCCGGCGTCCAGCCCTCGCCGCGATGCACCGAGCGCACGGGGCGCGGCTGGCTCATCAGGAAGATTTCGTTATTGCGCACCGCGAAGATCTGGCCCGTCACGTCGGCGGCCTGCTCGCTCGCGAGATAGACCGCGAGCGGCGCGATTTTCGCGGGCGTCATCTGCTTGATCTTGGCGACGCGCGCTTCCTGCTCCGGCGAGTCGATCTTGATCGAATTGATCATGCGGCTCCACGCGAACGGCGCGATGCAGTTCGAACGCACGCCGAACTTTTCGAGGTCGAGCGCGATCGACTTCGAGAGCCCCGCAATGCCGAGCTTTGCGGCGCTGTAATTCGCCTGCGCCAGATTGCCGATCAGGCCCGAGGTGGACGTCATGTGCACGAACGCCCCGCTGCGCTGCTCCTTGAAATGATCGGCGGCGGCGCGCGACACATAATACGAGCCGTAGAGGTGGACCTTCAGCACGGCGTCCCACTCTTCTTCGCTCATCTTGTGGAAGAAGCGGTCGCGCAGAATACCCGCGTTGTTCACCACGCAGTCGATCCGGCCGAATACGTCCAGCGCGTTCTGCACGATGCGCGCCGCGCCCGCCGGGTCGGCCACGCTGTCGGTGTTGGCGGTGGCCTGGCCGTCGAAGGCCGCGATCTCGTTCACCACGGCCTGCGCCGGGCCGTCGTTATGGCCCTCGCCGGTGAGCGAGGCGCCCACGTCGTTCACCACCACTTTCGCGCCGTGGCGCGCCATCATCAGCGCGATATCGCGGCCAATGCCCCCGCCCGAGCCCGTCACCACCACTACCTTGCCATCCAGCATTCGTTGCGTCGTCATCGTTTTCGCTCCTCCAGCCCGCGTTGCACCGGGCATTCATTCGATTTGAATCGTCGTGCGGCAATCCGTGCCGTTCGATCTGGAGCTTGACGCATCGGCTACGGCTGCACAATTTGGATATGC
The DNA here is from genome assembly GCF_003096875.1 of Paraburkholderia unamae. Taxonomy (NCBI): domain Bacteria; kingdom Pseudomonadati; phylum Pseudomonadota; class Betaproteobacteria; order Burkholderiales; family Burkholderiaceae; genus Paraburkholderia; species Paraburkholderia unamae. The sequence goes on from NZ_QEOB01000045.1 coordinate 15,459, forward strand.
CGAACGCCCGTTTCGGCCAGGATTAACCCGTACTATCGCTAATGGCGCGCATCGCGCTGCGGCGCAATAATGCTTGAGTCCGCTCGTCCCTGCTATCCCTCGAACGAACGAGCGGGCGCACGCCTACCTTGGAGACACGGCAAGCCACCCCATGCATTTCGATCTCGTCGACCTGAAACTCTTCACCCACGTGGCCGAGGCGAGCAGCCTCACGCGCGGCGCGGAACGCGCGCACCTCTCGCTGCCCGCGGCGAGCACGCGCATCAAGAATCTCGAAGAACAGGTGGGCGTGAAGCTGTTGAGCCGCACGAGCCAGGGCGTGACGCTCACCGGCCCCGGCGAAACGCTGCTCGCGCATGCGCGGCGCGTGCTCAAGCAACTCGAGCAGCTGACGGGCGACCTCCAGGAGTACACGCAAGGCGTGAAGGGCCATGTGCGCGTGTTTGCGAACACCACGGCCATGAGCGAATTCCTGCCCGCCGTGCTGCGCACTTACCTCATCAATCATCCCGACGTCTACGTGGACATTCACGAGCGTCTGTCGCCCGACATCGTGCGCGCGGTGCAGGACGGCACGATCGATATCGGCATCGTGGCCGGCAACGTGCGCACCGAGGGACTGCAAGTGCTGCCCTACCGGCGCGACCGGCTCGTGCTCGCCACGGCGTTGAGCCACCCGCTTGCGCAGGAGAGCGAAATAGCATTTGCCGATACGCTCGACTACGACTTTATCGGGCCGCCCGACGAAAGCGCGATTTTCTCGTTCCTGAAGCGCGCGTCGTCGGATTTGCAGCGCACCATACGCTGGCGCATCCAGATCGGCAATTTCGAGGCCGCGTGCCGCATGATCGAGGCGAACATCGGCATCGGCGTCCTGCCCGAGGGCACGGCGCGCCGCCACGCACAAACCATGTCGCTCAAGATCGTCCCGCTCACCGACGAATGGGCCGTGCGCAAGCTGCAAATCTGCATGGCCGAGCGCGACGCGCTGCCGCTTTTCGCGCGCAAGCTCGTCGATCTGCTCGTGGCCGACGGCATCGGCCGGCTCGAATAAGGCAAGGCGGCGGCGCATGCAGCGCGCCGCCCGTTGACCTTAGCGCCCGTTCGCCGCGCGAATCATGTTGCGCGCGATGACGATCTGCTGGATCTGGCTCGTGCCTTCGTAGATGCGGAAAATGCGCACGTCGCGATAGAAGCGCTCGATCCCGTAGTCGGACATATAACCGGCCCCGCCGAAGATCTGCACCGCGCGGTCCGCCACGCGCCCGCACATTTCCGAGGCGAAGAGTTTCGCGCAGGCGGCTTCCGTGCTCACGTTCTCGCCTGCGTCGCGCCTGCGTGCCGCGTCGAGCACCATGCAGCGCGCCGCATACAGTTCGGTCTGCGAATCGGCGAGCATGGCCTGGACGAGCTGGAATTCGGCGATCTTCTCGCCGAACTGCTCGCGCTCCGTCGCATAGCGCAAGGCGTCGTCGAGCATGCGCTGCGCCACGCCCACGCAGATCGCCGCGATATGGATGCGCCCCTTGTCGAGCACCTTCATCGCCGTCTTGAAGCCCACGCCCTCCTTGCCGCCGATGATGTTCTCCGCCGGCACCTTCACGTCCTCGAAGATCACGTCGCACGTATGCGCGCCGCGCTGGCCCATCTTCTTGTCGCGCTTGCCGAAACTGATGCCAGGCGTTTTCGCGTCGACAATGAACGACGTGATGCCGCCCGCGCGCGGCTCGTCGGGATTGGTGCGCGCCATCAGTGTGAACATGCCGGCCTGCGGTGCGTTCGTGATGAAGCGCTTGGTGCCGTTCACCACATAATGGTCGCCGCGCCGCTCGGCCCGCGTCTTGATCGAAGCGGCGTCCGAGCCCGCGCCCGGTTCGGTGAGCGCGAAACTGGCGATGACTTCGCCGCTCGCGAGCTTGGGCAGCCACGTCGCCTTCTGCTCCTCGGTGCCGTCGATCACGATGCCCTGCGAGCCGATGCCCACCGTCGTGCCGATGATCGAGCGAAACGCGGGCGAGGTCTTGCCCAGCTCGAACATCACGAGCACCTCTTCCTCCATCGTGAGATCGAGCCCGCCGTATTGCTCCGGGATGGTCAGGCCGAAGAGGCCCATGGCCTTCATGTCGTCGACGATCCCGGCCGGAATTTCATCGGTTTCGGCCACGCGTTCTTCATTCGGCACGAGACGCTCGCGCACGAAGCGCGCGACGTTGTCGAGCAGAACGTTCATCGTTTCCTGGTCGCGAATCATGGTGTATGCCCTGCAATCGTTGATCGGGCGGCACGGCGCCGCCCGCTGGGAAGAAGAAAAAGCGGAACGCGGCGCTCAGCGCGCACGCACGGCGCGCCTGGCCATTTCGCGCAACGGCTGCTTTTGCAGCTTGCCGCTCGCGGTGGTGGGGATCATGTCGATCGCCACGATTTCCGAGGGCCGCTTGTAAGGCGAAAGGCGCTCGCTCAGGTAGCAAGCGAGATCGGCGACGTCGATGCGCGCGCCCTCCTTCGCTTCGACGAAGGCCACGACTTCCTCGTTGCCCTCGGCGTCGCGTCGCCCCACCACCGCGCTCTGGCGCACCGGCGCATAGGTGTTGATGACCGACTCGACTTCGATGGGATAGACGTTGAAGCCCGAGCGGATGATCAGATCCTTCGAGCGGCCCACGATGAAGAGCGCGCCGTCCGCGTCGAGGCGGCCGAGGTCGCCGGTCTTGAGCCAGCCCTCGGCGTCGAGCACCTCGGCGGTAAGGCCTGGTTCCCGGTAGTAGCCGTGCATGACGCCGGGCCCGCGCACCCACAATTCACCGGCCTCGCCCTGCGGCGCGTCGCGCCCGTCGGGTCCGACCACGCGCAACTCGGCGCCTTCGACGATCTCGCCCGACGAAACGTCCTTGCGCGGACGGTCCATGCGCGTGATGAAAAGCGAGCCCGCGTATTCGGTCATGCCGTAGCCGTGATGCAGCGGCATACCGAAAAGGGCTTCCACCTGCTGCTTGAGCGTGGGGTCGAGCGGGCCGCCGCCCGTGTAGAGATAGCGCAGGCGCGGCGCGTGCACGGCGCCGCCGTGTTCGCGCACGTAGGCCACGATGCGCGTGAAGAGCGTGGGCACGCCCTGGAGGATCGAGATTTCCGCGGCGCCGAGCGCCTTCACGACTTCTTCCGCCGAAAAGCGCGCCGCGAGATGCAGGCTTGCGCCCGCCTCGAAGGTGGCGAGCAGCAGCGTGGCGAGGCCGAAAATGTGCGACATCGGCATGACCGCGTAAGCGCAGTCCGCCTGCGTCATGTCGCGCGACGTGGCCGACACGCGCGCGAAGTGCAGCAGCCCGCGATGCGTGGCCATCACGCCCTTGGGCTGACCCGTCGTGCCCGACGTATAAATGAGCACCGCCACTTCGTGCGCGAGCGCTTCGGGCTCGCGTGCCACGGTGGAATCGGGTTCGGCCATCATCAGCGGCCCGAGGCCCGCCGGCGCGATTTCGCGCGCGCGGTAGCGCACGCCGTGGCGCAGCGCGTCGGGCGACGCGCCGTGCGTGAACAGCATGAGACGCGGCCCGCAATGCGCGCGGATCGTCTCGATCTCGCGCTCGGAAAGTCGCGCGTTGACCACGGCCGGCCACGCGCCGATTTCCGAAAGCGCGAACAGCAGCGTCACCACGGCCGAGCAGTTTTCGGCCACGACGAGCACGCGGTCGCCCACTCCCACGCCCTGCTCGCGAAGAAACTGCTGGGCCTGCCCGACATGACTCCAGAGCTGCCCGAAGCTCGTTTCCACTGAGTCTTCGCGAATCGCCACGGCCCCGGGCGAGACCTCCGCCCAGTGCCGCGCGATATCGCTGATCTTGCGCGCCGCTCGCCTGTCCACCGTCACCTCCTGTCGTTGCACTTTCACTGCGTGCGACGCGCCGTAGCGCGCCGCATCGCGACAGGTATCAGTGTGGTGGAGGCGAGGCGCGCCAACAATTCGTTTTCGATAAAGCCGGCATTCGTCTGGCCAGAAGTCCGAATTAGCCCCGATGGCCGGGCCATCGAGACGATTGCCGTCTCGATCCGGGGCGCGAACCGTCTGCCCGCGCGGGTCATACCCGGTTTATCTTAGCCAGCGCGCCGTGGCGGCGGCACGGTCCGCGCACAAGCCCGCCGCGACCGGCCATTCGGCGCCGCCGCCATGCCCGTGCGGGCGACGCGCCGCGGCCAGCGCGGCCATGCGCAGGCGCTGCCGCCAGTCACTCCATCTGCGTCGCCGCACGCTCGCCTCCTGCCCGATTCGCCCCGCTATTCACCCGATGAATCGCCACGATGCCCGCGAGCGAGACACAGGCCGGCACCGCCGCCGCGAGAAAGAGCGACGAGGACGACCATTGCAGATGCATGAGCGCGCCGCCCAGCACGGGGCCGACGACCGAACCGATGCGGCCCACGCCCAGGCTCCAGCCGATGCCCGTGGAGCGCAGCGAGGTCGGATAGTAGGTGGCCGCGAGCGCGTTGAGCGCGGGCTGGCCGCCGATGACCGAGAAGCCCGTGACAAAGATCGCGACGAACATGGCCGTCACGGACACCATCACGGCGGGATTACCGATTGCCGCGGTCGAAACAATCGCGATCAGAAAGGTCGTGCCGAGCACGCGCGTGAAACCCGCCACGTCGATGATGCGCCCGAGCAGCAGCGTGCCGATCACCCCGCCGCCCCACAGCGCCGTGCCCGCGAACACAGCGGTCTGGGTGGAATAGCCGGCGTCGCGAATCACGGTCGGCAGCCAGTTCGACAGGAAATACATGGCCAGCAGGTTCGCGAAGTTCACGACCCACAGCAGGACAGTCACGCGTGCGCGCCCCTCCTTGAACAGCTCGACGAAGGGCACGCCGCGCGAGCGCGTTTCCGTGGTCGTGAACTCCACGCCCGCGGGCAGCGCGAGTGTGGGCGCCACGCGGGCCAGATTGCGGCGCACGCGCGCCTGGGTGTGGTCGCCGCGCGCGCGGAACAACAGGAACTGGATCGACTCGGGCAGCGCGAGCCACATGAGCACGCCGAGCACGAGCGGAATCGCGCCGCCCACGAAGAACACGGCGCGCCAGCCGAACGCCGGAATCAGCGCGGCGGTGATGAGGCCGCCCACCACGCCGCCAAGCGTGAAGCCGCACGAAACGATCATCATGAGCGTAACGCGCATGCGGCGCGGGCTGTACTCGCCCGCGAGCGCCATGGCGTTGGGCATGATGCAGCCCAGGCCCAGACCCGCCACGAAACGCCAGACCACCAGTTCGGTGATCGACTGCGCGAAACCGGTTGCGATCATGCAAGCGGAAAAGAACAGCGTGGCGCCGATCAGCACCGGGCGGCGGCCGATCTTGTCGGCGAGCGCGCTGAACGTGAGCGAGCCGATCAACATGCCGAAGAGGCCCGCGCCAAACACCGGCGAGAGTGTTTCCTTCGCGATGCCCCACTCGCGGATCACCACCGGTGCGACATAGCCCATCGCCTGGACGTCGAAGCCGTCCATCACGAGGCACAGCGCGCACAGCGCCACCACGAGCAGTTGATACGGCCCGAACCGGCTTTCGTCGATGACGCCGGTGACCTCCACGGTCTTCTTCATGCCAAGTCTCCAATCCTTGTTTTATCGTCTCGATCGCGCGGCGAAGGCTACGCTACGGGCTACGCATTACGTTACGTATCAAAGCTCCAGCACCAGCCGGCCACAGCGGGCGCGCGAGCAGCAGGTCATCATGCGCGATTGCGTGTCGCGCTCCGCGCGCGTGAGCACCACGTCGCGGTGGTCAATCTCGCCCGCCAGCACCCGCACCTCGCACGAGCCGCACAGGCCTTCCTCACAGTCGCTTTGCACGTCGATGTTCGCGCGGCGCAGCGCGTCGAGCACGGTCTGGTCGGCGGCCACGTTGAGCACGAGGCCCGAGTCCTTCAGTTCGACCTCGAACGCGCGCTCCTGCGAAGGATCGAGCTTGCCGCCGCTCGCGGCGAAATGCTCGACACGCAGCGCGTCTTCGGGCCACGCCTCGCTACAGGCTTCGAGCGCTTCGAGCATGCGCGCGGGGCCGCAAGCGTAGACGCGCGTTTGCTCGTCCACGCGCAGCGCCGCGAAGTCGTTGCGCGTGCCTTCCTCCGACACATGCAGACGGAGCCGTTCGCCATGCAGTTGCGCGAGTGGCTCGATCAAGGCCATCGTGCCGCGCGAGCGCCCGCTGTAGTGCAGCTCATAGTCGATGCCCAGCTCGCGCGCGCGGTGCGCCATCGCGCTCACCGGCGTGATGCCGATGCCGCCCGCGATGAAGATCGCACGGCGCCCTTCTTCGTCGAGCCGGAAGTGGTTGCGCGGGCCGCGAATCTTCAGCCGCATGCCCTCGCGCAGCGTGTCGTGCACCCACGCCGAACCGCCGCGGCTTTGCGTTTCGCGCAACACGGCGATTTCGAATGCGCCGGTGTCGGCGGGGTCGCCGCACAGCGAATACTGGCGCGAAATGCCGGTGTCGCCGCATTCCACGTCGATGTGCGCGCCCGGCGCCCAGCGCGGCAGCGCGCCGCCATCGGGCGCGACGAGACGCAAGCGCACGATGCCTTCGGCCGCGGCTTCCACGCGCTCCACCACCACGGGCCGCGAGAGCGCATGCGCCGAGGGCTCGCCAATGCGCACCGGCACCTGCACGCCCAGCAAGTCCGCATTCGCGCGCTCCGGGTTGTGTGCCGGGTCCCATTCCACGAACACATGCTCAGGACCACGGAACGATGTGTTGGGAACGTAGGAAAACTGTTGCTCGGCCAGACGCATATGCGGCAAGCGGCGCGTGAACTCCTCGAGGAAGATCTGCATCTCCATGCGCGCGAGGTTCTTGCCCATGCACTGATGCGATCCATAGCCGAACGTCACGTGATCGCTCGCGTTGTCGCGGCGAATGTCGAACAGGTCGGCGTCGGCGAAATGGCGCTCGTCGTGGTTCGCGGACGACGTCACGATGAGCAGCTTCGAGCCAGCCGCGATGTCGACGCCGCCGATCTGCACGTCCTTCGTGGCGAGACGCCGCCACGCCGCGACCGACCCGTTGTGGCGCAGACACTCCTCCACCGCGTTTGGAATGAGGCTCGGGTCCTCGCAGATCTCGCGCCACGCATGCGGATGTTGCAGCAGCAGCTTCATCGCGTTGGCCGTGGCGTTGGCCGTGGTCTCGTGCGCCGCCACGATGCCGGCCATCATCATCGAATGCAGATAGGAGTCCGTGACGACTTCCGGATGCGCCTTCTGCTTGCGGATGCCGTATTGCATCCAGCCCGGACCGTCCGGGTTCTGGCGCATCTTGTCGAGCACCTTGCCCGCGAACTGCCAGAAGTTGCCCACGGCGTGCGCGACTTCCACCTGCTCCTCGGGACGCGGCCGCCCCCATGTATTGACCGTGTGCGCGATCGAATACTTGCGCAGCAGGTCCATGTCCTCCTCGGGCACGCCGAGAAAATGCAGGGCCACGGTGAGCGGCACTTCCCACAGCATCTGGTCGACGAGATCGGCGCGGCCGTCGTCGATGAAACGGTCCACGTATTCGCGCGTAAGGCGGCGCACCATGGGCTCGTGGTGCTTGAGATGCTCGGGCGTGAACGGCTCCATCAGCGCGCGGCGGCGCGGCATGTGCGCGGGCTCGTCCTCGTTCACGAGCGTGCGGTTCATCGCGTAGCCGTACGACTCCAGCACCGCATTCGCCTCGGGGCCCGTGGGCGTGATCTTTTCGAGCGCGATGGACGGCGAAAACGTGAGGTTGTCGCGAAAGATCGCCTTGATGTCGTCGTAGCGCGTCACCACCCAGTAGCCGAGCTGCGGGCTGTAGAACACCGGCTCCTGCTCGCGCGCCCAGCGCACGTAGTCGGGCGGGTCCTGCTGGTAGCCGTCGCTGAAGGGGTCGAATGCCGCGGCGTTGGCGCTGACCGGGCAGCGCGGCGCGGCGCCTGCGGCGTTGCTTGCCGCGTGGGGGAACGGGCAGCGGCCGGCTTGCTGCGAAGGTGTTTCGCTCATGTTCGTCTCCTGCAACCTGCATGTGTTGCGATTTGCGTAACTCTAGTACGCATTGCGTAATCGAGAGATAGGGGTTAACCTGCAAACACCCGCAGCGCTGGATCGCGCCTACGCGCCCTAAAATCCCGCATGAGTCCACCCCATTCTTCCGCGGCCGCCTCCGAAGCCGTCACTCAAGCCATCATGGCGACAAAATCCACAGAATCCACCAAAGCCCCGAAAGCCACGCGCCAGCAACCTGACGCAACGGCCACGGCCACGCCCGCGCCGCGCGAGCGCCGCCAGCGCGTGCAGTCCGCGCAAACGGGCATGGCCGTGCTGAAGGGTCTCGCGCGCCTGGGCGGCCGCGCGAGCCTCTCGGGCCTCGCCGCATGCGTGGGCGAGAGTCCCGCGAAAGTGCATCGTTATCTGGTGAGCCTGATCGAGGAAGGGCTCGTCGCCCAGGACACCGCCACGCAGCAGTACCTGCTGGGCGCCGAGGCGATGATGATCGGCGTGGCCGCCATGCGCCAGGCCGACCCGGTGCGCATTGCGGAGCCCGCGCTCGTGCGTTTGCGCGAGGCGCTCGAAGTCACGTCGTTCGTCGCGGTGATGGGCAACAAGGGGCCCACGATCATCCGCTTCGAGGAGCCGGGGCTGCCCGTCACGGTCAACGTGCGCGTGGGGTCGGTGATGTCGCTGCTCTGGTCGTCCACCGGCCGCGTGTTTCTCGGCCTGCTGGACGACACGCGCGTGCTCGCGCAGGCCGAAGAAGAACTCGTGCACGCCGACGCATCGTTGCGCGCGCAACTTAATGGCCACGACCCGATCGGCGCGCTGCGGCGCGACGTGCAGGCCGCGCACTGCGCGAGCGTGCGCGACACGAATCTCAAGGGGATCAGCGCGGTGTCCGCGCCGCTTTTCGATCACACGGGCAAGCTATGCGCCGCGATCACGGCGCTCGGCGCGACGGGCGGCTTCGACGCCGCGCCCGACGGCCCGATCGGGCGCGCCGTGCGCCGCGAAGCCGAAGCCTCGAGCGCGCTGCTCGGCTACGTGGCGCGCCGCGACTAGCGCTTCGTCAAGGTGGCGGGCGTGGCCGCTGCGGGCGCGCCCGGATAGCCGTCGTTCAGCGTTTGCAGGAAGGCGATCACGTCGTCGATATCGTGCTCGTTCCATGCCGGGCGCTCGCCCTGCTTGCGCGTGAGCGGCTCGTCCACGGTGTCGACGTTCGCACGCAGTGCCGGCGGGAGATCGTCGAACTTCACAACATGCCCGTGCGCATCCTTCGAATACCACTTCGCGGGATTCGTGTCGCGCTCCACGTAAAAGCGCAGCGCGTCGCGCAGCGTATGGTAGCGGCCGTTGTGGAAGAACACCTGGCGCGTGGCGACGTTGCGCAGCGTCGGCGTCTTGAAGAGTCCGCAATACAGGCGATTCTTCGCGACGTCCGTGCGGATCGGCCCGCACAGGCCTTCGTCGTAATACGACGGATCGCGATTCGCGCGCAGTTCGGGATTGCGCGGCACGCCGAGCGCCTCGAACTGGAAATCGGTGAAGAGCGGATGCGCGCCGTTCACGCCCGGCTGGTCGATATGGCACGAGGCGCAGTTGCCGCTGTTCGGGTCGTCGAACAGCTTCTTGCCGCGCAGCTCGCTCGCGGTGAGTTGGGCCTTGCCGTCCAGGTACGCGTCGAACTTGCTCGTGTACGCGTGAAAGCCCGGCTCTTCGAGTTCATAACGCTCGACCGCCGCCATGGCCTGACGCAGCGCCGCGTCTTTCGAGACGAAAATCGTCTCGCCGAACACCTGTTTGAAACGCGCCGCGTATGGCGCACGCGCGAGCTTCGCGACCACGTCGGCGGCGTCGCGATTGGCCATTTCGTTGGCGTTGAAAAGCGGGAACAGCGCCTGATCGTGCAGCGTGTTGAAGCGTCCGTCCCAGCCGAAGCCGCCCGAAGGCGGACTGTCCGCGTCGGTCAGACGCTCGAAGATGCTTGCGGCCTGCACGTGCGTCCATACCGGCGTGCGGTTGAGCACGTAGGCGAGCGTGGGCACCGCGCGCGTGCCCTGCGAGCGCAGCTCCGGGCCGCCGAGCTGCGCGGCAAGACCGTTGGGCGGACCGTAAGCGTGCGCGGGACTGTGGCAGCTCGCGCACGACATGCGGCCCGAGGCCGAGAGCGCCGGGTCGTTGAAGATCAGCTTGCCGAGCGCGGCGACGTCGCTGTAGGGAGTGGGCTGCGCGCTTTGCCCGGTTTGCGGCGGCGCGGCGCGCGCCTCGGAAACGGCAAACACCGCCACCGCGGCAGCGGTGGCGGCGAGCGCAGCGGTCACGGCGCGGCGCGCCGTGCGGCTTGCGAAAAGAACGGTCATCGGCTTAGAGACTCGTGAAGATGTCCTTGCCGAAGCCGACCAGCCCGGCCTGCCCCGCGTAGCCGAGATAGCCAAGACCGAAGATGTCCTCGATGCTCTTGAGCATCGAATAGTGGTTGTACTGCACCGTCGAGACCGTGCCCGGCTTGATGAACTTCGAGATCATCACCGCGCCCGTGCGGTCGCCGCCGTAGCTTTGCTTGTTCAGCACGAGGTCGATGTTGCCCGAGAGGCCCGTTGCGCTCACGCCCAGCGCCGAGAGGTACGCGGCGGGCACCGTGCCCATCTTCGCGCTTTGCGGGAAAGTGCCGAGGTTCGGGCCCGGCTGCTGGCTGCAACAGGTCTCGCCCGCGAACGTGAAGTCCACCTCGGTCGTGTTCGGCATCGACACGGAGGCGTAGCTGCTCTCGTCGAAGTTGATGATGAGCAGGCCGTCCTGCTTGAACGCCGGCGAAGCCGTGATGATGGGCACCCACTTCTGGAGGAACGCATCGGCCGAAACGAGGCCGCCCGTCGCGCCGTTCGCGCACGGCGCGTCGTGGCCGTCGTCGCAGGTGCTCGGCGTGATGAGGTTGAAGTTCGCCGTGGTCGACACCTGTTGCAGGTCGGTCGTGAGCTGGTTCAGGTTCACGACGTTCTTCTCGCAGTCGGGCGAGTCGATGATCGAGTGGAAGTACATGAACGGGTTGTGGCGCGTGGCGTACGAGTCGCCGGCCGGCGTCGTCGCGTTCGGCGCTTCCTGCGTGTTCGTCAGGTCGGTCGTGTTCAGCGTCGGGTGCCCGCAGGTCGCCGCCTCGCGCGCCGGATCGTTGCCCATGTCGCCTTCATAGCCCTTCCACGTGAGCTTGGCCGCCGTGAGCTGGTCCGCAATCGTTTTCACGCTCGCCGGATAGACGCAGCCCGTACCGATCGCCTGGCCGTCCGAGGTCATGCCCGTGAGGCTGAAATCCTCATAGGTCGTGCAGTCGTTGTCGGTTTGCAGCGTGGGCGCCTGGCCGCTGATCATCGAGATGTAGTTGTCGAGGCTCACGTGCCCCGTGCCGAAATACTGCTGCACGAGCGCGCCCTGCCCGGCAAGCGTCGTCGCGAGGTACGGTGCCTTGGTGCTCGCGCCGAACGTCGTCGTGTAGTTCTCGTTTTCGAGCGTGATGATAAAGACGTGCTTGATTTGCTGCATGGTGCCGGCCGTCGATGCCGACTTGTCCGACGAGCCGCACGCGCTCACGAAGAACGCGACGAAAAGCGCAGCGAAAACGGCACCGAACAGCGCGGAAAAGCGTGCGCCGGCCTTGCCTCTGAAGCGAACAGCCATGGGAGAGTCCTCTGTGTGTCGAGTCGTTTTTGGTTTATTTGCGGTTGCTTGCCGCTTTGGCGCCCTTGCAGCGCTCGCGGCTTATTGGTACCCGGGCGATGCGAAATGCCAGGGCCGCGCAAGCTTACGAATCGTTTGTGACGCTTGCGTGAAAACAGGCGGGTTTTGTGACCGTACGTTCGAAAATCGTTCGAAAGAACCATGCTTGCGCACACAACGAAATCGCCCGTGGCGCGGGACGCCCCGAGCTGGGTTTCCTGACCTGCCCGGTGCAACCCGCTATCATGTGAGTTCGAACTGTAGATGGAACGAACGAATCACATGGCCTCCCCCCAGGAAAACATCAGCATGGCGGTGTTCTGCGACTTCGAGAACGTCGCACTCGGCGTGCGCGACGCGAAGATCGACCGCTTCGATATCAAGCCCGTGCTGGAGCGGCTCTTGCTCAAGGGCAGCATCGTCGTGAAGAAGGCCTATTGCGACTGGGAGCGCTACAAGGGCTTCAAGGCCGCGATGCACGAAGCGAGCTTCGAGCTGATCGAAATTCCGCACGTGCGCCAGTCGGGCAAGAACTCGGCCGATATCCGCCTCGTCGTGGACGCGCTCGACCTCTGCTATACCAAGTCGCACGTGGACACCTTCGTGATCGTGAGCGGCGACTCCGACTTCTCGCCGCTCGTCTCGAAGCTGCGCGAGAACGCCAAGAAGGTGATTGGCGTGGGCGTGAAGCACTCCACTTCCGACCTGCTCGTCGCCAACTGCGACGAATTCATCTTCTATGACGACCTGGTGCGCGAGCTCGGGCGCGAACTCGGACGCGAACAGCAGGCGCAAGGCAAAGGCAAGGCCAAGGGCGACGCGGGCGCGAAGCGCCAGGGCGGCGAGGATCGCCAGCCGAAGCAGGAAGGCGACGAGCGCAAGTCCAAGGCCGTGGCGTTCGCGATCGAGACGCTCGACGCGCTCGTGCTGGAGCGCGGCGAAAGCGGCAAGATCTGGGCCTCGGTGCTCAAGAGCGCCATCAAGCGCCGCCGGCCCGACTTCAACGAAACGCGCTATGGCTTTCGCGCCTTTGGCAATCTGCTAGAAGAAGCGCAGTCGCGCGGCCTGCTCGAAGTGGGCCGCGACGACAAGTCGGGAACGTGGGTGTCGCGACTGAATCCGCCGCCGCTCGCGCTCTCCGCTCCGGCGCCGGCCGCGCAGGAGAACCCACCGCCGCGTAACGAGGAATCGCGCTCGAAGCGCAAGGGCCGCCGCAACGGCCGTGGCGGCTCATCGGCTCAGGACACGCGTGAAGCCACGTTCGAGGTGAGCGTCGAGGCACAGGGCGAAATTCCGTTCGAAGCCGCTGAAGCGCATGCGTGGCCGCATGACGAAGCGTCGCTGCCCTTCTCCGCCGAGCCGTTTAGCGCTGGCGAGCCGGTGCATGCACCGCACGAGACGTACGAAGCGCACGACAGGTACGAAGCGCATGACACGCACGGCGCACACGCGCCCCTGAGCGTCGAGGCCGAGCCGGAAGCGCCAGCCGAAGCGCAAGCCGCCCCGAGGCGAGCGCGCAAGACGGCGGCACGCAAGAGCCCCGCACGCAAGAAGGCAGCGAAGAAAGACGACGCAACCCAGGTCGCGTCTGCGGACGAAGCCGTGGCAGCAGCCCCGGCCGCGCCTGCGGCCGAACCCGCCGCGAAGAAAACGCGGACGCGCCGCGCCCGCAGCAAGCCCGCGGCGGAAGAGAGCTGATCCGCTGAGGCGGGAACGGGGGCCGCGCCGATCTGCACGCGACGCGCGCTTCAATCGTCCCCGAAGGGGTTCGGCCCGCGCTTGCCCCGCTGCGGCTGCGCATTGTCATCGCCGGGCTTTGCGTCGTCAAAGGGATTCGACTTGCCCTTGGGTGTCGAGTCGTCGAAGGGGCTGGCCGCGGGCGCGGCCTTCGCCTCGCCGAACGGATTGCGCGCGGCGGCGCGCGTCGTGCCGCCGAAAGGATCGCCCGCCTCTTGAGCCGCGTCGGGCTGCGGCTGCGGCGGCTCCGCCTCGTCCGGCGCTTGCGCGAGGTTGTATTCGGCCTGCACCTGGGCGAGCACGCGCGCGATGCTCGCCTCGAAACCGGCGGCGTTGCCGAAGTGCTGCATCGTCCAGTTGCTGCCGGTGCGATCGGGCGCCTGCGACTGCGGGCGCGGGACGCCGATCTTCACACCGTCTTCGAGCACTTCCTGCAAGCGGTGCAGCCGCCGGTGCACCTCCTCTTGCAGGCGCGAAGCATTGAGCGTCTTGCGCAACATTGCGAATCTCCTTTCCTGTACGCGTCACGTCGCGCGAGTCTAGCGCAACGCACGCGCGACCGGCGCAAGCACGGTGGGCGCTCCGGGCGCCTCAGGCTGCCGGAGCGCTCATGTGCGCGAGCGCGTCGCGCATCGAGTCGCTCGGCACCACCAGTTGCCCCGTGAAGGGCGTGTCGAGATCGGCGATCACATAGACAGCCGAGGAGATCGACACAGCGCCGAGCAGGATCAGTACGATCGCCAGCGCATTATGCGGCGCGACAAGACCAAAGCTCAGAAAGATCAGGACCAGCCATAGCGCCAGCATCGTGAAGAACGGCCGCGAGATCGTGCCGTGCGCTTCCTCGATAAGCCGCCAGCGCGTGTCCGTCACGCGGCCGAACAACTGCGGCAGCGTGCCCGCGAGCGCCTGATGGTAGGCGTCGTGCGGCGCGAGCGTGTCGATCTCGTGCCCCACCGCGTCGAGCAGCGCCCCGAGCGGGCGGCTTTCGAGTTCGTCGTTGTTCCCGGCCGGGTCGTGCGGATAGTAGTTGCCGGCCGGCGGCTTTTCCTGCGTCCAGGTCGAGGCGATCGCGCTGGCCGTATAGGCGCGCAGCAAGGTGCGCGCCGCGGACGCATCGGGGCCGTAATCGCGCAGGCGCTGATCGAGCTGGATGAGGTTGGCGGCGTAGGCGCGCATGTCGTTGGTGGCCGTGTCGAAGCTCGATTTCGCCGACGCGGTGAGCAAGCTCAGCACGAGCGCCGCGAACGTCACGAGCATGCCGATGACGAGTTGCACGAGCTGCACCGTTTCGTGCTTGCGATGCTCCTCGGGCAGCAGCGGCCGCAACAGCAGGCCGAGCCCCGTGCCCCCGAGCAGCAGCACGAACACGAGCACGGCCGACTCGATCTCCGTCATGACGACGATCTCCGCTCCGCCGCTTCGGCAGCGCTCTCCTCCGGCGACGTGGCGTATTGCGGGGCATCGCTTCCGGCGGCTTTCGCGGCATCCGCCGGGGCGTCGTTTGCGGCGTCCGCAGTTGCGTCCTCAGTTGCGTCCTTAGCTGCATCGTGCGTGGCGTTTTGCGCGCCGCGCGCGATCGCCGCATCGATGCGCTCGTGAATCGCATGGGAGTCGGTTTCGCTCGGCACGATGTCCGGATGCGCCCTCGGCACCGCGAGCTTCCACGCCACGTCCAGCTCGCGGCGAATCGCGTCGTAGATTTCCTTCGAAATCGACCGGTCCTCGTACATCGCCGCCACGCGCTCGCGCCCTTCGCGCAGCGCGTAGAGCAACAGCATGCGGCGCTCCAGCACGTCGGCGGCGCGGCCAAAGCACTCGCGCACTTCCTCCAGGCCCCGCTCGGCCGCCTCGATACGGGCCTTGAGGATCGCCTTGAGCAGGTGGGCGAGCCGCTCGCCCAGCAGCGGCGTGAGGCTCGTGTCGTTGAACACGATCAGCTGATGCAGCACCACGCGGCGACACATCAGGAGTTCGAAGCGATCGGCCAGCGCATCGCCGTACGGTTGCCGGATGCGCAGCCAGCGGTACAGAAAGCGCGCGACGCGCATGCCCGGCGTATCCGCGAGGATCTTCGCCGCCGCCCGCTGATAGCCGATGCGTCCGCCCGTGCGCGCCTCTTCGACCATGGCGTCGGTGTTGCGCATCATCGCATCGAGATTGCGGATCGTGATGATCCCGCTGCCATACTGCGGAATCATGTCGCGCTCCTTGGCCGAGAGCGTGACGAGGCCGATCACGAGCCGTTCGCGCTCGGTGAGCGCCGCTTCGATATCGAACGCCGTCGCGCCGATGTCGATGCTATGGCGGTAGGTGCTGCACGCCTGGTCGGCGATCGCCTCGGGAATATGGAACGTGCGCGCGGCCATGTGCACGCGCGCGGACACGCCGATTGCCGATAGCTGCACCGCCTTCTGTTGCAGCGCCTGCTCCTGGGGCGAGAGCAGATCGAGATGCAACCGCCGGATCAGCAGCTTGAGCGACGTGCCGTTGACGATCAGGCTCACCAGCACGAAGCCGGTCGCGAGAATCGCGACGAAGCGGCGCGTGGACTCGGGCAGCGCCGTGTCTTGTGCCAGGCCGAGCGCGAGCACGAGCGTGACCGCCCCGCGCAACCCGCCCCACGCGATCACGAGCTTGTAGGCGGCGCTCACGGGCTCAGTGAGGCGCAAGCGGCTCAGCAGCGGCAACATGCCGAACACCACGACGAGGCGTGCGGCGAGCGCCGCGACCACCACCACGGCGAGCGCGATGAGATCGACCCAGTGCGCGTCGCGCAGCGTGGCGGGAATCTGCATGGCGGCCAGCAAAAAGATGGCCGCGCCCGCCATGGCCGCGATCTGTTCCCAGATCAGTTGCAGATGCTGCCAGTTCAACGGCGACAGACGCGTGCGGCCCAGCCCGCTGATCACAAGCCCGGCGGCGACCACGGACACCACGCCCGAGACATGCAGCATCTGATCGGCGAACAGATAAAGCGGATACGGCAGCGCGAAGCTCAGCGATATTTCGGCCTTGCCCTCGCCGCCCAGCAACGGAATGAGCCACGCAAACGCGCGGCCCGCGAGCGCGCCGACCAGGAGGCCGCCGCCCAGTGCGATGCCGAGCGAGCGCAGCGCGGCCGTGGCCGAGACATTAGCGGCGTCGCCAGTGATGGCGGCGATCAGCACGCTCGCAATGGCGATGGCCGCGGCGTCGTTGAGCAGGCTCTCCCCTTCGACGAGGCGCACGAGGCGCTCGGGCGCGCCCACTTCGCGGAACACGGCGAGCACGGCGGAGGGATCGGTCGTCGCGATCATCGCGCCGAGCAAGAGGCCGTCGGCGAGCGGCCCGAGGCCCGTGAGCCGGATCGCGCCGCCCACCATGCCGGTCGCGACGAACACGGCCACCACCGCGAGCAGCAGGATGGGCGCGGCGTCGCCCAGCATCTCGCGCACGTTCACGCTGAGCGCGGCCTGAAAGAGCAGCGGCGGCAGGAAGATCCACAGGTACGCTTCGGGCGGCAGCCGCGGCGCGAGCGCCGGGGTCACGAAGCTTTCGGCGAGCGCGGGCCAGGCCTCGCCGCTCACGAGATAAACGCCGCCGAGCGTGAAGCCCCACGCGGCGAGGAGGACCGATTCGGAAATCGACCAGCGCAGGCTCACCGCCTGAACGAGCGCGATGCTCGCCAGCAGAAAACCGCTCAGGAGAAGGACGTGGATGACCATTGTGTGTCGCGCGCCGCCGTCACGATGGCGGCAACCAGACCACCGTCAACGATCTCACCCCTTGTGCGCCCTGGATCAGCACGCCCTCGATGTCGGCCGTAGCCGAGGGGCCCGTGACGAGCGCCGCATAGCGCGCGCCGCGAAAATCCTCGCGCCGGTAGGCGTCCTGCAACCCCGCCACCAGACGCGCGGGATCGAGCAGCACCACGAGATGCTGCACGATATAGCCGAGCGCGTTCACCACGTACTCGCGCTCGCTGAGCCACACCGAACCCGTTTCCGCCACGCCGAAGCGTGCGCGCACCACGCCCACGTCGACGTCTTCGAGCGAAGCCGGCTTCGTGGCCGCGTTGAAGTCGCGCGTGCCCTGCACCTCGGGTGTGGCCGAGGCGATGCGCGCCTCGCTGCCGAAGCGCCGCAAGATGAGCGCGCGCACGTCGTCCGCTGCGCGCACCTCCACCTCGCCGCCGCCCATCAGCTTGAGCGCCGCACAAAAGCGCTCGCGCAGGTCGCCCGGCGGCGCTTCGAAAAGCGGCACTTCCGGCAACGGTTCATGCGCGGGCTGCGCGGCGCGCACACGCGCGAGAAAGGCTTCACGATCCGCCATTGCCGCCTCCCTTGCGGTTCTTCCGGTACCACGCGTGGAACGTCGTGCGCGGCACGTGCGGCAGCTCGCGCTGCTTGCCCCAGATATTGAGCGGGTTATAGAGCATGAAGTTGGGCAGGCGCCGCAACGCGCCTTCGAGCGACGAGACGGCGCCGCGATAAAGCGTCGGACTGCCGAGCAATCGCCCGGCCATCTTCAGCACTTCCTGTTTCACGAACGGCAACTCGTGCTGCGCCGCGATCACCTGGCGCCACTGATAAATCTGCTCGTGAATGTTGATCTTCACCGGGCAGACGTTCGTGCAACTGCCGTTGAGCGTCGAGGCGAACGGCAGCGCACTGAAGCGCTTGAGATCGAAAGTGGGATTGATGATCGCGCCGATGGGCCCCGCATAGGTGCTGCCGTACGAAAGGCCGCCGCTGCGGCGGTACACGGGGCAGGTGTTCATGCACGCGCCGCAGCGGATGCATTTGAGCGAGTACCAGAACTCCGGCATGGCCAGGCGCGCGCTGCGCCCGTTGTCGACGAGCACGAAGTGCATCTCCGCGCCCGGGCGCGGCGCGCGGAAATGCGAGGTGTATTGCGTGATGGGCGAGCCGAGCGCGCTGCGCGAGAGCATGCGGATGAACACGCCGAGGTCGGACAGGCGCGGTATCAGCTTCTCGATGCCCATCGACACGATATGCAGCGGCGGCACGTTCGCGGAGAGGTCCGCGTTGCCTTCGTTGGTGCACACGACCACGGTGCCCGTTTCGGCCACCGCGAAGTTGCAGCCGGTCATGCCCGCTGTTTTCTCGCGCACGAACCAGGGCCGCGTATTCATGCGCTGGCTTTCGGCCAGATAGTGAATGTCGTTGTTGTGCGGGTCGGTGCCGATGGTGCGGCCGAACACTTCGGCGACGTCGTCGCGCAGCTTGTGAACGGCGGGCACGACGATATGGCTGGGCGGCTGCCGGTCGAGTTGCTGGATGCGCTCGCCGAGATCCGTCTCCATGACCGAGATGCCGCGCGACTCCAGGTACGGGCGCATCTCGCACTCGTCGGTGAGCATCGACTTGCTCTTCACGAGCGCCGTCATGCCGCGCTCGCTCAGAATGCGGTAGACGGTTTCGTTGTGCTCCTCGGCCGTATCGGCGAAATGCACCTGCACGCCGTTGGCCGCCGCCGTGCGCGTGAACTGGTCGAGATAGTCGGCGAGATGCGAGAGCGTGTGCGCCTTGATCTGCGAGGCGAGCGTGCGCAGCGTTTCCCATTCGGGAATCGCGTGAGCCTGCGCATCGCGCTTCGTGCGCAGGTCCCAGAGCCGTTTGTCGTGGAAGGCCACGTGCTCGGGCCGCGAGAGAAACGCTCCGGCGAGCCTGGCGTGTTCGATGCGCTTCATTCGCGCGCTCCGTTGAGAACCTGCGCGATGTGGATGAAGCGGATCTCCGCGTTCATCCGTTCGGCGCAGCCCTGCTGGTGCATGAGGCAGGACATGTCCGCAGAAACGATGTACTGCGCGCCCGCGCTCACGTGATCGACGACCTTGTCCTGGCCCATGCGCACCGAAACCGCTTCCTCGGTCACCGCGAACGTGCCGCCAAAGCCACAGCATTCGTCGGGTCGCGCGGGCTTCACGAACTCGATGCCCTTCACGTGTTCGAGCAGCGCAAGCGGCTTCGAAAAGGCCGGACCGGCCACCTCGGAAATGGATGCTTCGTGCAGATGGCGCAGCGCGCTGCAACTGTTGTGCAGACCGACTCGCCAGGGGAACTCGGCCCACGGGAAATCGCGCGCGCCGAGCACATCGTGGAGGAATTCGACCAGCTCGTACGTGCTCTCGCGAACCTTGCGCACTTCGTCGGTCTGCTCGATCGCGTTGAAGTGATCGCGCACGTGATTCACGCAGCTCGCGGAAGGCCCGACGACATAGTCATAGCCCGCGAACGCGCGCGCGTACACGCGCTCCGCGCCGGCCGCCTCGGCCTGCGCGCCGCTGTTGGCCATGGGCTGGCCGCAGCAGGTCTGCTCGAGCGGATAGTCGACCTCACAGCCGAAGCGCTCCAGCAGTTCGAGCGTCGCGATCCCGACTTCGGGGTAGAACGCGTCGATGAAGCAGGGGACGAAGAGAGCGACTTTCATGCTCGGGCTCACGCGAAAAGCGGACCTGAACATTCTACTGCCGAACGGCGCAAGCGCTCCGCCAGCGTGTACAGCTCAGGTCGCACAGGTCTTGCCGCGCTGCGTCATGCCCCCTGCCCTGGCGCGCCCATTGGCTCAGAAGTTATGGCGGATGCCCGCGATCACCGCGATTTGCTTGTCGCTGTCCGAGTTCACGAGGTTCGGAATCTGCGCGAGGTTCTGCGTCGCGCCGTTCGCCGGATCGATGCCGAGCCCCGCTCCCGACGACTTCTGCCCGATCGCCACCGCATAGACCGCCGTGCGCTTGGAGAGGCTGTATACGGCGCCCAGGTTGATCTGATGCAGCCGCGTGGACGATGCGCCGTCCGGATGCGCGTCGTTGAAGATATAGGCGAAACCGAATTGCAGCGCCGGCGAGTATTGCCACGACGTGTTCAGCTCGGCGATGTCAAAGGAGATGTCCGCGCCTTGCGGCCGCGCCGCATCGGCGAAATACAGGCTATGCGAAAGGCGCGTGTGCGTATAGCTGAGCGCGACCGACACCTTGCCGAACGCGTACGAGCCGCCCGCGCCGAAGATATTCACGCGCTGCGCGTTCTGTAGTTCGCAGTACGATGCAGATGGATTGCTGCAACTGAAGTCGCCGATATAGCCGCTCTCCCCGCCGAGCGCCGCCTGCAATGGATTGCGCAATTCCAGGTAGCCCGCCGAAAGCGAAAGCGGCCCGTTCGCATAGTTCGCCGCCACCGACCAGCCGCGATTTTGCGAGAAGTTCCCCGCCACGCCGCCAAAGCTGAACAGGCCACCGATCGTGAAGCCGCCAAAGCTCGGACTCACGTACTTGACCGAATTGTTGAAGTTGAACGCTTCGTTGAGGTTGTCCACGTCGCCGAAATGCGAGCCGTAGAGCGTCGCCCAGTTGTTGCTCGACGCATAGGCGCCGAGGTCGTCCGAGAACGGGTCGTACTGGCGCCCGAGCGTGAGCGTGCCGAAGCGGGTGTTCGCCACGCCCACCCAGGCGTTGCGGTTAAAGAGCGTGCCGCCTTGCAGCAGCGCGCCGTTCTGCGAAAAGAAGCTGTTTTCCAGCGTGAAATTGACCGTGGTGCCGTCGCCGATGTCCTCGCTGCCCGTGAGGCCCCAGCGCGAAGGCACGAGATTGCCGCCGCCCAGTTGCCAGTTCGCGTGGCCACTCGTGCTGCCGTCGGCATGCGTGACCTGCTGGTTGTTCGTGTAGACGAGGCCCACGTCCATCGTACCGTAGAGCGTGACCGAAGATTGTGCGTGCGCGCCAGTCGCAAGGGCGCACGAAGCCAGCGCCAGCGCCGTGCGCTTGACGAATTGCGTTGCCATATCGTTGTCTTGTTCGAAGAGAGATGGGCCGCGCCGCGAAGCTCGTCGCGCGCGCGACCGGAGCGCGGCGCGCCAGGTGCGCGCCGCCCGATCAGGGTCTTGCGGGAACTGCGTGAGGCGCGTGAAGCGTGTGCGCGGTGTGAAGCGCGACGCTACTGGCCGAGCTACTGGCCGCGCTACTGGCCGCGCTACTGGCCGAATCGCGCGTAGATATCCGGACGCGAGCGCTTGAGCACGAAGGCGATCGCCACGCCGAACAACGCCACGGCGAGCACGATCCAGGGGAACGAGCGCACGACGGGGCTATCGGAGCCCGAGAGCGCGTCGAGATTGCCGATCAGCACGATGCCGATCGCAAGCAGACCGAAGCCGCCCAGCACCGGTGCGAGCAGCGCATGCCAGAGCCGCGTGTCCTTTTTCGTGGCGCGGAAGAAGGCCACCACCGAAAAGCTCGTGAGCGCTTGCAACATGACGATACCGATGGTGCCGAGCGCCGAGGTGCAGCTGAACACGATATTGAACGGATCGCTGTTCGCGGCCACGAACACGCCGAGCGGCACGGCCACCGAGAGCGTTTGCAGATAGCTCGCGAGATACGGCGAACCGTACTTCGGGTGCAGACGGTCCAGCACGGCCGGCAGGATGCCCTCGCCCGAGAGTGCGTGGATGTAGCGCACGATCGTGTTGTGGAACGACAGCAGGCTCGCGAAAATGCTGGAGAGCAGCAGGAAGCTCATGGTCGTGGTCATAGCGCCGCCCAGGTACTTCGTCGACTGGATGAACCAGAAGTCGCCGGGTTGCTTCGTCGCCACTTCCGTGACGTTGTCGATGCCATAGGCGCAAACGATGGCCCACGTGACAAACGCAAAGAACACGAGAATGAGCGTGACCGACACGTAGGTGGCGCGCGGCACCGTGACCTTCGGGTCGCGGCACTCCTTGCCGTAGATCGCCGTGGCCTCGAAGCCGATGAAGGACGCGAGCGCGAACATCGCGGCGATACCCAGATGGCCGCTGAACACATGACGCGGCGCGAACGGCGCGAGCGTGAGGCCGTCCGGGCCGCCGTGGTGAATCACGATCGCAAGGCTCAGCAGCAGCAGGATGCCGAGTTCGAGACACATGAGCACGCCGAGCAGGCGGCTGTTCAGGTCGATGCCGCGCAGGCCCGTGAACTGCACGATCACGAGGCACGCAAACGACCACACATACCAGGGCACGGCGGCATGCACGAGCGGCCCGAGCACCACGGTGCAGAAGAAGCCGAACAGGCCATACAGCGCGATCTGGATGCTCGTGTACGAGAGCAGCGCGACGAGCGCGCCGGCCATGCCGGCGGGACGCCCGAAGCCCGCGGTGATGTACGCATAGAACGCGCCTGCACGCACGATGTGACGGCTCATCGAAGCGAAGCCGACGCTGAACACGAGCAGCACGGCGCCCGCCAGCACGAACGCACCCGGAATGCCCGCGCCGTTGCCGAGGCTGATGGCGGGCGGCACGGCGCCCAGCATGCCGGTGAGCGGCGCGGCCGCCGAGATGACGAGAAAGACGATCTGCCAAAGCCCGAGGAGGCTTCGGTTCGACGCCACTGCGGACTCGCCTGCCGGCTGCGCTGCGGGAGCGCCGGCGGCCAGGTGAGTGGGAGAATACGGTTCGTTCATCGTTGCCTCTGTTGGTGTCTGTCCTGGATTCGCCATGCGACACGATGAACAATCGCGTGCCTGTGGCGCTCGACGTATCGAATTTCCCGATTCGATTTGAGCGCATGTTAGGCAGCTAATAAATTTGCCGACCTGGCGCAACGCGCCAAATTTTCGATAAATTGCGCCAGGCCGGGAGCGGGTTTTCACTGAATGCCGTCAAACGGTCGTTATTACTTTCGGCATCCTGATCAAATGCGTGAACGGGAAATACGTGCTTTGTTCAGCCAACAGACTTACCGTTTCATATCAATCAGCTTTCAACGCGTTTTTAGCTAGCGCGTTCGCTTCACACCCGTGCGGCCCCAATTGCGCGTGGCGCGCCACAGCACCGTGGCGTCGGCGTAACCCACGGCGCGCGCCACGGCCGCGTTGGTCATGCCGTCCTGCTCGCGCAGCACGGCCACGCTGCGCTCGCGCTCCTCGCGAATGATCTGCCGCACCGAGGTGCCCGCCTCGCCGAGGTGACGCTGCAACGAGCGGTCGGATAGCCCGAGATCGCGGGCGATATCTGCGACCACCAGCTTCTCGCGCGCGAGCCGGCGCGTGACGAGATCGCGCACCTGGTCGACGAGCGAGTGTGGGAGCGTATCGCGCGAAATGAGGTCGGTAGCGTGACGTTCCATCATGCGCGCCATCTGCACGTCGGCGCTCTTGAGCGGGGCGTCGAGATCCAGCGGATGCAGGACCACGCCGCTCGCCGGTTGCTGGAAGCGCACCGGCACGCGAAACACGCGCATATAGGGCTTGAGGTCGGCGGGCGCCGCGTGCTCGAAATGCACCTCCACGGGCGCCCACGCCGCGCCGCGCACGAGGCGGATCATGTGGCACATCGCCGAGACGCTGTATTCGGCGTCCTGGCGGCGCGGCCAGATGTGCGTATGCGCGATGCGATAGCTCCACATCGGCCACTCGTTGTCGCGCACGAGATCGACCGCCGTCCCGCTCTGCCAGGAGCCGAGCGCGTCGGTGAACTTGCGGATTGCGGAACCGAGCGTAGGCGACGACATGAACACGAGTCCGGCCGGCCCCAATTCGGTGAGTTGCAACTCCGAGCCGAGGCGCAGGCCGAGATACGGTTCGTCGAGCACGTTCGCCGCGCGTTCGAACGCACCGACGTAGCGCCCGAGCGCCACGATTTCATAAGGATTGGAAAGCTGCCGGCGGCTCAGCCCGAACTCGGCCAGCAATGCATCGCAGTCCGCATCAGCGGCGTCGAGCGCACGCATGATGGGGCCCATCACGGCGCCGCGAATCATGGGGAAACCGCTATTGACAGGCACTCTTTTCATGTCTCGCTCCATTAGGGCCTGTTTGCGATGACGGCCTTAACCGTCGATCGTCTCTGGCGCACTCTATCGCCCCTTTGGCGCGCTTTGCAAGCGCGAAAAAAATACGGCGTTTCTACGATTTGGCCATCGACATCGCAAGAGGCGGCCACGGTTTTCCCCGCTTTCTTCATACCGTCTCACGCGATGTTGCGCCCAACGTCATCCTTACGAAATGCTTATGAACACGAATCCGAATGCGCATCCGCTCGACCTGCTCAGCATCGCCGAAATGCAGCTCGCCTGTGACATCGTGAAAGCCGCCGAGCAGCTCGATGAATACGGGCGCTTCCCCGTCACCGAATTGATGGAGCCGCCCAAGGCCGAAGTCGTCGCCTACAAGCCGGGCGATTATTATTCGCGGCGCGCCTTCGTCATTGCGATCGACCGCACGCGCAACCAGACGATCGAATTCGTCGTGGACCTGCGCGAGAAAAAGGTGGAATCGCGCAAGGCACTCGCGCTGCAAAGCGCGCCGTATGGCCAGCCGCCCGTGATGATCGAGGACTTCATGAATGCGGAGCGCATCGTGAAGGAAGACGCCGCATGGCGCGAAGCCATCAAGAAGCGCGGGCTGAGCGAAGACGATCTCGCACGCGTGCAGGTCGATCCGTTCTCGGCAGGCGCCTTCGACCGGCCGAACGAAAACGGCCGCCGCCTCGTGCGCTGCGTGAGCTACTACCGCGAGTCCGTGACCGACAACGGTTATGCGCACCCGATCGAAGGCGTGGTGGCCGTGGTGGACCTGCTCGCGCAAAAAGTGATCGAACTCGTCGACGACGGCCGCATCATTCCCATTCCGCGCGCGAAGCACAACTACGACACGCCGAGCCTCGGCGAGCCGCGCAGCACGGTCAAGCCGCTGTCGATCAGCCAGCCCGAAGGCCCGAGCTTCACGATCGACGGCTGGCAGGTTAGTTGGCAGAACTGGAAATTCCGCGTGGGCTTTACGCCCCGTGAAGGGCTCGTGCTGCACCAGATCACCTGGGACGACGGCAAGAGCGCACCGCGCCCCATCGTCTACCGGGCGAGCGTGACCGAGATGTGCGTGCCCTACTCGGACCCGACCACGAACCACTACTGGAAAAGCGCGTTCGATGCGGGCGAGTACGGCCTCGGCAAGCTTGCGAACCAGTTGGAACTGGGTTGCGACTGCCTGGGCACGATCCGCTATTTCGACATTCCGAGCGCCGACGACTTCGGCAACGGCTTCGTCATGAAGAACGCCGTGTGCCTGCACGAAGAGGACTACGGCACGCTCTGGAAGCACTACGAATTCCGCACCGGCGTGTTCGAAATGCGCCGCTCGCGCCGCCTCGTGATCTCGTTCTTCGCGACCGTGGGCAATTACGACTACGGCTTCTACTGGTACTTCTATCAGGACGGCACGATCCAGCTCGAGTGCAAGCTCACGGGCATCATCCAGACGTCGGCGGTGGCCGACGGCGACACCTACCCGTGGGGCGGCATGGTGACCGAGAACCTGGGCGGCCCGACGCATCAGCACTTCTTCAACGCGCGTCTGCACATGATGGTGGACGGCGAGAAGAACTCCGTGACCGAGCACGAGTTCGTGCCGCGCCCCATGGGCCCGGAGAACCCGTACGGCAACGTGTTCGACACGACGAAGCGGGTGCTCAAGACCGAGCAGGAAGCGGCGCGCAACGCCAACGGCCAGACGGGGCGCTTCTGGAAGGTCGTGAACCCGAATGTGAAGAATCGCGTGGGCGCGAATCCGGGCTACAAGCTCATCATCAACGACTCGCCGCTCATGCTCGCCGATCCGAACTCGAAAGTGCGCCAGCGCGGCGGTTTCGCCACGCGCCACGTGTGGGTCACGCCGTACGACACGACGCAGCGCTACGCGAGCGGCGACTGCCCGAACCAGCACGCGGGCGGCGACGGCCTGCCGCGCTATATCGAGGCGAACCGCAACGTGGAGAACGAGGACATCGTGCTGTGGCACAGCTTTGGCCACACGCACGTGTGCAAGCCCGAGGATTTCCCGGTGATGCCGGTGGAGTATGCGGGCTTCATGCTCAAGCCCAATAACTTCTTCTACGGCAACCCGGCGATGGACCTGCCGGGCGGGCGCGATCCGCACAGCGTGCAGGACGGCGCACCCGCGCCCGAAGCGCAATCGTGCTGCCACAGCAAGCCGTGAGCACGCGATGACGTTGCGCGGGCGCCACCCTGCCGTCATGAATGCGCTGCGCGCGCTCGCGTTGTGGAGCGCGGTCACGGGCAGCGCCTGTGCACTCGCCGCGGGCGTCATGCTCGCGGCCATGCAGGCGGGCGGCGCGCTTGCGGCCTACGCGGCCAGCACGCTCGCCTTGCTGGCGATGGCGCTCGTTCCCGCGGCGCTGGTACGGTCCTTTGGCCAGCACGCCACGGTGCCGGTGGCAAGCGCACTCGTTCTCACGATGGCGGCGATGAGCGCCGCGGCGGCCTGGGCGCGCACGGGCACGGCGGCGGGTGCGGCACCGCTCGTGCTCTGTGGCGTCGCCCTGCTCGCGGCGCTCTGGTGGCGTTCGCGGCGCTCACGGCGCGTGGCGACGCCGCGACCGGCGCATACGCACACCGTGGCACGCGCTGGCGCACGCCTCGCGGCGCCTGCGTGGCGCAGTGGCGCGGTGCTGATCGCGCCCGCGCTGCTCGCCGGGCTGTCCAGCGGCATGCTCGCGCGTTTCCAGTTCTTCGCGCTCTGCGGCGCAAGCGCGGCCTCGGTAACGCAAGTCGCGGTCTCGCTTGCCGTCGTGACGTTCGCAGGCTGGCTCGCGGAGCGCGTCGGCCACGGGCGCGCGCTGCTCGCCCTCTTCGTGCTGCGCGGCGTGCTGCTCGCGGCGCTCACGCTGAACGCGCTCGCGCCATGGATCGCGCTCGCCGCGCCCGCATTCGCGCTGATCGACTTTCTCACGCTGCCCACGCTCATGCGCGCAGGCCGCGCCGCGCGCGCCTCGGGAGCGGGCTGCCCCGGTCTGGCACATCACGCGGGCATGGTCGCCGGCGCGGCGCTCGCCACGACGTCATGGGGCTTCGGCGCGGGCTTTTATGCGCTGTTCCTGCTTGGCGGCGCACTCAATCTTGCGTGCGCGTTCGCACTCGCCATGCCGCGCGCGACGACGGCACGCACGCTCTACTCCGCTGCGCCCGCGCTCGCTGCGGGCGGCGCACTCGACCTTCGCTGAAGCAAACACAAAACCGTTCGCATTACTACGGAAACTCTCACCGAAACCAGGAGACGGTATGGACCGCCAGGACTTCACGCACACGATCCGCACGCAAATGTTCGTCGACGGACGTTTTAGCGAAAGCGGCGACGGCCGCACGTTCGCCGTATTCAACCCCGCCACGGGCGCCGAGATCGCCCAGGTGGCCGACGCGAGCGACGCCGATATCGATGCGGCCGTTCACGCCGCGCGCCGCGCCTTCGAAGCCGACTCGTGGCGCCGCCTGCCGCCCGCCGCGCGCGAGCGCCTGCTGCTCAAGCTCGCCGACCTGGTCGAGCAGCACGGCGACGAGCTCGCCGCGCTCGAAACGCTCAACCAGGGCAAGCTGCTCGGCTTTTCGAAGATGCTCGAAGTGGGCGGCAGCGTGCAATGGCTGCGTTATATGGCGGGCTGGGCGACCAAGATCGAAGGCAGCACCGTGGATCTCTCGCTGGCCTTCCCGCCCGGCGTGCGTTACAACGCCTCGACGCGCCGCGTGCCCGCAGGCGTGGTCGCCGCCATCGTGCCGTGGAATTTTCCGCTGCTGATGGCCGTCTGGAAAATCGCACCCGCGCTCGCGTGCGGCTGCACCGTCGTGCTCAAACCCGCCGAAGAAACGCCGCTCACGGCCATTCGCCTCGCCGAGCTCGCACACGAAGCGGGCTTTCCGCCGGGCGTGTTCAACGTCGTCACCGGCCAGGGCGAAACTGCGGGCGCGGCGCTCGTGCGCCATCCCCAGGTGGACAAGGTCACCTTCACGGGTTCGACCGAAGTAGGCCGCATCATCGGCAAACAATGCGCGAGCGATCTCAAGCGCGTGTCGCTCGAACTGGGCGGCAAGAGCCCCGTGATCGTGCTGGACGACTGCGACCCGCGCCGGGCGATCGAAGGCGCGGCGGGCGCGATCTTCTTCAACCATGGCCAGGTGTGCACGGCCGGCTCGCGCCTGTATGTGCCGCGCGCGCGTTACGCGGAGATCGTCGAGGGCATTGCCGCGCTCGCGCGCTCGACCGTGCTCGGCTCGGGCTTCGACGCCGCCACGCAGATGGGCCCGCTCGTTTCCGCGCGCCATCGCGCCAAGGTCGCGGGCATGATCGCCCAAGGCCGCGCGCAAGGCGGCGATATCGTTGCGGGTGGCGGCGACGGCAATCGCCCCGGCTACTTCGTCGAGCCCACCGTGATATCGAACGCCGACAACAAGCCGCTGACCATCGTGCGCGAGGAAGTGTTCGGCCCGGTGCTCGTGGCCATGCCTTACGACGACGTGGAGGAAGCAATCGCGGCGGCCAATGATTCGGAGTACGGACTTGGCGCGAGCGTGTGGACCAACCAGCTCGACCGCGCGCTGCGCGTGGTGGACGGCGTGCAGGCGGGCACCGTGTGGGTCAATACGCACAACATGGTCGACCCGGCGCTGCCCTTCGGCGGCTTCAAGGCGTCGGGCATCGGCCGCGAGCACGGCCGCGCGATCATCGACGCGTACACCGAGACGAAATCCGTCTGCATCGCGTACTGATTCCGTTACCCGCCGCATCGATGCGGCGGGCGGCGATGTTTTCGAACGTTCACCGCCTGCCGCATCATTGTTAATCGAAATGGAATAATGAAACCCGGCGGCAGGCAATGATTCCTGCCGCCGCTTCGTTCATGATCGACCCCGTTCTCACCTCACACGCAAGGAGCACGGTCATGAATGCATCCACCCAATCCGCCCAATCCACCCCTTCGCGCGGCGTCGCCATCGTCACGGGCGCCTCGCGAGGCATCGGCGCCGCCCTCGCCGCGCGCCTCGCGCGCGACGGCTACGCCGTCGTCGTCAACTATGCGTCGAGCAGCGCCGAGGCCGAGGCGCTCGTCGCGAAGATCGAGGCGGCCGGCGGACGCGCCATTGCCGTAAAAGCCAACATTGCGAAGGCCGACGAGGTGCGCCGGCTCTTCGACACCACCCGCGAACGACTCGGCCAGCCCACGGTGCTCGTGAACAATGCCGGCATCATGAAGACCATCACGATCGCCGAATCGACCGATGCGCTCTACGACGAGACCTTCGACATCAACGTGCGCGGCACGCTCAACACGCTGCGCGAAGCGGCGACGAAGCTCGCGGACGGCGGCCGCGTGATCAACTTCTCGACCTCGGCGCTCGCCATGAACCTGCCAGGCTACGGCCTCTACACGGCGAGCAAGGCCGCCGTGGAAGCGATCACGCGCGTGTTCGCGCGCGAGCTGCGCGGGCGCTCCATTTGCGTGAACGCGGTCGCGCCGGGGCCGGTGGCGACCGAGCTTTTCCTCAAGGGCAAAACCGACGAACAGGTGAAGCACTTCGCGAGCATGCCGCCGTTGCAGCGCCTCGGTGAACCCGAGGACATCGCGGGGCTCGTGTCGTTTCTCGCGGGACCGGACGGCGGCTGGGTCAACGGCCAGGTGCTGCGCGCGAACGGCGGGATCGTCTGACGCCGCTCGCGCGGCCGGTCCTGGCGGGTGCTACACTCCGGGGTCGCAAACGGGCGCCTGCCTGCGCAAATGGGTACAGCGGGGCGCGCCGGCCTTCATTGCGCCCTCAACCACTCCAGACCATGTATCTGTCCATTCTCGCCGTAGGCGTTGGCGGCGCGCTCGGTTCGCTGTTGCGCTGGGTTCTCGGCCTGCGCCTGAATGCCGTCTATCCGGAGCTGCCGCTCGGCACGCTCGCGTCGAACATCATCGCGGGTTACGTGATTGGCGTCGCCGTTGCGTTCTTCGGGCGCATGCCGCAGCTTTCCGCCGAATGGCGTCTGTTCGTCATCACCGGGTTGATGGGCGGCCTCTCGACGTTCTCGACCTTCTCCGCCGAAGTCGTTTCGCATCTTCAGCACGGCCGCTTTGGCTGGGCTGCGGGCGAGATCGCCATTCACGTATGCGCCTCGGTCATCATGACGATCCTCGGCATCGCGACCGTTTCGGCGCTGCTGCGCTAAACGGCCAAGCAGCTAGCTAGCCAAACAAAACGGCCGCGTTCGCTTTGCGCGAAACGCGGCCGCATCGTCAGTCAGCCAGTCGGGCGTGATGGCCCGCCGCACCGATCAGGCCGGCACAGGACGCTGATACCCGCCCAGCGTACCGTTCTTCGAAAACACCCACTGCCAGAGCTGGATGTCGCGCGCCCGGAATGCGCCTGCACACGAAAGCAGGTAGTAACGCCACATGCGATAGAAACGCTCGCCCATCTGCGCCTTGAAACGCGGCCACGCGGCCTCGAAATTCGCGTGCCACGCCATCAGCGTGCGGTCATAGTCGGCACCGAAGTTGTGCAGGTCTTCGGCGACGAAGAGACCGCCCGAGGCGTCCGCGATCTGACCGATGGTCGGCAGTTCGCCGTTCGGGAAGATGTATTTGTCGATCCACGGATCGGGCGTGGTGTCGCGGCGGTTCTTGCCGATGGTATGCAGCAGGAAGAGGCCGTCGTCGTCGAGGCAGCGCTGCGCGACTTCCATGTAGGTGCGATAGTTCTTCGGGCCCACGTGCTCGAACATGCCCACGCTCGCGATGCGGTCGAACTTCTCGTCGAGCAGCCGATAGTCCTGGAGGCGGAATTCGACGGGCAGATCCTTGCAGCGCGCGGCGCCGAACGCGGCCTGCTCCTTCGAGATCGTCACACCCACGCACGACACGCCGTAATGCTCGGCCGCGAACTTCATGAGGCTGCCCCAGCCGCAGCCGATGTCGAGCAGGCGCATGCCCGGCTTGAGCCCGAGCTTGCGGCAGATGAGATCGAGCTTGGCCTCCTGCGCTTCGTCGAGCGTCTTCGCGCCGCCCGACCAGTAGCCGCACGTATAGGCCATGCGCTTGTCGAGCATCGCTTCGTAGAACTCGTTGCCGATGTCGTAGTGCTGCTGGCCCACCTTCCATGCACGGCGCACGGTCTGGCGATTCGTGAGGCGCGCCCTGAGCGCGTAAAAGACGAGACGGGCGGGATCGATCTGGTCATCTAGATGCGCGCGCAACACATGGGCGAAGAACTCGTCGAGCTGCTCGCAGTCCCACTGGCCGTCGATGTAGGCCTCGCCGAGACCCAGGTTGCCTAACGCCAGCACACGCTCAGGCACCTGCGGGTCATGAATGCGCATGTCCCAGGGGCGGGTGCCGTTGAACTTCACGTCCGCGCGGCCCAGTAGCTGGGCTGCGTACCGCCAGGCCCCGGAACCGGTGGCTTCGCGGGCGGAGTGTGCTGCTTCGAGATCAGTCGTTGCCATACGTGCTCCGTGTTGGCCGGAGTTGGCTCCTTAATGCCTTTCTCCGGTGCCATGCAAGAGATTGCTATCAAGACTTTCGATTCGTCGTCGCGCGCGCTGCGAGAAACTCTATGATGCACCTGCTTCAAAAAACGTGCAGGGACCCGCACAGGCCTGGCGAGGCAGGCCATAATCAAAAGCTCTTTAGAAACGTACGGCGTTCGCGCGTCCGCAGCGCCCAAGCCGGAGACACTCACCATGGCCTACGACGACAAAAACATCTTCGCGCGCATCCTGCGCGGCGAAGCCCCCTGCATCAAGGTGTATGAGGACGACGCGACGCTCGCCATCATGGACGTCATGCCGCAGTCCGAAGGCCATCTGCTCGTGCTGCCGAAGGAAGGCGCCGAGCTCATCTACGATCTCTCGCCCGAAGCAGGCGCCGCCGCCATGGCGACGGTGCAGAAGATGGCGGCCGCGGTGCGCAAGGTGCTCGCACCGGAAGGTCTCTTGATCGCGCAGTTCAACGGCGCCGCCGCCGGGCAGACCGTGCCGCACGTGCACTTTCACGTGATCCCGCGCCGCGCCGGAGAAGAACTGCGCCCGCACGCGCGCGAAATGGCCGACATTTCGCAGCTCGAAGCACTGGCCGCGCGCATTCGCGCCGCGCTGTAGTCACGCGCGATGTAATGAATTTGTAGGGCGGGCGCAGCGTGAAGCGCCGCCCTTCGAAAGCCCGGCTTGCCGCCCGGCTCAGATGCCGTCGAACTGCACGAACGCGTCGAGCGGCACGCGCGCCGCACGCCACTGGTTGATCGGCGCGACCGGGTCTTCATGACCGATCGCCATGCCGCAAAAGAGCATGCGCTCCCCCGGCAAGGCGAGAAACTCGCCCACCGTCTGCGCATAGCGCGCCCAGCATTCCTGCGCGCAGCTATGCAGGCCCGCTTCGCGCAGGAGCAGCATCACCGTTTGCAAAAACATGCCGAGGTCGGCCCATTGCGGCGCCCCCATCTGCCGGTCCACGCTGCAAAAGAGCGCGAGCGGCGCGTCGAAAAACGCATAGTTGCGCGCGAACTGACGCAGGCGGCCGGGCCGGTCCTCACGCGCGACATCGATGCTGCGATAGAGATCCTCGCCCACCTGGTAGCGCCGCTCGCGATACGGCGAGCCCAGCTCGCGCGGATAAACGTCGTACTCCATCGCCTCGCCCGCGGGCGCCTGCGCGATGCGCGCGGCCATGATCGCCTTGAGCTTGACGAGCGACTCGCCGCCCACGACGTGGACGTGCCACGGCTGAAGATTGCCGCCCGAGGGCGCGCGCGCGGCGGTATCGAGCACGCGGCGGATCACGGCGGGGTCCACGGGATCGGGCAAGAACTGACGCACGGACTTGCGGCTGGTGACGGCTTCGCTGACCTTCAAACGCATTCTCCTCGATGGATCGACGAAGCATTATCGACGATCCCTCGCCGGCCTGCCGACGCCAGCAGCGCGCCTTGGAACTTGTGGCGGATGCCCACGAGCACGAGCGCCTGATTGTCGGCGCCCGGATTCACGCGGAAGTCGCCGATCGACGCCTGAGCGGCCACGCTCGCCTTCCGATAGCCCGCGACCGCGTACACATCGGTGCGTTCGGAGCGCGAGTCAGCGCCGCCGGGATTGGACTGATCGCTCAGGTACGCCGAGCCGCTGCTGAACTTCGCGGTCTGATGGAACGTTGAGAACGCATCGTTCGCGTACTGCGTGTTCGAGTACGCGAGCCCGAAGCTCAAGGCGCCCACCGAATAGCTGCCGCAGCGGGCGTAGCCATATCCGGCCGCGAGCGAGAGCGGGCCGTTGGCGTACGCGGCGCCAAAACCGTGGGGCTGGGCGCTGCCGGTCGCGTCCGCCACACCGCCGTAGCCGTACAAGGCCTCGAACTGCAAGCCCGGTATGCGGGGAACGAACGATTTCTGCATTGCTCTTACGGGGTGCGGGAGACTTTGGAAAGCGCAAGGCGCGCCAGGTTTGGCGTGATGGCTTTCCTCCTGCGCCAAGACTCTGCTATAATTCGCCTCCCGCCGGAGAGATGGATGAGCGGTTTAAGTCGCACGCCTGGAAAGCGTGTATAGGTTAATAGCCTATCCGGGGTTCGAATCCCCGTCTCTCCGCCAGTTTTCCTCCACGCCCGCATCGGGCCTGGAAATCCCCCTCAGCAGAAAGACCCGAGGCAGGCCAATACGCCCCTCCACGGATAGCGCGTGCGCCTCAAGACGAGGCGACAACGCGCCCTTCCCGCCCTATCCCTCAGTGACACCCATACGACGTGCAGTTCTTGTTATAAACAAGCCCATTGCCGTCCATGCCCGAGATCGTGCGCGAGCCATTGCCGTAGTTCCTGATCGTCTCGGTCCATGTGGACCCGTCGGCGGCCTGGCCGGTGATGAACGTCGTGTCGCCAATGGAGGCGCCGGTCTGTTGCCAGGCCTCGCCGGGCAGTTTCTGCTGGTAGCCGTTGACCGTCGACGTGTTGCCAAACCGCTGCACGGTGTACGAGTTGCCCGATTCGTCGACGCAATTCTGGAAGGCGTCGTTGCCCCAGCAATTGGCGAACGCCGGACCCGCCACGCAGGCGCAAACAACGACGCAAAGGCTCAGTGCAATACGCTTCAATGGCTTCCCCGGTGAGGCGGTTTTTTGTATGGAATCGCCGTCACGGCGCGGTGGGCGGCGCGCGAGATTGTACCTGAGGCGTCAAAGCGAATTTGCCGGGTCCGTGACGCGCACGAAGTCAAAAGCCCGCTTGCGCGGGCTTCACATGACAGTACCAACCGCAATTACTTCCCGGCGAGCGCCGAAAACTGCGGGTTGGTCACGGCCTGCTTGAGCAGCGACTGAACCGCTGGCCCGAAGGCGTCGGCCACGTTCTTGCACGCCGACATCGCGGTCCAGCTCGTGTCGAACGGGTACTTGACCGAGACTTCGTAGCCCGGCGACGACGGCGACTTCACGAACATCCTGATCGTCCAGTTGGCCGGAGAAACCGAGCTGAAGCTCAACTCCTCGATGCGCCCCTGGATGGCCGGCCCCTTCACGTCGTAGGCCTGAGCCATGAACAACTCTTCCTCGAACGCTTCCTTGACGTATTGCGGAATCGTTTTGCCAGGCGCAACCTTGACCGGCCCGTTGAGGCGGCACAGCGGGCTCTCGTCCACGCCAGGCGCAAGCTGGATATCGGCGACGCTAACCTTCTTCGCTTGCAGGTTCTGCTGAATCGCGATGACGTTTTCCGTCGACGCCTTGTACGGAAACGAATTGGTGGTTTCACAACCAGCCAGCAGCACCGCTACCACACAGGCGCCTGCTACGACGCCATACTTGCCATTCTTCACTTCGTCCTCGTATCGATCAGGTTCTATCACCCGCGCATGTCTGACGCATCGCGCCGTCATGTCACCGGGCCCAGCCTGCTTATCGGACGAAAAAGCGGAAGTCTTGATAGAACGGCAAAAACTATGCGGCACGGATATTCGCTCGCCGCGCCGCGCCGCGCCGCGCCGCGCTGGCAGCGCCAGATCATCACATCAACGTCGACCTGGTTGC
This sequence comes from Paraburkholderia unamae, assembly GCF_003096875.1. Classification (NCBI taxonomy): domain Bacteria; kingdom Pseudomonadati; phylum Pseudomonadota; class Betaproteobacteria; order Burkholderiales; family Burkholderiaceae; genus Paraburkholderia; species Paraburkholderia unamae. The sequence continues at coordinate 50,728 of NZ_QEOB01000045.1, forward strand.
GCCAACAACGATCACATAGACGCACGCGTGAACCCTCTCCCGAAGAAGGCCACACGCCCCGCTCCAAAAAAGAAGCCGCAGACGAGCTGCGGCCGAGAGTGCTCCTACATGGAGCACCACCCTCCCAGGTGGTGCCAGGACCCATGCTAAACGGACTGCACCGGAGCGCAATCGAACTCTGCGCGCCATCGTACGGCACCCCACATACGGGATGCCGTCGTCGAAAAAAATGAGCGGGGAAAGGTTCGGTCGCAACGACGTGAAGCTGCGCACAAGCTCAAGCGTCGTGGAAAAGGACGTCGGGCCAACGCCCGACGCCGAATTCCCGCGCACTGCTTTGAGGACCGGTTCGCGGGAACGAGAGGCTTCCAGTATCGCCTCGCGCGCGCGTTGCTCGTGTGATCGAACGCACACCGGCAGGCGTTTTCACACCCTTACGGATGGCGGATATAGTCCACCAGCGCGATCGTATACGCGTCGGGTTTGCGGTCGAGCAGGCTCACGGCGATCGCCACGAGAAAGCCCGCCGGCACGCCAAACACGCCCGAGCTGATCGGCTCGATGCCAAACCATCGTCCGCCCGAGAAGCCCGTGAGCTGCGTGAAGAACGGGTAAGTCGAAACGATGTAATAGACGCACACGGTCAGCCCGGCGATCATGCCGGCCACGGCGCCCAGGCGCGTCGTGCGTTTCCAGAACACGCCCAGCACGAGCACGGGAAAGAGGCTCGACGCCGCGAGCGAAAACGCCGCGCCCACCAGGAACAGGATGTTGCCCGCGTTGAGCGACGCCACATAGGAAGCAAAGAGCGCCACGCCGAGCAGCAGGATCTTCGACATCGTCACGCGCCGCTGGCTCGACGCGCTCGGATCGACCATGTGGTAGTACACGTCGTGCGAAAGCACGTTCGAAATCGTGAGCAGCAGGCCGTCGGCTGTGGAAAGCGCCGCCGCGAGCGCCCCCGACGCGATGAGCCCCGACATCACGTACGGCAACCCCGCAATTTCCGGCGCGGCGAGCACCACCATGTCGGGCTGCATCTGGATGTCGCTCCAGCGCACCACGCCGTCGCCGTTCACGTCGGCGATGCTGATGAGGTACGGCTCGATGCGGCGCCACTGCATCACCCAATGCGGAAGATCGTCGAAGCGTTGCCCCACCAGATGCGTGAGGATCTCGAACTTGATGAGCACCGCGAGCACCGGCACGGTCAGGTAGAAAAGCGCAACGAAAAAGAGCGTCCAGCCCACGGAGCGGCGCGCGGAAGCCACAGAGGTCGTCGTGTTGTAGCGCGTGAGTATGTGCGGCAGGCTCGCCGTGCCAAGCGAAAGGCACAGCAGCAGCGAGAGGAAGTTGCGTTGATGCACGCGCCGCTCGGCTTCGTCGTCGGCGGGGAACGGCTCGTTCATCGGCACCGGCGGCGCGGCCCGCGCGAGCAGGTCGTCGCGCTGGCGCGTCCACTGCATGCGTGCGGTGTCCACGTCGCGCGGAAACGCGTTGAGCTCGCGCTCCAGCGAGTCGATGTCGCGCAGCGGGCCGTTGTGGCGGCGCAGGTCGGCGAGCGATTCGACGAGGCTCGTCTTTTCCTTCACATACGACTGCGGCAGCGTGTCGAGCCGCGTTTGCCACTGCGCCGCGCGCTCGCGGTACGCGTCGCGCACGTTGGCCTCCGCGCCCGCGCCGCGCACGTCGCGTTCGAGCGCTTCCACGCGCTGCATCACGTTGCCGTAGTCCAGTTGCGGCAGCCAGCCGAGGCCATCGCGATGTGCGATCAGCGAAACCGGTATCAGGATGGCCGCGATCAGGATGATGTACTGCGCAACCTGTGTCCACGTCACCGCGCGCATGCCGCCGAGAAACGAGCACACGAGTATGCCCGCCAGCCCGCAGAAGATGCCGATGGCGAAGTCCACGCCGATGAAGCGCGTGGCGATCAGGCCCACGCCCTGGATCTGCGCGACGAGATAGACGAACGAACAGAGGATGGTTGCGAGCACAGCGAGTGCGCGCACGAGGTTGCTCGAAAAGCGCGTGCCGAGGAAGTCGGGAATGGTGTAGCGCGCGAGCTTGCGCACGTACGGGGCGAGCAGGAAGGCAACGAGGCAGTAGCCGCCCGTCCAGCCCATGAGGTACGCAAGGCTGTCGTAACCGCTCGCGTACAGCGAGCCCGCGAGGCCGATGAACGACGCCGCCGAAAGCCAGTCGGCGGCCGTTGCCATGCCGTTGAAGAACGAGGGCACGCGCCGCCCCGCCACATAGTATTCGACGAGATCGGACGTGCGCGAGAGCAGTCCGATCACGGCGTACACCGCGATCGGCACGAACAGGAACACGTAGCCGATCCACATGCCGGGGCCGGTGAAAAGCTCGATGCGCCACATCACATAGACGAAGCCGAGAAAGCCGAGCGTGTACAGCGCATAGGAGCGGATCAGGCGGTGCGCGAGCTTCATCGTTGCGGGGCCCTGCTCGCCTCGCGAATGGCGATGTCGGCTTCGCGCGCGGCCTGAAGCACGCGGTCGGCGCGCTGCATGAGCACGATATAGATCGCGACGAGCAGCACGTAGAGCAGAATCGCGCCTTGCGCGCCGAGATAGAACGGCAGGCTGAAGCCCGCGAAGCGCACGTCGGCGAGCGAGCGCGCAAAGAGCGGCGCGACGAACGAAACGGCGAAGCCGATCGTCATGAGCACGGCGATCAGCGCCATATTGAAGCGCCAGTAGCGCCGATGCGCGTGCGCCATCGCCTCGCTCACCGGCGGTGGCTCAGGCAATGGATTGATATTGTTCTGGGGTGTAGTGTGTGGCGCGGCCATGCGCCTGTGTAGCAAAAACGCGTATGGCAGGCAATCGGTAAGAATGCGGGGATGCGCGGGTAAAACCGCGGTAAAACGTTTCACACGCGGCGCCTCGCAAGGCGCCGCGTGTGATTCGGCCTTTGGACGGGCCGTTAGAGCGACTCGCCGAGCTGATCGAGAATCGCGGGGTTTTCTAGCGTGGACACGTCCTGCGTGATCGCCTCGCCCTTCGCGAGCGAGCGCAGTAAACGGCGCATGATCTTGCCCGAGCGCGTCTTCGGCAGGTTCTCGCCGAAGCGGATGTCCTTCGGTTTCGCGATCGGACCGATTTCCTTGCCCACCCACGC
>NZ_QEOB01000046.1:0-51873 GCF_003096875.1 Paraburkholderia unamae
GTTTGCACCTTCGACAAATCGCCCCATCTCCGCCTCTCGCGCTAACAGGTTGATTCAGTCTAGGCGATCGCACGTGTTTTGACACACCCTCGGCCAGGAGCGGCCATTTACACCGACACAGCAAACGTCCGAAAGCCGAATGGAAACGGTCGCATATCTCAGGTCCGAAACTCCTTGTGGCGCTTCGGCGTCATGCCGACCGCTTTACGATCCTTGAAATCAATTCGTCCACCCGCGACAGAAACAGGCTGACAATCGGAGCCGTATTGCTGGGGCTGTAACCTACGGCCAGCTCTATGGTCGGAACGTCCCCTTCCAGCGACCGGCTCACGACGGACCATGGCATCAGGTTCTGCACATAGGCCGGTATCAGCGTGACGGCACGCATCGAAGCAATTAGCGACATCACCATCGCCGGATTGTCGACGCTTTGCGCGACGTTCACTTCGACGCCCGACCTGGCCAGATAAGCGTCGATCACCTGTCTCAGCACCTTGGCTTTGTCCGCCATCGCGATGAACGGCTCGTGCCGGAGTTCCTCCGGGCGCACCGTTTTGCGTGCAGCCAATGGATGGTCGCTCGGCATCAGCACGACGAGCGGCTCCTTGGTGACGACCTTGTACTCGAGGCCGTATCCGGGCTCGGCGCGCATGAACGCCACGTCGAGCTTGCCGTGCGCCAGTGCGGCGGCCAATTCCGTCGAATAGTCGCTGGAGACGGTAACCTCGATATTCGGCAACTCCTCGCGCAACAGGTGCATCGCGTCAGTCAGCCATGTCATTTCCTGACCGGTCAGAAAACCAAGCGCAAAGCGCGGTTTGGCCGGTTGCGCCGCGCGCCGTGCCGCCTCTACGGCTGCGTTCACGTGAGCTATCGCGAGTCGCGCATGATCGATGAAGGCGTTGCCCGCGTCGGTCAGTTCGACGCCGCGCGCGCTGCGTACCAGCAGTTCCACACCGACCTGATCCTCCAGATCGCGAATTTGCCGGCTTAACGACGGTTGCGAAGTATGCAGCCGCTTTTCAGCCGCCTCCGTCAGGCTGCCGGTCTCGGCGACCGCGAGGAAATACCGCAAATGACGCAGTTCCATGGTTTCTCACCCCATGCCTGTCAGGCATGCCATCCAGCTTCCAAAGTCTTTTTCATCGGCGTAAGGAGCGCATAGATTAACCCCTGTAGCCACTGTCCCTGCCGCGAACGCAAACATCCCATGCGTCGCAGCTATACCTTACAGGAGTTTCTCATGAACAGCCTTCACAGCCCCGTCGTCCTTATCACCGGCGCGCTGACCGGCATCGGCCGCGCCACCGCCATCGCTTTCGCTCGCTCCGGAGCCCGGCTCATCGTCTCCGGCCGTCGCCCGGCCGAGGGCGCAGCCCTCGAAGACGAATTGCGCGGGCTGGGCGCTGAAGCCTTCTTCGTTCAGGCCGACGTTCGCCGTGACGAAGAGGTCCGCAGTCTCGTCGATCAAGCCGTTTCCCGGTTCGGCAGGCTCGACATCGCGGTCAACAATGCCGGCACAGAAGGCACGCCCGGGCCGGTAACCGAGGTGTCCGCTGACAGCTATGCCGCAACCTTCGACACCAACGTGCTAGGCGTGCTGTTGAGCCTCAAGCACGAACTGCGCGTCATGACGGCCCAACGATCCGGCAGCGTGATCAACATCTCGTCGACCTACGGCCACGAAGGTGCGGCGTATGCGGCCATTTACGCGGGCAGCAAGCACGCTGTCGAAGGGTTCACCCGATCGACGGCGCTCGAGGTGGCCAGCACGGGCGTGCGAGTGAATGCAGTCGCGCCAGGACCGACCGACACCGGCATGCTCGACCGCTTTACCGGCACACCGGAGAGGAAAGCGGCGCTGGTACGCGGCGTGCCGCTTGCGCGCATCGGTAACCCGGCGGACATCGCCGCGGCGGTCCTCTATCTGGCGTCCGAAGGCGCGGCCTTCGTGACGGGGCAGATCGTCACGGTCGACGGCGGCAAGACGGCGGGCTGATCCGCGCTTTCTTCCTTCCCATACCTTCTGACGCAGGGAGTATCGAATCATGAACACGTTATCGGGCAAGACCGCGCTAGTGACCGGCGCATCACGCGGCATCGGCCGCGCCAGCGCGCTTGCGCTGGCGAAGGCCGGCGCTCAGGTGCTGGTGCACTATGGCCGCGGCGCGCAAGACGCCGACGCCGTTGTCGCCGAGATACGGCAGGCGGGAGGCACATCCCAGAGTATTGCCGCCGACCTGCGCGCCGCCGATGGTCCACACCTCCTCGCGCAGAGGACGCGCTCGATCATCGGCGGTCGCCTCGACATCCTGGTTGCCAACGCCGGCATCTCCGGCGCGGCGACGATCGAGGAGACGACAGTCGAACACTTCGACAACCTGTTCGCGGTAAATGTGCGCGCGCCGTTTTTCCTGGTTCAGCAACTGCTGCCCGTGATGTGCAAAGGCAGCAGCATCGTGCTGCTTTCGTCGCTGGCCGCGCATGCGGCGCTCGGCACGCTGTCGGCCTATGCGGCCACCAAGGGCGCCATCGACACGCTTGTCAAACATTTCGGCGCCGCGCTCGGTGAACGGGGCATCCGCGTCAACGCCGTCGCACCCGGTGTGGTGCCGACCGATATGTCCAGTTTCGCGAAGACTGGCGCAGGACAAAACTTCGCGATCGGCATTCAGGCGCTCAAGCGCATGGCACAACCAGACGACATCGCCGCGGCGGTGGCCTTCCTCGCATCCGATGAAGCGCGTTGGATCACCGGCGATACCTTGCATGTGGACGGCGGATCGAAGCTCTGATCGCAACGTCGTATCCCAATCTCAAATGGAGAAAAAGTCATGAAGCTATATCACGCCAGCGGGTCGCCCAACTCGCGCCGCGTTCGCATCCTGCTCGCAGAAAAAGGACTCGACATCCAGCTCATTCCTGTCGATCTCGGAACCAGGGCGCAGTTTTCGGACGCCTACCGCGCCGTCAATCCGCGAGTGGTCGTACCGACTCTCGTGCTCGACGACGGCACAGCCATCGGTGAAACGCCCGTCATCATGCGCTACCTCGACGACGCATTTGCGCGGACGCCTTTGTTTGGAACCACAGCGCAGGAAAAGGCGATCGTCGCCATGTGGGAGCGACGCGCGGAAACTGAAGGATTTGCGCCGGTGATGGAAGGCGTGCGCAACGCCGCGGTGGGGCTAAAAGATCGTGCCGTTTCAGGGCCGCACGGGTACGCACAGATTCCCGAACTGGTCGAACGCAGCAAGCGTCGCGTGGCAAATTTCTACGACGATCTTGAGGCGAGACTGTCGAGTGTCCCGTTCGTTGCGGGCGAGCACTACACGGCCGCCGACATCACGACGCTGGTTGCAGTGGATTTCGCCATTCGCGCCTTTGCGATGCCGATCCCGGAGCAGCATGTCGCTGTCAGGACGTGGTACGAACGGGTTTCTGCGCGTCCGAGCGCGGCGGCTTGACGAGTTCTTTAGCACAACGTATCAAATGTGAGCGAGGCGGAGCTAAATATCCGCTTTGTTGAGTTTTGCAGACGTCCGGACCCGGAGCGTGGACAGCTTCAAAGGGGCGTTTTGGTGCGTTCGCCGTCGGCCCGAGTTCGGCCACAAGGCGTCACTGATCGCATGCTTCCGAATGGCCAGTTATCAGCAGCGAAGCGCGGCCTGAATCGCTGCGAATACCCCTCGAATCCGCGCGGCGAAAGAACGCCCGACGCATACGCAGCAGCCGGCATCCTTGAAGGCAGAGGACCTTATTTAAAGCATTCTTCTCAATACATCATTACGCGCAATCAGTTGGTGCTTGATCACCGCGATCAAGTGCAGCATAACCAGTCCAGCCAGCAGTGCGCAAGTTGCACGATGCACCGCGAACAATTCGTCGGTTATCGGGCCTTTGTGGAACGGAGTGTGAATCTTGACCAGACCGACGAACGAATAGCCGTTCGGAACCATCAAGAAACCGCTCGCAAGCACAGCAAAGATCATGACGTAAATCACGGCATGTACGATGCGCGCCAGCGATTGTTGTCTGGCGGACACATCGGGCAGCGCACGCGGCTCGGTCCGGATGAGCTTCCAACCCACACGGAACGGAAAAAGTACGATAAGCACTGTTCCTATTGACATATTGATTTGCGAGAGGAAATCGTGCACGGGTCCATTAGGGATCCGAAGGAGCGAGTAACCCGAGACGCTGGCGTAAATGATCCAGACAGCAAACGTCCAATGGAAAAATCGCGCAACGCCGTCGTAGCGGACCAGATCGGCCTCGCCCGCCGGTTGCTGCATATTGCGCAAGCCAAAGCGAGCATTTTGCGCGATCAAGGTTTGCGGGCTACCCGCACGGGCGCCGGATCGCCCTGCCACTTGTGACATACGGTTCATACGCGTTCTTCCAGTCCGAACTCATTAGGCTGTGTCGGAACGCCGCCATGCGTTCCGCGCATCGCTGATTCATCAGTTGAGCCGTGCCTGGTAGTATCGGCACTCCTGCCGTTGATCAGCGGCGCATCGTACCGACATGGTCGGATCACGTCAACAGAAATGCAAATGACAACGATTTGCATTTCTGTTGTCTTGCGAAGCCTTTTCACGGGGCTTTCGAGTCGAAGCGCTTTGCAGTGCGTCGAGCGAGCCGAGCAGACATAATGAGCTTCCGCTGCTCGGCACCTATCCGCCATCCGTGGCATTTATTCTGGGAGCGAAAACGGGTTGAGCTCTGCCGACCGCGTGGGGTTGCGGTCGGCCAGGAGCGGGCAGTGCCGAGCATGAAGCCAATGTCCGCAATGCGCGCGGTTACGGTCACAGAACACGCGATCGCCGCCGCTCAACCCACTTGACCCGTCCATTTGTCCTCAAGGCGACAAGTCGATGGCCGGGTGACGAAAGAGGGCGCGCATGGGCCATTCACATCGCGAGAATGCTCTGTCCATAGTTGCAGCTTGAAGATGCGAGCGACGCGCGCCATTCCCCTCGTTTAGACGTGCATATCTGGACATTGTCGTAACGGGAAACTTTCCCGACCATCTGCGGAATAACTCCCGCGACAGCCTCATCCGTCGCTAATAAGCTCTTCCCACCAATTACAACTGTAAGGTACGGAGGAGACGTGAGCATACGAAACGGTCGCCGCACGACGGTGGCACAGAAACCCAAAACCAATTCGGCGCCGAAGGCACTTCGTCTGAACGGTATTGCGGTGGCCTTGGTGTCCGCCGGATTTTACGTACCGGCATTTTCGGAAGAGCCCACAGAGTCTGTGCAGCTACCAGTCGTCGAGGTGATTGGAACCACTCCGATTGATGGCCTTGGCATTCCGCGATCCGAGTTCCCTGCCAATGCGCAACGCTTGACCGCGAAGGACGCCGCTGAGCAGGGCACCTCGAATGTCGCCGATTTACTGAACAATAATATCGGCTCGGTCAGCGTCAGCAATGGCACCGGCAATCCGTACCAGAACGATGTGAATTACCGCGGGTTCCAGGCGACGTCTCTACTTGGCGCGCCGGTGGGACTGTCCGTCTATTTCGATGGCGTTCGAATGAACGAGCCGTTCGGCTCGGTGGTGAATTGGGATTTGATTCCCACGAATGCCATGTCGAGCATCAATATTCTGCCAGGCTCCAATCCAATATTCGGTTTGAATACGCTCGGCGGGGCGATCGTTGTGAATACAAAAAATGGCAAGGACGACCCCGGAACGTCGATCAGTGCGTTGGGCGGCTCATTCAGACGGCGCGGCGTCAGCTTTGAGTCAGGCTGGGCGGATGCAACGCACGGCACCGACTATTTCATTTCCGGCAACTACGACAGGCAAGACGGCTACCGGGATTATTCGGGCTCCGAGATCAAGCAACTGTTCGGTAAGGCGCGGTGGCTGGGCAACGGTGGGCAGACCAAACTGGAGTTGTCTGGCGCGCTGGCGGATACGGAACTGAGCGGCACGCAGTCGCTGCCACTGGACATGCTGTCGAATTACCGATCTGCCTATACCTGGCCCGACACCATCTCCAACCGGATGGCACTGCTGAACCTGAAGGCCAGCCACTGGCTGAACGACTCCAACCAGATTGTCGGCAACGTGTATTACCGACACACCAATCTCAACAACTTCAACAGCAATGCCGACTTGGACGACGGTTGCTTCAACGACGACGGCTCATTGGCAACCACCACCAGCGGAACCTCTAAATGCGCCAACCAGGCGCCCGGCGGCACTGCCGTGAACTCCATCACGGGCGCCAATGCGCTTGCTTTAGGCTATGGTCGATGGACCAGTTCCATCAACTCGAGCGTGGTGGAGTCCACGACCCGTCAGGACACGGTGGGCACGTCGCTGCAATGGTCGAATTTCGACAAACTGCTCGGACACAACAATACCTTCACGCTTGGCACCGCATTCGACCACTCGCGCATTTCCTATGATCAGGATGCTTACCTGGCCAGACTAATCGATTACCAAACCGTCATCATCCCCAATCAGGAATACGGTTTTACTGCCAATGGATTGGCGCCGTCTGCCACCAACCTCCCCTCGTTTACCGGCAGCAATGTGCTGAATTCCGTCAATCTGTCGGCCAGCACCAATGACTTCAGTGCCTACTTCACGGACACGTTCCATCTGACCGAGAAGCTAAGCGTCACGGCATCCGGCAGTTTCAACCTTACGACGCTCAGCCAGGCTGGCGCCAACAATCAGTATCTCAATGATGACGGCGGCTATTCCTGGACGGACAGCGTGACCGGCGTGACGTACTACAACCCTGGCTATGTCGATGCTTTTAAGTACAGCAACTCCGGGACCGGCGCGGCTACCAGCCCCAATGGCATTCCGGCCGGCGCCGTTGCGGGACCGGAAACGAAAAATCTTAATGGCTCCCACGACTACCGGCGCTTCAACCCGGCGCTGGGTTTCAACTACAGTCTCAATCCCGCATTGGGCCTGTTTGGTGGCTATAGCGAAGCCATGCGCGCGCCGACCTCGATCGAATTGTCTTGCGCCGACCCGACTAGCCCATGCTCGTTGCCGACGGGGTTCAATGGCGACCCCGACCTGAAACCCGTGGTGGCAAGAACGTTCGAATTGGGCGCTCGCGGAAGACTTGGAAACTCGACGTACTGGAACGCAGCCATGTACGACTCACGCCTCTCCAACGATATTCAATTCATCGCAACCTCAGCCACCTACGGCTATTTCGCAAACGTCGGGAAGACTGAGCGGCGCGGTTTCGAAATCGGCGCTAGCACAAACCTCGGCAAGCTGTTCTTTGCGGCCAATCTCGGCTACGTCCAGGCGCGTTACAAGTCTGAATTCACTACGGCGAGCGGCCAAAATGTGGTCAGCGGCGACACGATTCCCGGTATCCCCGCCAGAACCCTCAAGATCCGCTCGGCCTATGCTGTCAATACGAACCTGTTGCTGGGTGCCGGCCTGATTGCAGCCAGCAGCCAGTTTGCTCACGGCAACGAGAGCAATTCGGACCCGGCTGGCGTGGTGCCGGGCTACGTCGTGTTTAATCTGGATGCACATTACAACCTCACCAAGAACCTCAATATTTCCGCTTATATCAACAACCTGTTCGACAAGCGGTATTCCACCTATGGCCTGTCCGGTACGACCAGCATTTACACTCTGGTCACACAGCAATTCGTTACGCCAGCGGCACCTCGATCTTTCTGGATCAGCCTGACGTATTCATTTGGCGGGAAACGGGCCGACAGGGATTCCAGCTAATTTGCGTAGCGTGAAGGCATGCGTAATATTCCGCTCCATATCATCTGGTCAGGGGAGATGCGATCGAGCATCTTCTCTTTTATATTGGACGTCGCGCGATTAAGGCATTGTGTTGGTGAAGCAAACGCAATGACGGACCGTTTTGTTTCGGTTACATCGCTTTATTGTGTGCGAGTGTCTCATCTCGGTTAGACAGCGGACCGGCGACCAGGCTGACTGAGTGACTCGAAAGGGTCGACTACGGCCGGCCGCGTCAGGTAGCAGTCGGCCAGTCAAAGACTGGTGATAATCAGCTACCGATCGGCGCATTCTTTTCCCACGGCGAACCAACATGAAGCGCAAAATTGCGCTTCATGGGCATTACCCGCTGCCGCCGAAACAAAACCACGCCGCCCTGACCCGCTCTGCAGAGCCCTGCGCGATTCCCTTGATACCGTGTCAGAGTTCACCTGCCGCTTCTCGCAGACACCGAACGCGATCGCCCTCTGGGACAGCCACGCTACGCAACACAATCCATCCAGCGACAGGCACAGCTTTCGCCGCGTGATGCAACGGGTCAAACTGAAGGATGATTGCCCACGTTGAGTTCATTTACTGACGCACGCATCACCTCGATCGTCGCAGCGCCGGTCGCGACAATCCCCGACGCAACACTCAATTCCGCTTGTACGAACACCAGCGAGCCGGCCTGCCTCACGACACGCGAGCGCGCCTCGATGAATGCGCCGGGCCGCACGGCCACGACAAAATGCGTGTCGAGTTGCCCCGTCACGCAGGGCTGCCGCCCGGTTGCTTCCCACGCCACCGTGCTGACGGACTGATCGAGCTGGCTCGCAATCATGCCGCCGTGGATCATGCCCGCCGGATTCGCATGCTCGCGCGTAACGAGCACACCGAATACATAACGATCCGCTTCGCGCCGGCTCCACAGCGGCCCCACGAGCCCCATGAAGCCGCTCCGGGCGTGTTCCCGCCAGCCCGCGTCGATCAGCCGCTGCGTATCGGTTACTTCAATCCAGCGCCTCTCTCTACGATCGATGCCGCGACGTCCGCCGCCGCTTCGCGCAGATCGTGGCCGAGTTCGGCTACACGCACACGCACACGCACACGCACACGCACACGCACACGCACACGCAAGTATGCGTAACCCATCTGGTCGGTCGAGAAGATTCCTTTCCCAATGCAGTCATTTTTTATGAAAACACCACGCACGGCAAATCGCTCTGTCCAACCATCCGGTCCAGTCGACCGAGCCGCGCGCGATTAAATCCCCGTTACCCCGTCCCCCCGAATCGATCCAGCAGACACTGCAACCGACGGTCCTGAGCGTGCAGGATGCCCGGTGTGGAGCGGAGTTCGAGCACGCGTGAATGCCAGTAGTTCTCGCCGAAGAGCTCCATCGATTGGTCCGCGTTCATCGCGACTTCGAGGTGAGCAATGGCGGTGTCGAGGTTGTGGATCGTATAAGGACTCAGGGGTCGCCGCTCCGCCTGAGTCCGGTTCTGCGTTTCTGTTTTTTCCCGATTGGCTTTCTCATGGTCAGCCCGCTTGCCCCACGACGGTCCTTCGTGCTCGTGGGCAAACTGGGTCGGCGATCGACGTCCATCACGGGCGTGCGAGATGGATTTCTCTTGCATCGGGTGGTCTCCTCGTGAGTCAGCCTGTTCGACCGGTCTTGTGCGGGTCGGTCACCCATTACCGTCGAGCACTTTCCGGACTTCGCCGGGCGCGAAGCGGAAAATATTCAGCAGGCTCTTCAAATCGGGACATGACGTGCGCATGGTGGTCTCCCCTCTCCGTCCTAACCGCGACGACTCCATCCTGCGCGGTTCGGGGCGTGGGAAAAACCGGCCATGCCGGGGGAAAAGCGCCTCCAGAAGGCGGCCCCAAAAGCGTCCCCCGCTTTGGGGGGATCGCAGCCTGAAGGATTGCGGGTAGGATGGTTGGGACTTGAAGAGGCGCCGATGGACAACCTGCATTTCCGCCACGTACTGCTCGTAGAGGACGAAGGCTTGACGCGTATTGCGATGAAGAGCCTGATCCTGACCTCAGAGCCGACGCTCGACATCGACGAAGCCGGCTCGTACGCCGCCGCCGTCGAGCGCTTGCAGAACAAGGCTTACGACCTGGTCTTTCTCGACTACCAGATCGGCGACAATCACACCGGCCTCGACCTGCTGCGCTGGCTACAGGAAAACGAGCGCGCGGCGCATGTCGTCATGCTGTCCGCACAGGACGACCGCGAAACCGTGCTGGAATGCATCAAGAATGGCGCCGGCGGCTTCATTTCGAAGGCCAGCGAGGAAGGCGGCGCGGTTTTCCGGGAAGCCCTGCTGACGATCCTGAACGGGCGCGTCTACCTGCCCAACAGCGTGCTTGGCAAAGGCGGGCATACGCCGCAATCTCCGGGTCCGAGCAAGGGGATTCCAATCGACTCGCTGAACCTGCCGCCGCGCCTCGCGCAAACCTTGGGCTTTCTCTTGCAGGGCATGTCGAACAAGGCCATCGCGCGCAAGATGAATATCTCGGAGAACACGGCAAAGGAGTACATCAGCGATTTGCTGAGCCGCTTCAACGTTTCGCGGCGCACCTTCCTGATCGTCGAAATGGCGCGCCGCGGCATTGAAATTCCCGCTGTTGCGCACGCCCCGGCGGCCTAGCACGCGCGGGCCGATTCCCCGGTCAATTCAAGCATGCGCGCAATCAGCAGGTCGGGGGACAATGGCTTGCTGAGCACGCATCGCTCCGGCAACGCCCCCTGCGTGCTGGCCACGGCTTCCCCCGTCACCACGAGGAACGGCACTGGCCGCGCGAAGTGCCCGGCCAGCAGGCGCACGACATCGTGCGCGGTCGACATCTCCGGCAACCGGTAGTCGCTGATCACGAGATCCGGCACCCGCTCGATCGCCTGCAATAGTTCGCCCAGTTCGGTTGCGGAGCGAACCGAATCGAACAGGACACCCCATCGCCCAAAGAGCGCCTCCATCGATGCGCGTACCAGACTGTCGTCCTCGACCAGCAACACGTAGAGACCGCGCAGCGACGACGGCGAGGGTGACGATGCCGCATCGGCGGGCGATATCGCCGCATCCTGGAGCGCGAATGGATCCGCCACCGGCATGCGCACCGAGAAGCGCGACCCTTTCCCCACGATCGACTTCAGTTCGAGACGGTGTCCTTCAAGCAGCGACACCACTGCATTCACGATCGACAAGCCCAGTCCGAGACCTTTCTCGCGGTCCCGTTCCGGGTTGCCGATCTGCACGAACGGTTGAAAAATCGCATCCCAATGCTCCGAGGCGATGCCTATGCCATTGTCGATAACGTCTAGCCTCACATAATTCGGCATGCGAACCAAACCGACGAGCACCGTGGAGCGGCCCGTTTTCGATGGATCCGCATATTTAATCCCGTTCGCGATGAGGTTGCTCAGCACGCGCGGAATCCAGTCGGCGTCCGTGCGCACCCATACGGGTCCTTGCTGCGTCTTTCCATAGCGCAGTTCAACGCCGCGGCTCGTAGCGAACGACGCGAGTTGTTCAACCGTTTCCTCGGTTACGCGACTCAGGTCGACGCTCGTATAAATCGGGTTGACGTGCCCCGATTCGAGCTTCGACAGATCGAGCACCGCATTGAAGAGGCGCGCCGTGAGCACCGACGCCTTGCGCGCCTCCCCAATCAGTTTGCTCGACGCTTCGACGTCGCGCGCATCGAGCGCTTCGGAGGCCGCGGCAAGAAAGAGATTTAGCGCATGCATGGGCTGGCGCAGGTCATGCGCCGCGGCCGCCAGAAAGCGCGATTTCGCGCGGCTTGCCTGTTCCGCGGCTTCGCGCTGCTGCTCTCGCAGCGCGATCAGCGCTTCCGACTTGGTTTGTTGGTCGCGCCGCGCACGCTCCAGATCACGGTGCTTTTGCGCGAGTTCGGCGTTGGCGTTTTGCAGCGCATCGTTGCTATGGGCGAGTGCCTGGACGGCGATGTACCGGTCGCGCACATGGCGCTCGGCGTTCACGTTGACGCTATGGCCCAGAATGGCGACGTTCAGCAGATAGAACATACCCGCCGCGAAGTTGTCCGGCTCGACCGCCTGCGTGACCAGTTGCACGATCACGATCACGGCGATCACGCAAACGGTCAGCATCAATGTGGCCTTGGCCCTCAGACGTAGAAAACCGAACTGATAAAAAAGAATTAAATAAAAGCCGACAAAAAAATGGGTGAAATTGAACGGGCGCGGCGCAAGGACCGTTTGCATCAACAGGCACAGACACATGAACGCCAACCCCAGCAGCAGGATCCAATGCGCAACCGTGTCGCGATGAAATTCGAGCCTGAAGGCCAGCACAATGCCGACGGTCGCGCCAATCGCACCGGCGCAACGAAACGCGAAAACCACCGGAAAATATGGCCGGAACACCGCGCTTTCCTGCGCGAGACTGATTTCCCAAAAGCCGAAGCACACCCAGATCAACGTACCGAGCACGAGCGCCGCGCGGCGGAAATCGGCGAAGCGTCGCCCGTAGTCCTCCGTGAATTCCCGCTCGACCCTGGGGTCCTCGAAGCGCGCGGGCCAGCAAAGAATATCGACCAGCCACGCGCGAACGGCGCCTGGCGCCGCCGAGCCTTTAAGGAATTTCGATTCCGTTTCCGAGGTAAACCTGAATATGCTCATCGCATCTCGCCGGTGTATTCACTGGGTTTGCGAAGCGGGAAGCACGTCGTTCGCTCGGGCGTGCCAGTTCATTCTAGTCGGTCGCTATCGCGCTCACTTGTAAAGTGTCATGCAAGCTTCACTCGCCGCTCGTCACACCCTCGCGATTCAGGTCCATGTCGAGACGATCCGCTTTTCTCATGTCGGGAAACATCAGCATCCACGCGAGCGCGACGACAATCGTCCCGAAACCACCAAGCGCTATGGTGGGGATAGCGCCGAGCAGCGCAGCCACCACCCCCGATTCGAACGCGCCCAACTGGCTCGAAGCGCCGATAAAAAGCGCATTCACCGCCGATACGCGCCCACGCATGGCGTCGGGCGTCACGAGTTGTATCAGTGTCGTGCGAATGTTGACGCTGACCATGTCGCTCGCGCCAATCACGGCAAGGGCGATCCATGCGACGACCGGCGAGCGCGCAAATGCGAAGACCACCGTGAATATACCGAACACAATCACGGCGGCAAACAGTTTGGAGCCGGCGCGCCGTTCGGGCGGAAAGCGTGACAGCGCCAGCCCTACGATGCAAGCACCGATCGCCGGCGCACTGCGGAGCATTCCCAGACCCTCGGGGCCCACCTTCAGGATGTCCCGCGCGTAGACGGGCAGCAGCGCGGTCGCACCGCCCAGCAGCACGGAGAACAGGTCGAGAGAAAGCGCACCAAGGACTACCGGCTGGGACCATACGAAACGGACTCCCGCCCAGACGCGATCCATCCGTCCCTGAGACGTATTTGCTCTGAACGCCACCTGGCGAGCGCGCAGCGTCGTGGCGAGCAGCATCGCGGCAAACCATGCGGCCGCGCAGCCGAGATAGGCGAGCGCCGGATTGATGGCATAGGCGAGGCCACCCACAACGGGCCCAAGGACGACCGCCATCTGCCAGGCCGTCGAACTGAAAGCAACCGCGCGCGGCAACTGCCCTGCGCGCACGAGGCACGGCAGCATGGCCTGCACCGCCGGCTCGGCGAACGCTTTCGCAAGCCCCGACGCCAGCACCACGCCATAAAAGAGCCAGAGCGCACGCCAATGCATCCAGTGCAATGTAAGGAATGCAAACGAGCAGACACATTCAAGCGCGAGGCTTGCAACGATAATCAAGCGCGGCGACAGTCGATCGCATAGCTCACCTGCGGGCAGTGTCAGCAGCAGGGCGGGAATGAACTCCACGATGCCCACAATGCCGAGCGAAAGCGGTGTCCTGGATATGTCGTAGACGGTCCAGCCAACCATGACGGACAGCGCCATCGACGACGCCTCCGCCAGGAACCGCAGGCCCAGGTACGCATGCAGGTCAAGCCGTCGATACGTCATCTCGTGCCCTTTCGTTTCCATCGTCATTCTCCGAAGCCGGGTCGCCGCTCGCGCGAATCAACCTGACTGCTGCCGGAAATGCGAGCATATTGCTCATGTTCGCACCGGAGCCCGCACATGGCTACTCGCATTCCCCGACCTACCGGCGCCATGCGCAAAGCGCCGAAACAAGCACGTTCGAAGGCGACGACCGCCGCCATTCTCGACGCGGCGGCTCACATTCTGGGCGAGCGTGGCTGGGCGTCGTTCACCACGAACGCCGTGGCTCAGGCGGCCGGCGTGAGCATTGGTTCGCTCTATCAATACTTTCCGGACAAGATTGCGTTGATCGACGCCGTGCGTCGGCGGCACTTCGACGAGGTGCTCGCCGTATTGCAAGCAGCCGCCAGACCGGAGATCGCGCGAGCGCGCCGCATCGCAGCACTCGTGGACGGCATGATTGCCGTCCACAGCCGTCATCCGGCCGCGCATCGGGTGTTGATGGAAGAGAGCCCGCGCGGCGACAATTCGCGCTGCGCTCACGATCGCTTCGAGATCGAATGTCGAAAGGCCTATGAGGCGCTGTTCATTGCCAACGCCGGCGGCACGGCGGCGCACGTTCGCGTCGGCGCGCAAGTCCTCTCCGGGGCTTTGGCGGGCGCTGTTCACGAAGCGGCGCGACAAGGCCAACTTTCCTCGCCAGTCCTGCGGTGGGAACTCACTGCGCTAGTGAATGCTTACCTTTCGCGCGCACGGCCGGCGGAATCAGCGAGTGTCAGTATGGATTCCTGACATGTGCATCAAGCAATCTGAATTTCGCATATCAGCCTTTTTAATTTGTGAATTTACGCTTCCGGACGGGATTTCTATACTCGGCGCGAATGCTTGACAACAACGACCGGGAAAGAGATGAAACCTTCCATGCATGACCGTGACGGAACGATCTGGCTTGATGGCGCCTTCGTGAACTGGAGAGACGCGCAACTGCACTTCCTCACCCATTCGCTGCATTACGGAATGGCCGTATTCGAAGGCGTACGCGCCTACGAAACCGCACATGGCGCCGCGATATTCCGGCTGGAGGATCACACGCGGCGCCTGTTCAACTCGGCCAAGATCTTCGAAATGGAAATACCGTTCGATTTCTCGACCGTGCGCGATGCGCAACTCGAAGTCGTCCGCCGTAATGGGCTCAAGGCCTGTTATCTGCGCCCGCTCGCATGGCTCGGCAGCGAGCAAATGGGCCTCGGCGCGCGCGGCAATACGGTGCACGTCGGCATCGCCGCGTGGCCGTGGGGCAGCTATCTCGGCGAGGAGGGTCTTGCTCGCGGCATTCGCGTGAAAACCTCGTCGTATTCGCGCCATCACGTGAATGTCTCGCTGGTGCGCGCGAAAGCCAGCGGTTACTACATCAACTCGATCCTCGCCAACCGTGAAGTGACGCGCAACGGCTATGACGAAGCGCTGATGCTCGACACCGAGGGCTACGTCTCGGAAGGCGCTGGCGAAAACGTGTTTCTCGTGCGCAACGGCACGCTCTACACGCCCGATCTCGCCTCCTGTCTCGACGGCATTACGCGCGCGAGCGTGATGACGCTGGCGCGCGAGGCGAGGCTCGCCGTGGTCGAAAAACGCATCACGCGCGACGAACTCTACTGCGCGGACGAAGCGTTCTTCACCGGCACGGCCGCCGAGATCACGCCGATCCGTGAACTCGATGACCGCGTGATCGGCAATGGCACGCGCGGGCCCGTCACGCAGGCGCTGCAAAGCCGCTTTTTCGATGTGGTCGCCGGCCGCTCGCCGGACCATGCACACTGGCTCACGGCCGTGTACGGCTGATGCGCTTGCGATCGTCTAGCGCGTGACCGGATCGAACATATAGCCCTCGCCGCGTATCGTGCGGATCAGGCGAGGGTCCTTCACGTCGTCGCCAAGACGCTGGCGCAGGCGCGAAATCTGCACGTCGATGCTGCGGTCGAACACATCGGTTGCGCGGCCGTGCGAAGCATCCATCAGATACTCGCGCGAAAGCACGCGGCCCGGCTCGGCGAGAAACACGTTGAGCAGGCGGAATTCAGCGTTCGAGAGCGGCACGACGGTTCCGTCGGCAGCCACCAGATGGCGCGCCGTGAGGTTGAGCTTCCAGTTCGCGAACGCGACTACTCCGGCGGCGCCTTCCGGCTTGCCGCCGCGCGCGCGACGCATGATGGCGTGGATGCGCGCCACCAGTTCGCGCGGGGTAAAGGGCTTCACCACGTAATCGTCCGCGCCCACTTCCAGACCGACCACGCGCTCCATGGGTTCGCCGCGCGCCGTGAGGATGATGATCGGCACATCGGAACTCTGGCGCAGCTTGCGGCACAGTGCGACGCCGTCCGCGTCGGGCAGCATCAGATCGAGCACGATCAGGTCGTAGTCGCTGCGCGAGAGCGCCTCCTGCATCGCGGCGCCGGAAGGCGCTTCGTCAGCCTGCATGCCGAATCCGCGCAGGCTCTCGGAAAGCAGCCCGCTGATGGCCGCGTCGTCTTCGACGATCAGAATCTTCAGGCGCTTTTCCATCATGGTTTTCGTAGGCGATCGGCAGGCGGGAGACATTCAGGGCGGCGCTCATTTTCGCAGAACGCGCGCCCCGCGGCCAGCAGGTCACAGGCTGCATGCGACCCTTTCAAGCGCGGGCACGACGCGCAAGAAAGTCCACGAGCAACGCCACAGGCCGCCCCGTCGCGCCCTTCTCCGGGCCGCTGCGCCATGCCGTGCCCGCAATGTCCAGGTGCGCCCACGCATGCCCCTCGACAAAGCGCTCCAGGAAGCACGCCGCCGTGATGGCGCCCGCGCCGGCTCCCCCGAGGTTGTTCATGTCCGCAATGCCCGAACGCAGCGCCTCCTGGTACGGCGCGCCGAGCGGCAGGCGCCACGCGGCGTCGCCGCTGCGTGCGCCCGAAGCGAGCAGCGCGGCGGCAAGCGGCTCGTCGTTGGCGAACAGGGCCGAATAATGATGACCCAGCGCGACCACCGCCGCGCCGGTGAGCGTGGCCACGTCCACCAAGGCGGCAGGTTTCAGGCGCTGCGCGTACGTGAGCGCGTCGCTCAGGATCAGGCGGCCTTCGGCGTCCGTGTTGAGAACTTCGATGGTTGTGCCGGACATTCCCGTGATCACGTCGCCGGGTTTGAAGGCGCGGCCGTCTGGGAGGTTCTCGCACGCCGCCACGATGCCCACCACGTTCATACGCAGCCCGAGAGCGGCCACCGCCTTCATCGTGCCGATCACGGCCGCGGCCCCGCACATGTCGAACTTCATCTCATCCATCGCCGCGCCGGGTTTGAGCGAAATGCCGCCTGCGTCGAACGTCACGCCCTTGCCTATCAGCACCACGGGCGCTTCGTCTGGCAAACCTCCCACATGACGCATGACGATCAGGCACGGCGGCGCGTCCGAGCCCTGCCCCACTGCGAGCAGCGCATGCATTTTCAGCTCGCGCAGCTGCGCCGGACCGAGCACCTCGACGTCGAGCCCCCCCGGCGCCGCGAGCGAGGCCGCCGCCTCGCCCAGCCAGGCAGGCGTGCAAACGTTGCCGGGCGCGTTGCCGAGTTCGCGCGCAACATCCACGCCGTCGGCCACGGCGCTCGCATACGCGAGTGCCTGCGTCATGGCTTCTTCGTGCGGTGCGCGCACCGCGACCGCCACTTCGAGCGTCGCTGCAACGACGGGCGGCGGCACAGGCGGGCTGCGGTACGCCGTGGTTGCGTACGCAACAGAACGCAGAGCGAGGATCGTGGCGAGCGCATAACCGCTCACGTCGTCACCCCACGCGGCGATGGCCGGCAGCGCCCACGTGACCGACCTCGCGGCCGGACCCAGCGCTTTCGCCGCGCTTTGCGCGGCGCGCAGCCAGGCATCGCGGTCGTACGCCGCTGCCTTGCCCAACCCCACCGCGATCAGGCGCCGCGTACGCAGTCCCGCCGGTTCGCGCACGCACAGCACATTGCCTGGCGCGCCGCTGAAGCCGTCGATCGCGGCGTGGCGGCTCAGTTGACCGCCGGTGAGCCGGTCGGCCATCTGCCCCGTCTTGCTCATACCCCGGCCTTCGTCTTCAAACAGGCCGATCACGATGGCATCGCCGGCCGCATTGAGCACCGACCGATCGTTGGCATGCTTTTTTGCCCTGAATTTCATCGCATCTCCAGCAGCGCGGCGATAGCTTGCGCGCCCTCTGCATGCGCCGCGCGCACGAACTCGACGCGGCGGTTGTTGTAGTTGCCCAGCCAGAAGCGCGGCACGCTCGACTCGTAAGGGTCGAGCACGAGAAGCCCCGAGAGCGGCGTGAGCGGCGTGGCCGGCGTAAAGCGCACGATCCGCCCGGCCAGCGCTTCGAGGGTGTAGCTCGCGTGGCCGTCACTGACCTGCATGTCGAGCCGCCAGGCGTCGCCTTCCCGCCTGATCGTGGCGATCGCGCCCATTTCCTCGCTGACAAAACAGCCTGCCAGCGCCGCAAGGCATGATTCGATGTCGCTCGCCTGGGCGCGTACCCGCTTGAGTTGCAGCGATCGGCCGCACAGGGAAGCATGCAATTCCGCCACATCGTTCGCCGGACCCGGCACATCGAAAGCAAACGAGCCGAATACCGATGGTTCGATAGCAAGACGCTTGCCATTCGCGCCGTCCGTAACGAATAGCGGCGCGGGCGGTCCGTCCATTTCACGAAGGTTCAACATCTCGCCGAATTCGGTAATTTCATAGATATCCTTATTATCTTCGGACGCATACCAGCCTGCGAGACCCGGCCACGCTTCCCCGCGTTCCGGCACACGCGGCGGCGCGCCCAGCTCCGCGTCGCCCAGCACGGCGTCGATCACGCGGTTGCACAGTTCGAGCATGTCCAGACCGGCGGCCGCGTTCGTCATGTAGACGATATCGAGCGCGTGTGCGGGCACCGTGAGCATCTGGCACGCTCCGCCGATCACGCCGCCGGAGTGCTGGATCACGTCCACGCCGCGGTAGCGGTTCACGATCAGGCCCGCTGCATAGGGGCTCACCTCGCCGCCTGCGAATTGCGGCGCCGCGAGCATGCGTTGCCACGTGTGCGCGCTGCCCACGCGTTTGTCTGAGCGCAGATGCGCAAGCCAGCGCAGCATGTCGTCGACGGTCGAAACGATCGCGCCTTCGCCCAGGATACGGCGCGAGGGAAACGCGCAGCGCGCATAGCCGCCCGTCGCAAGCGGCAGATGCAGCGTCGCCACGCCCGCGTGCTGCGCATCGTCGTCGGGATAGGACGCGGTATCGCGCATGCCGAGCGGTTCGAAAATGCGCTGGGCGAGAAAAGTTTCGAACGGCATGCCCGCCGCGCGTTCGACGATCAGCGAGAGCAGGTGATACGCGCCGTTGTTGTACATGAGCCGCTCTCCCGCTGCGAAGTTCACGCCGCGTTGGGCTCGCGCGCGTGCAAGCGGCATGTCGGCGCCCTGTTGCGCGCCAAGGCCGCTGCCGAGCAGGCCGAGTCCGATGGTGTCGCGCAAGCCGCTCGTGTGCTGCATCAGTTGCAGCACAGTCGGCTCGCCGCTCGCCGGTTGCGGCGCGAGTTCGGGCAGATAGCGCCGCGCCGGCGCACTCACGTCGAGCTTGCCCTCTTCTTCGAGCAGAAAGGCGCACAGGCAGGTGAAATGCTTGCTGACCGAGCCGATTCGCATACGCGTGGCGGCCGTGTTCGCCAGGCCCAGCGCGAGGTTGGCCATGCCAAGACCTTTGCGATACAGCACATCGCCGCGATACGCGACGCCCACCACGTAGCCCGGCCGGTCGCTGCGATTCCACGGCGCGAAGATCGCATCGATCTGTTCGATGAGCCGCTCATGCGGCCCGCTTTCAAGTGTGTTGCCTGTCATGTCTATTGTCGTATTCAGAGTGTGGCGAGGCTGCCGCCGCCCCAAAGCGCGCTCGGGCAGGTCAGGAACCCTTCGTCGTACTGAACGGCGAAAGCCCGGTCCGCTGCAAGGAAGGTGGGCGCGTCGAGGTCGACGAGATCGCAGCATTGCCCGAGGAGCGCCGCCGGCGCCATGGCGAGCGAAGATCCGCCCATGCAGCCGACCATCACGCCAAAGCCCGCGGAGCGCGCCGCGCGGGCCAGTTCGAGCCCGCGCGTGAGGCCCCCGCACTTGTCGAGCTTGATGTTCACCACATCGTATTTGCCGCGCAGCGCGGGCAGATCGGCGAGATCGATGAACGCTTCGTCCGCCGCAATCGGCACCGTATGGTCGATCTCGCGCAGCGCGGCGTCGGCGCCCACCGGCAACGGCTGTTCAATGAGCTTTACGCCCGCTTGCGCGAGCGGCGGCAGCAGGCGGCGCAATTGCGCCGCCGACCAGCCCTGGTTCGCATCGACGTAGAGATCGACATCGGGGCGCGCGCGCCGCACGGCCAGCACGCGGTCGAGGTCCGCGACGTCGCCATCGAGCTTGAGCTTGATGGCGCGCGCATGCGGCATGCGCGCGACAGTAGCCGCGAGTGCGGCGGGCGCGTCCACGCCGAGCGTGAAAGTCGTGCGCAGCGGCGCGGGAGCCGCGAGTCCCGCAAGCCGCCACGCAGGCATGCCCGAACGCTGTGCCTCGAGGTCCCACAGCGCCGCGTCAAGCGCATTGCGTGCGCCGCCTGCGGGCATGGCGCGAATCAGCGCATCGCGCGTGATGCCCGCCTCCACCGCGCCGCGCAGCGCCTCGAGTTGCACCGCCATGCTCTGCGGCGTTTCGCGGTGATAGTAGACGCCGGACGCCTCGCCGCGTCCGGTATGGATGCCGTCGGTCAGCGTGACGAGCACCACGGGTGCGTCCGTGAGCGTGTAGCCGGTGATGCGTACGGGCTGCGCAAACGGCCAGCGCTCGATATCGACGCTCATTCGTATTTCAGCCATTGTGCCTCCCTTAAAACGATGTGCTGAGGTTCACGCCGATCGTGCGCGGCTGGGCGACCGTCACCCAGACCGGACCGCCGAGCGGCGTGAGCGCGGCGTTCGCGCTCGTGATGGCGCGTTTGTCGAACAGATTGCGCACGAAGAACGCGACGTCCACATGCTTGACCGACACGCCGGCCTGCAAGTCGGTGATCGCGTAGCCGGGCATGTGATAGTTCGGCGTGCCGTTGCTCGTGACGAACGCCGAATCGCGATTGCCGATAAAGCGCTCCTGCACGCCCGCATAGGCCGGATTGCCCGCGAGCATGAAGCGGTAGTTCGCGAGCAGCGAGGCCGATATGCGAGGCGCGACCGGCAGCGACTCGCCCGCCACCGTGCCCGCGAGAGCGCTGCCGGTAAGCAGGCGCGACGTGGATAGATTGAGGTTCGCGCCGAACGTCCAGCGATTGGTCGGCCGCAACGTCGAACTCAGTTCGAGCCCCCTGATTTCCGCATTCCCCGCGTTGATGAACGTGTTGAAGCCGCCCGACGAATTGATCTGCTGGATGTCGTGCCAGAGGATGTCGTAGCCGGTCACCGAAAGCGAAAGCCGCTTGTCGAACAGATCGGCCTTGTAGCCCGCTTCGTAGCTCCACAGCGTGTCGGGCTTGAAGGTGGGCGCGGCCGCAGCCGGCAGCCCCGTGAGCGGATTGAGGAGCCCCGTGTTCGGGCCGCCTGGCCGGTAGCCGCTCGCCGCGCGCACGTACACGTTGCTCTGCGGCGTGAGCGCGTAGCGCGCGGTAAACATATAGGTTGCGGTGGTGTCGTCGCTCGACGCGCTGCTCGAAGCGGGCGCGCCGAACAGCAGGCCGCTCAGCGACTGCGTGAAGTCCTGCGAGTTGTGCGCCACGCGCACGCCCGCCGTTAGCGCGAGCCGCGAGGTGGCGTGGTACGTGAGGTCGCCGAACGCGGCGTACTCGCGGTAGCTCGACGGAATATCGGCCGATTGCAGGTTCAGGCTCGCACCGCCCGCCTGCACGCCGTTCACGCCCGTGAAGGTATGGTCGTGCTCCTGCGTGTAGTAGAGCCCGGCGATCCATTCCAGCGTGCGGTTCGAAGGCGATGTGAGGCGCACTTCCTGGGTGAACTTCTCCGAGCTGACTTGCGTGGGCGAGGTGACGGCGTCGAGCCCCAGACCAAGCGAGTTGAAGCTCGGCAAATACGCGCTGCTGTAGTCCAGCATCGAGTCGGTGTGGATCGATTGCCAGGAAGTGGTCGAATTCAGCCGCGCCCAGCCGAAGTCGTACTCGACGCCCGCGGAATAGAGCTGGATGCCCTGATGAAACGGTTCGGGCGTGTAGAGCTTGCGCGTGAGATCGCCGTAGAGCGGCTGCCCGTTCAGGCCGTAATCGATGAAATCGGAGCCGTCGCGATTGATGTTCTGCGTCGTGGCGGTGAAGCGCAACGTCAGCTTGTCGGTCGGCGTGACGAGGAGCGAGGCGCGCGCGCCGGTCGTGTTGCCCCGGTTCACATTGCTGCCGCCCGCCGGACCGATGGCGTTCACGTCACCGGCATCGTGATTGTTGAACGCCGAAATGCGCAGCGCCGCCACGTCGGTCTTGAGCGGCACGTTGACGACCGCGTTGACCGTGTTGTTGAAGCCGCCGTGCTCGGTAAACGACCCGCCCACGCCCGCGCTACCGTAGAAGCCGCCCGGATCCGGCTCGTTCGTGACGTACTTGAGCAGGCCGCCCATCGCCCCCGCGCCATATAACGTGCCCTGCGGCCCGCGCAGCACTTCAATATGGTTGAGGTCGAGCAGACCCATATCCAGCGCGAACTGCGATCCCAGCCCGAAGACCGCGCTCGATCCGAACGCGACGTCGTCGATATAGACGCCCACGGTCGGCGTGACCTGCTGGCCCGTGGTCACGCCGCGAATCTCGAGCGACCCGGAACCCGTGCCGCCGCCGTTGCTGAACACGACGCCTGGTTCGCTCGACACGTAGTCGTCGAGCCGCGTCGCACCGGCGCGCTGCAAGTTCTCCGTGTTGACGATGTTCAGTTGCATCGGCACGTCGCGTGCGGGCTCGCGGCGGCGATTGGCCGTCACTTCCACGGTGTTGAGGGTGGCCTGATTCGTGGCGGCGTTCTTCGCCGCATGTTGCTGTGGGATTTTTTTCTGGCTTTCCTGCTGGCTTTTTTGCGCGCCGCTCTCCGTGCTCTTGTCCGCCTGCGCCGGGACCGTCGCGGTCTGCGCTTGCGCGCACATTGCCGTCACGCCCAGCATCATCGGCCCGATCAGCAGACTGGACAGACACGTGCGTCGCCTGAACGGCGGCCATGCCGCCGTATGAGTGTTCCCCGCTTCCGACTTCCTTCTCGCCTTCACGCTTTCCCCTTCTCCATGGTTGCTGTCAATCCGTCAATTCGGAATCCTATGTTTGTCGCCTACGCTCCGTTCGCCGGACCGCGTCGTAGTTACTGCGCGTACTGCTCGTTGCCGACGAGGCCGATGCGCTTCGCGCCCTCGCGCTCGGCGGCCGCCATCACGGCCGCCACGTCGCGGTACGAGGCGAGCCGGTCGGCGCGCAAATGCAGCTCGGGCTGGTCGGCCTGTGTGGCCACCTCGCGCATGCGCCGTTCGAGCGCCATCCTGTCCGCCACGATCTCCCCGTTCCAGCGCACCGCGCCGTCCGCCGCCACGTCGATCTGTACGACAACGGGCGCTTTCGCGACCGCGGGCGGTGTGCCGTTGGGCATGTCGAGCTTGACGGCGTGCGTCTGGATCGGGATCGTGATGATGAGCATGATGAGGAGCACCAGCATCACGTCGATCAACGGTGTCGTGTTGATGTCCACCATCGCCTCGGGCTCGGCGCCCGCGCTCGAACGAGTCGTCATTGCCATGTCCTGCGTCCTCCGTTGTCAGCCGCCGCGCGCGGGCGGCTCGGTGATGAATGCGATCTTCGCGATGCCCGCACGCTGGCAAGCCACGACAACCTTGCCCACGTATTCGTAGTGCGCCGCCTGGTCGCCGCGTATCTGCACTTCCGGCTGCGGCGATTGCACGGCGACGCTCTTGAGCCGCGCAACCAGCGCGTCGATGTCGGGCACGCGCGTTTCGTTCCAGAACACGTTGCCGGCGCGGTTCACCGCAAGTACGACGTTGTGGGGCGTGGTCTTGAGTGGATGCACGGTCTCCTTCGGCACCTGCACCGGCACCGTATGCGTGACCACCGGAATCGTGATGAGGAAGATGATGAGCAGGACCAGCATCACGTCGACGAGCGGCGTGGTGTTGATCGCGGCGATCACCTCCTCGTGCTCGCCGCCGCTCGCGGCTCCTACGTTCATGCCCATGCTCAGGCTCCCTGCGCGACCTTCATCGCGCCTTGCGCCGCAACCGCACGCGCTCGCGGTGCGCGACCGCCGAGCAGCACGGTATGCAACTCCGCGCCGAAGCCGCGCACGTCTTCCATCGCCGCCTTGTTGCGGCGCACGAGCCAGTTGTAGCCGAGCACGGCGGGCACGGCGACGGCGAGGCCGATGGCGGTCATGATGAGCGCTTCGCCCACGGGGCCGGCCACCTTGTCGATCGACGCCTGTCCCGCCACGCCGATCGCCGTGAGCGCGTGATAGATACCCCACACCGTGCCGAACAGGCCGACGAACGGTGCCGTCGAACCCACCGTGCCGAGAAACGAAAGACCGTCTTGCAGGCGGTTGGAAACGGTCGTGACCGCGCGCTCGATCTCGACGCCGATCCAGGTGTTGAGATCGACGTTTTCGAGCAACGCGCCCTCGTGATGATCGCTCGCGTCGATACCCGCATCCGCGATGTAGCGAAACGGGCTGCCCGCATCGAGCGCCGCCGCGCCTTCGCGCAGCGTGGGTGCGTCCCAGGTTTTGCGCTGCGCGGCGCGGGCGCGGCGGAACAGGCGCGTTTGCTCCAGCAGCTTGGTGATCATGATGTACCAGCTGCCCATCGACATCGCCACGAGAATCAGCAAGGTGCCGCGCGCGACGAAATCGCCGCCCTTCCACAACGCGTCGAGCCCGTAGGGGTTCGTCACCGACTCGGTGGTGTCGACCTTCGGCGGCGGCGCGAGCGCGTCGGCGGACGAAGCGGCGTCCGCGGACGCCGTGGACGCGGGCTGTGCCTGCGCTTGCGGCTGTGCTTGCGCAGTTGCCTGCGTGGTTGCCTGCGCGAACGCGGCTTGCGGCGCAAGCCATGCCGCGGCGGGAACGCCGAACGCGAGCGCGCCGGCGAGGATGACGGTCATTCGGGTTCTTTTCAACATCGCACTCTCCAGATACGGATACAAAAATGCCTCTTGCGGGCGTCACGCGCGGCACACACGCGCGAGCCGCGCGCGGGTCTAGTTCAGATTGAACGCGAACGGCACCTGCACGCGCACGTCCTCGCCTTGCGCCACACACTTGAACTGCTTCACGGCGTTCTCGGCGGCCCGGTCGAGCACGGGGTCCGCCGATTGCGCGACCGAGAGATCCTTGACGGCACCGTCCGTCGATACCGTGAACTCGATCACCACATTGCCGGTGATGCCGTCGCGCAGCGCTTCGCGCGGGTAGCGAATCGCGGCGCGCACCTGATCGGAGTTCGGACACACCACGCCGACGCTCGCCGATCGGGGCGCCGAGGCCACGCGCGGTGCGGGCACCGCGGGCGGCGTCGGCGTCGGCGTCGGGTCGACGCTTTGCGCGGCGATGGCGTTCTGACTCGGCGCTGTGGGCGCGGCCACCTCGGGCGGCGGAACATAAGGTGTCCTGACCGGCGGCGGCGGTGCGAGTGTCTTCGGCTTCGCGAGTTCTTTGGGCGGCGGCTTGACCGTTTCGACCGGCGGCGGTGGGGGCGGCTTCGGCGTGTCGATGATCACCGCCTCGACCGGCTGCCGCACCACTTCGATGACGCGGTTGGCAAGACCGGTCAATAGCGCATAGACGATCACGACATGCAGGGCGATCACGATGCCAACGCCGGCGGCATGCCTGGCGGGATTGCGTTGCTTCACGTAGCTCATCGGTTGACTCTGATCTCAAGGGCGGCAGCGGCAAGCCGTGCAGCGGTATGCGCAGCCGCACCCGGGATCGAATGCGACGGCGTTACGGCGATGGCGTGAAGTTAGGGCGCAAATATTTCCCGATCATGAGGTGTTTGTATCAACGCTGAAACAGTCGCCCAGGCGCCGCGTGCACAGCGGCCCGGATCGCGTGCGGGCAAGGCCGCGCGTTTGTAAAAAAGCTGTTACACAGTGCACACGTTGCACTAACAAACGGGCGCCACAATCGCACCATGCACACCGTCACGCTCGTTTGAGCACACAACATGGGAAGCGCAGTGACCAATGAAATGTCGTATGTCCTGGTCGTCGCCGACGACGCACGTATGCGCGATTTGCTCATACCGTGCCTGCTGGAGCGCGGCATTGCCGCGCGCGGCAGCGCAACGGGCGCAGTACTCGACGTCGCGCTGCAAGCGCGCGATATCGGCGCAGTGGTGATCGATCTCGACGCGCCAGACGGTGACGGGGCCATACCGGGGCGCTACGTCAAGGCGCGCTGCGCGGCGCCGCTGCTGCTGCTCACGCCACGCGGCGAGCCCGCGGAAAACGTGCCGGGCGAAGCGTGGATCGCAGACGATTACCTCTCCAAGCCTTTCGATGCCGACACGCTCGCCCACCGCCTTCGCACACTCATGCATGGCGGTGCGCAGGCGTTCATTGCGTTCGACAGGTGGCGCCTGAACCGTCGCGGCCGTCATCTGATCGCGCAGGACAACACGATCGTGATGCTCTCCAACGCGGAATTCGATCTGCTCGAAGCCTTGCTCGCCACACCGCGCGAGCCGCTCACGCTCGCGGCGCTACGCGCCGTGCTCACCGACGCTGCGCCGCGCGATGCAACCGACCGGCCAGACCACCGCGACCACCGGGATCTCACCGATCTCGCCCTTGCCAATCTCGCGCGCAAGCTCGGCAACGGCCGCGCAGGCGCTGCGCTGCTGTGCGGGCTCGGCGACAAAGGCTATATGATCGACGTTCCCCTCCCCCCTTCGTGAAGCCCATCATGCTGCGCCTGCGCTTTTTCGACTCGATGTTCGCCCGGCTGTTCATCGTGTTCGGCAGTTGCATTCTGGTCGTGCAAACCGTGTCGTGGCAAATCACGACGCACGTGTTTCACCTCGCACTGCTGCGCCCTTCGGCGTACAACATGTCCCTGCCCGCGTTCGTGCTGCTGGCCGCGCTCGTGCAACTCACGCCGCCGCTCGTCGCCGCCGGACTCGCCGCCCGCTATCTGTCGCGGCCGTTTCGCACGCTGGCGCGCGGCGCGGCCGACATTGCCCGCAACATCGACGCGCCGCCGCTCGCGGAAGTCGGCCCGAGCGAAGCACGCAGCGCCGCGCGGTTGTGCAACCAGATGCAGGCCGCCATTCGTCAGCAACTCAACGAGCGCGGCCGCTTCCTCGCCGCCGTCTCGCACGACATGCGCACGCCGCTCACGCGCATGAAGCTGCGGCTCGGGGCGGCGCAGCGCAGCGCGCTGCACGACCAGTTGCTCGACGACGTGGAAGAGATGACGATACTGGTGGACGCCACGCTTTCTTTTCTGCGCAACGAAGAAGTCGTGGAAACCTATGGCAAGCTCGATATCAACGCATTGGTGCGTGCGGTGGCGGAAGACGCGATCGAACGCGGCGAGCGCGTGGAGGTGGAGGGTGCGGTGAGCGGCGTGGTGTACGCGCAGCCGCTCGCGATGAAGCGCTGTCTCACGAATCTCGTGAGCAACGCGGTGCGCTACGGGGAACAAGCGCAAATCACGGTGCGCGATTCCGGCAGCGGCGTGGAGATCCGCGTGGCCGATCGCGGCCCGGGCATTCCCGAAGAAGAGATCGAACGCGTGTTCGCGCCGTTCTACCGGCTCGACGCCTCACGCAGCAAGGCAACCGGCGGCACCGGTCTCGGCCTCGCGATTGCACAGGATGTCGCCATTCGTCATCGCGGTTCGCTGCGGCTCGAAAACCGCGTTGAGGGCGGTTTGGTCGCGGTGCTTCGCATTCCTCGCGCGTGAGGGGCGTGGGGGCGCGGGGCTTCAAACGCTCTCGGCGGCCACGGCGGCAGGTGCGTGCGCCACGCGAGTCTCGGCGCGCGCGGCATCCCGCAACACTTCGAGGAAGTGACTGGCGGCGCGCGTGGGCAGCACGTCCTTGCGCATCAACGCGCTGACGTTGATGGTCGGCAGCGCATCGAGCACCGGCAGAGCCTCAATCCCAAGCGGCGCAATCGCGTCGAGCAAGGGCTGAGTCACGCAGCCGATCACATCCGTTTTCGAAAGCAGGCCCAGCGTGACCGAGAACGACGACGGCACGCGCAGTAGTCGGGCGGGCGCGGGCAGCCCGTTCATGTTGAACAACGCGTGAATCACACAATGCGGCACGTCGTTCGGCCCCGACGTGACCATCCATTCGGCGTCGATCAACTGATGCAGATGGCGCGCGTGGCCGAGCGGGTGATCGCGGCGCAGCGCCACGGAAAATGGCGTCGAAAAGAGCGCCGTGCCGACCAGATCGTCGTCGAGACCCTGCACGTGGTGTATCGCGGCTATGTCGAGTGAACCATTTCGCAGTCCTCGCAATGCCTCCGGAACCGGCAATTCCAGCAGATTCACCTTCACGAGCGGCATCGAGCGGCGAAAGAGCGAAAGTGCTCTCGGCAGCACCGTCATGGCGATCGACGGCGTGGTTGCGATGTTGATCGCGCCGACCAGTTCGCCCTTGGTCTGCTTCACGGCGTCCACGGCGCGCTGAAGATCGCCGACCAGTTGCTCGGCACGCGGCAGCAAGGCGAGGCCGCACGCCGTCAATTCGATTCCGCGAATGCTCCGCACCAGCAACTGTGCGTCCAGTTCGCCTTCCAGCTCGCGCACGGCATGCGTCACGGCGGGTTGCGTGATGCCCAGTTCCCGCGCGGCCGCGCGCAAGCTCCCGTGGCGCGCGGCCGCGATGAAGATCTGCAATTGCTGCGGTTTCATAGGGTTTCCACCGAGATAAGAATCTCGAATCACGGTAAAAAAAATAGCATCTTACCCGGCCAAATTTGCCTTGCTAGAGTCGGCCTGCCATGAACAAGACAAAACCGTCACAACCTTCATCACGGCACGGAGCGCACGAACATGCAGAAGGCTTTCGCCTCACCCTCCCAAGCCGCACCGCTCGCAGGCAGCTACACCCGCATTGCCGATTTGACGCCACATCACGACACCCTGTGTTCGATGCGCCACCATCTTCATCGCCACCCCGAACTGGCGTATGAGGAAAATGCGACGGCGGCTTACGCCGCGCGGCAACTCGAGAGCTGGGGCTGGCAGGTCGCGCGCGGCGTGGGAAAAACGGGCGTCGTGGCAACGCTGAGCGCGGGCGGCGGCACGCGCAGCGTCGGCCTGAGAACCGACATGGACGCCCTTCCCATCGACGAAGCGACGGGACTGCCATACACGAGCGAGGCGCCGGGAAAGATGCACGCCTGCGGCCATGACGGCCACATGGCGATGTTGCTCGGCGCGGCCCAGCATCTCGCCGCCACGCGCAAATTTTCCGGCACGGTCCACCTGTTCTTTCAGCCCGCCGAAGAACACGGCGTGCAAAGCGGCGCCATGCAGATGATCGAAGAGGGGCTGTTCGAGCGGTTTCCCTGCGACGCGGTATTCGCCATGCACAATCACCCGGGCGCCGAGCCTGGCGTGTTCCTGCTGCGTCGCGGGCCGTTCATGTCGGCCTTCGACAAGGTCGTGATCGACATCGAAGGAATTGGCGGGCACTCGGCCCGACCGCACCTGAGCGTCGACCCGGTGGTCGTCGCGTCGAGCATCGTCATGGCGTTACAGACCATCGTCGCGCGCAACGTCGATCCGGCCCAGTCCGCCGTCATCACCGTGGGTTCGATGCACGTCGGGACGGCCAGCAACGTGATTGCCAGCAGCGCGCGGCTCGACATCAGCGTTCGCTCCTTCGACGACGGCGTGCGCGCCCTGTTGCTCAGACGTATCGAAGCGATCGCGCGCTTGCAGGCCGAGTCGTACGGTGCGACTGCCCGCGTGCAAACGACGGATGGCTACCCGGCCGTCGTCAACAGCAGTGAAGAAACCGATTTCGCCGCCGAGGTGGCGCGCGAACTCGTCGGCGAAAACAACGTCGTCGAACAGGCCGCCCTCGTCATGGGCAGCGAAGATTTCGCATTCATGTTGCAGCGCAGGCCCGGCGCGTTGCTGCGCATCGGCAACGGCACAGGCGAAGCGGCCCGCATGCTGCACAGCCCCCACTACGATTTCAACGACCGCAATCTGCCCATCGGCGCGGCCTTCTGGTCAAGGCTCGTCGAGCGCTATCTCGGCCGCCAAACGCACACCGCTGTCTGATTGACCGAATCCATTCATCGAATACAAGGGCGATTGTGAGTACCCCTCAACCTATCTCCGGGCTTCCGGCACACGATGCCGAGCGCCATGCAGCAATGCACGCTTCAGCACGCGTCAGCCGCCGCGAACTCTTCGCTCACGAGGAAAACCGCGCGCTTCAGATCAGCCCCGACGGCGCGACGCTGTCGTTCATACGCAGCGGGGCCGGCGCGCCGAACGTCTGGCTCGCAGCGCTCGACGCGCCACACGACGCCAAGCCGATTACGTTCTTCAGCGGGCGCGGCGTATCCGAATATCGCTGGACACCCGATTGCCGCCATCTACTCGTCATGAAAGACGTCGCGGGCGAAGAGCACACGCAATTGCATGCCGTCGATGTCGCGACCGGTGCGATACGCGACCTCACGGCCGACCCCGCCGTCAAGACGAAACTTCTTTCGGCTTCGGCCGGCTTGCCGGACACAGCGCTGGTTGCATTCAACTCCCGCGACGGCCGCTATTTCGACGTCTATCGCGTCGATCTGTTGACAGGCGTGCGCACGCTGGTGCTGAAAAACGACGCCCGCTACACAGACTTCATCGCTAGCAGCAGCGGACGCTTGAGAGTGGCCGTGCGCGTCAATCCGGAAGACGGCTCTTCGACTTACTTCGACCTCTCGACTTCGCCCGCGCGCGCCTTTCTAACCGTACCGCTGCGGGCGCTGCGCAGTTCGAAGGTGCTTAGCGTCACCGCGCGCGGCACGCTCGTCATGCTGTATGCGTTCCAAAGCGATCTGGCCAACGTGGTGGAGGTGGACATCGAGACAGGGGCGATACGCCAACTGGCGCAAGCACGCACTGCCGACATCGTGGATGTGCTGGACGAGCAGGGGTCCGGCGCGATTCTGGCCTCGCGTGAAGATCCCCTGGTCGGCGTGTGGGAAGTGCGTTCGCCGCAAGTGGAAATCGATTTCGCGTTGCTCGGCGCGCAAGCCGGTACGTCGTTCAAGATCGTTTCGCAAACGCCGGATGGCCAGCGCTGGCTGGTGCAGATCGCCTCGCAACATCGCCCCGACGACTACGCGATCTGGAGCCGCGAGCGCCGCCAGTTGACCCGGCTCTTTTCGAGCCGACCGACACTGGAAGCGCGCGAACTCGCGAGTACCACGGCCATCGAGTTCCGCGCCGCCGACGGTCTGCGCATAACCGGCTATCTGACGCTGCCCGCCAATACGCCCCTCGACCACGGCCGCCCGCGCGAGCGACTGGCGCTCGTGCTCAACGTGCATGGCGGCCCGTGGCTGCGCGACGAATTCGGTTTCAACGCGGAAGCACAATGGCTTGCGGCGCAGGGCTACGCGGCGCTGTCCATCAATTTCCGCGGCTCGTGTGGCTTCGGCAACGCCTTCATGGAAGCCGCCGACGGCGCATGGTCGGCGGCCATGCACGACGATCTCCTCGACGCCGTTCAATGGGCGATAGACCAGGGTATCGCCGACCCGCAAAAGGTCGCGATCTACGGTCTCTCGTATGGCGGCTATTCGGCGCTCGTCGGGCTTGCGTTCACCCCCGGCGTGTTCGCCTGCGCCGTCGATATCGCAGGCCCGAGCAACCTGGTTTCACTTCTTGGCGCCATGCCTGCGTGGTGGACATTCCAGCGCCCCCAGTTCGCGCTGCGCATGGGCGACCCGGCCTCGGCGGCCGGGGAAGCCGAATTGCGCGAACGCTCGCCCATTTCGCGAGTCAGTGCGATCACGCAGCCGCTGTTGATCGCACAAGGGACAAACGATCCGCGCGTGAGGGTCGACCAGTCCGCGACGATCGCAGCAGCGCTCGCCGTCCGCAAACGACCGGTTACGTATCTGCTGTACCCGGACGAAGGTCACGAATTCGAAAAGACCTCGACGCGCCTTTCTTTCTACGCCATCGCCGAGCATTTCCTGGCGGCTAGCCTGGGCGGCGTGGCCGAACCCTATGGAAGCGATCTCGACACTTGCAGCATGAGTGTCGAAACGGGCATCGAACTCGTGCCCGGCCTTGACCACGCCCTCGCTGGCCGACAGATGCCACGGACGCATGGCAACAACCCTTGACCCGTGTCCCCCACAGAGAAAACGAATGAAGAACTCAGAGCAACACGCACGAATCCGGCAGACCGTCCTCGCGTTCGCACTGGTGGCAAGCTATAGCCTCGCCCACCCGGCACACGCCGCCGAAAAGGAATTAAACGTCTATAGCTGGTCGAGCTATCTGGCGAAAGACACGATTGCGAATTTCCAGAAGCAATCCGGCATCCACGTCCGCTACGACACCTACGACGATAACAACACGCTCCAGACGAAGCTGCTATCCGGCAACACGGGCTACGACGTGGTCGTTCCAACGTCCGCCTTCATGATCCGCCAGATGCGTGCGGGTATCTTCCAGACGCTGGACAAGACACAAATTCCGAACCTCAAGAACGTCGATCCGATCTTGATGAAGAAACTCGCGGAAGGCGGCGACACCGGCAACCAGTACGCAGTGCCCTACACGTATGGCACCGACGGCATTGGCTACAACGTGCAGGCCGTCAAGAAAGCGCTTGGCGAGAACACGGTGGTGGATAGCTGGGCTTACCTCTTCGACCCGGCCAACGCCGCCAAATTGAAGTCGTGCGGCATCTCCCTGCTGGACCAGCCGGGAGATGCGTTCGCAGCGGCATTGCAGTACCTGAGGAAAAGTCCCGCGACCACCAATCCGGGCGACATCCAGGCCGCGTTCGAGGTGCTGAAGAAGATTCGCCCGTATGTCACGCAATTCAATTCTTCGAGTTATCTCAGCGACCTCGCCAACGGTGACGTCTGCATTGCGCTCGGGTATTCCGGCGATGTCGGCACGGCGAGCCGGCGAGCGCTGGAAGCGAAGCGGCCGTATGAGATCCGCTACGCGACCTTGAAGGAAGGCGGCCTGCTTTGGGTCGATACGATGACCGTGCCCAAGGATGCGCCTCACGCGCAGGCCGCGATGCAGTGGATCAACTACATTCTCGACCCCAAGGTCAGCGCGTCGATCAGCAACACGACGTCCTATCCGACGCCGGTCAAGTCAGCGCGCGCGCTCCTGAAGCCGGGGTTTGAACAGGATACCGCGATCTACCCGACTGACACTGCGCTCGACAACACGACGCTCGTGCAACCGCTTCCGCAGGAGATCACGAAGCTGGAAGGCCGCCTCTGGGCGAAGCTGAAATCCGGACAATAATTTGATCCCGCCGGGCACGCGCGGGAACCCACGATAACGATCATGAAAAAGTCGAACAATAACGTTAGTATTCCTCACATTAATGGAGTGAGAATCGGGAGATCTTTCGTTGCGATGGCCGTTCCACTGCTGTCCATGGCAATGTCTTCCCCCGCGTGGTCGCAAAGCCGCGTCACCCTCGCCGGGGTCATCGACGAAGGGTTGAACTACACGAACAACGCATTCGGCACTCCGGCGTGGCAAATGCAAAGCGGCGACGTGCAAAGCAGCATTTTCACGCTGAGCGGCGTCGAGGACCTGGGCGGTGGCACGAAGGCCACCTTCACGCTTAAAACGGCGTTTTCCGTGAACAACGGAGCACGGGTGCCGGGCCGCTATTTCGTCGGCCTCGCGAATGACCGGTACGGCGCGCTCACGCTCGGCCGCCAGTACGACTCCATCGTCGACTTTCTTTCGCTGACGACAGCGGCAGGCAATTGGGGCGGCACGCTCTTTGCGCATCCGCTCGACGCCGACAATACCAACTCGTCGTTTCACATCAACAACGCCGCGAAGTACATGAGCCCGGATTTCGGCGGCTTCCAGTTCAGCGCGACCTATAGCTTCAGCAACGATACGAGCTTCCTGTATAACAGGCAGTACAGCTTCGGCGCACAGTACAACCACGGTCCATTGCTGATTGCCGCCGGGTATTTGCAGGCCAACCAGCCCGGCGAAGGCGTGAACGGTACGACGCCCCCGGCGGATGCCAGCTTCGGAGCGGACCTCGTGCGCATTGCGGGCGCGGGCATCAATTATCAGCTAGGCCACGCGACACTCGGATTCGTGTACACCTATACGCGCGTTCAGCACCCTGTTTATTCGGGCTGGCTATTCGATCAATCTGGCAATCTCCTGCCAATCAGCCCGCCAGGCGAAACGTTGAATGCGCTGAATTACCAGAACTTCGAGCTCAACGGCAGTTATCAGTTCACGCCTGGCTTTTCGCTAGGCGCGAGCCTGACCTACACGCTGATGGACTACGAGGCGTCCACGGGCACCCAGAAGCCCAAGGTCGTTACCGCAGGCGTGATGGCCGACTATTTTCTTTCGAAACGCACCGACGTCTATTTCCAGAGCGTGTTCCAGCATGTCGGCGGCGACCAGACCGGCAGCCTGCTCGACCATGCCTATGTGCTCGGCGCGGCGGGGGTGTCGACGACCGCCAATCAGGTGGTCGTGCGCGTGGCGATGCGGCATCGGTTCTGAGGCTGATTTGCACCCCAAGCTCACCCCGCCTCAAGCATCGTCTTCATCTGCTTCGCATCGCGTTTGGGCGGCGCACCGAACATGCGCGCGTATTCGCGACTGAACTGCGATGCACTTTCATATCCCACTGCGAATGCTGCCGCTTCGACCGCCATCGATTGCGACATCATCAATCGGCGCGCTTCGAGCAGCCGAAGCTGCTTCTGGTACTGCACGGGAGTCAGCGAAGTCAGCGCCTTGAACTGTCGATGAAACGCCGAGCGACTCAATTGCGCCACGCCGGCGAGTTCGTCGACGTGAACAGGCGCGGCATAGCGCTCACGCAACGCGCGGATCGCGTTCATGACGCGCTGGGAAGGACTGTCCGCGAGGGCGAAACGCGCCACGTCCCCGCCATGAGGCCCGGCGAGCAACCAGTAGCCCATCTCGCGGATCACCAGCGGTGCCACGGTCGGGATAGCGTCGGACGTGTCGAGCAGACGGACGAGCCGCAACGCGCAGTCCGCGAGCGGGCCGCCAAAATCCGTCACGAGCACGCCGCGAACGCTTTCTGAAGCAGCCTTAGGCGAATGGGCCATCTGCTCGACCACACTGCGCAGCATCGCCAGGTCGAGTTCGACGATCAGCACGAGACACGGTGCGTCGGGTCGCGCTTCGAAAACACGCCCGAGCGAAGGCGCCTCCACGCCGACGACGAGCGCTTGACCCGCGCGATATTCGAGCCTGTCTGCGCCGAACGTCGCCCATTTCGCACCTTGGGCGACGACGCAAATGGCCGGGCTCGCCAGTCTGTACGTCGGTGGCGTGGGATTGTCGGACCGCAGAATGTAGACGCCGTCGATCGCGGTTTGGTAAGGACTGGGCGTGGGCTGACGTTGCGTGTAACGCAGAATCGCTTGAGCGAGCGGGTCCGACATAGGTTGGGAAGGTTTCAGATGAGATGGGTTGAATCGGGCAGGGTCAATCAAGCATACGCCCGCCGGAGCACAATCAGGCAAAAAACAGGCGATTTTCGGCATTCAACTCGCGGCCCTCATGTCCATAAAATCGCTTCACATTCTTTTCGTTAGAGGTCAAGCATGGCACAAACCATTCAGGACGTTCCCCACAAGATTGCGATTGTCACGGGCGGCAGCCGCGGGATCGGTCGCGACACCGTATTGCGCCTGGCGGCGCGCGGCGTGCGCTCGATCTTCACGTACCAATCGAACGAGGAGCAGGCGCAGGCGGTCGTCGCACTGACCACGGAGGCCGGCGCGCCCGGCGTCGCGCTTCAACTCGATACCGGTGTGGCCGCTCGCTTCGACGATTTTGTCGCACGTGTGCGCGAAACGCTCGGCACGATGGGCGCCGAGCGTTTCGATTATCTGGTCAACAATGCGGGGACTGCGTCCACCGCGAGCTTTGCCGCGGGGACGGAAGCCGAACTCGACGAGCAGTTCGCCGTCCATTTCAAGGGCGTCTTCTTGCTCACGCAGAAACTGCTTCCCCTGATCAACGACGGGGGGCGGATCGTCAACGTGTCGTCCGGGCTGGCCCGATTCGCTTTTCCCAACCGGGCTGTCTATGGGCCCATGAAAGCCGCCGTCGAAGCGCTCACGCGCTATATGGCGCTCGAATTGGGGCCCCGCCGCATCGCCGTGAATGTCGTCGCCCCCGGCGCGATCGCCACCGATTTCAGCGGCGGCATCGTGCGCGACAATCCGCAGGTCAACCAGGCGGTCGCGGACCACACGGCGCTGGGTCGCGCAGGCCTTCCGCAAGACGTGGGTCCCGTTATCGCCGCGCTGCTATCGGACGAGTTCGGGTGGGTCAACGCCCAGCGCATCGAGGTCGCCGGAGGCATTCACATCTGATCCGTAGAGCCTCGTTCTAGCGGATATCGTCGCCGTCCCAGGGCGGTTCGTCACCGAACGACGCGGCAAGGTGATCGACGAAGCGGCGCACTTTGAGCGGTATGCGCCGCGCACTCGGATAAACCGCCTGGATCTCCAGATCGGCCGCGCGGTAGGCGGGCAGCAGCGCCACCAGTTCGCCGCGCCGGATGGGTTGCGCGAAAACGAAGGTCGGACCGTAAGCGACACCGGCGCCGGCAAGCGCAGCGGCAAGCAGCATCTGCGTATTGTTGGCGGCCATGCGGCAAGGTCCGTCGATGACGTGCGCGCGGTTTGCGCTGTCGAACAAGGTCCAGTCGTCGGAAGACACCGCCTCGCTGAAGGCAAGGCGCTGCGCGCGCCGTAATTCGTCGGGCTTGCGCGGCGTGCCATGACGCGCCAGATACGCAGGCGACGCGCACACGACCATCCGGCAGGCCGCGAGGCGCCGCGTGACGAGTCCGGCGTCCTGCTGCCGTCCGATCCGGATCGCAACGTCTACGCGCGCGCCGATGAGGTCGACGTACCGGTCTTCGAGCTGCGCTTCGACGCTCACGTGCGGGTGCGCCTCCAGAAAGCGTGCGACGGCCCCGCCCAGATGGAGCGCGCCGAACGTCACCGGCGCGGCCACGCGCAGCACGCCGCGCACCGTGCCTTGCGCATCGCTCGCTTCGCGATTCGCTTCGTCGAACGCTTCGAGAATTCGCTTGCTGCGCTCGTAGTAGGTGCGACCGATATCGGTCAGGCTCAGGCGCCGCGTGGTCCGCTGTAAAAGCCGCGCGTTCAGTTCAACCTCGATTGCGCTTACGTGCTTGCCGGCCATCGCCGGCGAGAGCCCGAAGCGCCGCGCCGCCGCGGCAAAGCTGCCCTCCTCCACAGCGGCGACGAATACGCCGAGGCTAGTCAGTCGGTCCATGCGCCCTCCATTCGATAGTCTCATTATCGACTGACGACACCCGGCCGGCAATTATCAAACGATGCACTCAATTCTATTATCGGGAAACCACCTCACGGAGAAAGCCCGAAAAATGGAAATCGAAACGAATGGCACGCGGATTCACGTCAAGGACCAGGGCAGCGGCGCGTTGGCGCTGGTGTTCCTGCATTACTACGGCGGCTCGTCACGCACCTGGGATGGCGTGGCCGCTGCCTTGCCCGACCGATATCGAATCGTCGCCACCGATCATCGCGGCTGGGGCGATTCCGCTGCACCAGCCGATGGCTACGGCATCGCGGATCTCGCGGCGGACGCCGAGGGCGTGATCGAGGCGTTGGGGCTTGAGCACTACGTCCTTGTCGGCCATTCGATGGGCGGCAAAGTCGCGCAATGCATCGCTTCGCGCAGGCCCGGCGGACTCGAAGGGCTCGTGCTCGTTGCACCCGCGCCTCCCACACCCGCCGTGCTCACCGACGAGCAGCGCGCGACCTTGGCCGGCGCGTACCAATCGCGCGAATCGGTGGAATTCGTGATCGATCATGTTCTGAGCGCCCGCCCGCTCGACGCCACCCTGCGCGAACAGGTGATCGAGGACAGCCTCAAGGCCGCGCCGCAGGCGAAGGCCGCGTGGCCGAACGTGGCCATGCTCGAAGACATCGGCGCAGCGGTGACTTCGATCGACGTGCCGACGATCGTGGTTTGCGGCGAGCATGACCAGGTGGACCGCGTTTCAACGCTTCAGGCAGAACTGCTGCCGCGAATCCCGCATGCGCAGATGCACATCCTTCCCGGCACAGGGCATTTGTCACCGCTGGAGGCGCCGGGCGAGCTGGCGCGGATCATTGCGCGATTTGTCGCCGCGATCGAGGACAAAACCGCGAGGTGAAGCACGTTCAGTCCACGAGGCGCAAATCGGTTCGCGCTTTTATGCAACCTTAAGGATGACGAATCTAATGCGCAGACGCAGGTATGTTCACACCGCGCTTTTCGCGATCCGCGCTTTCAGCGCCTCGATGACCGCGCGCACCTTGCCCGACGGGTAGCTCGTAGGTGGAAAGACGGCCTGCACGCTGGAAGGCACGCAAGACCATTCGGGCAAGAGCCGGACGAGGTCGCCGGACGCGACGTCTGCACGGATCGAGAAGTCGGTCAGCGAGGCAAAGCCGCCACCCGCGAGCACCGCTGCGCGGGCCGAGGTCGCGGTGTTCACACTTAGCGCGTTCGTGCAGCGCACGCGGCGCACGGCTTTGTCGTCGGTGAGCGCGCCCGCCCCGTGCCGCAAGCCGGAGCGCGTCAACTCCAGCGTGGAGGGATGCCGCAGCACGGTCATCGCGATATGCGGCAAGGCGGCGAGCGCCTTCAGCGACCGTGGCATGCCGTGCCTCGCAACGAAAGCGGGGCTCGCAACCAGCCATCGCCCGTAGCTGCCGAGTTTCACCGTGCGATAGTTCGAGTCCCGCAGATTGCCGAGCCGCACGGCCAGATCGATCCCCTCGCCAATCAGATCGACGTAGTGATCGGCGCAGATCAGTTCGATGTCGAGCTCCGGATACGTGGCGCGCAGATCGACCAGTGCGGGCGCAACGATCTGCGCGCCGTAGTCGACCGGCGCGCTCACGCGCAGCGCGCCGCGCGCGGGCGAGGCCTCGCCCGATGCGGCCGAAAGCGCCTCTTCCGTCATCTGCAAGATGCGGCAACTGGCGTCGTAGAACGCGCGGCCAGCGTCAGTCACGGAAAGCTGCCGCGTGGTGCGCGCGATCAGGCTCGCGCCAACCTCGCGTTCGAGCCGCTGCATATGCGCGCTCACCATCGTCTTGGCAATGCCGAGCCGCTCGGCCGCCGCCGTGAGCGAGCCGGCCTCGACCACGGCGACGAACACCGTCAGCCGGTTCAGATTCACGTCGCGCACGTCGGCCATCGCGATTGTCCACTTTGGATAGAAAATGATTGCAAGCTTAGCAGTCTTCTCGCGCGTGCCGTCATTGCCTAATCTGGGCGTTCGCTGCCGCTTCCTCCTGCGGCGCTTTCGTTATGGAGAATGCGATGCCCGCTCTGAATCCCGCTTCTGCTCCCACTGTTCGAGCCACCACGCCGATTCGCCTCTACACCACCCCGCTTTCCGGCCACGGACACCGCGTCCGGCTGTTCCTGTCCATGCTCGGCCTGCCGTTCGAAATCGTGCCGGTGGATCTCGCCGTGGGCGAGCATCGTCAACCTGCGTATCTCGAGCTCAATCCGTTCGGCGAGGTCCCGACCATCGTCGATGGCGACACGGTGCTGTTCGACTCGAATGCGATTCTCGTTTATCTGGCGAAGCGTTACGGCAATCCGTCGTGGCTGCCGGACGATCCGTACGGCGCGGCAACCGTGCAACGCTGGCTGTCGCTCGCGGCCGGTCCGATCGCGTTCGGCCCGTGCGCCGCACGTCTCGTTCACGTCTTCAAGCGCGACCTGGATCTGGCGCGCGCGCAGGACATCGCGAAGACGCTGCTGCCGCTGCTCGACGCCGAACTCGCGCACAAGCCGTTCGCCGCCAGCGATCACGTGACGATCGCCGATATCGCTGCGCACACCTACATCGCGCATGCGCCCGAGGGCGGCGTGTCGCTGGAGCCGTATCCGCATTTGCGCGCGTGGCTGGAGCGCGTCGCCGCGCTGCCGGGCTTCGTGGCCATGCCTGCCACGAAAGCGGGTCTGCTCGCCGCCTGAGCGGCACGTGCAGGCCGCCCACGAGGAGCCATCGTGACCGCACTCTCCGAACCGAATCCGCACCGCGTAGTCGGCCCGTTTCACGACGGCGAGCGCGAGGCCCAATTGCGCGCGGGCGTGGCCGACGTCGCGCTCGAAAACGGCTCGCGCGGCATTCGCGATTACATGCCGGACCAGCATCGGGCGTTCTTTGCAATGCTGCCGTTCATGGTGTTCGGCGGCGTCGACGCAAGCGGCCAGCCGTGGGCGACGCTGCGCGCGAACACGGCTGGATTCGTGTCGACGCCCGACAGCCGCACGCTGCGCATCAATGGCGGCGCGCTGCCGGGCGATCCGCTCACGGGACGCTGGACGCCCGGTGCGCGCATTGGCGGTCTTGGCATCGAGCCGCACACACGTCGGCGCAACCGCGTGAATGGCGTGATCGAAACGGTCGACGGCGACGTGGTCACGCTCGCGGTGAAGCAGAGCTTCGGCAACTGCGCGAAGTACATCAACGGACGCGAACCGGTGTTCATAGACGATGCAGTGACACACGCCACGGTCGAGCGCGCCGATACACTGGCCGATGACGATCGCGCGCTGATCGCCCGCGCCGATGTATTCTTTATCGCGACCGCCAATCTCGACGACACAGCCGGTGCCGCAGGCGGAGCCGACGTGTCGCATCGCGGCGGCATGCCCGGCTTCGTGCGGATCGACGACGAGCGCACGCTCACCGTGCCCGACTTCAGCGGCAACCATTTTTTCAACACGATCGGCAACCTGTTGCGCGACGAGCGCGCGGGACTGCTGTTCGTCGACTTTGCTCGCGGCGATCTACTGTATCTGGCCATGCGCGCCGAGGTGATCTGGGACGGCCCGGAGATCGCGCAGTTTCCAATGGCGCAGCGGCTAGTGCGGTTCAGGCTGACCGAAGTGCGCCGCGTGCGAGCCGCATTGCTGTTGCGCTGGTCGGCGGTCGACTATGCGCCGCAATTCAAGGAATCCTCAACGGCATGGCGTACGCTGCGCGTGGCCGGGGTGCACGACGAATCTCCGTCGATTCGTTCGTTTTACTTCGAACCGGTGGACGGTCGGCCGCTCGCGCCATTCGAAGCGGGTCAGTATCTTCCGCTGCGCGTGACGATGCCTGGATCGGACAAGCCGCTCATGCGCACCTATACGCTCTCCGCGGCGCATGACGCGGCACACCCGACGCGCTACAAGATCAGCGTCAAACGCGACGGCGCCGTGTCGCGCTGGCTGCACGAGCATGCAAGCACTGGCTCGCTCATCGACACGCTGGCGCCGCGCGGCTCCTTCAAGCTCGATACACGCAGCCCGCGCGCGATCGTGCTGGCTTCGGCGGGCATCGGCATCACGCCAATGCTGGCGATGCTCGACGCGGCGCTGGCGCTCGAACCGGAACGCCGCATCCATCTGTTTCATGCTACGCGCGGTGAGCACGAAAGACCGTTCGCCGCAGCGCTGCGCGATATCGAACGCGCGCACGCGAACGTGTCGGTGCACCTGTACGATAGCGCCGCGCAGCACGATGCGCCCGATGGCGACAGGCTTGCGGGCCGCGTGAATATCGATGCGTTGCGTCGCTTCTTGCCGTTCGACGACTACGACTTCTATCTGTGCGGCCCCGAAGCTTTCATGCGCGACCTGTACGACGGCCT
The DNA here is from genome assembly GCF_003096875.1 of Paraburkholderia unamae. NCBI lineage: Bacteria > Pseudomonadati > Pseudomonadota > Betaproteobacteria > Burkholderiales > Burkholderiaceae > Paraburkholderia > Paraburkholderia unamae. The sequence goes on from NZ_QEOB01000046.1 coordinate 41,719, forward strand.
GCGCGCACTGAATATCGCGGACGAACGTATTCGCTTCGAAGCGTTCGGGCCGTCGAGCTTGAAGCGAGGTCCGGCTCGAACGGCCGTTGACGAAAACGTTGCAAGAGAGCCGACGAACGGCGTACCGGTCACATTCGCACGCACGGGCAAAACGGTGTCCTGGCAGCCGCAGCAGGGCTCGTTGCTGGACACCGCCGAACGCTGCGGTATCGACGCGCCGTTCAACTGCCGATCGGGAACGTGCGGTACGTGCGCCGCGCGCGTGCTAGCCGGTAGCGTGGAATATGACGAGCAGCCGGAGTTCGAAGTCGAGGCGAACCAAGCGCTGATTTGCGTCGGGCATCCTGCGACGGGCGGCGTGACGCTAGATCTTTAGGATGTCACAGCAAGGGTAAAGGAGAATGTTGTTAGCGCTCAATGGCCGATGTGTGGAGCCGCCGCTGCCCGCGCACCCGGTGCAAAACCATGCCTGCGCGCACGCCAGGCAATGGCGAGCGCCACCAGCGACAGCAAAACCAGCGCCCAGGGAAATGAGCGCGCGCCAAAGTTGTTCAGCAGCACCCCGCCCAGTACGCCCGCTCCGGCGATGGCGCCGTTCCAGGCCACGACGTTCATCGACAGGGCGGCATCGGCGCCCTCGCCGGCCGTGTCGGCCAGCGCCGTTTGCAGCAGCGTCGCCGCGCCGCCGAACGTCAGCCCCCAGATCGCGACTCCTGCATAGACGATCTGCGGAACCGTCGCGAACGCGCCGAACAACACCGACACGAGACCGAACGTCGCGAGACTCACCAGCACCGAACTGCGCAGGTGACGATCGACCAAACGCCCCGTGACCCAGATTCCGGCGAGCGCCGCCAGGCCGAACGTCAGCAGCACCACATCCAGACTCTCCAGCAACCCGGCCTGCGCGACAAACGGCGCGATATACGTGTAGAGAATGTTGTGCGCGAGCATCCAGGCAATGACGGTCGCGAGCACGGGTCGCACGCCTCGCGTGAAGAACACGTTTCGCAACGGCATGCGCTCGTGTGTCGCCTGCCCCGGGAAATCGGGCACCTTGGCGAGAACCCACACGATCAGCACTACGGTCATCGCCGACATGATCCAGAACACGCTACGCCAGCCGAGCCACGTGCCCAGCCAGGTGCCGAGCGGCACACCAAGCGAGAGCGCGATCGGCGTGCCGACCATGGCGAGCGCCATGGCCTGCCCCTGCTGATGCCCGGCCACCATTCGCCGCGCGTACCCGGCAAGCAGGCTCCAGGCCAGTCCCGCCGACATGCCCGCCATGAAGCGTGCGACCAGGGTCAGCGCGTAGTTCGAGGACAGCGCCGTGATCGAATTGAACACGAGAAAGCCGATGATCGTCATCAGCAGCACGCGACGCCGGCGCCAGCCGCGCGTGGCCAGCGTCAACGGTATCGCGGCGACCAATGAACCCAGCGCGTAAGCCGTCACCATCTGACCGGCGAGTGATGGCGAGATGCCCAGACCGCTTCCGATCTGGGGCAACAGGCCAGCAGGCAACGTTTCGGTCATGATGCAGATGAACCCCGTCATCGCCAGCGCCAGCAAGGCCAGCACGGGCAGGCTGCGGGAATGCACCCGCACGGGTGCCGTGGATGTGTTCACAAGGAATCCTTTGTCGAAGAGAAGTCACATGCCGCGTTTGCCGGTTGGGCCCCGCTCACGCACAATATATATACTGTTCGATACAAATGTAACGGCGACGTAACACACTTGTCAACGACTTCTGTATCGAATACTATTTATATGAGTGACAAAGAATCTAGTGCAAAAGGAGGGCGCGATGGCGCAAATGGGCAGACCCCGCCAGTTCGACCGGGACCACGCCATCGAACAGGCGTTGCATTTGTTCTGGGAACAGGGCTACGAAGCCACATCGCTTAGCCAGCTCAAATCCAGCATCGGCGGCGGGATCTCCGCACCCAGCTTTTACGCGGCTTTTGGCTCGAAAGAGGCGCTATTTCATGAGTGCGCGCAGCGCTATCTGTCGAAGTACGCGATCGTGAGCGAGCCTCTGTGGGACACGACGCTGAGCCCGCGTGACGCTATCGAAACGATGCTGCGGGCTTCGGCAAAGATGCAATGCGAGCGCGGTCATCCGAAGGGCTGCATGGTCGCGCTCGGAGTGATGAGCGCGCCGTCGCCCGAAAACGCTGCGGTGACTCAAGCGCTCACGCAGTCGCGCGCGCGAACCCGCGCCGGGATCAAGGCATGCGTGGAGCGCGGCATCGCCAACGGCGAACTGGCCGCCGATACCGACATTTCGAGCGTCGCCACCGTGTTCGACAGCTTCCTGACCGGCATCTCGACACTCGTGCGCGACGGTGTGGGGCTGCGGGTCATCAACACCGCCATCACCTCGATCATGAGCGCGTGGGACGCGCAACAGCGCCCCGCTCGAACACGCTAGAAGCGGCGCAAGAGCGTCGGCGTCACGCAGCCGCGGCGGGCGTCGACGGCCGGCAGCCCGAGGTCTTCAGCGCCTGCGCCACCACGTCGGCGAATAGCCGCCGAAACCAGATGGAACGTCCGTCCATCTGGTCGGTTCGACGGTATAGCACCGAGATCGGCTCCATCGGCAAATCCAGCGGCGGCAGGCACACTTCGAGACCGTGGAGCCGCGCCATGCAATGCGCGATCGTTTCCGGCACCGTGGCGATCGCCGGAACCGACTGCAATACCGGCGCAACCGCAGTGTGACGCGACACGCCGGCAACGACGCTGCGCCGGATTCCCGCGCCATCGAGAAATGCGTCGATGCTTGTCGTATCGTTACCCTCCGACGAAACGATGACGTGTTGCGCCTTCACGTACTGCTCGATGCTCAACGGCAGCGTCAACTTCAACTGCTTCGGGTCATAAAGGCAAACGAAACGCTGATCGAACAAAGCGTCCCGGATATGCCAGGAAGCAGGCTCTTCGTGAACGGCAACACTGAAGTCGTACGCACCCCGCTCGAGCAGCGCGACGGAATCACGCTTCGTTGATGCAACGGCCACGACGCGCGCATGTGGCGCCAACTCGCGAATGCGCGCCGTCAATACGCCCAAAAACGCCATTTCGAAGTTATCGCACATCCCGACGCGGAATTCGCCTCGCCACGTTGCAGGGTCGAACGCCTGCGGCGGCCGCACGGCGCGCTCGATTGTCGAGAGCGCGCCGGCAATTTCGGGCGCAATCGCCAACGCCCTCGGCGTGGGTTCCAGCCCTCGCCCGACACGCACGAACAACTCGTCGTCCAGCGCTTCACGCAGGCGCCGCAGCGCGCTGGAAAGCCCGGGCTGACCGATGTACAGACGCTCGGCCGCCCGGCTCACGCTTTTCTCCTCCATCAGCACGGAGAAAACATGAAGCAGATTCAGGTCGAGCTTGCGTAGCGTTGCGTCTTTCATTGCTGCCAGAGATAGGTGCCATTACTACGTTCAATTTGTCACATATGTACCGACAAGTCAATATGTCGGGAAAGGTGATTCACCGCATGACAAATTCAGAACGGAGTAACGGCATGATTCGATTAGCTATCCTTGACGACTACCAGGGTGTTGCACTGCAAAGTGCAAACTGGTCCGAAGTGGAGAAGATCGCGAAAATCACCGTGTTTCGCGACCATTTGACGGATATCGACATGCTGGTGGAAAGGCTGCAACCGTTCGACGCCATCTGCGTGATGCGGGAACGCACGCCCCTTACCGCCCCCATCCTGAGCCGACTGCCCAACCTCAAGTTCATCGGTTCAAACGCGCCTTACAACGCCGCGATCGACCTGGACGCCGCGCAACGACAGGGCGTGGTTGTCAGCGCAACCAGGGGCCGGGGCAATGGTGCGCCCGAACTAACGTGGGCCTTGATTCTCGCGGCGGCCCGCCATATTCCCGCCGAACATGCGTCGATGCGCAACGGCGGATGGCAGGTAGGCGTCGGAGCCGACCTCGAGGGCAGCACGCTTGGTCTTCTCGGTCTGGGCAAAACCGGCGCGCGCGTTGCTGCAATCGGTCGCGCCTTCGGCATGCGGGTTCTGGCGTGGAGTCAGAACCTCACGCCGGAAGCCGCCGAGGCGGCGGGGGCAACGCTTGTCGACAAGACCACTTTGCTGCGCGCGGCGGACTGGCTTTCGATTCATCTGGTCCTCTCGGCGCGCACACAGGGCATCGTCGGCGCACCGGAACTGGCATTGATGAAACCGCATGCATGGCTGGTCAATACTTCGCGCGGGCCACTGGTCGACGAGACGGCGCTCATCCATGCGCTCACCCGACGGGCAATCGCCGGAGCGGCGCTTGACGTGTTCGACACCGAACCGTTACCCGCCGGCCACCCGTTTCGCACGTTCGACAATGTGCTCGCCACGCCGCATATCGGCTTCGTCACGCACGGGACGTACAAGGTGTTTTACGAAGAGACAGTCGAGAACGTTCTTGCCTGGTTGCGCGGCTCACCTGTGCGCGTCATGTCGAAATAACCCCGGCGCGAGCGATCGCCGCCACTCTCCTCAGCAACTTCTACGCGCCTCTCTCGCCTGAGAGCAGGAAGGACCTATCTTGTTCAAAATCCGTGTTGCGCCCGCTAAATCATGGCGGCCGCGCAAGCCGACGCGCGTCAGGGCGGTGTCATGAGCGCCCCGCATTCGAAATCGGCGTCTACCGCGCAGCCGCCAACCCGCGGCCTCATCCTGCTGCTTTCGGTGGCGACCGGACTCTCGGTCGGCACCCAGTACTACAACCAGCCGTTACTCGGCCTGATCGCCGATGCGTTTCACACAGGCGCCGATGCAAGCCTCGTGTCGACCGCTACGCAAATCGGCTATGCACTGGGCCTCGTATTACTCGTGCCGCTGGGCGACAGAATCGATCGACGGCGGCTGATTTTGCTCCAGTGCTTCGGTTTGATACTGGCGATGGCGTCGGCAAGTGCGGCGCCCGGACTCTACAGCCTGGCGTTCGCCTCGGTGCTGGTCGGCATATTCGCAACGATCGCCCAGCAGATCATTCCCCTCGCTTCGGAGCTCGCGTCCACAGACAGCCGCGAACGCATCGTTGCGGTTGTCACGAGCGCGCTGCTTATCGGCGTGCTGCTATCGAGAACAGTAAGCGGATTCGTCGGCGCCTGGTTCGGCTGGCGCGCGATGTTCGTGCTGGGCGCTGCGCTCGTTTTACTGATGCTGCTGGGACTGGCGGCACGGCTTCCGCGCAGCAGGCCCGCATCACGCGAACCCTACGTCGAACTGCTGCTTTCGCTGTTCGTGCTCGTGCGCGATGAGCGCGAACTGCGCCGCGCGTCGCTGACGCAGAGCCTCCTTTTCTTCGGCTTCAGCGCGTTCTGGACGATTCTCACGCTGCTGTTGCAGGGGCCGAAGTTTCAGTTGACCAGCAGCGCCGCCGGCATGTTCGGCGTGTTCGCTCTTGTCGGTGTCGTCGTCGCGCCCTATGGCGTACGCATGGCGGGTGAAAGCGCCGGCCGCATCGGAGCGGCACTTGTCACGGCAAGCTTCATTCTGATGATTGCCCTCGTCAATCTCGTCGGGCTTGTCATTGGAGCAGTCCTGATGATTGCCGGACTGCAAATCTCCCTCATCAGTAATCAATCGCGAATCCTGGCGGCCGCTGGGTCGGCACGCGGACGCTACAACACGGTATTCATGGCCTCGCAATTCAGCTTCGGCGCTGCGGGTTCGAGCGCGGCAAGCTTCGCGTGGAGAACCGGCGGCTGGACCGCAGTGATGGCAATGGCTGCGGCCGCTTCCGTAGCGGCGCTGGCGCTGCAAATCGGCCGTCGTCACAAGTCGCGGCTCGACGCGCAAATGGCTTCATCCACTCATCGAGAATTCACGACTCAGGAGAAACAGAAGTGATTGAGGAACACCGGATTGGCGAATTCACGCTGATTACCCTGCTGGACGGCATTTTTCTCTGCGGTACGGAGATGATTCGCGCCGCGGCCTCGGAGGAAGGCGCGGAACTGTTCAAGAGCGCTGGGCTTCCCGCATCGGGGCCGTCTCCCGAGCCAATCAATGCGTTTGCATTGAAGAGGAACGACGAACTATGGCTTATCGATGCAGGCTGTGGTCGTGAGCTCGGACCGCGCTTCGGCAAAGCCCCCGAGGCCTTGCGCGCGGCAGGGTACACGTTCGACCAGGTACAAGGCATCATCCTCTCTCATCTGCATGAAGATCATGTTGGAGGACTAATCAATGAGGACGGGCTTGCGTTGTATCCGAACGCCACACTATTCCTTTCGGAAGAGGAATGGGCGTTCTGGACCGATGCGACGTCGCCGGAGCAATATCCTCGTATGGCGGAGGCCGGTTTGTTCCGGCTGGCAACGTCGGTGCTGGAAGCCTATGCGGGACGCGTGACGGCATTGCCCGCGAATAGCGAAGTCATCCCCGGCGTGTCGCTCGTGCCGCTTCACGGTCATACGCCTGGCCACAGCGGCGTGCAGATACGCGACGCAGACCAGCAAGTACTCATCTGGGGCGACGTCATTCATTCGACGTTACTGCAATTGCGCTATCCGGACTGGAGCATAGGCTTTGACGTGGACCCGCAGCAGGCAGTCCGCACTCGCGAGCGGTTGCTCGCGCAACTCGCCACCGAAGACACGCTGGTGGCAGGCCCGCACGTCACCGGGATTGGCCGGATACGTAGTTGTTGCAGCGGCGGATACCGGCTGGACCTGAGCAGGTATCAATAGCCGGCTCGCAGGCGCGGGCCGGGACTTCCCGTGCCCGCGAACCGGGCCTCAGAAGTCGATCTGCGCGGAAACCAGTACGGTGCGCGGCGCGGCGTTCGTCACGTAGGTCCCCTGCTGGATCCAGTAGCGGCTGCCAAAGAGATTCTGGACGTTCGCGCGGAACACGACATCCTTTGCCGCAATCTGCGTCTCGTAACGCAGGCCCACGTCATATCGCGTCCACGCGGGTAACCGCAAGGCATTGCTCGAATCGTAGTACTGCGCGCCCGTGTGGATAATGCGGCCATTGACGCTCAGCCCCTGCACCCAGGGCAGATCGTAGTCGGCGCCGAGGTTGAAGGCGAACTTCGGCACGCCGCCCGGTTCGTTGCCGTCCTGCGCGCCGCCCGCCGTGCCCGAAAGCTTCGGGTCGTAGAAGGTCGCGCTCGCCATCAGGCGCAGGCTGCGAAACACCTCGCCGTAGGCGGACAGTTCGAGACCGCGCACACGCGTCTTGCCGTTATATCCGTAGATTTTCGTCGTCGGATCCATAACGGCGTTCGGCTGCGAAATCTGGAATATCGCGGCCGAGGTCATGACGTGGCCCCAGTCCGCCTTGACGCCCGCTTCGTACTGGTTCGACTTGTACGGCGCGAACGCTTGACCCGCGTTGGCGGCTTCGGCCGGCGCCGTGCCGCCGTTCGTGAGACCCGATGTGAAATTTCCGTACACCGAAATATTCGACAATGGCTTGAACACGATGCCCGCGAGCGGTGTGATCGCCTGCTGGTCGATCGAGCTTTGCTGCAAGCCGGTGGTCGGGTCGTAGTTGTCCTGCCCAATCGTCTGTCGGCGGAAACCGCCCGTGATGAGCAGACGGTCGTTGAAGAACGACATCGTGTCGATGACCTGCTGGCTGTTCAGGCGCAACTGCGAACTGCGTTGCGCGTCGCCGCGCGCGACGTCCATGGGGGCAAGCGGCGTGGGATTGTAGAGGCTAGACGCCACGGCGGTCGAGCCCAGCGCATAGAAGTAGCCGATCTCCTGATTCAGGCTCGTGATGCCCGTGACCAGTGTGTGCTTGACGCCGAAGGTGTCGAAGTGGAAGCGAAAGCCTGCGTCGACGGTCTTCGTGCGCGTGTACTGGTCGTAGTAGCCGTTGTACACGTTGAACGCGCCGGCGGAGGTCATATCGGCCGCGTACGGGAAATTCTGCGCCGACGTGCCGTAATGCTCGCCCGCCGCGCCGTACACGGTTACGTGCGGGTTGATGTCGTACTCGAGGCGCGTCATGACGGCAGTGTCGCGCAACTTCAGCTTCGAACCGGGATAAAGGTTGCTGTAACCCGACGGCGCGGCCGGTACGGCGGTTGCCGTGCCGAAGCCGATCTGCGAGCGAAACTCATCGGTGTTCTCCGCGACGTTATAGGCGTCGAACGACCAGCGCAATTGTTTGCCGCGATAGTCCAGGCCGATCGAGCTATCGCCCTGAAGCTGGTTGCCGTGCGCGATGCCGGTTTGCCCGTCGTTGATCTGACCGTTGAAGCGCACGCCCCACTGGCCCTCGTCGCCGAAACGGCGGCCAATATCGGCAGCCATGCCGAACTGTCCCTTCGACTGATACATCGCCGTGAGACGCGTGAGCGGTTCGTCGTCCGCACGCTTGGTGACGATGTTGATGGCGCCGCCGACGCTACCGCCCGGCCCCATGCCGTACATGAGCGAACCCGGGCCTTGCAGGACTTCCACACGTTCGAGCAAGTTCACCGGTACGCGTGCGGCCGAGACCATGCCGTACAGACCGTTGAGCGCGACATCGGTCGCCTGTACGTCGAAGCCACGAATCTGGAACACGTCGCCAAAGCCGCCGCTGCTTTGCTCCGTGCGCACCGATGCGTTGTTGACGACGACGTCGCCGATCGTACGGGCCTGCGTATCGCGGATCATCTGATCGGTGTAGTTCGTCGTGCTAAATGGCTGGTCCATCACGTTAGATGTGCCGAGCACGCCGATGCTGCCGCCTCGTGCCACCTGGCCCCCCGTATATGGCGCGGGCAATTCCCCAGGGGCCGCCGCGGCCTTGACGACGACCGCAGGCAACACGTCCGATTGCGAAGCGGCACTGCCTTGCGGCGCCGTGTCCTGCGCATAAGCGCTGGCCTGCAACGCCGCGGCCGCGGCCAACCCGACGAAAAGACGATCGACTGCCGACGATACCGCTGTGCGGCGATTGGCGTTTTGCTGCGTTCCCCGTTGTGGCATGGCGTGTTTGTTGTTCCCTGAAGACCGGTCGATGACCCGAAATGTGCTCGATTACATACTTAAATACGACTCATTCGCAATTGTAAATTACTCATCGAGCATCGGATACAAGAAACTGACGCGTCGCTCATGGCTGTTGTGGCGGGGCGACGTTCCGGAGCTTATTTGGCTTAAGTCCTGGCGGCGACTCGTTCTCCGGTCACGGCTGTCAACGCGGCGAAATATACGCGAGAATATATCGAGGCAACGTGCATCCTTGACGTCACGGTTGTGATGACCGGCGTCGATGCATTCAGTGCGTTGAATCAAGTGATAACGGGAGCGACATCTGGTGAGCAGCGAAAACAAGCAGGCGGTCGGCGAGCACTTTTCGCTCGCCGCCATGGAACACGCCCGTGTGATGACCTGGAAGGCGGTCGATCAGATCGCCGCCGCAATCCGGCCGGGCATGCACGAATCCGAGGCCAATGCACTGGGTAAAGCGATCTTGCAGGAGTTGGGTATGGACCGGATCTGGCATCCCGTGCTGATCCGCTTTGGCGAGAACACGCTGCGCATCTTCAAGGAGCGCTCGGTTGGCGACCCTGTGCTGGGCGAGAACGATATTTTCTTCATCGATCTGGGCGCGGTCTGGGACCGTCACGAAGGCGATGCGGGCGCAACCTTCGTGACCGGTAGTGACCCCGAGATGCAGGCTTGCGCTCGCGCTGCGAGGACGATCTACGACGAAGTCGCCATTCACTGGCGCGGCACCGGATGCAGCGGCATCGCGCTGTACGACTATGCCGCCAAACGCGCCCGCGTGCACGGCTGGAAATTGAACATCGACATCAAGGGTCATCGCGTAAGCGACTTTCCGCATGCGATCTACAAGGCGGGCGACCTCGGCGAGTACGACGCGCAGCCGGCGCCTGGGTTGTGGATCCTCGAAATCCAGATTGCGCACCCCGAGCGACCCTTCGGGGCGTTTTACGAAGATCTGCTCGCGTAGTGTCACCGAGGCTGATAAAGCAAAAAAGCCGTCCATAGGACGGCTTTTTTTATATCGCGCGGTGCCTTGCTCGCACACGCATTTCAGACACGTAAACGCCAGAACCCCGGTTCTCTTTCGGAGACACCGGGGTTCTGGACTTGCTGCATAAGGAGCCTGACGATTACCTACTTTCACACGGGCAATCCGCACTATCATCGGCGTGG
>NZ_QEOB01000047.1:0-47574 GCF_003096875.1 Paraburkholderia unamae
CGTTCGATCGCGCGGTGCGGCTTGCGGCGCGCACGTGGCTTGATATTCCGCGTGCGCCGCTCACATTGCGCCGCCGTCGCAAGCGCGCGGTGAAGCCGGGCGTGGCGCTGCTTCCGCAGATCATCTAATCATCTAATCATCTAATACGCACGCGCCTCCGACCGCCGCGGCGCGTGCTCAATTCAGGCTGTTCCGGTCGTCCTTCACCACGATCCCCAGTCGATGCGCGAGAAGGACAAGCTCTGCGAATGAATTGGCGCGCATCTTGCGCATCGCGCTGCTGCGGTACACCCGCACGGTGACTTCGCTAATGCCAAGCTCATCCGCGATCTGCTTGCTCAGTTTTCCGGCCGCGGCGGCGGCCATCACTTCGCGCTCGCGCTCGACCATCGCTTCGAAGCGCACGTGCACGTCGTTATCCTGCCGCTCCTGAATCAACCTCGCGGCGTCGCGTTCCAGCGAGATCGCAATGGCGTCGAGCAGATCCTGATCGCGAAACGGCTTTGTGAGGAAGTCGATGGCGCCCGCTTTCATCGCCCGCACGCTCATGGGAATATCCGCATGACCGGTGACGAAAATCACCGGAATGGGGTCGTGCTCCGACTTGAGCAGGTCTTGTAGCGCCAGGCCGCTGCTGCCCCTGAGCCGGATGTCGAGTACGAGGCAGCTCGGCCCCGCGCTGCGCTTGCATGTGAGGAAGTCCTGCACGTTCAGAAAGCCCTGTGCGTCGACGCCAACGGAGCGTGCGAGCAGGCAGATGGCCTCGTTCATGATGATGTCGTCTTCGACGACATATACCGTGAAGACTTCGCTGGCTAGCTCGTGGTCTGAGAATGTCGCTGATTTCACGATTCAACCCGGATGGCGTGGGACGCCTGGATAGGCAAGAGGCTAACGCGCGTCACCGAGAATGTCTTGAATGTTAATGCTGCGGGCGCTGGGGCATGATGTCGCGTCAGGCGACGGGCAGCGTCATGACAAACTCCGCGCCGTCCTGCACGTTAAACGCATCGAGCGTGCCGTGGTGGCTCTCGACAATGGAGCGGCAGATCGCCAGCCCCATGCCCATGCCCGACGACTTCGTCGTATAGAGCGGATCGAAAATCCGCTCCAGCACGTCGGCCGGAATGCCCGTGCCGCGATCGCGCACGGACATCACGACTTTGCCTTCACTGACTCGCGTGGCAATCGCGAGCGTGCGCGTTTCAAGCGCCGTTTCGCTCATCGCCTCCACGGCATTGGTAAACAGATTGAGCACCACCTGCTGTAGCTGGATGCGATCCGCCTGAACGATCGCGTCGCGTGCCTCCAGTTGGGTGGCGACGCTGATTTGCTGAGCCTCGGCTTCGGGGTGGAGCAGGTCCAGCACGTCGCGCACGACATCGTTCATGCGTAGCGGCGCGAGAATCGCGGGTGCCTGCTTGGCGAGTGCGCGCAAGGCGCGAATGATTTCGACCGCACGCAGGCTCGTTCGCTTGATGTGGGCGAGGCCCGCCGCGACTTCCTCGAGATTGGGCGTGGCGCGCTGCAACCAGCGCAGGCTGGCGTCGACCGACGTGGTGATCGCGGAAAGCGGTTGATTGACCTCGTGGGCGATGGAGGCCGCCACGTTGCCCATCACCGTGAGATGCGAGGTGCGGGCGAGTTCGTCGCGCGCGGAGCGCAGGCTGACTTCCGCATTCAGGCGGTGCTCGCTTTCCTCGACGAGCTTCTCGTAGAGTCGCGCGGTTTCGAGCGAAACCGCCACCTGCGGCGCGAGCACTTCGAGGTCCGCGACGCGGTTCGGGTCAAAGACGCCCGGCGCGAGATTGTTCTCCAGATAGACGACGCCAACGAGCGAGCCGCCACGCAGGAGCGGCATGCAGAGCACCGAGCGTTGCATGCGCCCGGCGGAGATCCGCGCGCGCAGCGATGGCGATTCGATGCTCGCTTCCGCAAACACCAGCGTCTTGCGCGTGCGCACAACGCTGTTGAGCACGGCCAGCGGCAATGCGTCATCGACGGGTGCCACGCCGCTGAGCGTGACGACCACGTGATTCGACTCCACGCGCGCCGACGCTTCGATTTTCGGCCCGTCGTCGTGCATGAGCAGCAACAGGCCGTATTGCGCCCCGGCGTACATGGTGATGCCCGTGAGCAACTTCTCGACCAGGCGATCGGTCACCGCTTCGCCCGAGATCGCCTTCGCGGCTTCGACGCCCAGATCGACAAAGGGCTGCTGCCGCGCTGCATTGCGCGGGCTCGCTTCGTCGGCTGCCTGGGACGCCAGTTGCGGGTGGCGCTCGTGAATACGCTCCTCGGCAAACGCCGCGCCCCAGCGTCGATAGCAGATCGCCGCCTGACGCAAGTGATGGCGCGCGGAGCACTCCAGCGCGTGCGTCATGCAAAGCTCGCCCGCGAATTCGTGCGCGAGCGCCTGTTCGTGCATGAATCCCGCTGCTTCAGCGGCTTGCGCGGACTGCTCGTAAGCCACCAGCGCGCCGAAGGCATCGCCCTGGAGCCGCGCGATTTCGGCGTCGATCAGGAGGAGCTTGTTGCGAAACGTCGCACCGTTCTGATTGGCCCAGCGCGCGAACTGGCCGCGTTGCGTGCGAAGCTCAAAAAGCGCGCTGTCGTGCGAGGTGTATTGGCCGCGGGAAATCGCGATCGCGCCGTACAAGTGGCAATCGGCCACGTTGATATGCGCGGGCACGGTCCAGGCAAGCGCGCTCGCATTGTCGAGGCGAGTGCGCGCGGCGGAATAATCCCCGGCGAATACCTTCGCGAGGCCGTCGTAAAAGTACAGGAAGAAGCGGGCGATTTGCGAAACCGCCGCGCCGGTCTGCTCAGGGCGATCCGTCCTGTTGTTTCCCCGCTGCAACTGGTGGATGAAATCGCGTTGCGCCAGCAGGACCGCTTCGATATCGCGGTACTGGATGATCGCTGTGAGTTCGAGCCCCCGTTCGACCTCTTCGTCGACGAGCGACAAATTCTCGCCCATGGCAATCAGGTCGGAAACGATGTGATTGCACGCGTAACAGGCCATGCCGATGTCGCCCGAGGCGCGTCCGAGCACGCGCGCCTGCCGCACGTGCTCCAGGGCGAAGGAGAGTGGGCGTGTCCAGACGCTGACCTGATCGATGGCCACGAGCGTGGCCACGCGCTGCGCTTCGAAACCGTGCTGATCGACCAGTGCCAGCGCCGCCTGCCCGTAGGCGAGCCCTTCGTCGGCGGCTTCGTACATGCCCGCGAACAGGACGCCGAACCACGCGAGGCCGTACGGCGACTCCGGCGTCACGCCATGTTCGAGCGTGAGTTCGACCATCTTGGCGAGATGCAGGATGCCGAGTCCGTCGGTCACGAAGAACGAGGACGTGAGCGTCGCGAGCAGGCCCATGACCACCTGATTGCCCCGGTCCTCGCTGCGCGGGAGATGGCGCACGCTCGCAATCGCGCGGCCCCGCAGCGCGATCTGCACCGACTCGCACGCGGCGCGCATCTGCTCGGCGGTGGGCGAGCGGTGCAGATGCACGCCAAGCAGCGAAAGCCCGGTCAGTGCGGTGGACAAGGCGCCTTCGTAATCGGATTGCACGGTCTGCAAGACGGCCTTGAGCCGGTGCACGTCGGCGCGGTCGAGAATCGCGAGCGGGTGGGCGAGCAACGCGTCAATGCGTTGTTGGGCGTCCGTGAGTCTGGCCTGCGCCAGCAAACACTCGCAGTGCAGCAGTTGGGCTCCGTAAGTCAGGCCGTAGTGGTTCGACCACCACTGGTCATCCACCATGCCGAGGGCCGCGTCGGCGTACTCCGTCGCCTGGTCGAGCGCAGCGGCGTTGCGTGCTCGCTTGCCCGCCAGAATCAATACGCGCACATAGGCCACCCGCGTTTCGGAATTGAGCGCCTCTTTGGGCGCGCGCTCGATCTGACTGGCAATATCGAACGCATACTCGGGAAGACGCGCACACCAGTAGTCGATCATCACGGAGGCGATACGTGCGTGATAATGCGGCTTCGTTTGCGCTTCGATGAGCGCGTAAGCGGATTCGAGCACGCGATCGTGCAAAAACGCATAGGCGTCGGGTTGAGCCGCCAGCAGATTCGCGTCGACGAACGGACGAAGACGCTCATGAACCTCGTCCGGCGTCATGCCGCTGATTTGCGCGAGCAATGCCACGTCACAGCGCATCCCGACGCAGGCGAGCCACTCGACCAGTTTCGTGCTTTCCTGCGGAAATCGATCGAAGCGGCGAATCAACAGGTCGATCACGTTGTCGGAGTAAAGACGCTGCGCGATGCTCGCTTCGTCCCACATCCAGGCTGCGGCTTTGACGCTGTAGCTCAGCACTTCGTCGTCGATCAGCATGCGCAGGAGCTGGCGCGAAAAGAACGGATTGCCGGCCGTTTTCGCGTGAACGGCGCGCGCCAAAGGCTCGACGCGCTCGGCCGCTTCGCTGAGCGTCGTGCCGATCAGCGCGGCGAGGTCGCGTACCGACAGCGCGTGCAGGCGCACTGGCGTCACGCGCATCGTCTTGCATGCGTCGAGCTCGCGCTGCCACTGGAGCTGGCCAGGCCGGTCGACGGAGAATTCGCGGTGCGCGCAAAGGAGCAGCACGTTCGACGGCGGTTCCGCAGAGAATGCCCTCAGGAACGCGAGGCTCGCGGGGTCGGCCCACTGAACGTCGTCGAAGAAGAGGACGAGCGGCGCGCCCGGCTGCGCGAGCGCCGCGAACGTGTGCAGCAGGGTGCGCACGAGACGCGCCTGGGCGAGCGGCGCGGCCACGTCGGCAAGCGGCGCGCCGGGGCCGATGATGTGTTCGACTTCCGGTACGAGTTCGGCGATCGCTCGGCCTTGCCCTTCCAGGCGTTGGGTCCAGCGCTCACGAACGGACGCGAGCAGGTTGTCGTCCTCGCCTAGCAGCGCCTGCGTCAACGCGCGCACGATCTGGACGATCGGCGCGTAAGGAATATTGGTGCGAAGCTTGTCTGACTTGCCGGACGCGAATCGGGAGCCGCGCCGCTGCACGTCGTTGAAAAGCGATTCGGCGAGCGCCGACTTGCCGCAGCCGCCGCTGCCGGAAATCAGCACGATCTCGGTCTTGCCGGTTGCGGCCACGCGCGCAAGGGCATCGTCGAGCAGGGCTTTCTCGGTTGCCCGGCCAAACAACCGGCTCGACACGCTGAGGAGATGAGACGAGGCCCCGGCATCCACGGCAAAGGGGGCCTCGCCGCCAGGCGCGCAAAGCGAGTCGCAGATGCGTTGCAAGTCCGCATAGGCTGCGGCGGCCGTGGCGTAGCGTTCGCGCGGGTCTTTCGCGAGCAGCCTGAGCAGGACTTCGGAGAGCGGCTCGGGCACGTCCGCGCGGCGGCGGCGCGGATGAACGGGTTCGATTGCCAGGCGTGCGTGATACCAGCCCGCCGCGCTTTGCGCGTCGATGGGCAGTTCGCCGGTCAGCAGGGTGTAGAGCGCCACGCCCAGCGCATAGAGGTCCGCGCTTTTGTGATCGGCAGGGGCGTCGTTGAGCGCGACTTCCGGAGCCAGATAGGGCTGTGCGCTCAAGCGCTCCCGGTACGCTTGCGGCGGCGCGGGATCGAAACCGGTCAGGCTGATCGCGGGAGTGGCAACGTCCGCTTCGCCGCCGGCTCGGCCTTTATCGATCACGATGCTGGACAGCTTCAGATCGCCGTGGCAAAGGCCCGCTGAGTGCGCTTCGCCTAGTGCGCGCGCGGCGCCCGCGGCCACGGCGAGAAACGCTTCGAGGCTGAGTTGCCGAGGGTCCAGCGACGAGGCGAGCGTGCTGCTCGCGCATGCCTCGTACACGACAACGATGCGCTCGCCACCCCAGAGCGTCGCCACCGGCGGCAGGCCCCAGGGCAGGCGAATTCGCGCGCCTGCGGCGAGTTCGCGCTTCAGGCGCTCGGAGCCGATTGCCGACGTGTTCAGCGCATGGCGCGCGAGCCAATACCTGCCGTCACCGGGCTCGCCGAGCAGGCTGGTCGTCACGCCGTCGGCATGGTCGAGTTCGCGTTTCTCGCAGCGCTCGAACCATGCGATGTCGAATGGCACGCCCGGGAAAGCGGCGTCCGCTGCCGCGCCATTCCCAATCTGTGCGGCAACCGAGCCGGAGGGCTTTGCGTGCGTGGTCATGTTACGGCCATGCGTATGTCGAGTTCCTGAACGATCGATAAGAGATTGGCGAACAGGGCGCGGCCGGCTGCGCCTTGTTTCTCGCCTGCCCGATTTCGATGGATTTTCACCATGACTTCGCTAATGCCTTCTTCACGAAGCGACTGCGCACGCGTTTCCTGTATGGGCAGCCTGTTGGCTTCGCGCTCGTCGGCCGTGGATGTGCCGTTGCAAGAACCTCGTGGAGCAGTATTCAAGGAATACCACAATGACCTATTCCTCGCGCGTAAGCGGAAGTATGCGGGACGGACGCCGGCAACTCCAGCGTTTGCCGCCCGCGTTCATAACACTTAAGAATTTTTAGCGAATTCGGGCGCGGTCGTAATGATTGAGCAAGGCGACTCAATCGTTAGCGCAGGGTTTGGGAAAATCGTACGCGTGCCAAAATGTGGGACAGATTATGTTAGAACCCGGCAAGCCCGCTTTTAATGCGAGTAAAGCTTGCTGCTTGAGTCGCGCAGTGGCCGAAGGTTGGCGTGATCGGCTGCAAGGGCGCGCGAAAACGGGCTTTGCGGCGCAACCGGGACACGCTCGCCGGACTCGGCCGACCGCTCGGCCGCATAGGCTCGCACGACGGGAAAGAGCGAGTAGAGCCGATTCGCCCCTTCCGCATGCGAATTAAGCAGCGATTTCGCGGCGAGCCCGTGCACGCATTCCAGAGCCGTGTCGCGCTGAATGCCGTCGACCGCGGCGACTTCGCAGGCGCTCGCCAGGTCGAATGGGCCTTCGAAAGCGGCCAGACGATGCAGCACCGCGCGTTCGGCTTCGCCCAGCCGCAGATAGCTCCATTCGATCGACGCGCGCAGGGTGCGCTGGCGAGGATGCGCGGTTCGCGACCCGCCTGCGAGACCTAACGCGCCATCCTGTAGCTCCTGCGCGAGCGCCTGTGCGCCCAGCAACGCGGCGCGCGCAACCGCGAGTTCGAGCGCGAGCGGCAAGCCGCTCAGGCGCCGGCAAACGTCGGCGATTGCGGCGAGCGTTTGCGGGTTTTGCGGAAATTCGGTTCCCGTGGCTCTCGCGCGATCGAAGAACATCGTCACTGCACCGCTGGCGAGAATGGCCGCTTCGTCTGCACCTTCATGGGGCAGTGAAAGCGGCGGGACCACGTAAAGGTGTTCGCCCTTTGCGCGCAGCGGCTCACGGCTGGTCGCGACCAGCACCGCATTACGGTTCGCGGCGAGAATGGATTCGCAGAGTGCGGCGACGGTTTCGATTTCACGCTCGCAATTGTCGAGCATGAGCACGATGCGCCGGTCGCCAATCTCGCTCGTGATATCCGCAATCGCGGCGCTGCCGTCGCGAAGCTCCTGCAACAGCATGGGCAGACGCTCTGCATAACAGGAATAGCGATCGATATGGTCGGCGAAATCGGCGTGGCAAAAAGCGGCGCGATTGTCCTCGGCCCACGCTTTCGCCACAGTGAAAGCAAGCCGCGTTTTGCCCACGCCGCCAGGCCCGGTTAGCGTGACGAACGATTCATGATGAAGCCGTTCGTATAGGCGGCGTGCCTGATCTGCGCGGCCGGCGAGCGCCCACGCGCGCTGGCGGACTTCGCTGTCCTGGTCAACCACAGCCGCTGC
Organism: Paraburkholderia unamae; assembly: GCF_003096875.1. Lineage (NCBI taxonomy): Bacteria > Pseudomonadati > Pseudomonadota > Betaproteobacteria > Burkholderiales > Burkholderiaceae > Paraburkholderia > Paraburkholderia unamae. The sequence continues at coordinate 7,741 of NZ_QEOB01000047.1, forward strand.
CGCAACCGTGCTCGCGGCGCCCGATGGCTGCGCCGTGGGGCGCACAAGCTGATAGCCTCGCCCGGAGACGGTGCGAATCCATCCTTCGCCAAGCAGCTTGCGCAGCGCCGAAATGTGGACCTGAATATTATTTTCGACAACGAAGGTCGTGGGCCAGACGAGCCGCAAGATTTCGTCTTTGGTCACGAGGGCGCCCTCGGCACGAATGAGCAACTCGAGAATGTCGAACGCCCGTGCGCCCAGCGCCAACGGCTCTCCGTCGAGATACACCTGGCGCCTTTCGAGGGAGACCGAAACTCGACCTAAAACGTACACGTTCTGCCTCCGTTCTTTAAGGCTGAATGGCGCGTGGCCAAATGGGCGGGGGAATTGAGTGCACAAGTGTAAACGCGCTTCATTGCAATGTGTTGCGTGTTACGTTTTAAATGGAGAAGCTCTCGACAAATCGAATGAATGCGCGAACTTTGCGCGACAGGCGCCGGTTAGGAAGGTAGGTCGCGTAGACGAAAGCTTCGCCCGCGTCGGCCGTGATTTCCCGGTCCTCGAACAGCCTCACGAGGCGTCCGGCCGCGACGTCGGGCGCGACGAGCCATTTGGGCAGCAAGGCCACGCCCTGGCCGCCAATCGCGGCGCCCGCGATCATGTCGAGGTTATTGGTCACGAGTTGACCGGTGACGATAACGGGCTCGATCGCGTCGCCCGAGCGGAAATTCCAGCGTTGCCGTCGACCCGGCTTATAGGCGAATTGCAGGCATTCGGCGCGCGCCAGGTCTGTGGGCGTTGCGGGGCGTCCATGCCGCTCCAGCCACGCCGGGCTTGCCACGAGAAAGCGCTCGCTTTTGCCGAGCGTCTTGACGATGAGACGGTCGTCGAGGTCGGGCACGCCGACGCGCAGGGCCACATCGAGGCGGTCGTTCACGAGATCGAGGTGGATGTCCGACACCACCAGGTCGACGGTGATCCTGGGATAAGCCTGAAGAAACTCGGGAATGCGCGTGGCGAGGTGAAGGCGGCCATAGGTGGCGGAGACCGAAACACGCAAATGCCCCGTGAGTTCGGTGCCGCGATCGATCACGCTGCTATCGGCATCGTTCAGGTCGGACAGCACCTGGCGCACCTGTTCGACATACGCGCATCCCGCGTCGGTGAGCGAGACGTTGCGCGATGTTCTCGTGAGCAGGGGCGTGCCGAGCGATGCCTCCAGGCCGTCCATGATGCGCGCGATTGAAGACGTCGTTTTGCCGAGCTCCTGTGCCGCCGCCGTGAATCCCCCGCAATCCGCGACTTTCAGCAAGGTACGCAGGGCTAACAACTTGTCCATTTCGGTTCCCGATTGGCCTGTGGGCCCGTTCGATTCTAAGTCAAGCCGGTGTCTGGACGAAAAGAGGCGCGCGCGAAAACGCGCGCGCCTGCGGGGCTTTTCTTGCGTCCCTTTTCTTTTGCCCCTTTCTCGTCCCTTTCTCGTCCCTTTAGAACTTGTGCTTGATCCCCAGCGTGACGACGAGCTGGCGATTGCCGCTGGCCGATCCGTAGCCGAGTATGGTTGCGTGGTGAGCATCGCCCGCGGCTCGCTGCATGAACGTGAGCATCGAAAGATCCGTGCGTTTGGACAGCGAATACACGACGGCAAGGTTCAGTTCGTGCCACATGGGAATCTCGCGCGGGTGATCGTAGACGCCGCGCGTGAACACATAGGCGGCACCGAGCAGCAACCACGGTCGCACGTAATAGCGCGCACTGACGTTGAAGTTGTTGAGCGTGAGGTGCGTGGCGTCGAGATAGTCGTAATTGACGTTGCTGTACATCGCGCCGAATATGGCCGACCCCGCCGTATAGAATCCACCGGTGCCGAAGATCTTCTGGCGGCTCGCGTAGGCCTTCGGGTCCGCCGCGCTGTGCGTAAAGATCAGATAGCTAGCCGAGTAATCGTTATCGACCGCGCCCGGCTGATTCGTCGAGCTATACGGCGAGTCGTATTGCGCGTAGGCGATGTTCCAGTTCAAACCGCCAAAGTCGTAACTCGCGCCGAAGCTGAATGCGCGATTGTTCGAGAATCCGCCGGGCGCGTTGCTGAATCCGTAAAGCGCGGTCGCCTTGAAGCCCTTGATGTTCGGCGTCACGTACTTGAGCGAATTCTGGATTCGAATATTGTTGAACGTGTTGTCGCTGTCGCCAACGCTGCCGAGCCAGCTCCACGCCGTGTTCGGCCCAAGGTAATCGACCACGGCGTCATATTGACGGCCGGCCGTGAGCGTGCCCCATCGCTGGCTGGAAAGACCCACATAGGCCTGGCGTCCGAACAGGCGGCCGCTCTGGCTCGCGCTGCCGTTGTAGGGATTAAAGCCATTTTCCAGCGTAAATACCGCGCTATTGCCGCCGCCCAGGTCCTCGGTGCCGCGCAGGCCCCAGCGCGGGCTTTGATTCTGTCCGCTCAGCGCTTGCCAGGTGTGATGGCCGGATTGATTGGGCGACCACGCAATGCCCACGGAAATGAGACCGTACAGGGTCACGGTGCTTTGTGCGTTGGCCGCGCCGGCATGCGCGCCGGCCAGACAAATCAGTGCGAGTGCGTGTGTTTTTAGTTTCATTCTGGATTCCGGTCATTCCGCGGACCAAAGCGCGTTCAATGGACGTGACGATTCCCGCGTCCGCGCGCGAGTGCGCGGACGCCGCTATAACGCGTAGCGAAAACGGGAGATCAGGAAGCGACGGGACTGACCGCAGCGCGGCGAATCACCTTTTCGCCTGCGTCGGTCTGGACACCCACGGCGTAGAGGCCGGAATGCTGCTTGTTGTAGCGAATCTCGAACGGAAAGTCGGCGGGGCGCGCGATATCGCCAAGCCAGCGCGCGAGCGCGTCTTCGTCCTCGCCGATTTCAATCCAGTTGAGGCCTTCGCCGCGCACCGACCCCGAGCCCGGCACGACCGGCAGCGTGGCCGGGTGCGGACCGTTCGTCATCTTGAAGTAGAGGTTCGGCTTGCCCATGGGCCACGCGGTCAGCGCGCTCGGCGTCTGCAAGGCAGAGCTGCGGTTGCCGTTCATCATCTGGCGGCCGGCCTCCTTGCCCGTGGTGTTCGGATCGACCACGGTATTGTGATGACGCGCGAAGGCCTCCAGTTCATCGAGCGTGTCGGCGCGCAAACACCAGCCAACGAAACAGTCGCCCGCTTGCGTTTGCCGCGCGAAGAACTCCGCGAGCGGCTGCCCGCGCTTGAGGATCGTATGATCGACAATGCTTTCGACCTCGATGTAAATATCTTCGGCGAGCGGCACGACGCGATGCCCGATGCCATAGAGCGGGAAAAATCCGCCGTCGTAATTGCCGATGCCGGTTTCCTGGCTCAGTCGAAATGTGGCTTCGTACACGTTTTGCGCGGCGAGGCAAATATGATCGAAGTGAATCATCGTGAGTGCATTCCTTGTTGTGATGTGACGAGAGGGCGAGCCGTTGCTGCCTTGCTTTGCTGCGTTGAATTCGGGCCAGGCTTACTGGTTATGAAGCGATGGCTCGATTTGTGGCGAATTCGGTGACGAATTCGCGTTTTCCGTTGAAGCTTCGTTCTGTTCGTATCGAGGCATCATGGCGAACACGGCCGAGGCGGCGATGGCGAGCACCGCGCTGAGCATGAGGCCGGGCTGGTAGCTGCCGAACTGGTCGGCGAGCCAACCGATGGAAAACGGACCGATACCGGCGACGATGCAAAGCGAGCCGTATTGCCACGCGTAGACGCGGGGAAACACGCGCAGGCCGAAATAACGCGTGCACATGTACGAGACGAGATCGATTTCGCCGCCGAACGTCCAGCCCACGGAGAACGCGTAGAAGGCCGCGTAGCGAATGCCGCCGAAATGGATCGCGAGCAGACCGGCCGCGCCGACCAGACACGAAAAGACCATGAGCCAGGACGCCTGAACGTAGTCGGAGAGCCAGCCGCAGATCAGTCGCACGCAGATCGTGCCGATGCCGACCAGGCTGATGTATTTGGCGGCCGTACCCGGCGCGGCGCCGGACTCCGTGAGCAACGGCGCCATGTGCTGGGCGTTGCCGGAAACCACGAGGGTGGAGAGCGTGAAGGCGACGAACATCAGCCAGAATGCGCGGCTGCGTTTGGCCTCGGCGAACTCGCGCTCGAGCGCTTGCATGTCGACGGGGCCGAGTTTCCCGGCGCGCTGCGGCGGTGCTTCAGATGCTGTCGTTTCTGCGCGAGGATCACGCAGCACCAGCAGCGCGATGGGCACGCCGGTCGCGGCCAGCGCGGCCAACGCCACGTAGCCGACATGCCAGCCTTGCTGGTGAATCACGGCGGCGATCAACAACGGGAACGCGGCGCCGCACAGGCCCAGGCCGACCTGCGTGAGGCCGAGCGCAAGCCCGCGGCCGCGATCGAACCAGCTGCTGACGACGCGCGTATAAGGCAGGCCGCTCGTGCCGCCGCCGACGAAACCAAGGAGTCCGATCAATCCGATATAGGTGACCGGGGAGCGCGCGCCGGCCGCAATCGCGAGAAAGCACAGCGCGAGCGCCAGGGCGCTGGCGGCGACGGTGCGCGCCGCGCCGAAGCGCGACAGCATGCGCCCCCAGAACTGCAATCCCAGGGCGAGGCCAAGCGTGAACGCCAGATAGCCCGCGCCATACTGTGTTTTCGTGAGGCCGAAGGCGTGTTCCAGGTCTTTGGCAAACAGGCCGAGGTTATAAGACCCCAAGCCGATCACCCCGACACCGAGGCCGGCCGTGCAAGCGATCAATTGAGGCCAGCCTCTGTAAAATTCGTCAAGCTTGCGCATACATTTCCTGTGTCTGGATTATTTCCGGCCGCCGAGCGGATCGAGGCCGATGGTGTCGTGCCGACGCACGCGCGAAATAAACCGGGGTTATCGTTCAAGCGCCGATGCCGCTGCATCGACGGGCTCAAGAATAGGGCCGACAAAAAGCGCGATAAACGGGGGATGGTGCGAACGCCGCGTTGCGTTTTCTGCAATGCACGGGCGCGAAGACGGGCATGCTCGGGTTGCGAGATTCGCGGGTGCAACCGGCGACTGGTGAAATGGATAAATGGAATACGCCGCGCGGAAAACGCGCGAGCGCAGGCCGAACCGAACGAACCACGCCGGCTCAAGGAGGGAAGGCGGACGCGCGACGTCCCGCGCGGTGGCGGGACGCTCGCGTGTCGAGGCGGGAGGGGGCGGCTAGATGCGCAGCAGTCGCGCGGCGTTGCCGCCCACGATCATGTTGCGTTCGGCGTTGTCGAGCGGCACGCGGTCGAGAAAGCGCACGGGTTGTTCGTAACCCATGTCGAAGCAGTAGTCGCTGCCAAGCACCAGTCGATCCACGCCGACGTTCTTGATGAGAAATTCCAGCACGGGGCCGGAATGCGAAACCGAGTCGTAGCTGAAGCGGCGCGCGTAGCTGCTGGGCTGCTGCGCGAGCTTGCGCGTTTCGGGCCGCACATTCCACCCGGCATCGATGCGCCCCAGCAGGATCGGCAAGGCGCCGCCCGCGTGCGGCAGCGTGATTTCCAGCGTGGGATAGCGGTCCATCACGCCGCCGAGAATCAGATGCGACGCGGCAATGGCGGTGTCGAAAGGATTGCCGAGCAGATTGCTCAGATAGTAGTCGGCGAGGCGGCTACCGCCCACGGTTTGCTGTGGATGCAGAAAGACCGGCAGTCCCATCTGCGCGATGCGGGCGAAAATCGGATCGAAACGCGGATCGTCGAGATCGCGATTGTCAATGTTCGTGCCCATATACACGCCGCGCACGCCCGGCAACGCCGCTGCGCGATCGAGTTCGTCGAGCGCGTCGTGCGCGTCCAGCATCGGCAGCGTCGCCAGCACGACGAATCGTGTGGGGTGGGCGCGATAGACGTCCGATGCGGCCGCGTTCCACGTCTTCGCCAATCGCGCATTGAACGCGCGGTCGCCCCAGTACGCCATGGGCACGCTCAGGGAAAGCGCCTGAACGTCCACGCCGCTCGCGTCCATGTCCCGCAGGCGCTGGTCGACGTCGATGAACTTCATCGGCAACGGGCCAAGGCCGCCCGCCGGCGTCTTGAAGGTGAACGAGTGGCCGTCGCACACGAAACTGCCGCCGTAGTTCGAGCCTTCCTTACCCACGAGGTCGCAGTACGATTCGGGGTAGTAGTGCGCGTGAACGTCGATCGAACGCTGCGAGGCGGGTGCAACCGCAGGTCGTGTCGCTTGTGTCGCTTGTGCGGCCTGCGCGGGTTTGCCGCTCACGCCGAGCGCGGCTCCCCCGGCAACCGCGCCCAGTGCGCCGAGCAAACGGCGGCGTGTCGGGGAAATACAGCACGTGCAATCCATACGTTGTCTCCTTCTGCTTTTATGTTGAGTGTGTCTTGAGAGGCTTACGCACCATGCGTGGCGCCCATTTCACATCTGACGGTTTGCGAATCGAACAGCATGCGCTCGCGTTGCGCGCGCGCTGAGCGGTCGGTGACCGAGAAAAACCACGTGCCCGCGAATGCGCAGATCATCGAAAAGAGCGCGGGATACTCATACGGATAAGCGGCGTGAGCGTGGCCGAGCACCTGCACCCATACCGTCGGGCTGAGTATGGTCAACGCGACGGCGACGGCGAGTCCAATCGTGCCGCCCGCCACGGCGCCGCGCGTGGTCATGCCTCGCCAGTAAATCGACAGCAGCAGCACCGGGAAATTCGAGCTTGCGGCAATCGAAAACGTCAGGCTGACGATGAACGCGATATTCTGCTTTTCGAAAGCGAGCCCGAGCAGAATGGCGAGTACGCCCAGAACGAGGGTGGTGATGCGCGAGACGCGCATTTCGTCGCGCTCGGAAGCGTTGCCACGGCGCAGCACGTTCGCGTACAGATCGTGCGAGATCGCGGAAGATCCGGCGAGCGTGAGACCCGCCACGACGGCAAGAATGGTCGAGAACGCAACGGCGCAGATAAAGCCGAGAAAGACGTTGCCGCCCACCGCGTGCGCGAGATGGATCGCGACCATATTGACACCGCCGATCACCGCGCCCGAAGGGGTGTGATAGCTCGGCTGCGTTGCCACGAGCGCGATCGTGCCGAAGCCGATCACGATGATGAGGGCGTAGCCGATGCCGACGATGCCCGTTGCGTAGAGAATGCTCTTGCGCGCGGCCTTGACGTCGCGGACCGTGAAAAAGCGCATCAGGATATGCGGCAAACCGGCGGTGCCGAATATGAGCGCGAGGCCTAGCGAAACTGCCGAAACCGGATCGGAGACGAGACCGCCCGGCCGCATGATCGCGTCGTGCGCCGGATGCACGGCGACGGCCTGCGCAAAGAGCGCATTGAGGCTGAAGTCAAAGCGCGCGAGCACCATGAACGCCATGAACGCCGCGCCCGCGAGCAACAGCACCGCCTTGATGATCTGGATCCACGTGGTGGCGAGCATGCCGCCGAAGAACACATAAACGACCATCAGCACGCCGACCATCACCACGGCCACGCTGTAGTGCAGGCCGAACAGCAGTTCGATCAGCTTGCCCGCGCCCACCATCTGCGAGACGAGATAAAGCAGCACGATGACGATGGAGCTCGACGCCGCGAACGCACGGATCGGGCGCTGCGCGAGACGCCAGGACACGACGTCCGCGAGTGTGTACTTGCCGAGATTGCGCAGCGGCTCCGCGATGAGGAACAGAATGATCGGCCAGCTTGCGAGAAAGCCGATCGAGTAGATCAAGCCGTCGTAGCCGCTCGTAAATACCAGCGCGGAGATGCCGAGCAGCGAGGCGGCCGACATGTAGTCGCCCGCAATCGCCCAACCGTTCTGGAGCGCGGTGATCTTGCCGCCCGCCGCGTAGTGGTCGGATACGCTGTTATTCTTGCGCGCAGCCCATTTGGTGATGAAGAGCGTGGAGGCGACGAACACGAGGAACATGCCGATGGCGAGCGTATTGTGGCCTTGTGCGATGGACGAAGCCGGCGCGGCTTGCGCCGCTACGGGCAGGATCGCCAGCGCAAAACAGGCGAGGAGTGCCAGGCGTTTCATGACTTTTCCCCTTTGGCGCAGGCTTCGACCATCGCGTCGTGTACGCTGTTGGCGCGTGCGACGTAGATGGCCACGAGCGCGAACGTGAATACGAACATGCCGAAGCCGACCGGGAACCCCCAGGTCATCGGCTCGCCTTGCGTGATGGGCATGCCAAGCCATTTCGCGTTGAAGGCAAGCGACAGGATGAACGCGAAATAAGCGCTGAGCATCAACGCAGTGAGCCCCCACGAGAAGGCGCGGCGCGTTTTCACGAGCGCGGTGAAGCGGGGGTTGCCGACCAGCGTCTGCGGGGGATCGGCGGGCAGGGCCGCCTCTTCGTGCCCATATGCGCCGTGAGAGGAAAGAGTGTGTTCCACGTTGTCTCCGTTTGCGTCGTGTTTGAATCGCGCGGCGTCGCGTGGGGCATGCATCGCTGTGGCGCGCCGCGCTTGCGTCGTCAAGCCGCCCAGGGAACGGCCGTCTCGCGCATCACCGCCTCGGGCGTGCGGTAACGTTCGGCCATCTCGCGCTCCGACTCGTCCTTGAGTTGCGCCTGCATGTACGCGCCGAGGTGGCGTGCATGCTGAACAATGGCGGCGCCGAATTCGGTGCGAACGGCGCTATAGGCTTCGAGCGCGCCGCGCACGTCGGCGCCTTCTCGCAATGCTTTCACGAGTTCCATCGCGTCGCCCGCGGCCTTGGTCACGCCCATGCCGCAGTGCGGGCGCGCGACGAACGCGGCGTCGCCGAGCAGTGCGATGCGGCCAAAGGCCATGCGCGGCACTTCGAGGTCGAAAATAGGCTGGAAAAGCGGCTGCGCGGCCTTCGTCACGATCTCCGCGAACTGCGGCGCGAGCAGCGCATGCGCGGCGTCTTCCATGTCGGCCAGCACGTCGTCGCGAATCAGCGTGGGCGGGATGCCGCCTTCCCAGCGCTTGCCCGACGCGTCGGTGAGCATGTCGCGCAGCGCCGCCTGCTCGTCGGTCGCGCGGTACCAGACGAAGTTGTAGCGCCGCTCGCCGGGCCGCGTGCTGTTGGCGTGGCCGGCCACCGGGTAGCCAAGAATCTGTTCGCGCGGGGGCAGGCAGAACGCGAACTTGTCGAAGAGGGCCGAGTGAGTGGGCGCGGAGATGGCCGCTTCATCGACAAGACCGCGCCATGCGACATAGCCCGCGTACTGCAAGGCCACGCGCGGCAAGAACTGCTCGCGGATTGCCGAACGCAGTCCGTCCGCCGCGATCACGAGATCGGCCGTGTGCGTCGTGCCGTCGGCCAGTGTGACGGTGGCGCGTTCGGCGTCTTCGTCCACGCGCACGACCGACATGCCGGGGTGATAGTGAGCGTCGTCGATCGAGCCGCGCAACACGCTGTACATCTTGCCCCATGCGGTAAGCACCTGGGGCATGTCGCAGGCGGAGATCAGTTCGCCATCCTGAGCGAATGTGGCGCGCTTGTCGACGCTCACGCCGATCGTGTCGTCAAAGCGGATGTCCGCCGCGCTCAGCGCCGCGAACAGCTCCGGATGCGTGACGATGCCCGCGCCGCGCCCAGAGAGCGCTTCCGGCACGCGTTCGAAAATCTTTACCGTCCAGCCGTCGCGCGCGAGCAGGTTGGCGGCGAACAGGCCGCCAAGCGAGCCGCCCACCACGATCGCGGTGCCCTTCGTAGTCTTGCCGTTCATCTCAGTTCCCTGCCTTTGCCAGATCGCCTGCTTCGTTCAGTGCTGCTAACGCTTTTTCCTCGCCGTGTTCGACTTCCGAGGCGGGGAAGTTCAGTTCGATGGTGACGCCCGAGGGGTCTTCCACGAAGATCTGGTGCAGGCCGAGGCTCGGCACCGTGCGGTCACGCCATTCGAGCCCTTCGGCGCGCAGCGTTTGCCACATCGCCTGCACACCGGTTGCGAGAAAGGCGATGTGATCGACAGTTCCCGTGCCGCTTTCCACCAGGGCCTTGTCGCCCAGGTACGCGGTCAGTCCGTCGGGGTTGTCCGCGTCCACGCCGATGATGTGGACGATGCCGTAGTCGGCTTCGTCGCCGCCCCGGTAAAGCCATGCGCCGGGAAAGTCGAAGGGCGGGCGGTAGCCGCGCTTGAAGCCGAGCACGCGTTCGTAGAACTGGCACGAACGTTCGAGATCGGTCGTGCGGATCGAGTAGTGGGCGAGCCGGGAAATCGGCATGAGATGCTCCTCGTAATTTATCGATCGATAACTGATCGGTTGATAAATTGTAGGGAAGAACGCGCCTGAATACCAAGCGCAAAGGCGCGGGTGTTTACCCTGGAGCGGGCGGGCGCTCCAGGGGCCATATGGCTCGATTCAGGCGAGGCTCAGGGCTTCATGGGGGCGCAGCAGGGCCGCGCCGCGCCAGTGGGGCGCGCCCGCGCGTTCGTACTGCGGCGGGTATTGAATCGCGTCGAGCGCATCGAGACGCTCGGCGGCGTGCCACACCCAGCGCGGATCGTCCAGAAACGCGCGGCCAATGGCGACGATATCGGCCTGGCCTTCGGCGATGATGGCTTCGGCCTGGTGCGGATCGACGATCATGCCGACGGTTCGCGTGACGATGCCGCTCGCGGCCTTCACGTGCTCGGCGAGCGGCACCTGGTAGCCCGGCGTGACCTTGATCGAGGCATGCGCCACGCCGCCCGAGGTCACGCACACGTAGCTCACGCCGCGCGCCTTCAGGGCCGTGGCGAGCGTCGCCGCTTCTTCCACCGTGATGCCGCCCGGCAGCCAGTCCGAGCCGGTGATGCGAAAGCCGAGCGCAACGTGCCCGGGCAGCGCGGCGGCCACCGCGTCGGCGACTTCCAGCGCGAAGCGCATGCGGTTTTCGAGGCTGCCGCCGTATTCGTCGTCGCGCTGGTTCGCGAGCGGCGAGAGGAACTGATGCAGCAGGTAGCCGTGGGCGGCGTGGATCTCGACGATGTCGAAGCCCAGGCGCGCGGCGCGTCGGGCCGATTCGACGAAGTGTTCGCGAACCCGGGCGATGTCGCTCGCCGTCATGGCGCGCGGCGTGTGCCAGTCGGCGGCGAACGGGATGGCGGAGGGCGCTTCGGTCGTCCACGGTTGCTCGTTCTCGCCAAGCGCGCCACGGCCTTCCCACGGCCGTTGCGCCGACGCCTTGCGTCCCGCATGGCCAAGCTGGATGCCCCATCGCGCGCCTTGCGGCGCGACCGCGCGCGCCGATGCCATGACGCGGGCGAGCGCCGCTTCCGTTGCGTCGTCATAGAGTCCGAGGCAGCCGTGCGTGATGCGCGCGCGCGGCTCGATGGCGGTTGCCTCCAGCATGATCAGTCCCGCGTCCGAAATGCCGAGCTGCATGAGATTCATGAGGTGCCAGTCGTTTGCCTCGCCGTTCGTGGCGCTGTACTGGCACATGGGCGAAACGGCAATGCGGTTGGGCAGGCGAACCGGGCCGACATCGACGGGGGAGAAAAGCTTGCTGGACATGACGATCCCTTTGCGTAGTGTGTGACGTGGTGGGATTCGCGCTTTCGCGAATCCCGTAACGAAACCTTACGCGGCGAGCGTCATGCTGAGAATCACGGCAAAGTGGAAAGCGACGTTGCGTCCAGCGCAATATGGGCTAGATGCCGCAACTGCTCGCGCTTTGATTCGCCGCCTCAGCCTTGCCGTAGCGCACCTGCATGTGCGCGGGCACGAACACGCCGTTTTTCGCGGCGGTCAGCTCCGCGAGGATCGATATGGCGATCTCGGGCGGCGTGCGGCTGCCGATATGCAGGCCGGCGGGGCCGCTCATGCGTGCGATCTGCTCGTCATCGAGATCGAACTCGCGCAGACGGATGCGCCGCGCGTCGTTGTTGCGCCGCGAGCCCAGCGCGCCGATATAGAACGCGGGCGTCCTGAGCGCCTCCATCAGCGCGAGGTCGTCGAGCTTGGGATCGTGTGTGAGCGCAACGACCGCGCTGCGTTCGTCCAGGTGCATGGCGGTCACCACGTCATCGGGCATGTCGCGCACGAGCTTCACTTCGGGCACTTCCCACGTATCGGCGTATTCTTCGCGCGGGTCGCATACGGTCACGTGGTAGTCGAGTCCGACGGCCACGCGTGCGAAATATTGCGAGAGCTGGCCGCCGCCGATGACCAGCAGGCGGTAGCGCGGGCCGAGCACCGTGTGCAGGCGCTCGCCGTCGAAGCGCAGCCCTTCGGTCGCGAACGCGGGGCCCATGCGCACGGCCCCCGTGGCGAGGTCGAGCGTGCGGGTCACGAGCCGCCCGGCCTGCAACGCATCGAGGAGCTGCGGCATCTGGCTCGCAACGCCCAGGGTTTCGAGCACGAGTTCGAGGGTGCCGCCGCACGGCAGGCCGAAACGGTGGGCTTCGTCGGCGCTGATGCCGTAGCGCAGCACGCGCGGCGGGCCCGCGTCGATTCCCGAGGCGCGCACCTGCGCGATCAGATCGTCTTCGATACAACCACCCGAGACGGAACCGGCCGCGAGCCCGTCGTCGCGGATCGCCAGCATCGAGCCCGGCGCGCGCGGCGACGAGCCCCACGTCTTGACGACCGTCACGAGCAACACCTTGCGATGCTCGCCAAGCCACCGGGCCGCCGTTCTGACGACCTCCATGTTCACGCTGTCCATACGATCCCGCTGGGTAATGAGTGCGCGCTTCGCGCACGGGGCGCGCGCGAAATCGCGGGTTGTTTGCGAAGTGGAACGTGTAGCTTAGGGAGGGCGCGGCGAGGCGGGAATCTGCGGCGAGCGCAATCCCGCGTTGCGGATTGCGCAACATGTGCAACATGCGCGACGTTCGCGTCAGCGCGCTCGTCCCCCGCATGACGCGCGAGGACGAACGAGCGCGTCAGGACGCCGCTTTCGCCTGTTTTGTGCGGGGCGCTTTGGCCGCGGGCGCGGGCCGCAGATGCTTGAGCGCCGCCGGAACGCCGTTGAGGAAGGCGTCGATCTGCAAGGCGATCTGGGCTTCGAGGTCGTCGGGAACCGGCAGCCCGTAAATCCATTTGCGCACGCCGATATAGAAGATGCTGGCGTGCAGGCTCCAGATCAGTTCGAGATCGGCCGCGCGTTGCTGCGCATTGTTCGCGGGTTCGACGTCGTACGCCTCGCGAATCTCGCTCATGACGGGAACGAACACACGCTCGCGCAGGCGCGCGAGGTATTTCGAGTTGATGCCTTCCTTGGTCAGCCCCGCGAAGATGAAAATGCGGATCCACTCGCGGCGCAGGATGATGCGGGAATAGCCATGATAAAACGTGACCATGCGTTCCTGAATGGGAATCGTGCGGTCGAGAATCAGCTTTTCCCACGACGAGTCCCACTGGTAGACCTCGTCGTACACGCGGTCGATGAGCGCTTCCTTGCTGGGGAAATAGCGGTAGAGCAGGGGTTGCGTGACCCCGATCTGACGCGCCAGCTCGCGCGTGCTGCCCGAAAAGCCGTGCGTGGCGAAGTGGTCGATGGCCTTGAGCAGGATCTGCCGCTCGCGCACTTCGGGCGCGAGGCGGCGCGCCGTGGCGGGTTGCGCCTGCGGCGTCGCGGCTTCCTCCGTTTTCTTTCGCGGCATGCTGGATCACCACTGGTTGCGTCGTGGGGATCATACAAAGATTGCCCGCCGATGGCTAGCGGGCGCCATGCCGCGCCCGCCCGTTCCCGCGAGCGCGCTCATGAAAGACGCTGCCCCTGCAAGGCCGGAATGTCCGCATAGAGCGCCGAGAGCCATTCGATGAACACTTTCAGCTTCGGCGGCATGTGGCGATTGGGCGGATACACCACGGAAACCGGCCGCGGCGGCGTGTTGCACTCGGGCAGCACCTCTCGCAACTGGCCGGCGCGAATGGCGGGCTCCACGAGGTAGAGCGACGTTTTGACGAGGCCGAGTCCGGCGAGCGCACATTCGACCTGCGCGTCGGCGTCGCTCACCGCGATCGCCCCGCGCATGGGCACCGTGCGCCGCTCGCCGTCCACCATGTACTCCCAGGGGCGCGGCCGTCCGGTGTCCGCCGACACGTAGGCAACGGCGCTGTGATGCGTGAGGTCGTCCACGCTCTCGGGCGTCCCGTGCCGCTCCAGGTAGGCGGGCGTCGCGCAGGTGCAGGTGGACATGCTGCCGATGCGCCTCGCCACCATGGCAGAGTCCGGCAATTCGCCCACCCGCACGACGCAATCCACGCCTTCGCCCACGAGGTCCACCTGGCGGTCGGTGACCGCGAGGTCGATCGAGATGTCGGCAAAGCGTTCGACGAACTCGGGCAGCGCGGGAATCACGATGCGCTTGGCCATGGCCGTCGGCATGTTGACGCGCAGCTTGCCTTTGGGCGCGACGCGCGCGCGCGACAGCGAGGCCTCCATGTCGTCGATCTCGCCGAGGACCGCCACGCAGCGCTGATAGTAGGTGCTGCCGTCTTCCGTGGGCGACACGCGGCGCGTGGTGCGGTTGAGCAGCTTGCAGCGCAGGTGCTGCTCCAGTTGCCGCAGGAGCGCGGAGACGCGCGGCGTGGTCAGCCCCGTGAGTTCGGCGGCGCGGGTGAAGCTGCCGGTTTCGACAATGCGTGCGAACACGCGCATCGACAGTAGCGTATCCATGGCCATTTACACCTCGATGAGCTTGCGCAGCGAGTCGCCGGCCAGCGGCATGTCGCGAACGCGCTTGCCGCTCGCGTCGAACAGCGCGTTGCCGAGTGCGCCGGCGGTCGGTCCCATGGCCGCTTCGGCCGCGCCGAGGAAGGGAGCGCCGGGGCGGTCGATCAAGTGCACGTTGATCTGTTTGGGCACCGACGAGTAGCGCAGGATGGGGTACGTGCCCCAGTCGAAGCTGCGGATACGCTGCGTGTCGAATTGCAGGGACTCGTGCAGCGTCCAGCTCGCGGACTGGATGATGCCGCCCTCGATCTGGTTGCGGATGCCGTCGGGATTGACGATCTGCCCGCAATCGACCGCCGCTTCCGCGTGCTCGAGCGTCACCTGGCCCGTTTCCGGCTCGATCGAGACTTCGACGGCCACGGCCACGTACCCCATGAGGTTCTTGTACTTGGCGAAACCGAAGCCCACGCCATGATTGCGGGCGCGCGGCGCGCGCGGCCAGCCGAACTGTTTCGCGGCGAGCTTGATGACATCCTTCGCGCGCTCGTCGTCGAGATGCCGCAAGCGGAACTCGACGGGATCGACGCCGGCCATATGGGCGAGGTCGTCCATCGTGCTTTCGATGGAAAACACGTTCATGTGCGCGCCGAGCGAACGCATGGCCGAGGTTTGCAGCGGCATGGTCGGCGAGAAGTTGTTCATCACGTAGATGTTCGGCAACACGTAGAGCGGAATGCCGTTGCGGTCGCCGCCGCCTTCGGGTTGCAGCATCGGCGTGGAAGGCGCGGAGACGAATGGCTTTTCCAGCATGCGCGCGGGCAGCAGCCGCCCGGCGTTGACGATCCGCTCGTTGTGCGAACTGCTCCACAGCGCGTAGTTCCAGTCGACGATGCGGCCGTTCGCGTCGATGGCGGCTTTCACCTCCGTCACCATGGCGGGTGTGTAGTGGTCCCAGGTATGTTCCTGCTCGCGCATCCATTGCACGCGAACCGGATGGCCCGGCATGGCCGCCGCGATCAGCGCCGCGTGGGCGGCCACGTCGTCGGCGCCGTTGTGCCCGTAGCAGCCCGAGCCTTCCACGTGTGCGCAGCGTACCTGCTCCTTGGGCAGCGAGAGCATTTCGGCGAGCGCGTCGCGCAGCGGATACACGCCTTGCGAATGCGTCCAGACGGTCATCTGCGTGCCATCGAACAGGGCGACCGAGCACGACGGACCAATCGAGCCGTGCATCATGTAGCGCTTCGTGAACTGCGCGCTGAGCGTCTTGACGGCGGGCGCCATGGGCGCGTGGTGATCCGCGATCTTGATGGGATCCGTCGCGATGACTTTCAGGTCGCGATGCACCGTGTGCGGATCGGGCAGCGCGCGGCCTTTCGTCCAGGTGCTTCCTGCCGAGAGCACGCGTTGCGCCTTGACCGCTTGCCATTCGCCTCCTGCCACGACGGCCAGCATGCTGCCGTTGCGCACGATCTTGACCACGCCGGGCATCTTCATGACCGCGGCCTCGTCGTACGCCGTGAGGTGCGCGTCGTACACCGGCGGCATCACCACGCGCGCGTGCAGCATGCCGGGTAGCGCCATGTCCTGAACGTAGCTCACGCCCCCGGTGACTTTCGAGGGGATATCCACGCGCGGCAGTGAGGTGCCGATCACGCGAAACGTTTTCGGGTCCTTGAGCGGCGAGGTGGGCGTGGCGCTGCGATGGAGGTCGACGAGCCCGACGGCCTCGCCATAGCTCATCATGCGGCCGTCGCGCGCGCGGATCACGGCGTTGTTCGCGACGAGCATCGCGCCGTCCACGTTGAAGTGCTTCGCGGCGGCGTCCACAAGTAGGCCGCGCACCTGGGCGGCGGCGTTGAGCAGCGCCGTGCCGCTGTCGGCGATGGTGTGGCTGCCCGCGGTCAGGCCTTCGTCGGGCGACGCGCCGGTGTCGGCGGTCAGGAAGGTGATGAGCGCGGGCGCCATATTCAGCTCCTCCGCCGCGACCTGGAGCAGTGCCGTGCGCACGCCCGTGCCGAGTTCGACCTTGCCCGTGAATACGGTGACCTTGCCTTCGGGTGTGATCTTGATCCACGCGTCGAGCATCGGGTTGGTCTTGAGGCTGCCCGCGAGCGCCTGGGTCTCCTTCGAGACATGCACCGCCGCGCCTTCGTCGGCGATCACTTCCTGGGCGAACGCCTTGGCGCCGGGCGCCATGCTGAAGGCGACGAACAGCGCGCCCGAAATCATGAAGTGGCGGCGGCCTTCGTCGACGAAATCGTCCTGGTGGCTCATCGTTGCGCCTTCGTTTCGGTGTGGGGTTGAGCGACGGATTGCGCAACGGATCGAACCACGGGCTGGGGCATGCCCGCGACCTCGCGCACGGCGGCGAGAATACGCATGTGCGTGCCGCAGCGGCAGAGGTTCGGCTCCATGTGATCGCGCAGTTCCTGCTCGCTCGGATGCGGGTTCTTGTCGAGCAGCGCCTGGGCGCGCATGATCATGCCCGCGATGCAGTAGCCGCATTGCGCCGCCTGGTGCTTGATGAATGCGTTCTGCAAGGCGCCGGGATGCGCTGCGCTGCCGAGTCCTTCGAGCGTGCGTACGGGGCGTGCGCCAATCGCGCTCACCGGTACGAGGCAGGAAAATGTGGCCTCGCCATCGACGATCACCGTGCACGCGCCGCATTGACCGAGGCCGCAGCCGAACTTCGCGCCATGCAGCTTGAGATCGTTTCGCAGTGCATACAACAGCGGCGTGGACGGGTCGATATCGAGCGTGTGCGGGGCGCCGTTGACATTCAGGGTAATCATCGCGCACTGTCCTCCTTTCTGAGCTTGGCGACAAGCGGGGTGGCGTCGGGCCACGCGGGTTTCGCGGACCACGTTGCGCGCACATAAGCGAGAAGATCGGCGACTTGCCGGTCGTCGTATACGCCGCTGAATGCGGGCATGTAGTTCATGGCGTCCTCGCCGTGCCAGTTGATGCCGTTCAGGATCATCTGGATCGCGTTGCGCGGCGTGTCGGCGTTGATGGCCGTGCTGAAGGCAAGCGTGGGGCGTTCGCCGATTGTCTGCATGGGCGAGCCGTTGCCGTGGCACTGCGCGCAGGACGCGTTGAACAGCACCGCGCCACGTTGCTCGGCCGGTGTCGTCTCATGCGCGGCGCTCATCGCCGTGGCGGCCGTTGGCGTCGTATGCGCCGCCTCGCCCTTTTGAAGCGACAGGAGGTACGTGGCGATTGCCTCGACGTCCGACTGCGGCACGGTTGCGAGGTCGCGCGTGACGGGCAGCATCGGGCCCGCGGCCGCGCCATGCTCGGAAGCGCGGCCCGTGCGCAGATAGGTGACGAGTTGCTCGCGCGTCCACGGCTTCGATGCGGCGTAGAGGGCGTTGAGCGGCGGCGCTTCCCAGCCGTCCACAATGCCGCCGTCGAACGCCTGCCCCGACTTTTCTCCGCCAATGGCGTTGAGCGGCGAGTGACACGACGCGCAGTGGCCGAGCCCGTCCACCAGCAGCTTGCCGCGATTCCATTGCGCATCTTGCGCGGGGTCCGGCGGGAGCGGACCGGGGCGCAGGAACAGCACGTTCCAGAAGGCCACGAGCGGGCGGAAGTTCAGCGGAAAGACAAGCGCGTTCGCGGGCGCGGTGGCCTGCACCGGCTCGCGGCTCATCAGGTAGGCATAGGCCGCCGAAACGTCATGTTGGGACATGTGCGTGAAGTGCACGTACGGGAAGGCGGGATAGAGCTGATGCCCGTCGCGCGCGATGCCGCGGCGCAAGGCGCGGGCGAACGCCGCCTCCGACCAGTTGCCGATGCCCGTTTGCGGGTCGGGCGTGATGTTCGTGGCATAGATCGTGCCGAACGGCGTGGCGAGCGGCAGGCCGCCCGCGAACGGCTTGCCGTTCTTCGCGGTGTGACACACCACGCAGTCGCCCAGGGCGACCACGCGCGCGCCTTCCTGCTTGAGCTGGGCGTCGAAGCTGTCGGGGGACGGGGGCGTGACGGGCGCGATGGCAGGCTCGTACATGATGGCGCCCGCCACCGCCAGCCCCACGACCGCGAGCGCGCCAACGGCCAGCGCAATGCGTTTGCGATTCATGCTATCTCCTCGTTTCCTTGTTTAAGGGCGCCTTTGC
Organism: Paraburkholderia unamae; assembly: GCF_003096875.1. NCBI lineage: Bacteria > Pseudomonadati > Pseudomonadota > Betaproteobacteria > Burkholderiales > Burkholderiaceae > Paraburkholderia > Paraburkholderia unamae. The sequence continues at coordinate 26,406 of NZ_QEOB01000047.1, forward strand.
GGTAAGGCTTCACGAGGTGAGGGCGTCGGCTGTGGCCGGTTCGCCGGAGGGGGCGCCATGCGGCGGGTAATCGACGTAGCCGACGTTGTCGCCGCCATACCAGCCCACCGGGCGCGGCGCGGCCAGCTCGACGTTCCCGGCGATACGCTCGACGAGGTCCGGGTTCGCGATATACGCGCGGCCGAACGCGACGAGATCGGCGTCGCCCGTGGCGATCAGGCGATCGGCCGCCGCAGGCGTAATGGAGCCGTTGAGCATCAGCGTGCCTGTGAACGCGGGGCGCAGGGTCTCGATCATGCGGGGCAAGTCGGGCTGGCCGCTCCAGCCGTTCGTGTCGGCGGCGTGCAGATATGCGATGCCCGCTTCGTCGAGCATACGCGCGACGTACGCGTAAGTGCCATCGGGATCGGCATCGCGCACGTTGTTGTAGCCCGCATACGGCGAGACGCGCACGCCCACCTTCGCGAGCGGCATGACTTCGCCCACGGCCTTGATGACTTCGGCGAGAAAGCGCGCGCGGTTGGCAAGCGAGCCGCCGAACTGGTCGTCGCGCGTATTCGTCGTCGACGAGAGGAACTGATGCAGCAGATAGCCGTTGGCGGCGTGAATTTCAATGCCGTCGAAACCGGCGGCGAGTGCATTGACGGCGGCGCGCCGGTACTCGGCAATAGCCTGGATGACTTCGTCGGTCGTCATGGCGCGCGACGGCGTGGCGTGGATCTTCGTGTAGTAGCCGTTTTGCAGTTGGCCCCACACCTGGAGTTGCTCCAGGTCGTCGTTCAGGCCCGAGGGCGAGAGCGGCTGATTGCCGTCGAGCAGCGCCATCGAACTCACGCGGCCGCTGTGCCAGAGTTGCGCGAAGAGGCGCCCGTGCCTGGCGTGCACCGCTTCGGTCACGGGCTGCCAGGCCTGCACCTGGGCGTCGGTCACGAGGCCCGGCGCGAGTTCGAACGCGGCGGAGTGCGGGCTGACGTTCGTGGCCTCGCTGATCAAGAGGCCCGCTGAAGCGCGCTGCGCGTAGTACTGCGCCATCAGCGCGGTGGCTTCGCCGTGATGCGGCGCGCGGGCGCGCGTCATGGGCGCCATCGCGATCCGGTTGGGCAGCGCGAGGCCGGACAGGTCGTAAGGAGTAAGCAAGGAAGACATGGCGAGTTTCCTGTGGGGCACGTTCTTGGAGTTGAACTGCGGGTACAAACTGCGGGTATGAACTGCGGCTTCTATCGGCCGGTGCGCACATGGGTGCGTCCGACGAACAGGAAGTGGACGAACGCGATGAGCGGGAAAACCAGGGCGACGCCGGCAACGAGCGTCCAGCCGCCGCGCTCGAACAGCGTGCTGGCGAGCGCCGAGCCGATCGCGCCGCCCACGAAGATGCTCGTCATGTAAAGCGCGTTGAGGCGGTTGCGGCTCGACGCATGCAGCGCGTAGATCTCGCGTTGGCCGAGCACCATGTTCATCTGCACGGCGAAATCGAGCGTGATGCCGGTGACGACGAGGCCGAACACGCCCCATGCCGGATGCACGAGCGCGGGCAGGAAGGACAGCGCGGCCGTGATCAGGGCGACGAGCGTGGCGCGCACGGAATGGCCGGCGTCGGCAAGGCGCCCCGCCACGGGCGCGGAGGTGGCGCCGATTGCGCCCACGAGCGCGAACAGTGCGATCTCCGACTGCGTGAGCCCGTACTGGCGCGTCAATTCGATCGGCACCGCCGTCCAGAAGAGGCTGAACGTGGCGAACATGAGGCCTTGGTAGAGCGCGCGATGACGCAACACGGGCAGGTTGCGCGTGAGGGCGACGAGCGAGCCGAGCAGTTCGAGGTAGGTGGCGCGATGCTCGGGACGGCGTTGCGGGATCGTGAGCGCGAGCACGGCCGTGACGAGCGCCATCAGAACCGCTGCGCCGCCGAACACCACGCGCCAGCCCAGATGGTCGGCGACCACGCTCGCGAGCGGGCGAGAGAGCAGCACGCCGAGCAGCAGGCCGCCCATGATGGTGCCGACGATGCGTCCGCGCGAGTGGTCGGGCGCGAGGTGCGCCGCGAGCGGAATCAGGATCTGCACGGCGACGGAGCTGAAGCCGATCAGGAAGGACAGCACGAGAAACCAGCTCGCCGAATGCACGAGCGAGGCCGCCGTGAGGCTCGCGATCGAAACCAGTGCGGTCGCGATCATGAGCTTGCGGTTTTCCAGCAGGTCGCCGAGCGGAACGATGAAGAACAGCCCGAGCGCATAGCCGATCTGCGTGAGCGAGACGACGAGGCTCGCGGTGTCGCCGGACATGTGGAGCGACGAGCCGATCAGCAGCGTGATCGGTTGCGCGTAGTACAGGTTCGCGACGATGGCGCCGCAGGCGAAGGCAAACAGCGCGACGAGTCCCGACGTGAGCCGGACCGATTCTGCTTTGCCGCCGAGGGTCCGTGAGGGCGTGGACATGCTAACTCCTTGAACGATGGCCTCTTGGTTTGGCGAGGCGGGTCCGGTTGCCCCGTATTCGCGGCCGTTGAGCTCTGGCGCGGACGAAGGGCAACCTTTGTCAGATCGGAAGGTTAGAAGAGGCGCCTGCCCTGCGGAAGCCGGACGCCACGCAACCCCACGTTGCAAAAATCGCAATGCAAAAGGGGATTCAGGCGCAGTGTGCGCACGCCGGAACGCCCGTGTTTGCGGGCGGCGGCCCGCTTTTCGGATTCGCACGCTGCCGGTTCGGCATGCGCTGCGCGACCGGCTATCTGTGCGCGGACGGCGTGAGCGTCACCGTGCAGGTCATGCCCATGGCGAGCTTGACGCCCTCGGGAACGCGGTCGAGGTGAATCCGCACGGGCACGCGCTGCGCGAGGCGCACCCACGTAAAGATCGGATTGACGTCGGCGAGCAGGTCGCCACGGCTCGTGGGGTTGTCGCGATCGGCAATGCCGCTGGCAAGGCTCTCCACGTGCCCTTCGATCGGCGTGCCGCCCGAGAGCAGGCGCACCTGCGCGGGGTCGCCCACACGCACCGAGGGCAGCTTCGTTTCCTCGAAATAGCCGTACACCCAGAAGGAATGCGCGTCGATCAGCGCCATGCGCGCAACGCCCGCGCTCGCGAAGTCGCCGGGGTAAAGGTCGAGGTTGGTGATATAGCCGTCGGCGGGCGCGTGCGCCTCGCTGCGCGCGAGATTGAGCACGGCCGTGCGCTGCGCGACCTGGGCCGCCTTCACCTGCGCCTGTGCCGACGCGTAGGCCGCCGCCGCGCCTTCATAGGACGACTGGGATTGCAGGGCCAGCGAGTCGGCGTCGGCGCGGTTTTCCTCGGAAATCGCGTCGCCCGCGAGACTTGCGCGGCGCGCGGCCTGGGCGCGCTTCATCCCGTACTCGGTCTGGGCCGCCGCCATGCGCGCCTTCGTTTCGGCGAGTTGCGCCTGGGCGCGCTGGAAGTCGGCATCGGCCTGGTCGATGGCGTACTGAAAGCGCGCCCGGTCGAGCACGAACAGCACATCGCCCTTGTGCACGTACTGGTTGTCGTGCACGCGCACCTCGCTCACGAGGCCGGACACGTCGGTCGCGATCTGCACGACCTTGGCGCGCACGCGCCCGTCGCGCGTCCAGGGCGAGAACATGTAGTCGAGCCAGAGCGCTCGCACGAGCGCGATGGACACGACGAGCAGCACGAGCGTGGTGGCGGCGCGCAAGAGGGTTCGGGTAGTCATCGTCGATCACACAGGGTGGGCGCGGTCACTGACGCAACAGCAGTGACGCGCCGCTGAACAGCGCCGCGAACAGCGCGACGCGAAAGAGGCCGGGATGCCAAACGAAGCGATAGAGGCCGAGCCGCGCGAGGGCGAGATCGACCGCGACGAACAACACCGCACAGGCCGCGAGAATGGGCAGCAAGCCCGGCACGAGCAGCGAAAAGAACTCAATCTCGCGCGACATCGCTCGCTCCTTGCGTGGGGGATGCGGCATTCACCGGGTTCGCCGGGCTCGCAGGACCATAGCCGCCGCCCAGCGCGCTCATCAGCAACGCCCACGCGTCGAGCCGCTGCGCCTGGACCTGCACGAGGCTCTGCTCCTGCTGCAACTGCGCGTTCTGCGCGGCCAGCACGTTGAGAAACTCGCTGATGCCGCTGCGGTAGCCCGCATCGGCCAGGCGGTATGCCGTGCGCGCGGCGTCGAGCGTCGCCTGGGTCGAGGCTTGCTGATCCTCCAGCGCGCGCAGCGACACCGCCTGCGCGGCCACGTCGCGCATCGCGTTCACGACCGTGCGGTTGTAGACGTCCACGGCGGCGTCGCGCGACGAGACCGCCACGCCATACTGGCCACGCCGGCGTCCGCCGTCGAAGATCGGCAGCGAGATCGCTGCGCCGACGCCATGCCCGATGCCGTCGCTATTGAGGAAGTTGAAGAAGCCGCCGAAGGTGGCCGCCGAGCCGAGCGATGCCGTCGCGAGCAGATTGATGTCGGGATAGAAGTCGGCGTGTGCGGCGTCGATGCGCTTGTCCGCTTCGAGCACGCGCCAGCGCGCCGCCACGACATCCGCGCGATGACCGACCAGCTCCGCCGGCAAGGTGGCCGGCAGCGCGAGCGGCACGCTCAGGGCGAGTTGCGGCCGCGCGAGCGCGTCGCCGTAACCGGGGCCTTTGCCGCACAGCGCGGCAATCGCGAGACGATCCAGGGCGATCTGCTGCTGCGCGCGTAGCAGGCGCGTCGCGCTCACGGAGAGTTGCGTTTGCGCCTGGGTCGCTTCGAGGCGGCTGCCGATGCCCGCGCGCCAGCGCTGCGTCGCGATCTCGAAGGTGCGCCGCTCCTCGTCCTGAACGGCGCGATACACGTCGGCGAGCGCGTAGTCGAGCGCAAGCTGCACATAGGCGCGCACGACGCTGGTTTGCAGCTCGACCTCGGCGAAGCGCGCGTCGGCGGCCGTGGCGTGCAGATTGTCGAGCGCGCCCGCGTGGATCGCGCGCTGTTTGCCCCAGAGATCGAGGTCGTAAGACAGCGTCGCGCCGATGTCGTTGCTCCACACCGTCGTGCCGCCCGGCGGCGCGGGCGTGGTGTAGCGCGCGTAGCGGCGGCGCTCGAACGAGCCGTCCATGTTCGCCTGGGGCAGCGCGCTCGCCCCAGCGATTTCCGTCTGGAAACGCGCGGCTTCCACCCGCGCGGCGAGCGCTTGCAGGTCGGGATTGTCCGCCGTGGCGTCGCTCACCACGCGGTCCAGTTGCGCGTCGCCCCAGTGCCGCCACCAGTCGCCTTGCGGCCATTGCGCATCGGCTTGCGTCGCGCGCAGTGCGGCGCCGGGGTCGAGCGTGCTCGCATCGACCATCGTCGCGTGCGTGTGGATGCCGCCGCTGTTGATGCAGCCGCCGAGCAGGAGCGCCGCCGACAGCGCTGCCGCGAATGCGCTGGTGCGAGGACCCAAAAAGGAGAGTACGGTGCGCGCTTTCATGCGGAACGCTCCGTGCGGGCCCAGAGCGCGAGCGCATCGTCGCGCAGCGCCAGTTCCGTGAAGTGCAGCAACGCCTGCATGCGGCAACGAATGAGCGCCTCGTGATCGGCCGGGGCGTCGCCCTGCGTGCCCGCGCCCAGATCGATGCCCGGCGGCAGCGCCGCGAGCGCTTCGTCCGTGGCGGCGAGCGCGCGCCTGGCGCGCTCGGGCGCGGGCGCGTCGAACAACTCGGCGAGCGCCTCTAGCCACGCTTGCAGACGATCGGCCCACGCGGCGGGCAGCGCGTCGCCAAGCTGCTGCGTGTCGAGGCGCATCAGGATCATCGCGCGGCCCGCTTCGAGCACGGCGAACGCCCACGCGATCATGTGTTCGCGATCGACGCGCGGATCGGCGGGCGCGGAGGCGATCTGCATGATGCAGTCGCGCACTTTCTGCTCGAACGCGTAGAGCAGATCGTCGTCCAGTTCGCCGTCGCGCGCGTCGCTGGCAATGAGGGCGCGCACGTCCGCGAGATAGCGGCGCGCGATCCACTCGCCCGCGCGCGGCGCGAGCACGGAAAACGCCACGGCGGCGGTGGCGATCCCGCACAGCAGCGCGAAGCCCGTGTCGAGATACGCGCTCGGGTTATAGACGGCCGGATTCGAAATGCCGACGATGAAGCAGAAGTAGATGTTGAAGCCGAGGCCGAGCACGGCCGTCTTCGGGAACGTGTTGAGGTAGCCGCCGACCATCACGACGATGGCGGTCGCCGCCGCGAGCAGCGTGAAGGTGCCGAGGTGAGGCAGCGCGAAAAAGCTGAAGCCGAAGCCGGTGAGCCAGCCCGCGAGACAGCCCAGGAAGATTTGCCACGCGGCCGTGGGCGGATCGGGCACGAGCGCGAACAGCGTGCTCGTGATGGCCACCGCGACGATCGCGGTCGCGCCGCCCACCCAGCCCGAGGCGACCCACACGGCGCCCACCAGCAGCACCGCGAGCGCCGCGCGCGTGCCCGCGACCAGCGCGGCCGTGCGGTTCGCCACCGCGTGCTGGCGGGCGATACCGGCGATACGGCCGATCGCCTGGAGCACGGAGACGGTCCAGGGCTGGCGGTCGGCGTTGCGCGCCTCGATATAGCAGCGGCAGAGCAGGCGCAGATCCGCTGTCATGAAGAGGAGCGCGGCCCCGGTGCTGGCCACCACTCTGCGTTGCGCGGGCGGCAGATCCGCGAGCGCCCGGAGTTGCGCGTCGAGCCGCCCGGGCAGCGCCGCTTCGAATGCATCGAGTTGCGGAAGCAAGGCGGCCACGGCGTCGTCCGCGACGCCTGTTGCGCCCGCCTGCGCAGGCATGAGTGCGAGCGTGGCGTCGGTCAGCGTCGCGATGGCGGCCTGCGCGCGGGGATGCGCGTCGACGATCGCGTGCGCCTTGAGCCGTTGCAGCGCATAGAGCCACGTAACCGTGTCGAGAAAACTGCGGTCGAGATCGAGAAAAACCGAATGCAGGAGCCGCATCGACGGATCTTCGAACAGCGCGCCGGTGCGCAGCAATTCGACGTTCGCACGCTCGCCGATCAGGCCCAGCAGCGCGCCCGCTTGAGGCGCGGCCGGCGGGGGCGTCTGCGGCGTCACCGTCGCGCGCTCCAGCGTCGTGCGCAAGGCGCCCAGCAGATGCGTGAAGCTCACGCGGCTCGCGGCATAGAGCGCCGGCGCGACGTTGCGCGGCAGCACGATCGAACTCACCACGCTCGCGCACACCACGCCGATCACGACCTCGCTGATCGTATACACCACATTGTCGAACACGCCATACGGATTCGATATCGCGGGCATCGCCGTGATCGCCGTGGCAAAGCCGGTGAGCACGAGGCCGTACGACTGGAAATTGCGAAAGTACGCCGAGCCGAACGCGCACAGTCCGATCCACGCCGCGAGCGCGAGAAAGAAGGGCAACGGCTGCTGGGCGAACAACGCGATCAGCACGAGGCCCGCGAGGCTGCCGCCCACCATGCCGAGGCCCCGATAGAAGCCGCGTGCGATCACGATGCCGCTTTGCTGGTGCATCATCACGATCACGCAGGAAAGCATGGCCGTGGCCGGCGAGCGCAACTCCAGGCGCATGCACAGGCCCATTGACAGCACGACCGCCAGGCCCACCTTGACGATGTGCAGGAAGCGCGGCGCGTCGTCGTTCCAGTACGCGAGCCATTCGTCGCGCAGGCGCGGCGGTGTGGCGCCAGCGGGCGTCACGTTCATGGGTGTCCTTTTCGATCTCTTCGATGTCGGTCGCGCGTGCGTCACGCCGTTGTGATTCGCCGGTATGTCGATTGCGTTCGGCTCAATTCAAAACACCCGTCGATGCGCGCCCGACAGGATTGCACAGGGTAAAAATGTTTGCGCTTAAGCGCCGGGCGCGGCTTCGGGAGCCGTTTCAGTTGCCCCTTCAGTTGTCCTTCAGTTGGCCTTCAATACGTCTCGCCCGCGCAGCGAAAATGCTCGATCGACTGGCCCGCCGCCACCGCGCGATTGAGCCACGGCGGCGTCGCGCCCGCGCCGTCCCACGTATTGCCATAGGCGTCGCGGTACTGCACGGCCAGCGCGGCGCGCGTGTCGGCCATGAGCGCGTGCTCCAGCGCCTCCAGCGTGATGCCCGCGCGCGCCATCTTCTGGCGCATCCAGACGATGAGGCGCTCGCGTGCTTCGCCGCTCATGGGCGGGGGCAGCGGCGAGGGCGCGTTCGCGCCGTGGGTCGTCAAGGCTTCGGAAAAGGTCTGCATGGTCGTGTCTCTCTCGTCGGGTTCCTGCCTGCCAACGATAGCAACGCGCCTGCGCCCGCACCATCAGCCCGTGATATGTGCGTTTCAGACCATCGATTGATGTTCCATACCTTGGTTTAGGTTGGGCGCACGGCATCGTTCGAATCTGAAAACGCGGGCAAAAATCACGCACTCGGGCTCGCCGGGCTGTCCATCATCCACCTCGTCGCCAGGTCACGCGTCCCGGCATGCGCTACGGCGCCATTCACAGGTGGAGAGTCTCGCTATGGACATGTTCAAGTCACTCAAGGCTTTTATCGCTGTCGGGCAACTGGGCAGCTTCACGGAAGCCGCGCGCGTGTCGGGCTTGTCCACGCCCGCCGTCAGTCGCGCCGTGTCCGACCTCGAAGGCGCGCTCAAGGTGCGGCTCTTGAACCGGTCCACCCGCAAGGTGAGTTTCACGGAGGAGGGCGCGCTCTTTTTCGCGCCGCTGCTCGAAGGGATTCAATTGATCGAAACGGGCATGAGCGACGTGTGCCGCTCGAACGCGGACCTGCGCGGCGTGATTAGAATTGGCGCGCCGCCGGTGATTGCGGGCACCATGCTTTCGCCGCTCATCGCCGCCTTCAGCGAGATGCATCCCGAGATCGAATTCGACGTGTCGATCGACGAACGCCACAACGAGACGCTCGACGAGCAGATCGACGTGGCCGTGCGCGTGGGCGTGGAGCCGGACTGTAGCTGGATCGTGCGCGCGCTCGGCACGCTCAAGCTGGTGCAATGCGCTGCGCCCGCGTATCTGCGCCGGCGCGCCGCGCCGCGCACGCCCGATGAACTGGCGCGGCATCGCTGCATCGGGCTACGGGGCTCGCGTGGTTCGCGTGCGCAGGCCTGGGAGTTCGCCGCGGGCGGCGTGCCGCTCAGTTGCCCGATCGCGGCGGTCGCCACGTTCAACGAGGTGGGCGCGATCGTGCATGCGGCCCGGGCGGGGGTGGGCATTGCGCAGCTTCCGCAGTATCTCGTGCGCGGCGATCTCGCGACGGGGCGGCTCGTGAGCGTGCTGCCCGACTATGTGAGCGAGCGCCGCAAGGTGCTGCTCTGCTATCCCCGGCGCGCGCCCATGCCCATGCGGGTGCGAAGTTTCATTGATTTCGCTTTCGCACGCCTGAGCGACGAGTTGCACGGCGCGCCGCGGCCCGCCATGCTCCCGCAGCACGTGCCGCAGGAAATGGCGCTTGCGTGAGCGCGGCGCCGCTCGCCGTTGCAAACCGCTTGAGGCCCGATGAGTGAAACGTTAGCCGCTCTATACTTAGATATAGTTGTCACACATCGAGATATAGTGTTACTCGACGACGCTCCTGTCTAAGATAACGAACATGAGCGGTCAGCACTTCTCGAGCCCCGCCCGAAATGCTGTACTGGACGAGGACCATTCGCTTGCAAACCCCCATGATAGTTTCCATCGTCGACGATGACGAAAACGTGCGTCTCGCGACTTGCAGCCTGCTGAGGTCGCTGGGTTGCGATGTGCGGGTGTATGCATCGGCCGAGGCATTTCTGGATTCCGGCCGCCTTGGCGACGTGAACTGCGTGATTTCCGACGTGCAGATGCCCGGCATGGGCGGCATCGAGATGCAGCGCAAGCTCAACGAACTGGCGTCCGCCCCGCCCATTATCTTTATCAGCGCATTCGGCTCCGAGGCGCGGCGCAAGGAAGCGCTTGCCAATGGCGCGCTGTGCTTTCTCGACAAGCCGGTCAACGGGGATGCGATTCTCGCATGCCTGGAAAAACTCAGTCGTTCCACTTGAACGCCACCCTCATTCGTTCCGACGCCACACGACATCGCCCCGAAGGGGGCCTTGTTTTCTGGCTCGCCGCGCTCGTTGCGCTCGGCGTATTTTGCGTCGACGCGTTCACGCCGCTCGATATCGCCGTTGCCGTGTTCTATGTCGTGGTCGTGCTGCTCGTCGCGTCGAGCGGATCGAGCATGGCCGTGGTGGGCACCACGGTCGCCGTCGGCGTGCTCACGCTGGCGGGATTCCTGTTCTCGCACGGCAGCGACTACACCGGCAGCTCGATCGCGCGTTGCGTGGTGAGCCTGCTCGCGATCGGTTCGACCTCGATCCTCTCGTTGCGCAATCTCGCGAAAACCGCGCAATTGCACGAGCAGATCGACATGCTCAACCTCACGCACGACGCGATCCTCGTCTACGACCTCGGCGGCAAGATCACGTTCTGGAATCACGGCGCCGAAACGCTCTATGGCTGGAGCGCGGCGCAAGCCGTCGGCCAGCGCATCCACGATCTCACGCAAACGCACGCGGCCGCGCCGCTCGACGAGATTTACGCCACGCTGCTGAGCAACGGCCACTGGTCGGGCGAACTGCAACGCGTGCGCCGCGACGGGCGCGCCGTGAGCGTCATGAGCCGGCTGGCCGTGTGGCGCGACGCCAAGGGCGAGCCGCGCGCGATCCTCGCGACGAACAACGACATCACGCTGCAAAAGCAGATGGCCGAGGAACTCGCGGAGCAGCAGAAGGAATTGCGCGCGGCGATCGACGCGATTCCGGGCATGGTCTGGAGCGCTTCGAACGAAGGCGACGTGATGTTCGTGAACCGGCGCTGGCAGGAGTCCGGCATCGACACGAAGGACCGGGGCGCGGACCTGTGGGCGGGTCTCGTGCATCCGGACGACTTGAGCCGCATGCGCGGCGACTGGCGGGCCTCGGTGACTTCCGGCCGGCCGCTCGACAATCTCTCGCGCGTGCGCCAGCGCGACGGGCGCTACCGCTGGATGCATATCGCCGCCGAGCCGCAACGCGACGCGAGCGGGGCGGTACGCCGCTGGTACGGCGTGAACACCGATATCGAGGCGCGCAAGCGGGCGGAGGACGCGCTCACGCGCAGCGAAGCTTTCCTCGTCGACGCGCAGCGGCTGAGCAAGACCGGCAGCATTGGCGTCGCCCCCGAGAACGGCGAGATGATCTGGTCGAACGAAGCCTGGCGCATCTTCGGCTACGACCCCGCTTCGGAGGTGACGCCAAGCCTTGCGCTCATTCTCGCGCGCACGCACCCCGACGACCGCGCCCAGGTCGAGGCCGCGCACCGCGGCGGCGACACGCCCGCGCCGCTGATCGATCTGGAGTACCGGCTGGTGATGCCGGACGGCGCGCTCAAATACGTGCACTATGTCGCGCATCTCGGGCCACCCGCATCGACCGATCTCGCCTACGTGGGCGCGCTCATGGACGTCACCGACTCGCGCCAGACGCAGGAGGCGCTTGCGCGCTCGATGGCGGAACTCGCGCACGTCACGCGCATGACCACGCTCGGTGAAATGGCGGCCTCGATGGCGCACGAAGTCACGCAGCCCATGGCCGCCGTGGTCACGTCGGGCGACGCGGCGCTGCGCTGGCTCAACCGCGTCGAGCCCGATGTCGAGGAGGCGGCGCGCTCGATCGGGCAGATGATCAAGTCGGCGCGGCGGGCCAACGAGATCGTGCGCCAGATACGCGCCATGGCGCAAAAGCGCCCCGCGGCCTTCACCCGCATCGCGCTGGACGACGTCGTGGACGAAGCCGTGGAACTGATGGCGCGCGAATTCCAGCGCAACGGCGTGCGCTGCGACGTGCAGCGCTCGCGTGAAAAACCGCTCGTTCATGCGGATAATGTCCAGTTGCAACAGGTGGTCATCAATCTGCTGATGAATGCGGTGCAGGCGATGGCCGAACGCGAGGGCGCGCCGCGCCGCGTTGTCGTCGCAACCCAAATGTTGAACGAACAGGAGGTGCAGTTGAGTATCGAGGATTCCGGCCCCGGTATCGGCGAGCAAGATCGCGAACGCCTGTTCAATCCGTTCTTTACAACCAAGGCCAACGGCATGGGCATGGGATTGTCGATCTGCCGCTCGATCGTCGAAGCGCATGGCGGCAGCATCGGCCTTGACGCGGCGGCGGCTCCCGGTGCGCGCTTTTTGATTACACTGCCGCTGGAATCCGCACAAGAGGAGATCGTCACATGAATGTTCAGCGCGATGCAGGGGGCGTGGCGCCGGGCCGGCTCGTCTACGTGGTCGATGACGACGAGTCGATGCGCGAGGCCGTGGGTACCTTGCTGCGCTCCGTCGATCTGCCGGTGCAGATGTTCGCCTCGGCGCGCGAATTTCTCGCTTTCGAGCGGCCCGATGTGCCGAGCTGCCTGATTCTCGACGTGCGCCTCAAAGGCCAGAGCGGCCTTGCGGTGCAGGAGCAGATTGCCGAGACCGATCTGCGCATTCCCATCATCTTCATGACCGCGCACGGCGACATTGCCATGACGGTCAAGGCCATGAAGGCGGGCGCAACGGACTTTCTCGCCAAGCCGTTTCGCGATCAGGACATGCTCGACGCCGTCGATCACGCGCTCGCGGCCGATGAAAAGCGGCGCAGCGCCGATCGCTCCGTTTCGGACCTGCGCAAATGCTATGGATCGCTCACGCAGCGCGAGCGCGAAGTGATGGCGCTGGTGGCCTCGGGGCTGCGCAATAAACAGATTGCCGCCGAAATGAACCTGAGCGAAATCACCGTGAAGATTCATCGCGGCCAGGCGATGCGAAAAATGGAATCGAATTCATTCGCCGATTTCGTGCTCAAGGCGAAGACGCTTGGCATTAGCACGTCCGCCGACGAATCCTGAATTGCAGCGCCCGTAATATTCCCTGTTTTCCACGCTTGCACGCCCGCCGATTTCCGCTATTGCGCGAATGACCGGGCGCGCCGTCGTTCACGGCATTTCTCTTTGCTCTTTAGCACGCTTTTTTATCGGCGGCTCATACCAAGGTATGAGTGGAACGGTGCGCCGCCAATCAACGGCCGCCGGAAACAGGGCGTGCGCGGGGCGCCTCGGCCTTCGCTTCGTACTACCGGATATTCCGGCGGGCATTGGGTTAAACGTCGGTATGAGTGCCTCAAACATTCACGCCAAAGGCGCAATCCATTGTACGACTAGTGGGCGCGATATTCGTCGGGTAACGTGGAGCCTGATCACATTACTCATCTTCGCGGCGCTTCAGGTCGGCACTTCGACACGACGGCGGCGAGAAAGGAGCGAATCTCATGAGCAATCTGTCCGACTGTCTTCTGCCGCCGCACGCGGCGCGCCAGCCGATCGACGCGGAAACCGAATGGCGCGTGCCGGGCGGCAAGCTGCAATCGTCGCCCGAGATGCAGGTCCTGCGCTGGTCGCGCAAGCCGCGCGTGCCGCTCGATGTCGTGAGCGACGGGCATGCGTCGATGCATTGCGTGGCGCTCAATCTCAAGTGCACCGTGGTCGATTTCGACTACGGCGCGCGTCCGCTGATTCGCGGGCGCGTGTCGGCGGGCGTCGCGCACGTGGGCGCGCCCGGCGTGGCCGCGCGGGCGTGTTTCTCGTCGCCATGCGATGTGCTGCATCTGTACGTGACGCAAAAAGTGCTCGACGAATGCTACGCGGACCTGTTCGAGCACGCGCACAACGGCGACCTCGTGCTCGGCGACGGCCGCTTGCTGCGCGACCCCGCGATTGAACGGCTGAGCCAGGCGCTGGCCGTTTCGCAGACCAACGACGCCGCGCTTGGCAAGGTCTTTACGGACAGCGTGAGCCTCGCCATCGTTTCGCGCCTCGTGAGCCGCCAGTACGCGGGAACCTCGCGCAGCGCGCGCGCCGCGGCCGAGCTGCCGAAATGGCGCATGACGCGCGTGATGGATTACGTCGACGCCCATCTCGGCGACCCCATCGGGCTCGCGGACATGGCGCAGAGCGCCGGCCTGACGCGCATGCACTTCGCGGCGCAGTTTCGCCAGGCAAGCGGCCTGCGCCCGCATGAATACCTGCTGCGCCGGCGTATCGACCACGCACAGTCGCTGCTGCTCGGCTCGCAGCACAACGTGCTCGACGTCGCGCTCGCCTGCGGCTTTCGCTCACAGGCGCACTTCACGACCGTCTTCAAGCGTTTCGTGGGCGAGACGCCTTGTTCCTGGAGGAAAAGCAACCATGGGCTTCGATAGCGACCTCGTGCGCTTCATGGCGCACAGCACGCAGTATCTGCTTGGTCATCTTGCCACGGATGCGGCGCACGAGCCGAAGGGGGAAACGGCGATGCCCCCGTCGCCCGCCGCACGCGCATCCGGTTTCGAGCTTCCGCACGGGTTTGCCGGCATCGAAGCGGAACCGCTCCCGGCCTGATGCTTGACCATTGACGCTGCTGCCGAGAATCGAACGTTGGCGCAGCGAGATCCTAGAATCCACAGCAAAGTTGAATGCGGTAATAACAGGAGTCCGAACTATGGAAGCGCAAACGCAAGTTGTCGACCCGTGGCAAATGACGATTGGCCTGCTTGGGCTGTTGTCGGGCGAGACGTGCCCCGGCAACCCCGTTCCGGCGGCGCGCAAGCCCGCGTCGCGCCGCAGCGCCGACAAGCCCGTGCCCGGCCTCACGATCCGCGTGCTGGAGCGCGCCACCGCCACGCGCGTGACGCTCGCCTGGCGCGACCCCTCGCGTTGCGCGTACTGCGATCAGGAGTGGTACCGCACCCGCGCGCGCCGCTCGGGCGTGTGCGCGGTGAGCGGGCGCGAGATTCGCCGCGGCGAGGACGTCTATCGCCCGCGCCCGATGCGACCGCAGGCGCTCAACGCCGACGCGATGATCCATAGCGTCGTTCTCGACGAAGCGGGGCGCGCTTGAGGCGGAAGCCGCGCTCGGCGCGATGCAAGGTGCAAGGCAGTCGAAGCCGCAAACGATGAAGGTCGCGAATGTGAAAAGAGGGGCGCTCCACCGGAGCGCCCCTCTTTCATTGGGCGTTCAGAACGAACGCCCAAGTTTCACGCTTTTTCCTCCGCATGCGTGGGCACGCCGACCTTGCCGCGGAAGATGTAGTACTGGTAGAGGTTGTAGCCGATCATGATGGGGAACACGAAACCGATGCCGGTCAGCATGAAGGTGAGCGTCGCGCTATCGGAAGCGGCGTCGAGAATGCGCAGCTTGCCCGGCACGAAGTCGGGAAAGAGGCTGATGGCGAGACCCAGAAACGAAATCAGGAACATCGCGATGGTGGCGCGAAACGGCAGGCCCACCGCCGCGCGCCGCAAGCCGACCAGGATCGCGACGAAGGCCAGCGCCGCGAGCAGGCCGAGCGCGCCAAGCACGTGCACGACCGGCGCTTGCGACCAGCGGTCGTGGCCCACGCTGCTGTAGAGCCAGGTCGCGGCGCTCAGCGCGAGCGCCGCCGCCACGCACACCACGGCGTACACGCGCGCCGCGCCGCGCGCCCACCGTTCGATCGCGCCCTGGGTCTTCTGGACGAGCCAGGTTGCGCCCAGCAGGCTGTAGCCCGCGACCACGCCCACCGCCGAGCAGGCGACGAAGAGCGCGCTCACGGGCCCCGGTTCGAGCGCGGTGATGACCTTGCCGAGGATGACGCCCTGCGCGGTGGCCGCCACGAGGCTGCCGACGCCGAACACGCGGTCCCATAGCGCGCCGCGCGTCGCGCTGTGGCGGAATTCGATGGCCGCGCCCCGCATGATGAGGCCCGCGATCAACACCATCACGGGCACGTACAGCGTTTGCAGGAGGAGGGCGTAGGCGAGCGGAAAGGCGCCGAACAGCGCGCCGCCCACCACGACGAGCCAGGTCTCGTTGGCGTCCCACACGTGACCGATCGAGGCGACCATCACGTCGTGATCGGTGCGCTCGCGGCGCAGGAGCGTGAGGATGCCGACGCCGAGATCGAAGCCGTCGGTGACGACGTAGAACGCGAGCATGAGCCCGATGAGGCTGAACCAGGTATAGGCCAGCATGACATGCGTGGAAGTTTCCATGAGGATTCCTTCGTTCATCAGCGGGAGGCGGCGGCTTCAGCCCACCGTGGTGTATGAATCGGCGGGTTGCGATGCGGCGCGCGCCGGGGCGATGAGCAGATCCGGTCCCGTGCGCAGCCAGCGGCGCGCGAGGAGGAAGAACGTGACGATCAGCACGAGGTAGAAGCAGAGGAACATGACGGTGCTGGCGGCGACATGGCCGGGCGGCACGGCCGACACGGCGTCGCGCGTGCGCAGCAGGCCATAGACCACCCACGGCTGGCGGCCCACCTCGCGCACGATCCAGCCCGCCTCGACGGCGATATACGGCAGCGGGATCGCGGCCACCCACGCGCCCAGCAGCCAGCGGCGCTGGAGCAGCGCGTCGAGGCTGCCGCGCGCGCGCCGCAGGCACCAGGCGGTCCACAGCGCGAGCGCCACGAACAGAAAGCCGATGCCCGCCATCACGCGAAACGCGTAGTAGAGCAGCGGCAGCATGGGCGGCTGGTCCTCGCGCGCAAAGTCGGCGAGCCCCTTCACGGTGCCGTGCAGCGTGTGGGTGCCCAGCACGCTCAACAGGCCCGGCACCTCGATCGACCAGTCGTTGCGCTGCGCGTCCTGATCGGGCCAGGCGAGCAGCGACCACGACGCCCCCGTGCCAGGCGCATTGGTGTGCCAGTGGCCTTCGATTGCCGCGCCCTTGGCGGGCTGCGTGGCGAACACGCTCACGCCGCTCGAATCGCCGAGCCATACCTGCAAGGGCGCTGCGACGAGCAGCACCGCGAGCGCGAGCTTGAACGAGCGCGCGAAGAATTCGGCATGACGCCCGCGCAGCATTTGCCACGCGGAAATGCCCGCGACCACGAACATGCCCGTTTCGATCGCGGCCACCCACATATGGCCCACGCCCCATGCGACATCGGGGTTGAAGATCGCGTGCAGATAGCTCGTGACGACGATCTTGCCGTCGACGACCTCGACGCCCGCCGGCGTCTGCATCCACGAGTTCGCGACCATGATCCAGAACGCGGAGAGGCTGGAGCCGAACGCGACCATTGCTGTTGCGAATAGATGCACGCCGCGCGGCACGCGATCCCAGCCGAGCAGCATCACGCCGATGAAGCCCGCTTCGAGCATGAAGGCCATCGCGCCTTCAAAGCCGAGAATGTTGCCGATGAATTGCCCGCTGAACTGCGCGAAGCCTGCCCAGTTGGTGCCGAACTGGAACTCCATGGGAATGCCGCTCACCACGCCCACGGCGAAGTTCAGGATCAGCAGCTTCGACCAGAAGCGCGCGTGACGGTAATACGCGAGATCGCCCGTGCGCAGCCACAGCGCCTCGACCAGCAGGACGAAGGCCGCGAGACTGATCGTGAGGATCGGCCAGAGAATGTGGAAGATGGCCGTGAAGGCGAATTGCAGGCGCGAGAGGGCGAGGGTGTCAAAGAACTCCATGGCGGCTTCCTTGTTGCGCGGCGGCGGCGCGCCGGATCTTCACGGGCACGCCCTTATAGGACGGCGTGCGGCTTTGCGGGTCATAGGCATAGAGCGGCACGAGCGGATTCGCCTCGGGGTAGTAGGCGCCGCAGCAGCCGTCGGGCAACGCGTATTCCACGAGCATCAGGCCGCGCACGACGCGCTCGACGCCGTCGCGCGACAGGGCGACGAGATCCACGCGCTCGCCCTCTTGCATCTCGCGGCGGCGCAGTTCCCCGGCGTTCACGAACACCACGTCGCGCTGGCCGAATACGCTGCGATAGCGGTCCGAATGCGAGTAGAGCGTGGTGTTGTACTGGTCGTGGCTGCGCATGGTGGTGAGCCAGAGCGCGTCGGGGTCGCCGTGCGCGGGGTCTTCGTCGAGCCCCTGAAACACGAGGAAATTGGCCTTGCCCGTGGACGTCGCCCAGATGCGATCGCGCGCGGTCGAGCCCAGATAGAAACCGCCCGGCACGCGAATGCGCGCGTTGTACGCCTGGAACGCGGGAAAGACGATTTCGATGGCCTCGCGAATGCGGTCGTAGTCGGCCACCATGTGCTCCCAGGGCACGCGCGTGCGCGCGCCGAGCGTGGCGCGCGCGATGCCCGCGACGATCGCGGGCTCGCTGCGCAGCTCCGGCGAGGCCGGCGGGTTGCGGCCCGCCGAGGCGTGCACCATCGACATCGAATCCTCCACCGTGATCGATTGCGGGCCGTTCGCCTGCACGTCGATTTCGGTGCGGCCGAGGCAGGGGAGGATCAGCGCGTCCTTGCCATGCACGAGATGGCTGCGATTGAACTTGGTCGCGATGTGCACCGTGAGAGCGAGGCCGCGCATGGCCGCCTGCACGCGTGGCCAGTCGGGCACCGCCGCCGCGAAGTTGCCGCCCAGCCCGATGAAGACCTTCGACTCGCCCTTGAGCATGGCCTCGATGGTCGCGACGACATCGCGGCCATGCTCGGCGCCCGGCCGGAATCCAAAGGCGCGCTCGATGCCGTCGATGAGGGCCGCAGACGGCTTTTCCGTGATGCCGACCGTGCGGTTGCCTTGCACGTTCGAATGGCCGCGCACGGGGCACACGCCCGCGCCGGGGCGACCCACGTTGCCGCGCATGAGCGCGAGGTTCGCGACCTGCTGCACATTGGCGGTACCGCAGTGATGCTGGGTGATACCCATGCCGTAGACGAGGATCGCGTTCTTTGCCGCCGCGTACAGGCTCGCGGCCGATTCGATGTCCGCCTGCGCGAGGCCGCTGTGGGCGGCGATCGATTCCCATGACGTCGCGCGCAAGTCCGCTTCGAGCGCTTCGAAGCCCAGCGTATGGCCCGCGATGAATTCGGTATCGAGGATGCGCGGGCGGTCGTGCGCCACCGCGTCGTCGTCCATGTCGAGCAGCGCTTTCATCATGCCTTTGAGCACGGCCGCGTCGCCGCCCACCTTCACCTGATAGAGACAGGTGCTGATGGGCGTCGAACTGAAGGTGGCCATTTCGATCGGGTTCTGCGGCGCGGCGAAGCGTTCGAGCGCGCGCTCGCGAAACGGATTGAACGAGACGATGCTCGCGCCGCGCCGCGAGGCCGCGTGCAGGTCGCTCATCATGCGCGGGCTGTTGGTGCCGGGGTTCTGCCCGAAGATGAAGATGGCGTCCGCGTGCTCGAAGTCCTCCAGCAGCACCGTGCCTTTGCCCACGCCGATGGACTGCGGCAGGCCCACGCTGGTCGCTTCGTGGCACATGTTGGAGCAGTCGGGGAAGTTGTTGGTGCCGAACTCGCGCACGAACAGTTGATAGAGAAACGCGGCCTCGTTCGAAGCCCGCCCCGACGTGTAGAAGTCCGCTTCGTTCGGGCTTTCGAGCGCGTTGAGGTGCGCGCCGATCAGCGCGAACGCTTCGTCCCAGCCGATGGGTACGTAACGGTCGGTGACGGCGTCGTAGCGCATGGGGTGGGTGAGGCGGCCGGCCATTTCGAGGTCGTAGTCATCCCACGCGGCGAGCTCGCTCACGCTGTGCGCGGCGAGAAAGTCGGGCGTGCAGCGCTTGTCCGTGGCCTCCCAGGCCACGGCCTTCGCGCCGTTCTCGCAGAACTCGAACGAGGACGTGTGCTTCGGATCGGGCCACGCGCAGCCGGGGCAGTCGAAACCCTCGGGCTGGTTCATGCGCAGCAGCGTGCGAGCGCCGGAAACTGCCACGCCCTGAAGCGCGAGCGCTTCGCCCGTGGCGCGTAATGCGCCCCAGCCGCCCGCCGGTTCCGTATAGATGCGGATTGTTTTCTTGTCGCTAGCCATGTCGATTCCTTCGCGGCGAGGGAGGACGCCACGTGTGCGAAGGGTGACGTGTTCGCGTGGCCGCAGCTTGCGGCGCATGGACGGCGATTTCGAAATCGCACGGCAATGCGCGCGGGGGCTTTCGAGCGGCGTTGTCCACGCGTGGGCTGGTGGCGCAGATGAGCGTGCGAATCCTGAAAGGCATCGTGCGTTGACAACACCGGTGCTGCCGCACGCCCCGATACTGCAACGCAATGACCGAGCGGCCGGGCCTCATTGATGAGAGGCGCGGCAATCACGGTGTGGAGACACGACTATGAATCACGATGATGCTTTGAAACGCGCCGCCGCCGACGCGCGCACGATGGGCGACGCGCCTGAGTTCGCCAGTTTCGCGGCGTGGCTGCGCGGGCGTGGGACGGCTGGTGCAAGCCACGCAATGGCGGCCGGGCTCAACGGTGCGTGGACCCGCAGGCTCGTGAAATTTTCGGCGCTCTGGGCGCTCGTTGAGTTGCCCGTTGCGTACTGGAGCGCGGCTGACGACCTGGAGCGCGCGGCGCTCGCGGTATCGACGTTGATCTGGCTTGCGATCGTGTTTCGCGTGCTCAAGGGCGGCGCGACGGCACGCGGGGTATTCGTTTTTCTCTGTGCGCTCAGCGTGCTTGCCGTCGCGCCCGCGCTGCCTGCCGAATACGCGAATTTTCGTCTCGCGTTCTGGCTCTCGCTCGTGGAATGTGTCGTGAAATGCGGGCTGTTCGTGGTGTTCGTGTCGCGGTATATCGCCATGGAGCCGTGAACACGCGCGATGCGTACGCTCAAGTCCAGTACTTGTAGTCGCCACGCACGCGCCGCACGGCGGGCGTGGCTTGCAGGCGCATGAGACGCTTGCGTTGCCCGCGTGCCGCGCGGGTGGGTTCAGTCGCATCCGTCGATTCAATCGCCTCAGCCGGTATCGCCTCGGCGGGCGCGTCATGCGCGCGCGAATGGCGCGATGCGGCCTCGCCGATACCCAGCGCGACACGTTCGAGCGGCAACTCCGTCTGACCGCCAACCTCAACGAACGCCGCACGCAAGCCGGAGTCGCCCGGCGTTGCCGCACCGATCATCAGGAACACGCCCGTGGCGATGAGGGATGGTGCGAGAAGTCGAACGTACATGTCGGGGCTCCGGGTGCGAAGGGAATCGTCTGCGAGGCATGATTCCGATTGTGGTGCGGCGCGTGGCGCGTCGCTTTCGAATTCGCACCCGGTTGATGACGATACGCACGGGCGCGCTGTGCGGACTTTCATGCGGTTCACAGGCGTGAGTCCTGGGTGGGTTTGATTGGTGGGTGGTTTTGGGGGCTGTTTGCCGGTGTCGTTGATGTTTGCGAACATTCTTATGTCAAAGCCATTTTCAGATGTCCGCTTTCCGGCCAAGTTCAAGTGTCCGCCTTGCGGGGTTTAGGGTTTGTCTTTCACGGGGTGCAGTTCACG
>NZ_QEOB01000048.1:0-43983 GCF_003096875.1 Paraburkholderia unamae
GAGCGAGACCGCGCCGTTCGACTATGTGCCCGCGCTCGCGCAGCAGGTGGAGCCGGTGGTGCGGCGCATGGTGGGCGGCGCGCTCGATGCCGTGATGGCGATGAACGCTTCCGCAAGCCGCTAACGCGCGGCGATCGCCTGATTCTGCAACCGAAAAGATCGCAGGATCAGGCTCAGTAACGAAACGTCTCAAATTTTCCGGAACCCTTGGCGCCGCCCGGCGTCAACTCGCCATGACGCGAGTAAAGGGAACACCCACGGGAACACCCAAGGCCGCCCACAAGGGCGTCCATCGGCTTTCGCGTGGCTTTCTGGCGGCCGCGACTTCCACGACTGTGCAATGGCGCTTGTCTCGCGCCACAAATGGGCGCGCGCCTACCCAGTGTGCATCGCGCGCACGGTTTGCGAGCACGCGAGGCGACGCCCGGCGACATCGCAGCGGCGAAATGCTTACCATGGGTTACGCCGCCACACTTCACGGCGTGCTGGCATTAAAGTCGCATGGTGCAGCCGCGCCCGCCAGCAGCCTTTTACGGAGCCCTTTCACGCGGCATCGCGGCGGCCACGAATCGATCAGTCATCCTTACAAAAAGACCCGAAAAGCTGACAGCCTTGTCGAATTCCGGCTGCCTATCCCTTCAATCGTAATGTTCGAAGCGAGCGGGAGTTGTCATTGATGAGTCAGGCGGCGAAGCGATCAATCGAAATCGACTTTTTACGCGGTTTCGCATTGATCTCCATTGCACTCGATCACATTCCGTCCAGCGTGCTCTCGCATGCGATGTTGCATAACTTCGCCTTCTGCGACTCCGCGGAAGTCTTCGTGTTCGTGAGCGGCTATGTGTGCGCGGCGAGCTGGCTGGCCATGGCGCAGCGCAAGGGGGCGGGGGCCGCGAACCGGCGTTTCTGGCGGCGCGGACGCGAGATCTACGCCGCCTATCTCTGCACAGCGGCGTTGATGCTGCTTTCAGGCGCCGCCGCCGTGATGCTGCGTGTCGATTCGCCCCTCGTTGGCGAGACGGGCTTTTTGCGTTTCGCCGCGCATCCGTTCGCGATGCTCGCCAATATCGCCGTGTTTCGCGATCAGCCTTATCTCGCGGGCGTGCTGCCCATGTACATCGTACTGGTGCTCGCGTTGCCGTTCGTCATGCCGCTCGCGCGCCGTTCGCCCGACCTCGTGCTTGTCGGCAGTTTCGTGCTGTGGTTCGGCGGTTGCTGGCTCGTGAATTATCTGCCCACCGCGCCGGGCGCTATCTGGCCCTTCAACCCGTTCGCGTGGCAGGCCATGTTCATGCTGGGCCTGCTGTGCCGCCTTTATCCGGTGTCGCGCGCGTTCCAGACTTCATTGACAGGGCGCACCTTGACGGCGTTCGCGCTCGTGCTCGTCGCAACGTTCGCGTTCATCCGGCTCTTTGCCGATCTCGATCCGCAGCCCGGCTACATGAAACAGAACCTCGCGAGCGTGCGCATCGTGAGCTTTGCCGCCGTCGCGTGGCTTGCCGCCCAGGCGGTGCGCAAGGGATGGATCGCGTGGTTCGCGCAACGGCTGCCGGCTGTCGTCAACGTGGGGCAGCAGGGGCTCGTGTGCTTCGTGGGCGGCGCGGTGGCGTCGAACGTCATCGACACCCTGCTGCGCGCGACGCATACGATGGATTCGTTGCCCGCGCGGCTCGCGGGCGATCTGCTGGCTATCACCGCGTTGCTCACGCTCGCCGGCGGCGCGCGGCGGCTGAAATCGGTGCGCCCACGCGTTGCGCTGACGTGATGCACGTCACACGCGAACGCGATTTTCCAAAGGTGAGTGTTTGCGGGAGGCCGCGCGTTGCGGGCCTCGGCATATCGCCCATATTGCGATTGGACGGCCCGTTTTTCCGCTCAACCCTCCAGTGGAAAACGCTGGAAGGTGAGGTTTTGCGGG
The DNA here is from genome assembly GCF_003096875.1 of Paraburkholderia unamae. Classification (NCBI taxonomy): domain Bacteria; kingdom Pseudomonadati; phylum Pseudomonadota; class Betaproteobacteria; order Burkholderiales; family Burkholderiaceae; genus Paraburkholderia; species Paraburkholderia unamae. The sequence goes on from NZ_QEOB01000048.1 coordinate 1,919, forward strand.
AGCCGGGTGCGCCGCTTGTACTAGCGGCCCAGATTCACGCCTTGGCGAGTTCGCGCACGTCGGCCGTGGGCGTCGATCCGAATGCATCGCTGAGCGCGTAATCGATCAACTGCGTGGCCGCCGTTTCCGGCGTGGCGAGCAGGCCGTTTTGCTTCAGTTGTTCGAACCGTTCGCGCATCGGGAAGTGTGCGACGCTCGTGGCACGTATCGTTTCCTGCATGCCCGTGTCCACCACGCCCGGCGCCACGCTGCAAATGCGCACGCCTTGCGGCGCGTCGAGTGCGACAGCGCGCGCATGATGATCGAGCGCGGCCTTGGTTGCGCAATACACGCTCCAGCCCGGGTACGCATTGCGCGCCGCGCCGCTCGAAACATGCACGATGCGGCGCGACGCGTTTGCGCCCAGCGTGGGCAACGTGGCAAGCGCGTTCGCAAGCATCAGGGGCGCGGCCACATTGAGCGTCACGGCGCGCGCAATCGCACCCGCGTCCTGCGCGCCGAGCGGGGCGATCGGCTCGACGGTGCCCGCGTTGTTGATGAGGATCACGCACTGCGCGCCGCTCGCGAACGCGCCCAGCGTGTCGCCGGCAAGCCAGCGTTCGAGCGCGGCGGGATCGGCGAGATCCACTACGGACTGCGTGAAACGCGCCGCGTGGCGCGACGCGAGGGCGTCATGCGCGCCACGGCCGAGGCCGAGCACGTCGATGTGCCGTTGCAGCAGCAATTCGGCGAGCGCCGCGCCCAGGCCGCGCGTATGGCCGGTGACGATGGCGCGAATGGCGCTACGGGGGGCGGATGTCGAATTCGTCATGGTGTCGTGAGAAAAAAGGGTGGCGATCCTTGCGTGCGCAAGGGCTTGCCGGATGGTGGATATCGACGGGATTTGCCGCGTCTGTTCGCGATTTTCATGCGTTTTGTATGTTCCGCGCACGACGCAACGCGTGGCGGCGGACGCAAAAAAACAGCGATGAAACGTCATTCGCCGGTGAGGTCGCCCGTGATTCGGTATCATAGCGTCCGATCCCATATGGAAGAGAGCTGGACGTGAAAGCCGCATCGCAACAACGCCGCACCCTGAGCTTCAAGGATGGTCTTCTCGAAATCAAGAAGAGCATGGGGATGGACACGGGCCAACCGGCCGAAGAACAGACGCAGAAGTCGCCTGGCAAGCCCGCGCACAAGGGTGCGAAGGGCCACGGCGGCTCCCACGCCCCGAAGGGCCCGCGCGCGCCGAGAGATGGCGCGCAGGCCACCGGCGGCACGGGCGCCAACGAAGGGCGTTCGCGCTCGCGTCAGGGCCGTCCGCAGGGCGCGAAGGGGCAGCAGCAAGGTCAGCAGCCGGAGCAGGCGCAGCAGCAGCGCCGCCCGCAGCAGCCGAGGCCGGCTCGCGCGCAAGAGGCCGGCGAGCGCTCCCAGCAGCAGCGCCGCCGCCCGGCGCGGCCCCAGCAGCCGCCCGCAGCGCCCCTGAGCGAAGCCGAAAAGGCGCGCATCGAGCGCAATCGCCAGCTCAACACGGTCTGGAACGTGTTTGCGAAGCACTATCCCGCGTTCCGCGACCGTCTGCCGCTGAAGATCGGCGTGGCCGAAGACCTCGTTGCGCGTCACCCCGAGTACGATCGCACGCTGATCGTCGCCGTGCTCAAGCGCCACGTGAACCATCCTCGCTATCACGAGCGCGTTGCGGCAGGCGGCTCGCGTTTTGAGCTGGATGGCACGGCCTCGGAAGGCCCGGGCATCGACCCGTCGCACGTCGGCCGCGCCAACGCGGCGCTGACGCGCCAGAAGGCGAAGGCCGAGGCACAGGCCAAGGCGCGCGAGGAAGGCAAGGCTCAACCCGAGCCGAAGGCGCAAGCGAAGGCTGAGGTGAACGCCGACGTGAAGACCGAAGTGCAGGCCGATCCGGAGGCGCAGGCGCAGCCCGCGCAGGACGCACAGCCGCAAGCGCAGGCTCCGGCAGCCGAGACCCCCGCGCAGCAGCCTCAGCAAGCGGAAAACGGCGAAACGCCCGCAGCTGACGCCTGAGCGAGTGTGAATGCGGCGCGCGTGCGCGCCGCATCAAGCCGGCTTTCACGCTTTCACGTCAGGACTCCTGTTTCGGTTACGACCCTCTCGCGGCGCGCCCGCGCGAGGGCGTTCGCACGTTTACCTGACGGCGCTTGTCGGCACGCGGGATGAAGCAGGTGCAGCCGCGCTGTCAGCTTCTGCGAATTCATTCGGATAACGATGTTTTTTCGCGGCTCGAATTGCCTGCAATTCCGGCAATTTCAGCAAGCGCACCGGATTGAACGCGATTTGACCTGACCGCAGCGGCCATCCGGCGCTCGACGCGCGGAAGTGCGACTAGTGAGTACTGGCCGAAGCCGCGTCTTGCGCAGAAGCCTGAGCCGCTGTCGATGCCGCCGAAGCCACGAGGCCGGCGCTCGCGGGCGCATCGCTCGCGGCAGGCTCGCTGGCATTATCGATCACACGGCTGAACTCCACGGCGCGCAGGCGGATCTTTTCCGCATAGGCCTTCGAGCCGCCATAGTTCTTCATCGCGGCGTTGAGGTCGCCGCCGGCCGCGCGCTGGTAGCCGTAAAGAATCGAGGAGCCGACGTCGATGTTGACCTCGGGATCGGTGAGATCCTTGTTGTGCAGGATATTGCGATGCGCGGAAGGCACGACCTGCATGAGCCCGGTTGCGCCATTGGCGCCATGCGCCCGTTCGCGAAAGCGCGATTCGATCGAGATGATGGCCAGCAGCACGGCGGGCGGCAGCGAGTATTTCTCGGCGGCACCCGTCACGGCCAGTGAAATTTGCGCGGCCTTTTCCTTCGCCACGCCGAACTTCTGCGTGAGGTAGGTCGAAACCACGGCGGTGCGCGGCGTGCTGACGGTCTCGCTCGCGGGAACCTGCTGGGCCTGCGCGGCCGCGGTTTGCACGAGGCCCGGCAACAGGGCGAGCAGGCAGAATAGCTGCCTCATGGCCGGTGCATAGGGTGAGAAAAGGGAAGGAGCAAGTATAACCGGCCTCGCGTGGCGAGGCCGGTTGATGTGTCATCTTGTTTTTGTGCGGCTGACCGGCGTCAGACAAGGACAAGGCGCCTTGCGCGCCCCGGGTTCAGGTCCGCGTCAGACACGCATTCAGACCTTCTGCACCGATGCTTTCCAGATTTCATCGATGCTCGCGGCGAGCGTCGCATCGAACTCGGCGTCGCTCATCGACTTCGTGAGGTCGTTGATGAGCGCGCGCGAAAAGCTTGCAATCATTCCATGGTTTTTGGCGAGCCGCGCGCAGGCGTCGCTGCGCGTGTAGCCGCCGGAGAGCGCGACCACGCGCACCACGCGCGGATGCTCGATGAGCGGGCGATAGAAGTCCGGCGTATCGGGAATCGTCAACTTGATCATGACGTTGTGCGAGGCGGGCAGCGCGTCGAGCCCCTTGAGCAGTTCGGCGCGCAGCAGCGCCTCGGCCTTGGCCTTGTCGGGGGCCTTGATCGAGATTTCCGGTTCGAGAATCGGCACGAGCCCGTGCCCGGCGATCTGCGCGCCCAGCGCGAACTGCTGCGCGGCGATCGATGCGATGCCCGAAGGCGAGGCGTGCTCGACCACCGAGCGCATTTTGGTGCCGAAAATGCCGGCCTTCACGGCGCGTTGGAGCAGGGTGTCGAGGGCGGGAATCGGCTTCATGAGGCGGACGCCGTCGGCCTCGGCTTCCAGACCCTTGTCAACCTTGAGAAAGGGCACCACGCCGCGGTCGTTCCAGAGGAACGCGGGCACGGGCTTGCCGCCCGCTTCGCCTTCCATGGTGGCTTCGAAGAGAATCGCGCCGATCACCTTGTCGCCTGTGAACGCCGGCGCGCTGATGATGCGCACGCGCATTTCGTGGATCAGGCGGAACATCTCGGCGTCGCCGCTATAGGCGCTCTCGGGAATGCCGTACTGGTGCAGCGCGCCCGGCGTCGAGCCGCCGCTCTGGTCCAGCGCTGCGATGAAGCCCGGTTTGTCGCGCATCTGCGCGAGCATTTGCTCGTTTGCCATCGTTTTACCTCCCGCTTTGGGGCGCCCTTGGGGGCGCGGTGACTCGAATCCGGCCGTCGGCTGCTGCGACGAGTGTACTTGCGCCGCCGCGCCGCGTCTTTGCCATTATGTGGGCACGGCCGCGCAGCGGGGCGCAAGCAGGGAAACGATAAGCCGTAGCAATTGCGGTGCCATGGCAGGCGATAAAAAATCCGCAAGCGCGGATCGCCCGCGTGCCCAGGCCATCACACGATCACCTGGGTTTGCGCGGAGCGGTCGTTCGCGAGCAGCGCCGAAAGCTTGCGCAGCGCGGCCTGCAACTGCTCGCGCCCGCCCGTCGCGCCGAGCGAGATGCGGATCGCATTGGCGGTCTCCGGGCCTTGCTGGAACGCCGTGGAAGGCGCCACGGCCAGCCCTTCGTTGCTCGCGGCGGCGGCCAGATCGCGCGCGTGCCAGTAGCGCGGCAGCGTGTACCAGACGTGAATGCCCGCGCCCGCCGTGGACCCCAGCGTGTGCGACGCGATGCGCTGGCGCTCGCGCGCCTCGGCCTTCACGCCCGCGAAAATCTGCTCGGCCACGCCTTCCTCGATCCAGTGCGTGGCGAGCGCATTGGTGAGCGGGGCGGCCATCAGCGAGAACGCGCGCAGCGCCGCCAGCAGTTGCGCGTGTGCCACGCGGTCGGGCAGCGCGAGGTAGGCCGTGCGCAAGCCGGGCGAGAGCGTTTTCGAGAGCGTCGCGAGATAGCAGACCTGCGCGGGCGCGAGGCGCGCGAGGGGCGGCGGCGCATCGGGCACGAAGCGCCAGTACGGATCGTCCTCGACAATGCGCGCGCCGCAGCGTTCGGCCACCCGCAGGATCTCCAGGCGCCGCGCCTCGGGCATGGTCGCCGTGGTGGGGTTTTGCAGCGTCGGGTTCAGGTAGACGAGCCGCGCCGCGTGCTCTCGACACGCCGCTTCGAGCGCGTCGGGGCGCATGCCGTAAGCGTCGGCGGCCACCGGTTCGATGCGGCGGCCCAGTTGCGCCGCCGCGTGCGGCAGGCCGGGGTAGAGCAGCGGCTCGGTCAGGATCGTCTCGCCGGGGCGCGTGAAGGCGAGGATCAGCGCGGCCAGCGCCGCCTGCGCGCCGGGGCATACGGCCACGCGCTCGGGCGCGACTTCGCCGAGCATGGGTTGCAGCCACTTCGCGCCCGCTTCGCAGTCGGTGCGCCCGCCGCCGCCCACGTGGTAGGTCATGAGCAGATCGGCGTCGCTGCGCAGCAAAACGCGCGAGGTGCCTTCGCGCAGCAGCGCATCCATTTCCAGCCCCACGGGCGGCGGCGGAATGTTCATGCTGAGGTCCACGCGTTGCAGCAGCTCGGCGCGCGGCGCGGCGATGAAGGTGCCGAGCGGCCCGCGCGCCTCGATCAGCCCGCGCCGCCGCGCCTCGTTGAAGCCGCGCGTGACGGTGGTCAGATCGACGCCGAGCAGGGTGGCGAGCGAGCGCTGCGCGGGCACGCGCTCGCCTGGGCGCAGCGCGCCGTGCGCCACCGCCTCTTCGATGAAATCAGCGAGCCGCAGGTAGCGCGGGCCGCTGCCCGCCTGCATGGCCGTGGCCCACGCCTGGATCCCGGCGGGGCTTTCGGTAGCTTGGTCGTGTGTCATTCTGTCGCGGATGTATGCGTCATGTCTTACTCTAGCATGCGTGCATGAAGCGCGTAAATCCATACATATAGGCTATGTATGGCTTCTATAGCGGCCCTCCGGCGGACTGGTCGGGCCGCTTGTGCGGCAGCAGAGTGAGCACGTATGGATGGGTTTGCGCGAATGTCAACCTTGGAACCAGACATGCGCACTCCAGACCCTTGTACCGGGCAGGCCGCGACCGCCGGCCCGCCATCTTCCCCGCTGATCTCACTCGCCTCGTCAACGTCGCGCGTCGCCGGCTTCATGCGCCGCGCGGCGCTCGCCGCGGCGGCCGGGCCGCTCGTCCTGCTCGGCGGCTGCAACATGGCGCTGTTCGCCCCGAAGGGTGACATCGGCGTGCAGGAAAAGAACCTGATCCTCATCGCGCTCGGCCTCATGCTGCTCGTGGTGATTCCCGTGATCGCGCTCACGCTGTGGTTTGCGTGGCGCTATCGCGCCTCAAACACGAACGCGACCTACGCGCCGCGCTGGTCGCACTCCACGGCCATCGAAGTGGTGGTGTGGTCGATTCCCTGCGTGATCGTGCTCACGCTCGCGGTGCTGATCTGGCACACGACGCACTCGCTGGACCCATACCGGCCGATCGAATCGCAAACGAAGCCCGTGCGCGTGGACGTGGTCGCGCTCAACTGGAAGTGGCTTTTCATCTATCCCGACTACGGCGTGGCCTCCGTGAACCAGCTCGCGATTCCCGTGGATACGCCGGTCGAGTTCAACCTCACCGCCGAGTCGCTGATGAATTCGTTCTTCATCCCGCAACTGGGCAGCCAGGTCTACGCGATGCCGGCCATGCAGACGAAGCTGCATCTGATCGCGAACGAGCCCGGCGTGTACACGGGCCGCTCGGCGGCCTTCAGCGGCCCCGGCTTCTCCGACATGCATTTCGACACGCTCGCCACGAGCCGCGCCGACTTCGACGCGTGGATCGCGCAAGCGAAAGCCTCACCCACGATGCTGAGCCGCGCGGCCTACGAACGGCTCGCGCAGCCCGGCGAAAAGACGCCGGTCACGCTCTATTCGAACGTGGCGCCCGGCCTCTTCGACGGCATCGTCGGCAAGTACATGCGCGACGTGCACGGCAACCCGATTTGCGGCGCCGTCCCCAACGCCACCCCCGGCACCGGCGCCCCGGCGCTCACGCTCAACCGTAGCGCCATCCTGGCAGCGGAGTAATCACACATGTTCGGAAAACTCACGCTCGACGCCGTTCCCTGGCACGAGCCGATCATCATGGGCACCGGCGCCGTCGTGGCGCTCGGCGGCCTCGCCTTGCTCGCCGCGATCACGATCGCGGGGAAGTGGGGCTATCTGTGGCGCGAGTGGCTCACTTCCGTCGACCACAAGCGCATTGGCGTCATGTACATCATTCTCGCGATCGTCATGCTGCTGCGCGGTTTCGCCGATGCGATCATGATGCGCGTGCAACAGGCGCTGGCGTATGGCGACGCGGCGGGCTACCTGCCGCCGCATCACTACGACCAGATCTTCACGGCGCACGGCGTCATCATGATCTTCTTCGTGGCCACGCCGCTCATTCTGGGCTTGATGAACGTGGTGGTGCCGTTGCAGATCGGCGCGCGCGACGTCGCGTATCCGTTCGTCAACTCGCTGAGCTTCTGGCTTTCGGTGGTGGGCGCGGTGCTCGTGATGGTATCCATGTTCGTGGGCGACTTCGCGGCCACGGGCTGGGTGGCGTATCCGCCGCTTTCCGAGCTTGGCTATAGTCCAACCGTAGGTATGGACTACTACATATGGTCGTTGCAGCTCTCGGGGCTCGGCACCACGCTCTCGGGCATCAACTTCATCGTGACGATCCTGCGCATGCGCGCGCCGGGCATGGACATGATGAAGATGCCGGTGTTCGTCTGGACAGCGTTCATCACCAACATCCTGATCGTCGCGGTGTTCCCGGTGCTCACGGGCACGCTCGCGCTGCTCACGATGGACCGCTACTTCGACATGCACTTCTTCACGAACGAGCTCGGCGGCAACGCGATGATGTACATCAACCTGATCTGGGTGTGGGGCCACCCGGAGGTGTACATCCTGATCCTGCCCGCGTTCGGCGCGTACTCGGAAATCATCGCCACGTTCTCGGGCAAGCCGCTGTTCGGCTACAAGTCGATGGTCTACGCCACCTCATCGATCGGCATTCTCTCGTTCTTCGTGTGGCTGCATCACTTCTTCACGATGGGCTCGGGCGCGAACGTCAACGCGTTTTTCGGCATCATGACCACGGTCATTTCGATTCCGACCGGCGTGAAGCTCTTCAACTGGCTGTTCACGATGTACCGCGGCCGCATTCGTTATCACAGCGCCACGCTCTGGACCATCGGCTTCATGGTGACGTTCGCCGTGGGCGGCATGACCGGCGTGCTGCTCGCCGTGCCGGGCGCTGACTTCGTGCTGCACAACTCGCTGTTCCTCGTGGCCCACTTCCACAACGTGATCATCGGCGGCGTGGTGTTCGGCTGCCTCGCGGGCGTGAGCTTCTGGTTCCCCAAGGTATTTGGTTTCACGCTCAACGAATTCTGGGGCAAGGTGTCGTTCTGGTGCTGGCTGATCGGCTACTGGCTCGCGTTCACGCCGCTCTACATCCTCGGTTTCGAAGGCATGACGCGCCGCATGAACCACTATGAAGTGGCCGACTGGCACCCGTGGCTCGTGGTGGCGCTCGTGGGCGCGGTGTTCGTGGGTCTGGGCATTCTCGCGTTCATCGTGCAGATCGTGGTGAGCCTGCGCAACCGCGAAGCCAATCGCGACGTGACCGGCGACCCGTGGGACGGCCGCAGCCTCGAATGGTCGACCTCGTCGCCCGCGCCGTTCTACAACTTCGCCGTGCTGCCCGAGATCACCTCGATGGAGCAGCACTGGGACAACAAGGAAGCGGGCCGTGCCTACGTGCAGCCGCGCAAGTACGAAGACATTCACATGCCGCGCAATACGGGCGCGGGCTTCATCATCGCGGCATTCAGCCTGTTGTTCGGCTTCGCGATCGTGTGGCACATGTGGCTGTTCGCGGCGGTGGGCCTGATCGGCATGATCGCCACCTTCATCGTGCGCAGCTACGACCAGGACGTGGACTACTGGGTGCCGGCCGCCGAGGTCGAGCGCATCGAGAACGCGCGCTTCAAGCAACTCGGCATCAAGCGTGTCGATCAATCCGGGAAAATCGAGGAGATGGCTTAAACCATGGCTCACGCTGCTACTACCCACGCCCATGGTCATGGTCACGATCATGGGCACGACGACAGCACCAAGACCACGCTGGGGTTCTGGATCTACCTGATGAGCGACTGCCTCATCTTCGCGACGCTGTTCGCCACGTTCGGCGTGCTCGCGAATGCGACGGCAGGCGGCCCCGGGGCGAAGGAACTGTTCGAACTGCCCTATGTGCTGGGCGAAACGCTGCTGCTGCTCGCGAGCAGCGTCACCTTCGGCATGGCCATGCTGAGCCTGCACGCGCAGCGGCGCGAGCAGGTGATCGTATGGCTCGCCGTGACGTTCCTGTTCGGCGCGGGCTTTGTCGCGATGGAAGTGAACGAGTTCGCCAAGCTCATCGCCGACGGCGCGGGGCCGCATACGAGCGCGTACCTCTCGGCGTACTTCACGCTGGTCGGCACGCACGGGCTGCACGTCACGGCCGGTCTGCTCTGGATCGCGATCATGATGCACCAGACCTTCAAGTTCGGCCTGAGCGGCACGGTGCGCCGCCGCCTCGCGTGCCTGAGCCTGTTCTGGCACTTTCTCGATCTCGTGTGGATCTGTGTGTTTACGTTTGTTTATCTGCGAGGTTTCCTGTGAGCCATTCCCATGCCACTCACCAGGCCGGCCACGACGCGTCGCATGGCAGCCTCAAGGGCTACATGATCGGCACGGTGCTCTCGCTCGTGCTCACGCTCGCCTCGTTCGGCGTGGTGATGTTTCGAGTCGTTTCGCCGGGCTTCGGGCTCGCGGCCATCGTCGTGCTCTGCATTGCGCAGCTTGTCGTGCAACTCGTGTATTTCCTGCATATCGGCGCGGCGCGCGAGCAGCGCTCGAATACGGCGATCTTCATCTGCACGGCGTTCCTGATCGCGGTGATCGTCGGGCTTTCGCTGTGGGTCATGCATAACGCCAACGTCAACATGATGCCCACGCAAATCTCGATCGACCGCGCCATGGCGCACGATTGACCGGCCTGCCTTCACCTGTCTCTACCGGCCGGGTTTTCCCGGCCGGTTTGGGCCCTCAAAAAGCGCGCCGGGGAGGCCCCCCGACACCTCGGGCACAGTGCATGCGCTATACGAAGCGTCGCGACACACCGTCGCTTTTACGTGGAGTGTGACCATGAACAAGGACCAGGTGAAGGGCACGGCTGAAAAGATGAAGGGCAAGGTCAACGAGGCCGTGGGCCGCGCAACCCATAACCCGGCGCGCGAAGTGAAGGGCGACCTCCAGCAGGAAGCCGGTCAGGCACGCAAGAATGTCGGCGACATGAAGGAGGCCGCGAAGGACATGATGAAGAAGCATCACTGACGCCGCCTGATGCGTCAGCCATGAGCAACGCCGCCGCCTCGCAAGGGGCGGCGGCGTCATGCTATGCGGCGTTTGCGCAAGACCCGATGGCGCTCAGCCCGGATTGGAAGGACTGGCCGGATCACTCAGCACGGCAAACGTGGCGTTGGCCTTGAGCATGCAGCGCGAGCCGACCATGAGCCGGCAAGTCGCGAAGCGCAGCCGCGCGCCCATTTTGTCCAGTTCGACGTGCGCTTCGAGCCAGTCGCCGGGGCGCACGACGCCCAGGTAATCCAGGCCCAGATGCGCCGTGACGGCGGGCGGTTCGCGTCCGGCCGCGCGCATCATCGCCGCGCCGATGGCGGTGTCGGCGAGCGTGGCCAGCATGCCGCCGTGCGCAATGTCCAGGTTGTTCAGGTGGCGTTCGTCAACACGCGTGCCGATCACGCCGCGCGCCGCGTCGAAGTACAGCGCGCCGAACTGGCCCATATAGCCGCTGCGCAGCGGCAGCGGCGCGAAGCCGGGCGGCGGCGCGTCGGCTTCCATGGTTGCGTGCGCAACGTTAATGGCGATGTTGTCGGCGCTCACTCGGTCGTTCATGGTTTTTGTTCCGGTCGATGTTCACAGGGCAAGCGGCGGTTCGCGCCTCAGGGAATGAGCCCCTTCGCGCGGCCGATCGCGACGGCCTGGGTGCGATTGCCCGCGCCGAGCTTGGCGTTGATCTTGCGTAGATGCGACTTCACGGTGAGTTCGGAAACGAAGAGCTTCTCCGCGATCACGCGGTTACGGTGGCCGGCCGAGAGCATGCGCAGCACGTCGAGCTCGCGCGCGGTGAGCGCGTCGGCGGGCGAATCGGACCCGTAGGGCGCAAGATCGGGCGCCGTGGCTTCGCGCGTGTGCGCGGGCGGCGCGCCCTCCAGCAATTGCGTGACGAACGCGGGCACGACGCCGAGCGAGGCGATCTGCGTGGGCCCGCGCTCGGCCCACGCGCCGATGAGGCGCATGAGCGGTTCGCCCTCGTCGAGGAACGCGCGCACGAAGCCTTCGTGGCTCGCCATGCGCAGCGCTTCCGTGAGCGTGTCGAAGGCGCCGGTGCGCTCGCCGCCGCCTTCGAGCGCGAGCGCCAGCAACACCCGCACCTTGAGCGCGCGCCAATGGCGACGCCGCGCGTTCGCCTGTTCGAGCGCCTCGCGCAGCGCCTCGGCCGCCGTGGCGTAGCGGCCCTGCGCGATATCGAGGCGGCAGCGCATCAGCACCGGCTCGTCGATCTCGCTGGCATGGAACGACACGCCCGTGCGCGCCCAATCCGCGTGCAGCGTGGCGGCGCGCAGCGCTTGTTCGGCCGCGTCGAGGCGGCCCTCCAGCGTGGCGACGCGCGCGCGTTCGAGCCATGCGGCGCTCACCGCGCGATCGGATTTCACGGCGCGGCCCAGTTGCTCCAGCTCGGCGAGCAGCCGCAGCCATTGCTCGACATTGCCCTCGATGAGCGCGGCGCGCGCCGAAAGCACGTGCGTGGCGATCAGGCCGTCGGTCACGCCCACGCGTTTGGCGCGCGGCAGCGCGTCGGCGAGCAGATGCGTCATGTCGTCGAGCGCGTTCTTCTCGTAGAGCGCGAGCGAGCGCACGCTGTCCACGCTGGTGCGGCCGCCGCCCGAATCCACGGTGCGGTTCGCCGTGGCGTTGGCCGCCGAGATTTCGAGCCGCGCGAGCGCCGTGCCAAGCCGCCCCTGCACGAGATCGATGATGCCTTCGATGGTCTCGGCCATCGTGCGCATCACGACATAGGGATGGTCGTGCGCGCGCCGCAACGCGCGCGAGAGCACGCCGCGCGCCTCGTCGTAGCGGTCGGTGCACACGTAGCTGAAGGCGAGCGAATTCGTGAGGCTGTAGAACGAGAAGTTCGCGCGGTCGGGCAGGCGGTCGAGCAAAACGGCGCTCGATTGCGCGCACGCCTCGACCTGGTCGGTGAGGGCGAGCAGCACGCCGCGAATGGCTTCCGCCACGAACGTGACGCTCGCCTGGTCGGGCTCGCCGGCGCTGCCGTCCACCACGTTTTGCGCGGTGCGCATGGCGTCGGCGTAGCGGCGGTTCAGGAGCAGCACCCAGGCGTAGGTGAGGCCCACATCGGGCCGCGTGGCGAGCCGTTCGGCGCCAATGCGGTCGAGCCAGCGCATCAGCAGGCGCAGGCGGCCGCTGCCCAGCAGGGCGCGCGAATGGTGCGCGATTTCGGCGAGCGCGGCGGCCTCGTCGCCCGCGTCGAGCAGGTGGTCGATGGCGGGCACCGGGCGTTGCGCGTCGAGATACCAGCGCGCGGCCGCGCCGTGCACCGCGCGCTCGCGCTCGGGCTGCGCCGCGCGCAGCCGGTGCTGAAGGAAGCTCGCGAACAGCCGGTGATAGCGATACCAGGCGCGCTCGCCGTCGAGCGGCACGAGAAAGAGATTCGCGCGCTCCAGATAGTCGAGCATCTCCCGGCCGTCGCTGCGGCCGGTCGCGGCGTCGCACAGCGCGGCCGAAAACTGCGGCAGCGCGCTCGTTTCCAGCAGGAACGTGCGGCACGCTTCGGGCTGCCGCGCAAGGATGTCTTCGGCCAGATACTCCGCGAGTTCGAGATTCGTGCCCGAAAACGAGGCGACGAAGGCCGCGTGGTCGGTGCGCGTGCGCAGCGAGAGCGTGGCCAGATAGATGGCCGTGGCCCAGCCTTCGGTGCAGCGGTGCAGCGTGGCGATATCGGCGTCGCGCAGCGGCAGCGCGCATTTCTCCCGGATGAACGCGCTGGCCTCCGCCAGCGTGAAGCGCAGTGCGGCGGGATTGATGTCGAGCAGCTCGCCGCGCGCGCGAATGCGGCCGATGCCCAGCTCCGGCGTCACGCGCGAGGCGACCACGAGCGGGTTGCCGGGCGGCAGGGCGGCGATCAGGTCCTGCATGAAAGCGAGCACGGGGCCGCCCTGGATCGACTCGAAGTCGTCGAGCAGGATGGCGAGCGGCTTGCCGTGCGCCGCCACGCGCTCGATCAGGCTCGACCCGAAGGTCTCGGGGTCCAGTGCGAGCGCGCGCGGCGTGCGCGGGCCGGGCAACGCCGCGTCCAGGTGTTGCAGCAGGCGCGAGAAGTCGTTGTCGGCGGCGTCGAGGCGCAGCCACGCCACCTCGCGCCGGTGCGCGCGGCAGTACGCCGCGTATTGCTGCAACAGCGTGGTCTTGCCGAAGCCCGCCGAAGCGCGGATCAGCACGAGCCGGGCCGTATGCGCGCCGGCGATTGTCTCGATCAGTTGCGCGCGCAACAGATGTGACGGACTGTCTGCGGGCGGCATCAGCTTCGATGCGACGATCCCGCGGGGATGATTTTCGTTGCCGCTTGCGGCGTGTGCATCGGCGATGTTCACAGGCGCTGATTCCTTCTGCGGCGCGCGCGGCGGCGCGCCTCGCGGGTCCGCCGCCGGCCGGTCCGGCCGGGCAGTGGACCTGTCTCACTCCAGTTCGTTATTGCCGGGCGCGAATCGGGTTCAATGCGGGTTTTGACACCGCCCCACAGGTTCGCACCCTCTTTTTCCGTTGCTTGCGCAATCGTCATCCTATTGTTCCACAGCCGCGGGGCGTCGTCGTACTCCTTTCGAACGATTCGCGTGCGCGCCCCAAAATCCTCCCTTCGGCTCAGGACATCGGGCCGCCGCGCGCCTAAAGTGATACCGACTTCACGACAGCCACGCCTTTCATCCCTCGACCGGCGCGGCGAGAACGACACAAGAAGCTCGGAGACAACATGTACCTGACTCAAGGCCTGCATCGCTGCCTGCAACAGCGCCCGGCGGACATCGCGATCCGCTACGGCGAGCGCACGCGCACTTTCGCGGAACTGGGCGCACGCGTGGCGCGCCTCGCCGGCGCGCTCCAGTCGCTCGGCATGGGCGACGGCGACCGCGTGAGCATGCTCGCGCTCAATTCTGACCGCTACCTCGAATACATGCTCGGCGTGTGGTGGGGCGGCGGCGTGCTCAATCCGGTGAATATCCGCTGGAGCGTGCCCGAAATCGTCTATTCGCTCGACGATTGCGACACGCGCATCCTCCTTGTGGACGACCACTTCCTGCCGCTCGCCCAGGACATCGCCGCGACGGCGGCCCACCGCCCGACGCTCGTCTACACGGGTGAGCGCGAAGCGCCGCAAGGCATGCTCGCCTACGAGGCGCTGATCGCCGAAGCCCAGCCCGTGGCCGACGCGTTTCGTGGCGGCAACGACCTCGCGTCCATCATGTATACGGGCGGCACGACTGGCCGCTCCAAGGGCGTGATGCAGTCGCACCTGAATCTGTGGTCTTCGGCCATCTCGCGCATGGCCGAATTCCGCAGCTACGAGCACGCCATCTCGCTGCACGCCGCGCCGCTCTTTCACACGGCGGCCATGGCGCGCGCGGTTGGGCACTTCGTCGCCGGCGACACGCACGTCGTGCTCCCCACCTTCGAGCCGCGCGCCGTGCTGGAGGCGATCGAGCGCGACCGCGTGGACGAGATCCTGCTCGTGCCGACCATGCTGCAAGCCGTGCTGGAGCACCCCGACTTCAAGCAGCGCGACCTCTCGTCGCTGCGGCGCATCTATTACGGCGCTTCGCCGATCGCGGCAGGCGTGCTCGACACCGCGCTCGCGGCGCTGCCCGGCATCGAATTTTTCCATGCGTACGGTCTGACCGAGGCCGCGCCCGTGGTGTCGGTCAATCCGCCCGCGAATCACGGCCCCGAAGGGCGCGCAAGCGGCCTCTACCGCTCGGCCGGGCGCGCGGGCTTCGGCGTGAGCGTGAAGGTGGTGGACGCCGACGGCGTGGAAGTGCCGCGCAATACGGTGGGCGAAATCGCCGTGCGCGGCGCGAACGTCATGCTCGGCTACTGGAACAAGCCTGAGGAAACGCGCCAGGCGCTGCGCGACGGCTGGCTCCACACGGGCGACGGCGCCTATATGGACGAGAACGGCTATCTCTTCATCGTCGACCGCATGAAGGACATGATCGTGACGGGCGGCGAGAACGTGTATTCGGCCGAAGTCGAGAACGTGCTCTCGCGCCACCCCGCGGTCGCGCAATGCGCCGTGATCGGCATACCCGATGCGCGCTGGGGCGAGGCCGTGCACGCCGTGGTCGTGGCGCGCGCCGGCACCCGCGTGGACGAATCCGCGTTGCGCGAGCATTGCCGCCAGTTCATTGCGGGCTACAAGTGCCCGAAAACCATCGAGTTTCGCGAGGCGCTGCCGCTCTCGGCCGCCGGCAAGATTCTCAAGCGCGACCTGCGCGCGCCGTACTGGCAGAACCAGACCCGTCAGGTGAGCTGATCCGCCCGGATCCGCACCGCATCGTTCCATTGCAATCACATTTAGTAAGGTATCCAGAATGACTAACAAGGTAGTGGTAGCCGGCGTCGGCATGATTCCGTTCACGAAGCCCGGCGCGAGCGACGATTACGCGACCATGGGCGCCAACGCCGCGAAGGCGGCGCTCGCCGATGCGCGCATTGACTACGCGCTCGTCGAGCAGGCCTACGTGGGCTATGTGTTCGGCGATTCGACCTCGGGCCAGGCCGCGATTTATGGCGTGGGCCTCACGGGCATTCCCGTCGTGAACGTGAACAACAACTGCGCGACGGGTTCGACCGCGCTGTTCCTTGCGCGCCAGGCCGTGGAAAGCGGGGCCGTGGAATGCGCCATCGCGCTGGGCTTCGAGCAGATGGTGCCGGGCGCGCTCAAGGGCGCGTACACGGACCGCCCCACGCCGATGGAGCGCTTCGTCAAGACCATGCTGGAAGTGCAGGGCTTCGACGAAACCGCGCCGCGCGCGGCGCAGTTCTTCGGCGGCGGCGGGCGCGCCTACATGAAGGAGTACGACATCAAGCCGGAGACCTTCGGCCGTATTTCGGTGAAGGCGCGCCAGCATGCCGCGCGCAATCCGTTCGCCGTGTTCCGCAACACTGTGACGCTGGAAGAGGTGATGGCGTCGCCCGCTGTATTCGATCCGCTCACGCGCTTGCAGTGCTGCCCGCCCACCTGCGGCGCGGCGGCGGCCATTGTGTGCTCGGAAGCGTTCGCGAAGAAGCACGGCCTCGACACGCGTGTGGTGATCAAGGCGCAGGCCATGACCACGGACCGCAACAGCACGTTCGACGAAGGCGACATGCGCAAGGTGGTGGGCTACGACATGACGCGCGCGGCCGCGCAACAGGTGTATGAAAAAGCGGGCGTGGGCCCCGAAGATATTCAGGTCGTCGAACTGCACGACTGCTTCACTGCGAACGAGCTCATCACCTATGAAGGCCTGGGCTTGACGCCCGAAGGCACGGCGGAGAAGTTCATTCTCGACGGCGACAACACCTATGGCGGGCGCGTCGTCACGAACCCCTCGGGCGGCCTGCTTTCGAAGGGGCATCCGCTGGGCGCGACGGGTCTCGCGCAATGCACGGAACTCGTGTGGCAACTGCGCGGCCAGGCGCAGGACCGCCAGGTCGCGGGCGCGCGCTTCGGCCTTCAGCATAACCTCGGGCTCGGCGGCGCGTGCGTGGTCACGCTCTACGAGCGCCAATAACCGGGAGGCCCGACGATGATCGACAAAAGCCATATCGGCGCGCTGATCTCGCGTCACACGGCCCTCGTCGAGGCGGGCCGCCTGCGCTTCTTCGCGAAGGCGACCGGCCAGACCGACAGCCGCTATATCGACGACGAAGCGGCGCGCGCGGCGGGCTATCCCGCGCTGCCCGTGCCGCCCACGTTCCTGTTCTGCCTCGAAATGGAGTCGCCCAATCCGCGCGCGACGGTCGAGCGCCTGAACATCGACATCGGCCGCGTGCTGCACGGCGAGCAGAACTTTCGCTATCACCGCATGGCGTACGCGGGCGAACGCCTGGCCTTCGAAACGCGCATTGCGGACATCTACGACAAGAAGGGCGGCGCGCTGGAGTTCGTCGTGCGCGAAACGCGCGTGACGAACGCGGAAAACGACGCGCCCGTTGCCGACCTGCGCAGCGTGATCGTCGTGCGCAACGGCTAAATGCCATGCATCACGAAACCACGCACGCAACAGAAGCAGGAGTCATCATGCAATCGATTCGTTTCGACGATCTGGCCGTAGGCAGCGCGTTGCCGCCATTCGCCGCCGCGCCGCTCACGCGCCTCACGCTCGCGCTCTACGCGGGCGCTTCGGGCGACCACAACCCGATTCACGTCGATCTCGACTTCGCGCGCCGCGCGGGCATGCCCGACGTGTTCGCGCACGGCATGCTGTCCATGGCGTATCTCGGGCGGCTGCTCACGAACTGGGTGCCGCAGCAGGCTATCCGCGAGTTCTCGGTGCGCTTTGCCGCGATCACCCAGGTGGGCGACGCCATCACCTGTAGTGGCGTCGTTACCGAGCGCGACGAAGCCGCGCGCACCGTCAAGGTCGCGCTCACCACGCGCGACGCACAAGGCGAAATCAAGCTGTCGGGCGAAGCGCTGGTGGCGCTCGACGCCTGACGTAACCCCTATCCATGAACAAGGAGTAGACAAAACATGAGCAAACTGACTGGCAAGGTCGCCATCGTATCGGGTTCGGGCCGCGGCATTGGCCGCGAGATCGCGTTGAAGCTCGCGAGCGAGGGCGCGGCGATCGTGGTCAACGATCTGGACGCGGAACCCGCGCAAAGCGTGGTGGCCGAGATCGTCTCGGCGGGCGGCAAGGCGGTGGCCTGCGCGGGCAGCGTGACCGACGCCGATTTCGGCACGCGCTTCGTAGGCACGGCGCTCGAAGCGTTCGGACGTCTGGACATCATCGTGAACAACGCGGGCTACACCTGGGACAACGTGATCCAGAAGATGAGCGACGACCAATGGAACGCCATCATGGACGTTCACGTGAGCGCGCCGTTCCGCATTCTGCGCGCCGCCGCCGACTACTTCCGCGAGAGCGCGAAGGCCGAGGCCGACGCGGGCCAGGAAGTGTTCCGCAAGGTCGTGAACATCTCGTCCGTTTCGGGCGTGATGGGCAACGCGGGCCAGGCGAACTACTCGGCCGCGAAGGCCGCGATCAACGGGCTTACCAAGGCGCTCGCGAAGGAGTGGGGCCGCTACAAGGTCAACGTCAATAGCGTGGCGTTCGGCCTCATCAAGACGCGCCTGACCGAAGCCGTGGCGGGCGAGGGCAACAGCTCGACCATCGACATCGCGGGCCAGGAGATCAAGGTGGGCGTGAACGCGCAACTCATGAAGAACATCGAAGCGATGATTCCCGTGGGCCGTGGCGGCACGCCGGAAGAAGCCGCGGGTGCGGTGTATCTCATGTGCATTCCCGAATCGAACTACGTGTCGGGGCAGGTGCTGGTGGTCGGCGGCGGCCGTCCGTAATTTGCGCCCGCGCGCGCAGGCTTGACGAAGGAAACGAACATGGCTGAAAACCGCAGTCCGTGGATCACGGACGATCTCGTGCTGTTCCAGGATTCGATCCGCAAGTTCATCGAGCGCGAACTCGCGCCCCATGAGGAACGCTGGTGGAAGCAGCAGCATGTGGACCGCGAGGTGTGGCGCAAGGCCGGCGAGTTCGGCATGCTCTGCGCGAGCATTCCCGAGGAGTACGGCGGCGGGGGCGGCACCTTCGCGCACGAAGCGATCATCGCGCTCGAACAGTCGCGCGCGATGGTGTCGAGCCTTGGCACGAACGTGCATAGCGGCATCGTCGCGCATTACATCCTGCGCTACGGCACCGAGGAGCAAAAGCGCAAGTGGCTGCCGAAGATGGCGAGCGGCGAAAGCGTGGCTGCCATCGCGATGTCCGAACCGGGCGCGGGCTCGGACCTCAAGAGCATCAAGACGCGCGCGGTGCGCGACGGCGACCACTACGTCATCAACGGATCGAAGACGTTCATCTCGAACGGGCTGCTCGCGGACCTGATTTGCGTGGTCGTCAAGACCGACCCGGCGCAGGGCGCGAGGGGCGTCTCGATCGTGGTGGTCGAAACCGACGATCTGCCCGGCTTCCGGCGCGGTCGCGTGCTCGAAAAGATGGGCCAGAAGGGCCAGGACACTGCGGAACTGTTCTTCGATGACGTGCGCGTGCCGTGCGCGAACCTGCTCGGCACGGAAGAGGGCAAGGGCTTCTACCAGTTGATGCAGCAGTTGCCGCAGGAGCGCATGATCATCGCGCTCGGCGCACTGAGCGCAATGGAAAAAGCGCTCGAAGTGACCACGGCGTATGTGCGCGAGCGCAAGGTGTTCGGCGCGAGCCTGCTCGACATGCAGAACACGCGTTTCAAGCTCGCCGAATGCAAGACCCATGCGACCATCGCGCGCACGTTCATCGACGATTGCATGGCGAAGGTGCTGCGCGGGGAACTCGATGCGGAAACCGCGGCGATGGCGAAATGGTGGTGCACGCAACGAAGCTGCGAAATCATCGACGAATGTCTGCAACTGCATGGCGGCTACGGCTACATGATGGAGTACCCCATTGCGCGGCTTTACGTGAACGCTCGCGTGAGCAAGATTTTTGGCGGCTCCAACGAGATCATGAAGGAACTGATCGCCCGCACGCTGTAACGCAGCGCAGTCACGTCGTACCGAAAGGAGCACCAGATGGATTTGCGTTATACCGCAGCGGAACAGGCGTTCCGCGAAGAAGTTCGCGCTTTCGTGCGGGAGAATCTGCCCGCCGATATCCGCGAGAAAGTGCTCGGGCACCAGCGCGTGGAGAAAGACGACTACGTGCGCTGGCATCGCATCCTCAACGCGCGCGGCTGGGGCGCGCCAACGTGGCCCAAGGCGCACGGCGGCACGGGCTGGAATGCGCTGGAGCGGCTGATCTTCGAGATCGAGACGCTCAGCGCGGGCGCGCCGCGCCTCCTGCCGTTCGGCCTCACGATGATCGGGCCGGTGCTCATGAAATACGCGAGCCCGTCCATGCAGGAGCGCTTCCTGCCGCGCATTCCGGATGTCGACGACTTCTGGTGCCAGGGCTACTCGGAGCCGGGCTCGGGATCGGATCTCGCCTCGCTGAAAACGCGCGCCGTGCGCAAGGGCGACAAGTACATCGTGAACGGGCAGAAAACCTGGACCACGATGGCGCATTTCGCCGACTGGATTTTCTGCCTCGTTAGAACGGACTCCGAAGCGAAGCCGCAGGAAGGCATTTCGATGCTGCTGATCGACATGAAGTCGCCGGGCGTCACGGTCCGGCCGATCGTCACGCTCGACGGCGGCCACGACGTGAACGAGACCTGGTTCGAAGACGTCGAGGTGCCCGTGGAGAATCTCGTGGGCGAGGAGAACCGCGGCTGGACCTATGCGAAGTATCTGCTGGGCCACGAGCGCACGAGCATTGCGGGCATTGGCCACTGCTATCGCGAACTGCGCCAGTTGAAGCACTACGCCGCGCAGGGCGCCGATGGCAAGGGCGGCCGCATGCTCGACGACGCGCGCATGCGCGACAAGATCGCGCGCCTGGAAATGGACCTCATGGCGCTGGAAATGCTATTGCTGCGCGTGGCGACGGCCGGCGGCGGGCGCGGGCCCGGCCCGGAAGCTTCGATCGTCAAGATTCGCGGCTCGGAACTGCAACAGGACATCGCCATGCTCCAGCAGGAAGTGGCCGGGCCGCACGGCTGGCCTTACGCGCCGCAATGGCTCGAGGCGGGCGCCCATGCGCCCGTTAGCGGGCCGCAATGGGCTCCGCCGGCGGCGTCCACCTACTTCGACATGCGCAAGACCTCGATTTACGGCGGCGCGACCGAGGTGCAAAAGAACATCATCGCGAAGATGATCATCGGCTTTTAGGACACGCATATGGACTTCACGTATAGCGAAGAGCAGCAAATGCTCGCAGACAGCCTGCGCCGCTTCGTCGAGAGCGAATATCCGTTCGCGCAGCGGCGCCGCCGGGCCCGCGAAGGCGCGAGCTTCGATCGCACGATCTGGTCGCAGCTTGCCGAAATGGGCGTGCTCGGCTTGACCACACCCGCGCAATATGGCGGCTTTGGCGAAGGCGCGGCGAGCCGGCTCGTGGTGCAGCGCGAACTGGGCCGCGCCCTCGTGCAGGAGCCGGTGGTCCCGTGCAGCGTGATGGCAACGGCGATACTCGCCGCCCATGGCAGCGCGGCGCAGCAGGACCGCGTGCTTGGCGCGATGGCAACGGGCGCGCAGATCGTCGTGCCCGCGTATGCCGAGGCCGCGTCGCGCTACCGCCTCGACGCAGTCGCCACGCGGGCCGCGCCGGTGGGGCGCGGCTACGTGCTCGATGGCGCGAAGGCGCTGGTGTGGCATGGCGAAATCGCTGACGCCTTTATCGTCAGCGCGCGCGTGGGCGACCCTGCCACGGGCGAAATCGCGCTGTTCCTCGTGCCGCGCGAAAGCCGTGGCGTGAGCGTGACGGGCTATCCGACCATGGACGGCCAGCGCGCCGCCGACGTGAAACTCGACGCCGTTGCGCTTGGCGCCGATGCGTTGATCGGCGCGCCGGGAGAGGGCGTGGCCGCGCTCGCGCACGGTGTGGACCACGGCATCGCCGCGCTGTGCGCCGAGGCGGCCGGTGCGATGGAGCGGCTCATCGAGATCACGGCCGAGTATCTGCGCACGCGCCGCCAGTTCGGCCAGCCGCTGGCTGCCTTCCAGGCGCTCCAGCACCGCATGGCGGACATGGTCGTGCAAAAGGAGCTTGCGCTTTCCATGGCCTACGTGGCCGCGCAGGCGCTGGACGAGCCCGATGCGCGCAAGCGCCGCCGCATGCTCGCGGCCGCGAAGGTCACGGTGGCAAAGGCCGGGCGCTTCGTCGGCCAGCAGGCGGTGCAACTGCACGGCGGCATGGGCATGACCGACGAGCTGGAAGTGGGCGACTATTTCAAGCGTCTCACGATGTTCGATCCGCTGCTCGGCGACAGCGACCATCACACGGCGAGCTACGCCGAGGCGATGGAAGACTGAAACACGCACGCCGCCCCGCCATGCACGGGGCGGTTCTTCATCCGGACCGGACTTTCGAAAAATGATCAGGACTACCATTGAAAACGGCGTCGCTACGCTGACGCTCGACAATCCCGGCCGCAAGAACGCCCTGAGCGCCAGCGCGCTCGGCGAGCTTGCCGACGCCGTCGAATCGCTGAACCGCGACGCCACGGTGCGCGCGCTCGTGCTTTGCGGTGCGGGCGGCGACTTCTGTGCGGGCGGCGATGTAAGTGCGATGCAAGGTGGCGCGCAAGTGGACACGGCTTCGGTGCGCCGCCGCATGATCGAAAGTCAACGCCCGTGCGCGGCACTCGCGGGCTTCGACAAGCCCGTGATCGCCGTGGTGGACGGCGTTGCCTACGGTGCGGGCTTCAGCCTCGCGTTGATGGCCGATTTCATCGTTGCGAGCGATCGGGCGCGCTTTTGCCTTGCCTTCGCGCGCATGGGCCTGTTGCCCGACCTCGGGGCGCTGCATACGCTGCCGCGTATGATCGGCGCGCAGCGCACGCGCGAACTTGTTTATTCGGCGCGCGAATTGCCCGCGCGCGAAGCGCAAGCGCTCGGCCTCGTGCTCGACGTGCTGCCCGCCGAGGCGCTGGGCGCCCGCGCACAGGAACTCGCGCTCGCCATGAGCACGCAATCGCCCGAAGCGTTCGCCATGACCAAGCGTCTGCTCGCGCAGACGTTCGAGCGCGACTTCGGCGCGCTGCTCGACGCCGAAGCGGGCGCACAGGCCATTGCGTTGACGTCGCCCTATCTGCGTGAGGCTGCGGCGCGCTTTGCCCGCAAGGAGCCGCCTGCATTCCGGTGGCCGCGCAACGACATCAAGACTTGAGCCCCCGCCCGAAAGGAGGAGGCTGCGGGCAAACCCTTGCTCCGTTCGAAGGACCGCAAGGCGCATGCGTAGTTCCTGCGTTAGGACCACGACAGCGATTTGTGTCCGCCCTAAGGTAACACCATTGCAGGTCAATTAGATAAGGCGCAGGCCAGGCCCGCGCCATCACGGAGACACGACATGACGAATGCGATTGCGGCGCACGCCGCCACGCAGCCTTGCGCGCCCGCGCGCTTCACGCTGGAAGCCGTTTCGCCCGCGATCGGCGCGGAAGTGGCCGGCATCGATCTGCGCGAGACGCTCGACGAAGCGACCATCGCCGCGCTGCGCTCGGCGCTCGTGCAGCACAAGGTGCTGTTCTTCCGCGACCAGGACATCACGGCAGCCCAGCACGTGGCGCTGGCGCGCCGCTTCGGCGAACTCGAAGTGCACCCGGTGTTCCCGCATCACGCGGACCATCCCGAACTCGTGCTGCTGGGCGGCACGCAGGCTTCGAAGGCGCGCGAGAACATCTATCACTCGGACGTGTCCTGGCGCGAGATTCCCTCGATGGCGTCGATGCTGCGCTGCGTGGAATGCCCGCGCAGCGGCGGCGACACGATCTGGGTGAACATGGCGAAGGCCTATGCGGATCTGCCCCAGGCGGTGAAGGATCAGCTTGCCGATCTCGAAGCGGTGCACGACATCATGCCGTCGTTCGGCTCGCGCATGTCGGCCGAAGAACGCGCGGCGAACCGCGCGAAGTTTCCCGCCGTTACGCACCCCATCGTGCGCACGCACCCTGAAAGCGGCGAAAAAATCCTCTACGTGAACGAGGGCTTCACGACCCATCTCGCGAATTATCTGAGCAAGGGCACGTTCCGCGTGGGCTTCGACTACCGCTACGGCGAATTCGAACTGCTCCAGTACCTGTTCCGCCAGGCCGCCGTGCCGGAGTATCAGGTGCGCCTGCGCTGGGAGCCGAACACCATCGCGTTCTGGGACAACCGCTCGACCCAGCACTACGCCATTCAGGACTACTTCCCGGCCGTGCGGCGCATGATGCGCGCGACGATCATCGGCGACAAGCCGTTCTGACGCCCCGCGCGTTCCATTCGAAAGGAAACCTTTGCCGTGCACAAACTCGACACGTACTACATTGGCGGCCAGTGGGTCGCGCCCGCGCCAGGCGGGCAACTTCATGAGATGGTGTGCCCCGTTACCGAGACCGTGACGGGCACCGTGCACCTGGGCACGCAGGCCGACGTCGAGCGTGCCGTCGCCGCCGCGCGCGCGGCCTGGCCGGCGTGGTCGGCCACGAGCGTGGCGAGCCGCGTGGCGCTGCTCACGCGGATCATCGAGTGCTATACCGCTCGCTACGAGGAACTGGCAGGGGCGGTGAGCACCGAAATCGGCGCGCCGGTCAAGCTGAGCCATGAATTGCAGGCGCGCGTGGGTCTCGCCCAGTTGCAAAGCACGCGCGCCGCGCTCGAATCGTTCGAATTCGCCGAGCGGCGCGGCACGACCGAGATCGTGCGCGAAGCGGTGGGCGTGGTCGCGCTCATCACGCCGTGGAACTGGCCGCTCAACCAGATCGCGGCGAAAGTCGCGCCCGCGCTCGCGGCGGGCTGCACGATCGTGCTCAAGCCATCGGAAATCGCGCCGCTCGACGCACGCCTTTTCACTGAAATCCTGCACGAAGCCGGCGTGCCGCCGGGCGTGTTCAATCTGGTGTACGGCGACGGCGCGACCGTGGGCGCGGCGCTTTCCAGTCACCCGGACGTGGACATGGTGTCGATCACCGGTTCCACGCGCGCGGGCGCGCAGGTCGCCACGAACGCGGCGGGCACGGTCAAGCGCGTGGCGCAGGAACTGGGCGGCAAGTCGCCCAACCTCGTTTTCGACGACGCCGATCTGCCCACGGCCGTGAAAGCGAGCGTGCTGGCCTGCATGCTCAATTCGGGGCAAACCTGCATCGCGCCCACGCGCCTGCTCGTGCAGCGCAAACATTATGAAGCTGCCGTTGAAGTTGCGTGTGCAACGGCCAATGCGCTGAAGGTGGGCGATCCCGCCGCGCCGGACACGATTCTCGGCCCCATTTCGAATCGTGCGCAGTACGAAAAGGTGCAGCACATGATCGCCGTCGGCGTGGAAGAGGGGGCACGTCTCGTGGCCGGTGGACCCGGTCGCCCGGCGCATCTGTCGCGTGGCTTCTTCGCGCGGCCGACCGTGTTCGCCGACGTGCGCAACGACATGGCGATCGCGCGCGAGGAGATTTTCGGGCCGGTGCTCGCGATCCTGCCGTTCGACACGGAAGAGGAAGCCATCGCCATCGCCAACGACACCCCGTATGGCCTCGCCGCCTATGTCTGGTCGGGCGATGCGGCGCGTGCGCGCCGCGTGGCCGCACGGCTGCGCGCGGGTAGCGTGCAGATCAACGGCGCGAAGATGGATCTCGCCGCGCCGTTCGGCGGCATGAAGGCATCCGGCAACGGTCGCGAGCACGGCGCTTTCGGGCTTGCGGAATTCCTCGAATACAAGCAGATCACCGGTTGCGCGCAATGAATCGAACGGCAGAGAAGGGGAACGCAACGCCCGTGGCGGAGCTGGAATTCGACTACGTGGTGATCGGCGCGGGTTCGGCGGGTTGCGCGATCGCCGCGCGCCTCGCCGACGCTTCGAGCGCAAGCGTGGCGCTCGTCGAGGCGGGGCCGAGCGATCATCACTATTCGGTGTGGGCGCCGCTCGGCATTGCGGCCACGGTGCCACGCGCGGGTCCGCGCAACTATGCGCTGCATACGGAGCCGCAGGCGGGGCTGCTCGGCCGCCGCTCGTATCAGCCGCGCGGGCGCGGGCTCGGCGGCAGTTCGTCGATCAACGGCATGGTTTATATACGCGGTCATCGCGTGGATTTCGATGCGTGGGCCAACGCGGGTTGCACGGGCTGGGCGTACGAAGACGTCCTCCCGTATTTCCGGCGCAGCGAAGCGAACGAGCGTTGCGCAGACGGTCACGAGAGCGCGTATCACGGCGCGGGCGGGCCACTGCATGTGAGCGAGTTGCGCTCGCCCAATCCGTTTTCGCGGCACTTCATCGACGCCGCCTTGCAGGCCGGGCTGAAGCCGAACCCCGACTTCAACGGCGCGGAGCAGGAGGGCGTCGGGCTCTACCAGGTCACGCAGCGCAACGGTGAGCGCTGGAACACAGCGCGCGCGTATCTGCATGGCGGCCATCGCGCCGACATCGCGCACAACGGCGGCCGCGAGCGGCTCGCGGTGCTGACCGAGGCACAGGCGCAACGCATCGTGTTCGAAGGCGCGCGCGCGGTAGCGGTCGAGATCGTGCGCGGCGGGCAGACGCAACGCGTGCGCGCACGCCGTGAAATCGTACTGAGCGCGGGCGCGTTTCACTCGCCGCAATTGCTCATGGCCTCGGGCATCGGACCGGCCGCGCATCTGCGCGAATTCGGCATCGATGTCGTGCACGACGCGCCGCAGGTCGGCCAGAATCTGCAAGACCACCTGGACATCATCGTCAACAAGCAGGTCGCCTCGACGGAGTTGTTTGGCCGCTCGGTGCCGGGCCTGCTGCGCCTCGCGCGCGAGATTCACCGCTACCGGCGCACCCGCACGGGCATGGTCACCTCGAACCTGGCCGAGGCGGGCGCGTTCGTGCGCAGCGCGCCGGGACTCGCCGCCCCCGACCTGCAACTGCATTTCGTGCCCGCGATGCTCGGCAACCGCGGCGAAGGCAAGCCGCCGCGCGGGCACGGCTACTCGTGCCACGCCTGCGTGCTGCGGCCTCACAGCCGCGGCGAGGTGCGCTTGCGCTCGCCGCATATGCACGACGCGCCCGCGATCGACCCGCGCTTTCTCGCCGACGAGCGCGACCTGGACGGCATGGTCGCGGGCGTCAAGCTGGTGCGGCGCATCTTCGCGCAGGAGGCGCTGGCTCGCCACGGCGGCCGCGAGCTTTTCACCGCCGGGATCGCTAACGGCGCGGCGGGCGACGACGCAAGCGACGAGGCCGCCCGCACCTTCGTGCGCCGCAACGCGGACACGGTCTATCACCCGGTGGGCACCTGCCGCATGGGCGCCGATGCGCAGTCCGTGGTCGATCCGCAACTGCGCGTGCGCGGCGTGACAGGGCTGCGCGTGGTCGACGCCTCGATCATGCCGACGCTCGTGGGCGGCAACACCAATGCCGCCGCGATCATGATCGCGGAGAAAGCGGCGGACCTGATGCGCCAAACCGTCTGAAGCGACGCGCAATCACAAGCCGATAGCTTTCAATTCTATTCGGATAACGAATTAAATTGAAAGGTTAGTTAAAACCCAGGGGCACGACTCATGCTTCAGATCGAACAACCCGTAGCCGCCCAGCGTGTCGTCCGTGCGCGCAGCGGCTGGGCCACGGTGGCCGTGCTGTTTCTCTTCATGGCGCTCAATTTCGCGGACAAAGCCGTGATCGGCCTCGTCGCGGTGCCGATGATGCGCGAGATGGGGTTGAGCGCCTCCCAGCTCGGCATGGTCGGCAGCGCGTTCTTCCTGCTGTTCGCGGTGTCGGCCATCGGCGTGGGGGCGATCGCGGACCGGCTCGATCCCACGTGGCTCCTTGCCGGGCTCGCGCTCGTGTGGGTCGCCGCGCAGGTGCCGATGATCTGGCCGGCGAGCTTCGCGACGCTGCTGGCGTGCCGCATCCTGCTCGGCGCTGGCGAAGGCCCCGCGCTACCGCTCGCGATGCACGTGACCTACGAGGCCTTCGACGACCGGCAACGCAGCCTGCCCACGCTGATCGTGCAGCTAGGCGCGACGGCGGGCCTCGTGCTGGCCGGACCCGCGCTCACGTTCGTCGAGCAGCGCTGGCACTGGCGCGCGACTTTCCTCGCGCTTGGCGTGGCCGGCGTGGCGTGGGTGGCGCTCTGGCTCGCGTTGCGTCTCGCGGGCGGCGGCCGCGCGCAAGCGCAGGCCCCCGGCGGCGCGCGGCCGGCCGCCCCGACATGGCGCGTGCTGCGCGCGCACTTCGCCCGCCCCATGGTCCTTTGCGTGCTGCTCCAGTCGTTCGTCGGCTATGCGGTGGTGGCTTGCGGCATTACGTGGATGCCCGTGTATTTCCGTCTCGGGCTGGGCATGCCGGCCGCGCGCGCGGGCTGGCTGTTCGGCCTCCAGGTGCTGTTGCAGGTGCCCGTCGGCTTCGCGCTCGCCTCGCTCTCGCATGCGCTTCTCAAGCGCAACGTCTCCACGCGTCTCGCGCGGGGCGTGCTCGTGAGCGCGTGCTGCGTGGCCGGCGGCGTGCTGTTGTGCGCCTCGCTCGCGGCGTGGCCGCCGCTCGTCAAGGTGGCGCTGGTCGGCGTGGCTTGCGCGTTCGCCACGCAGGTGTTCGCGTTCGGCCCGCAACTCGTGGCCGAGGTCGTGCCGGGCGCGAGCCGCGCCGCGATGCTGTCCTGCGTGCATGCGCTCGCCACCACGGCCGGCGTGTTCGCCCCGGCGCTGATGGGCCGTTTCGTCGATGCGATGCCGGGCGCGCGCGGCTTCGAATCCGGCTTCGGCATCACGGGCGCACTGCTCGCGGTCGCGGGCCTTGCGGGCTTCGTGTGGCTACGGCCCGCAAAGGAGGGGCAGGGGGCGCGCTGACGCTTGCGCTTCCGATCGACATAACAGGTTTTTCTGGCAATTCGCAGTGCGCAGTGCAATCCATACCGCCATCGAGCGGAGACTGAAAACAGAAGAGGAGACAATGCATGCGTTTGAAGCTGATCAGCCGGAGCGTGATAGGCGCGATGTTCGCGATGGCCGCAGGTAGCGCCTGCGCCCAGACGAGCGTCACGCTCTATGGCGTGGCCGACACGTTCTTCCAGTACCTCAACAACGGCGGCAGCGCGTCCGTCTCGCAGCGCAGCGGCGGCTCGACGGGCTCGATGTTCGGCCTCAAGGGCTCCGAGGATCTGGGCGGCGGACTCAAGGCCAATTTCGTGCTCGAAAGCGGCTACAACATCAACAACGGCTCCGCCTTCGCCGATACGACCACCTTGTTCTATCGCCAGGCCTGGGTGGGCGTCGCGCACGCCGACTACGGCTCGCTCACGTTCGGGCGGCAGTATCAGCCGAGCTTCCGGGCCGTGTACCCGACCGACCCGTTCCGCGCCAACGAAGTGCTCTCGCCGCTCTCGGCGGCCGTGCTGGCGACCGACCGCAACACGCTTTCCACGCAGTACGCGGCGGGCCGCACGAGCAACGCCATTCTCTACGTTTCGCCGAAGCTCGCCGGGTTCCAGCTCAACGCGATGTATGGCTTCGCCGCGACCGTCACCCAGCCCGTGCCCGCCACGACGGGCAATATTCTCGACGTTTCGGCGACCTATACCGGCTATGGCCTGTTCGTCGGGCTTGCGTACATGAACGAGCACTCGGGCGTCGAGACCGTGCCGAGCCTGCCGTCCGCGCTCACGCTCGTGGGCACGGAGCACTACACGGCGGCGCTCGCGTACCGCATCGGCATCGTCAATCTTCAGGCTAACTACTCGTACGCCAGCCCCAAGACGCCGGCCGCGCATTCGCTCGCCGCCCTGATTGGCAGCGCGCATCCGTATAACATCACGGAAGTGGGTGCGTCGATTCAGGCGAGTTCGTTCGACTCGTTCCAGATCGCGGGTATTCAGCGCAATATCCACGGCATCAACGACGAGACGTTCGGCGTGGAGCTGGGTTACGAGCATCAGGTCTCGAAGCGCACGAGTCTTTACGCGCGCGCGGGTTATCTGAAGAACCACGGCGAGGCGACCATGAGCTGGCCCGGTGTTTCGGTCACGGCGCCGCATACGTCGCAGACCCTGGCGGTGGTCGGCATGTCGCATCTCTTCTGACGCGACTCTTCGGGTAATCGATTCGGACTGCCATGTAAAAAGCGTGGCGCCGCTCAGGCGGCGTCACGCGGCTTTCGATATGCCTTCATTTCTGGCCGTGCGTGCGCCATCGCAAAGGGCAAAGCCGCATCAAAACGGGTATGCTGCCGGGATCCCGCGCGCACCGCGCGGGGCTCGAACGCGGAGTTCACGATGTCTGCCAATCCTGCCGAAGTGTCCCCCGGCGTGCGCGAAGTCTGGTTGATCCGTCACGGCGAAACACTATGGAGCCGCTCGGGGCAGCACACCGGCAGCACGGATATCGCGCTCACCGAGCATGGGCGCGAGCAGGCGCGCTCACTCGCCGCCACGCTCGCTGCGCAGCGCTTCGACGCCGTGCTGTGCAGCCCGATGGCGCGCGCCATCGAAACCTGCCAGCTTGCAGGCCTGGGCGCTCAGATGACGATCACGGCAGACCTGCACGAGTGGGACTACGGGATCTACGAAGGGCGCACCACAGCGGAAATCCATCGCACCGATCCCGGCTGGAGCGTATGGCATTCGCCCATTCCGCAAGGCGAGGATCTCGCGCGCGTTCAGGCGCGCGCCGCGATGGTGGTCGAAAACCTGCTCGCCATGCGCGGGCGCGTGGCGCTCGTTTCGCACGCGCATTTCCTGCGGGCGCTCGCGGGCTGCTGGGTGTCCGGTTCGGCGGCGCTCGGCGCGCATCTGTATCTCGACACGGCCTCGGTGAGCATACTGGGCTTCGACCACGAATGCCGCGCCATTCGCCGCTGGAATGCGCTGGGAGAAAGCCGCGCGCTCACCTGAGGCCCCGCGCTCATCGCAATGAGCAGGACAGCCAGTGCGCGATGCGCACGCCGTCCAGGCGCGAGCCTTCAGGCGTCGCGCTGCCCAGCATCGTGACAATCACGGGCCGGCGGCCGTGCACCATCACGCGCATGACCATGTTGTGCCCGGACTCGTTGATAAAGCCGGTTTTCTGCACGCTCGCGTGCACCTGCCCGTAGCGCACGAGGCGGTTGCTGTTCACATACTGCAACTGGCCGTTGCCGGTCGGCACGCGCTCCTCATGATCGATCGAATAGCGGCGGATCAGCGGATAGCCGTTGGCCGCGCGCACGAGGCTCGCCAGTTCGCGCGCGGTCGAAACGTTCTGCGGCGAGAGCCCCGTGCCGTTCACGAAATGCGTGTGCGGCATGCCGAGCCGGTGCGCCTTCGCATTCATCGCCGCGACGAACGCGGGGCGGCCGCCCGGATAGTCGCGGCTGAGCGCCGCCGCCGCGCGATTCTCCGAAGACATGAGCGCGACGTGCAGCAGGTTCGCGCGCGTGAGGCTCGCCCCCACGTCGAGGCGCGAACCGGTGAACTTGAGCGTGTCGAGGTCGGCGGTCGTGATCGAGAGGTGGCGTTGCAGCGGCGCATGCGCGCTGTCGAGCCAGACCACGGCCGTCATCAGCTTCGACACCGAGGCAATGGGCGCGACAGCGTCGGCGTTGCGCGCGTAGAGCGGCGTGTGGGTGTTTTCGTCGACGACATAGACCGCATGCGAGAAGATCTTGCCGCGCGACGCAGGCGTGAAACCGCAGCGCGCGAGCAGGCGCGGCGCGTGTTCGCGCTTGCCGTGCGCGTGGGCCACGTGCTGCGGCGCTGTGGGCGGAGGGTGCTTCGGCTTCGCGCGTTTGGTGCGGCGCTTCGAGGTGGAGAGCTTGCTGGAGGGCGCGTCGGCGGGCGTGCTTCGATGCGCGGGCTTCTGCTTGTGCGCGACGCGCTTTTTCTTCTTCGGAGCGGCGTGGACCGTACGCGCCGAGGCGCTGTGGTGGGTGGCGGCGCTCGCCCCGGCGGGCACCGCCGCGGCAGCCAGGGCGGCAATGGCCAGGGAGAGGGCGAGCAGGCCGGGCAGCAATCGAGGTCGGGGCGCGAGGGTCATCGACGAAGAGACATGAGCATGGGGTCTGGAAGATGCGCGGGCGCGGCCGATACCAAAACCGCGCGTTGGACGCTGTGACGCTATTTTCGACGGTTTCGTTCGAGCCCGCGTGCGTGCCGAAGTTCCGCGCATGAGACCTTCGTCTTATTGAGCGCCCCATGCAGCGCTTCCTATACTCGCGGGATGCGGCGCAGCCTCGCGTCATCACGCGCCTGGCCGTCCCGAGGCGATCCGCCCACGGCGCTTGCGCCGTCGCACACAGGAAAACAGGGATGCTCACCCAACTCTCCGACACCTTCCTGCTCGTCTTCGCCGGCCTCTTTCCCGTCATCAATCCGCCCGCAGCAGGTTTCATCGTGCTCAGCCTCGTGCCTCAGGCGACGGCCAGCGAGCGCGCGTTTCTCGCGCGCATCATCGCGATCAACAGTCTCTTCATTCTGCTCGGTTCGCTGGTGATGGGCGCGTACGTGCTCTCGTTCTTCGGCATTTCGATCCCCGTGTTGCGGGTGGCGGGCGGCCTCGTGATCGCGTTCGCGGGCTGGAACCTGCTGCACAAATCAGCGGATGAAACGCGCAAGACGCCGGCCACGCCGACGCCCGACGCCGCGCGCAAGGCGTCGCTGCGCGCGATGGCCTTCTATCCCTTGACGCTGCCTGTCTCGGTCGGCCCCGGATCGATCGCGGTGGCGATCGCGCTGGGCACCGGGCGCCCGCGCGGCCATGTGCAGATCATCAACGCTGTCGGCGTGCTGCTGGCGTTGCTGGTTCTGTGCGGCTCGATTTACCTGTGCGTGCGCTTTGCGGGGCACATCGGCAAGCGGCTCGGGCCGGTGGGCACCGAGGTGCTCATGCGTCTGCTCGCGTTCGTACTGCTCTGCATCGGCATTCAGATTTTGTGGCTTGGGCTCGACGATCTGCTGGAGAGCGTGCCGCTCACCATCAGCATGAAACCATGACGATGGCCGCCGCCCGCGCAACCTGAGCGCCAGGAAAACGGGAGCGCGCTAGCGCGCGAGGCGCTCGCGCAGGAACTCGATGAAACGCTGCGTTTTCGCGGGCAGCAGACGCGTTTCCGTAATCGCGTAGATCGAGGTGGGCGCGCCGCGCCACCCTGGCAGGACCGGGCGCAGCGCCCCGCTCGCCAGTTCGTCGTCAACGACTTCGCGCGGCACCAGAAGAATGCCCATGTCGAGCGCGGCGAGCCGCCGGATCATGCCCACGCTGTTGAGCGCGAAGCGTCCGGACACCGGCACCGTGACCGTCCGCTTGCCGTCGTGCAAGGTCCAGGTGCCTGCTTTCAGGATGCTCAGGCATTCGTGCTGTTTGAGGTCGGCGGGTTTCCCGGGTTCGCCCGCCCGCTCGAGGTAGCCGGGCGACGCATAGAGGTGTGGCGTGAGGGAGGCCAGCGGGCGCGCGATCAGTTGCGAACTCTCCGACTCGCCCATGCGGATCGCCACGTCGAAGGGCTCGCTGACCAGATCGACGCGCCGGGGCGTGAGATCGAAATCGAACGCGATACCCGGATACAGGCCCGCGAACTCCACGATCAACGGCGCCAGGTAGGTCACGGCGAAATCCACCGGCAGCGAGACGCGCAATACGCCGCTCGGCTGGGCGAGCATCTCGCCAAGCTGTTCATGGGCGAGGCGCGCTTCGTCGACAATGCGCTTGCAGCGCTCGAAGTAGATCTGCCCCGCCTCGGTCAGCTCGATCTTGCGTGTCGTGCGATGCAGCAGCCGCAGCCCGATGGTTTTCTCCAGCGCGGTGATGCGCCGCGAGAGCGTCGAGTTCGGCATGCCGATCGCCTCGGCGGCGTGCCGAAAGCCGCGCGCCTTCACGACCTCCACGAAGAGGGCCATGTCGTTGAGGTAATCGTCCATGCGCATTGCTCCATCAGTGGATCAATGATATCCGAAATGCCGTATTTATCTCCCGCAGGAAGCGGACGATGATGTTCCTCATGGCAAGTGCACGGCGCGCCTGAAACACTCGCAGGCCGCCAGCGCCTGCATCCACCCATTCGAGGAATTCATCATGAGCCAACTGTTCGATCCGGTCCGCGTGGGCCGCCACACGCTGCAAAACCGCCTGGTGATGGCGCCGATGACGCGCTCGCGCGCGCAGTTCGACGGCACGCCGGGCGAGCTGGCCGCCCGCTATTACGCGCAGCGCGCAGGGGTCGGTCTGATCGTGACGGAGGGCACCCAGCCTTCGGACGACGGCCAGGGCTACTTGAGCACGCCGGGCATCTACACCGACGCGCATGTGGCGGGCTGGAAGCGCACGACCGACGCCGTGCACGCGAAGGGCGGCCACATTTTCATCCAGCTCATGCATGCCGGGCGCATGTCGCACCCGGACAACACGCCTCACCACCGGCCGGGTGTCGCGCCTTCCGCCATCGCGCCGGGCACGGGCATGTTCACCGTCAAGGGGATGCAGGACATTCCCGTGCCGCGCGCGTTGAGCACGGAGGAAGTGCGCCAGAGCGTTGCCGACTTCGCCTTCGCGGCGCGGCGCGCGGTCGAGGCGGGTGCGGACGGCGTCGAAATCCACGGCGCGAACGCGTACCTCATCCAGCAGTTCCTCGCGCCCAGCGCCAACACGCGCACCGACGAATACGGCGGCGCCATCGCGCATCGCGCCCGCTTCGCCATCGAGGTCGCGAGCGCCATCGCCGACGCAATCGGCGCGGATCGCACCGCCATTCGCCTCTCGCCCGGCACGACGCTGTGGGGCATCGACGAAGGCGTGGAGGGCCCGGATCTGTATCGCTATCTGGTCGCCGAACTCGACAAGCTCGGCCTTGCGTATCTGCACATCGCGCATCAGGGCGACGAGCCGTTGCTTGCCGACATCCGCAAACGCTGGCGCGGCAAGCTGATCCTGAATCGCCCTGGACGCCCGCGCGAGCAGGTGGGCGCGGACATCGCCGCGGGCGCGGCCGATCTGGAAGCCTATGGCTCGATGGTGCTCGCGAACCCGGATTTCGTCGAGCGCATCAAGGCCAACGCCCCGATGAACGAGCCGCGCCGCGAAGGCTTTTTTGGCGGCACGGAAAAGTTCTACACGGACTATCCGACGCTGGCCGAGGCCGAAGAGGCCTGAACGCGCGCGGGCAAAAGCCGCCTTTCACGCGAACACGGCTTTCGCCATCAGGCCCAGCGCCACGCACACCAGAATGGCCCCGAAGCCAAGCTGCACGTGATGCGCGGCGAGGCGGTGGGAGGCAATGCGGCCGCTGAGCATGCCGGCGGCGGTGGCGATGCTGAACCACAACGCGACGTCGAACGGAAAGGCCGTGCCATGCAGGCTCGTTGCGAGCACGCCGCCGCTGCCCACCAGCGCGATCACCATGAGCGACGTTGCCACGATGCCGTGCATGGAGACGTCGGTGAGCTTGCGCATCATGGGGACGATGATGAAGCCGCCGCCCACGCCGAGCAGCCCCGTCATGAGGCCGGTGACCGAGCCGGTTGCCGCGAGCGCGAGCGCGGTGGGCCACGTCCAGTCGAAGCGTCCGGTGGCCGGATTGATATGCGCCACGCAAAGCGGCGAATGCTCCGGCGACGCCGTTTTGCGCTTGAGCGTTTGCCGCAGGAGCCTGAGCGCGACGAACAGCATCACGGCGGCGAACAGCACGAGCAAGAGCCGCTGGGGAAGGGCGCGCGCGAGGCGTGCGCCGAGCAACGTGGTCGGCACGCCCGCCGCTGCCATGAAAAACGCCGCGCGATAGCGCACGAGGCGCTTGCGGAACGCTTCGAGCGCGCCCACCGCCGCGCTGCCCGCCACCGCGACGAGCGCGACGGGCGTGGCCTGCTGCATGGGCCAGCCCATGCCGAACACCAGCGCGGGCACGGCGAGGATGCCCCCGCCCGCGCCCGTGAGGCCGAGAATGGCGCCCACCACGGCGCCGAGTAAAAGCGAGACCAGCATCGATCACCTCGAGGACGGCAAGCGGACCAGAATCAGTCGGTCACCTGGGGTTGCACGAACCACTCGCGGCCCTTGAGCATGCCTTTCCAGTAAAGCGGCGGCAGGATGCGCTCTTTCATCAGCCAGGCGAGCCGCGACGGATGCTTGCCGTCGATGAGCCAGGTGGGGAAGGTCGGCGCGACCTTGCCGCCGTAGAGGAATTCGGCCAGCACGATCTTGCCGCGCTCCACCGTGAGCGGGCACGAGCCGTAGCCGTCATAGGACGCCTCGCCACGCTTCACGCCCAGCGCGGCCAGCACGTTGTGCGCGACCACCGGGGCCTGCTTGCGCGCCGCCGCCGCCGTTTTGGCGTTCGACGTACTGGACACGTCGCCCAGCGCGTAGACGTTCTCGTAGGCCTTGTGGCGCAAGCTGCCCGGATCGACATCGACCCAGCCTGCCGCGTCGGCGAGCGGACTCACGCGGATGAAATCGGGCGCCTTCTGCGGCGGCACGACGTGGAGCATGTCGAAACCCGTCGTGAACGTTTCGCTGCCGCCGCCGGGCAGTGCGCGCGCGAAGGTGGCCTGCTTCGCTTCGCCGTCCACGGCCGTGAGGTTCATGCCGAAGTTCAGATCGATGCCGTACGACTCGACATACTTCATCAGGGCGGGCACATAGTCGGCCACACCGAAAAGCGCCGCGCCCGCGTTGAAAAATTCCACCTCGATCTGGTCGAGCCGGCTGCTGCGGCGCCAGTGATCGCACGAGAGATACATGGCCTTTTGCGGCGCGCCCGCGCATTTGATCGGCATGGGCGGCTGCGTGAAGAGGGCGCGGCCGCCCTTGAGCTGCTGCACCCGTTCCCACGTATAGGGCGCGAGGTCGTAACGATAGTTGGACGTCACGCCATTGCGCCCGAGCGTTTGCGCGAGGCCATCGATCGCGTTCCAGTCGAGCTTCAGGCCGGGGCAGACCACGAGCTGCCGGTAGGTCACGACGCGGCAGCCTTCCAGTATCACGGCGTTCGCGGCGGGTTCGAACGCGGCCACCGCCGCCTTGATCCAGCGTACGTTGCGCGGGAGCACGCCGCCCATGGGGCGCGCGGTTGTTTCCGGGTGGAACACGCCTGCGCCCACCATGGTCCAGCCGGGCTGGTAGTAATGCACGTCGGCGGGATCGATGATGGCGATGTCGAGATCGGGCGCGCGGGCGAGCAGGCTCGACGCCGTGGCGACACCCGCGGCCCCCGCGCCGATGATCACGACGTCATGCTGATCGTCGGCGCTCGCGCGCGGCGAACCGATGCGGCGCGTGAGTCCGCTGAGATCGACGCCGGCGCGCTTGCCCGCGGCGAGAATCTCGACGAGCGGCATGGCGGGCGCGCTGGCGAGCGCCCACAGCGTGGCCGAGCGCATGCCGCTGCGGCAGTAGGCGAGCAGGGGACGCGGCAGGGTTTCCAGATAGCCGCGAAACCGTTCGGCATCCTGATCGCTGACTTTGCCCGTTTCCACGGGAAGGTAATGCGCCTCGATGCCGAATTGACCGGCCGCCTGCTCGATTTCAGTGAAGGTGGGCTGGTCCGCGCCTTCGCCGTCGGGGCGATTGCAGATGATCGCGCGAATGCCCATCTCGCGCAGCGCGGGCAGATCGGCGACGTGGACCTGCGGGGAAACGGCGAAGGTGTCCGTGAGCTTCTTGAGTTCCATGCTTGCCTCTTGTGCTTTCTCTTGTACGTTCTCTTGTGCGTTCTTTAATGACTGACGACTGCCGCGCGGCTCAAAGGACATTGACCGGAATCTTGATGTACGCAATGCCGTTGCTCTCCGGCTCCGGCAGGTGGCCCGCGCGCATGTTGACCTGCACCGAGGGCAGGATGAGAACGGGCATGTCGAGCGTGGCGTCGCGCGCCGTGCGCATGGCGATGAACGACGCCTCGTCCACGCCGTCGTGCACGTGAACATTGGCTTCGCGCTCATCGGCCACGGTGGATTCGAACTTCACGGCGCGCCCGCCCGGCTGATAGTCGTGGCACATGTACAGGCGCGTTTCGGGCGGCAGGCTCAGCACACGGCGAATCGAGCGGTACAGTGTCGAGGCGTCGCCGCCGGGAAAGTCGCAGCGCGCGGTGCCGTAGTCGGGCATGAACAGCGTGTCGCCCACGAAGGCCGCCTGTTGAGCGCCTTCGCCGACCACATAGGTCACGCAGGCGGGCGTGTGGCCCGGCGTGTGCATTACGCGCACTTCGAGTTCGCCCACGCGGAACACGTCGCCATCGCCGAAAAGCTGATCGAACTGCGAGCCGTCGGTGCGGAACTCGGAGCCCGCGTGAAAGAGCTTGCCGAATACCGTCTGGACGCGCGTGACCGCTTCGCCGATCGCGGTTCGACCGCCCAGCCGCGCCTGGAGATAAGGCGCGGCCGAAAGATGATCGGCGTGCACGTGCGTTTCGAGCAGCCACTGCACGCGCGCGCCCAGTTCCTCGACGCGCGCGGCGAGCCGGTCGGCCGTGTCGGTGCGGGTGCGCCCCGACTTCGGGTCATAGTCGAGCACGGTGTCGATCAGCGCGCAGTGCTTCGTTGCGGGGTCCAGCAGCAGGTAGCTGACCGTCCAGGTGGCGGGGTCGAAAAGTCCTTCGACGACGAACTTGGCAAGACTCATCCCGTTATTCCTCACGTGTGGCGGAGCCTGGTTTTCGGCTCCTTGCGGGAATAACAGTCAAATATCGTGCCAGCGCAGGTCAGAGCGGCGGCTGGCAGGCTAACCGCTTAATTCCTAGGGGTATTTCCTGGCGAGCCGGGGCGGCCTGCTGTCAGTCGACGGGCGCGGCGGCGGGCGGTTGCGTCATGACGTCTGCCAAATGGCAGTGGCATGGCAGAAATGGCAGTCGAGGCGTATAGTGCGGCATCCCTGGAGTCACAGCCCGAATTGAAGCCCGGACCCAAGCCCATGATTTCGCCCGACCTGCCATCGCAAGATTCGACCTTGCCCGAACGTCACACCGACGGCACACCCGATCTGGGCGCGCTCGTGTCGTACCTGGAGTACGATCCGCAGCCTTCGATCGTCCTCGATCCGAACTACCAGATTCTCGCGGCCAATACGGCGTACCAGCGGCAGTTCGGCGTGAAAGGGCAGGCGCATGTCGGGCGCAAGTGCTACCAGGTGTCGCATCACTACGACGTGCCCTGCGACCAGGCGGGCGAGCACTGCCCGATGCGGCGCGCGGCGGAGGTGCGCAGCGCAGACCGCGTGCTGCACATTCATCACACGCCGCGCGGGCCCGAGCACGTCGACGTGGAGCTGCGGCCGATCTTCGATGCCAACGCCGAGATCGTCGCGTACGTCGAGCGTCTCGCGACGGTGCGCGGCGCGTCGGCCAAGCCGAGCGCCGCAGGGCTCGTCGGCCGCGCGCCGGCGTTCAACAAGGCGATCTCCGCGTTGCAGCGGGTCGCGCCCTCGATGCTGCCGGTCTTGCTGCTCGGCGAGTCGGGCACGGGCAAGGAGTTGTTCGCGCAAGCGCTGCACGAGGCGAGCGAGCGGGCGCAACGCCCGTTTGTCGTCGTCGATTGCTCTGGCATTACCGAAACGCTGTTCGAGAGCGAGTTGTTCGGCTTCGAGAAAGGCGCGTTCACGGGCGCCACGGGCCGCAAGCAGGGGCTGGTCGAAACCGCGCAGGGCGGCACGCTGTTTCTCGACGAGATCGGCGACGTGCCGCTGTCGATGCAGGTGAAGCTGCTGCGGCTGATCGAAACGGGCACGTTCCGGCGCGTGGGCAGCACCGAGACCCAGCGCGCCGACTTCCGGCTCGTGGCCGCCACGCACAAGCCGCTCGAAGCCATGATCGCGGCAGGGCAGTTCCGCTCCGATCTCTACTTTCGCATCAGCGCGTTTCCCATCCATTTGCCCGCGGTGCGCGAACGCGTTGAAGACGTCCCGCTGCTCGCGGACTCGATCCTGCAACGCATTGCGGCGGCAAAACACGGCGCCGCGCGCAAGGTCACGATTTCGCCGGACGCGCTCGAACGGCTGCGCGCCTGGCGCTGGCCCGGCAATATCCGCGAGCTGCGCAACGTGCTGGAGCGCGCGTGCCTGCTGGCAGACGACGGCGTGATCCGGCCCGCGCAACTGCCCGATGCGCTGAGCTACGCGACGCGCGCCGACGTGCCCTCGGACGTGCTCGAAGCCGCCGCAACGAACTACGCGTTGCCCCGCAAGCTCTCCGATGCGGACCTGGCGCGCGCCGCCGCGGGCTTTCGCGGCAAGCGCAGCGAACTGGCCGCGCAACTGGGGCTCAGCGAGCGCACGCTGTACCGCCGCCTCAAGGCGCTCGGCGGCGAAGGCGGGGCCTGAACGCCGCGCGCCCGCCGCGTTCGCGGCGACCGGCAAACGTTTTCGCGCCCGAAAATATTTCGTAAGGAGTCTGACGCTCAGCATTCATACCTCGATGCTCTAATCCTGTTGCCGTGTAGCCATAAGCATCCAGACGGCATCAGCATGATGATGCGACGCAGACCCTCTCTGCGCCTCGGCTCCGCGGTCATCCGGGCAATACGAATCCAACCAGGAGCCGAATATGCAATGGCGTCATATAGCAATTGGTTCGCTCACAGCCGCGGCATTCGCATCGACAGTTGCGTGGAGTGCCGACGATGACCACGACAAGGGCCGGCCGAACGAGGTTCACACTGCCACGCCCATCAAGCATCTGGTCGTGATCTATGGCGAGAACGTTTCGTTCGATCATTACTTCGCGACGTATCCGCACGCGACCAACCCGGCGGGCGAACCGGCTTTCAACGCCGTGCCTGGCACTCCTGAGGTTAATGGCCTCACGGGCGCGCTCCTCAACAACAACCCCAATTTCACGAACACGGCGAATGGCGCGGGCGCGGCCAATCCGTTCCGCCTCGATCGCACGCAGGCGGCCACCGCCGACCAGAACCACGCCTATACGGCCGAGCAGCAGGCGTACGACAACGGCGCGGCCGACCTTTTCCCGAAGTACACGGGTAAGGGCACGAGCGGCGGGGCCGGCGCGTTTGGCACGACCGGCCAGGTGATGGGCTATTACGACGGCAACACGGTCACCGCGCTGTGGAACTACGCGCAACGATTCGCGATGAGCGACAACGCGTATACGTCGACGTACGGCCCCTCGACGCCGGGCGCGCTCGAAGTCGTATCGGGACAGACCAACGGCATGAAGGTTGTGCTCACAACGAAACAGCCTTCGGTCGCCGGCTCGTACTACGTGAACGACGGCGAGGGCGGGTACACGATGATCAACGACGTCGACCCGGCCTACGATAGCTGCTCCAGCACGACCGATACCGCCTTGATGACCGGCAAGAATATCGGCGACCTGCTGAACGCGCGCAATGTCTCGTGGGGCGGCTTCATGGGCGGCTTCGACCTCGCGACGCAGAACAGCAACGGCACGACGGGATGCAAGCGCAGCACGCTCTCGACGGTCGTGGGCGCCGCCACGGCGGACTATATCCCGCACCACAACTGGTTCCAGTACTTCGCGTCGACGTCGAACCCGAAGCACCTGCGACCGAACTCGATCGCCGCGATCGGCCACAGCTTTGGCAAGGACGGAAACCCGGACCCGGCCAACCATCAGTACGATACCGACGACTTCTTTAACGCGGTGAAGTCGGGCAATTTCCCGGCGGTGAGCTTCCTCAAGGCCCCGGCTTACCAGGACGGTCACGCGGGGTATTCGGACCCGCTCGACGAGCAGGCGTTCGTCGCGAAGGTGGTCAACTTCCTCCAGGAACAGAAAGACTGGGACGAGACCGCCGTGATCGTGGCCTGGGACGACTCCGACGGCTGGTACGACCACGCCTATACGCTGCCGACCAGCGCGTCGTATGACACGGTGGCCGACCAGGTGACGGCGCCCGGCACCTGCGGCACGGGCTCGGCGCACGACGGCTTGAGCGGCAAGCCCGTGAACGGCCGCTGCGGTCCGGGCACGCGCATCCCGTTCGTCGTGATCTCGCCGTGGGCGAAGGAAAATTACGTCGACCACACGCTGATCGACCAGGCGTCCGTGGTGCGCTTCATCGAGGACAACTGGCTCGATGGCAAGCGGCTTGGCGGCGGGTCGTTCGATGCGAGGTCGGGCAGCATCATGGGCATGTTCAATTTCGACCGTCGCGGCAAGGGTCACGATGAGCGCAAGCTGTTCGTCGATCCGGCGACGGGCAGCCAGGTGGATAAGGCTCCGAAGGTTTGATACCGGGCTACGGGGTGTCGGGCGAAAACGGGCTTCGGCCCGTTTTCGCTTGAGGTTTGGGGTTTTTACTGATGTTTGAGAACATTTATATGTCAAAGCCATTTTCAGATGTCCGCTTTCCGGCCAAGTTCAAGTGTCCGCCTTGCGGGGTTTAGGGTTTGTCTTTCACGGGGTGCAGTTCACG
>NZ_QEOB01000049.1:0-38456 GCF_003096875.1 Paraburkholderia unamae
CCAGCTGTTTCAGGCGGATTGCGGCGGAAAGCCCGGCCGGGCCGCCGCCCACGATCACCACGTCGTATTCCATCGACTCGCGTGGACCGTACTGCGCGACGAGCGCCTCGCTCTGCTGCGTCATCGACGATGCCCCGCTGTCGCTTCGCCCGCAACCGCCTCGATGGCGATCGAGGCCAACTGCGCGCCGGGCCCGGAAGGGCGCAGTGCGAGCTCCTCGGGCCGGCCGCTGATCCACAGCGCGTTGAGCGGCGGCAACGTCACGCCGCGCAGCAGCGCGCTTTCCACATTCCACTGCCCGGCAAGACTCACGAGCAGATGCGTGGCGGCGGGCGTCACGCGCAGCGAGTGCGCCGCGACGCTCACCCGCGCGCGAAACGCGCCGCGCTTGCACATGACGTTGAGCACGTTCACGGGCCGCGCTGGCAGGTTCACCCACACATGCAGGTCGCCCGAGAAGTGCACCGGCTGGCCCGCGCGCGCGAGCAACTGGCCGTCTTGCGAATGCAGATCGATTGCGCCGTCGTCGATGGGCAGCAGCGTGCGATCGTAGCCCGGAAACTGCGAGAACTTCGCCGGGCCGTCGAGCGTCGCGACGCTCACGCGCCACGGCGCGGCGCCATTCTGCTCGCGTCCGCGAGCGAGCGTGCGCGTCGTGCCGCCGCCGTTGGCCCAAGGCTCGGCGGGCACCCGCGCGCCGTCGATGAGACGCACGGCGTAAAGCTCGGCGGCGTCGGCGCAAAGAGCGGGCAGGCGGGCGTTCATGCGCGTTGCCCCGTAGCGAGCGTGTGCGCTTCGATCATGCCGGTCACGCGCGCGGCGGGCGCCAGATTTCGGATAGTCATCGTTTTTTCTCCTTCTCGCATGCGAAAGCGCTTCACGCGCTACCGTCAGGACACCGCGCCCAGGCCGTATTTGCCGGTGAGCAGCGCGCCGCTCGCGAAGCGTTCGAGCGCGTAGGGTTCGAGGGAAACGTCGGTGGGCAGGCCGAGCGCGTGTTGCGCGAGCAGCTTGCCGATGCCGGGCGAAAGCTTGAAGCCGTGGCCCGAGAAGCCGAAGCCCACCGTGAGCCCTTCCACGTCGGTGACCTTGCCGAGCACGGGGTTCCAGTCGGGCGTGACGTCGTACACGCCGGTCCACGAAGAGGCGAGGCCCGCGGTTTCGTAGGCGGGGAAGTGCTCGGCCACCTGCGCGCCCACTTCGGCC
This sequence comes from Paraburkholderia unamae, assembly GCF_003096875.1. Classification (NCBI taxonomy): domain Bacteria; kingdom Pseudomonadati; phylum Pseudomonadota; class Betaproteobacteria; order Burkholderiales; family Burkholderiaceae; genus Paraburkholderia; species Paraburkholderia unamae. The sequence continues at coordinate 1,207 of NZ_QEOB01000049.1, forward strand.
ACATAGTCGAGCGAGATGTCACCTTGTTCGGTTTCCGGCGCGTTGAGCGTGTCGCCCACCACGCCTTCGGACACGAGCATCTGGCTGCCGCCGTAGCTACGGAAATACAGCATGCCCGCCGAGCCGAGATCCTTGAACGCGGGCATCGCGAAGGTGTAGGGCGCCGCTTCGCATTCCAGCGCGAGCACGGTGTGGCGCTCGGGCTTCACGGGCAGCGGCACGCCGATCCATTGCGCGAGTTCCGGCGTCCAGATGTTCTGCGTGCTGATGAGCGCGCCGCAGCCGAATCGGCCCGCGGTCGTTTCCACGCCCGTCACGCGGCGGCCTTCGCGGATCAGGCCCGTCACGCGCACGCCCTCCATGATCTTCACGCCGCGGCGGCGCGCGGAGCGCGCGAAGCTCGTCGCCACCAGGTAGGCGTCGGCGAAGCCTGCTTCCGGTTCGAAGCCGATCAGCGCGGCGTCGTCGAAGGTGGCGATCGGCAGGCGCGCCTGCGCCGCCTGGCGGTCGAGCAGTTGCACTTCGATGCCCATGTCCTGTTGCGCGCGCAACGAGGCGGCCAGCGGATCGAGCTTGTCGCCTTCGGGCGCGCTGATCATGTAGCCGCACTTGACGAGGCCGCACGAGGCTTCATCGTCGCCGAGATAGTCGGCGAAATTATTGAACGCCCACCACGAAGCGCGGGCCAGTTCGACGTTCTGGCGCACCGAGTAATGCGTGCGCAGCAGCCCCGAGGACTGCGAGGTGGTGCCCGCGCCGATCGTGCCCTGGTCGAGCACGAGAACGCTGGTCGCGCCGAGCGCGGCGAGATGGTGGGCGACGGACGTGCCGATCACGCCGGCGCCGATCACGACATAGTCAAAGTGGCTCATGGGGCCCCCGTGGTGAACGATGGGGCCAATTCTGCGTCTGCCGTGCACACCGTATTTTTGTATTAGGCAAACTTATGGTTCACGAACGCGATCGCTCATCGTCCGCGTGTTTGCCGCCCAGGGCGGCATCATGCGCAGACGACGCGGTGGCGGCGAGCACGAAACCGGTGCGCAAGACCGGCCGCGCGTGGCGAACGGCGGCCGAAGTCAGTGGCGCAAACATCCGCGGAGCCCTTCATGAGACGTACCCAGGCGCCTATCGACCTCAACGCCTTGCAGGCCTTTCTCGCGGTGTGCGAGACCGGCTCAATGACGGGCGCGGCAAAACAGCTCGGCGTGAGCCAGAGCGCGGTGAGTCAGGCCATTGCGGCGCTCGAACGCGACCAGGGCGTGGTGCTGTTCGATCGCGAGAGCCGCCCGCCGCGCCCCAACGTCGCGGGCCGTGCGCTGCTCGAACTGGCCGGCCCGCTGCTGGAGCATGCGCAGATGGTCAGCACGCGCATTGGCGACGCATCGAACGCGGGCACCTTGCCAGTGCGCCTTGGCTGCGTGGATTCATTCGCCGCGACCGTGGGGCCGGAACTGATACGCGCGGTGTCGGGCTCGGCGCGGCAGATCGCGCTCTGGTCGGGCTTGACGCCGGGCTTGAGCAAGCAATTGCACGACCGCGAACTGGACCTCGCGGTCTGCACGCAAACGACGCTCAACGACGCGCGCATCGTCGAGGTGCCGCTCTTTTCGGAAGCGTTTGTCGCCGTGGTCTCGCGCACCTGGCTGGCCGAGCACCGCAACGCCGACTGGCGCACGCTCGCGCTGGAAATGCCGATGATCCGCTACACCGCGCGCTCGGTGATCGGGCAGCAGGTCGAGCGCTATGCGCGGCATCTGGGCATCAACAGCCCGCGCCGTTACGAGTTCGACGCAACCGACCCGCTGCTGAGCCTAGTGGCGGCGCGGCTGGGTTTTGCCATCTCAACGCCCCTGTGCCTCTGGCAGGCGCGCCAGTATTTGCCGGACATCGCCGTGCTGCCGCTGCCCTCCGGGCGGCTCGGGCGGCGCGACTTTTTCCTGCTGCACCGGCAGGGCGAGTGGGACACGTTCGCGCAGGAAATCGTCACGCTCACGCGGCGCGTGCTCGACGCATCGATCCGTCCCGCGCTCGTGCGAGCGTTGCCACAATTGCCCGATGAAGCGCTGCACTAGGGCGCGCATCGATTCAACGCCTTCAAGGAGGATCAATCAGATGAACGAACTGTTTTTCATTGAGCGAGGCACGGCGCCGTTGCTGGTGTCGATCCCGCATCTGGGCACACGCATTCCCGAAGCGTTGCAGGATCGCTATACGCCCACGGCGCTAACGGTGGCCGACACGGACTGGCATCTCGACCGCCTCTATGCGTTCGCGCGCGAGATGGGCGCAACGGTGCTGGGCGCGCGCGTTTCGCGCTACGTGATCGACCTGAACCGGCCGCCCAATGACGAAAGCCTCTATCCGGGCCAGACCACCACGGGCTTGTGCCCCGCCGAAACCTTTCGCGGCGAGCCTGTTTACAAGCCGGGTTGCGCACCGGATGCAGCGCAACGCGCGGAACGCGTCGCCCAGTACTGGCAGCCCTGGCACGACACGCTCGCGGCCGAGCTGGCGCGGCTGCGCGAGCTGCACGCGAACGTGCTGCTGTGGGAAGCGCATTCGATCGCGAGCGTGTTGCCACGCCTGTTCGAGAACAAGCTGCCCGACCTCAACCTGGGCACGCAGGACGGCCGCACCTGCGCGGGCGCAGTCCAGCAGGCCGCGGTCGATGCGATGCAGGCGAGCCCTTTCACCTCGGTGGCGAACGGCCGTTTCAAAGGCGGCTACATCACGCGCCACTACGGCGCGCCCGAGCGCGGCATCCACGCGATTCAGCTCGAAATGTGTCAATCGACGTATATGAGCGAGGACGCACCGTTCGCGTACCGGGTCGAGCGCGCCGAAGCCGTGCAGCCCACGCTGCAACGCATGGTCGGCGGGGCGCTGGCAGCGCTGACGCAACTCGCGCCCGCGCTTTCATAAGCGTTTCTGATACTCGGGCGTAAGCGGGCGTTCCGTTTCAGTGCGGGCACGCACAGCAGGCAGGAAAGCCGCGCACCGTGAGCAGGCAAGCGGGGAAGCGGGCGGAACGGAAAGGCAGGTTGAAGAAGGCTGGCGTGCGCGCCAGGTGTTTATCAGCAGGAATTTTTAATTCATGACGATAAACATGGCACGGACGTTGCATAAGAAGTAGCGCAGGGGTGATCGAGGGGCCCGCGACTCATTCGGTGGTGCCCGGCGGATAGATGAAGATCGACAGGAACTGGATGGGCGTCTTGATGAGGCGCTCGGGGCCGTGAGGAATGTCGGCCTGGAAGGTGAGGGTGTCGCCGGGATGGAGGATGTAGGTTTGCTGGCCGTGGCGGTACTCGATCACGCCCTTGAGCATGTGGATGAACTCGGTGCCCGGATGTTCGAAGGTCGGAAAGCGCTCCGCTTCGTCTTCGAGGGTGATGAGGAAGGGTTCGAAGGCTTTGCGCGGTCCCTGGTCGTAGGCGAGCAGATGGTAGGTGTGGCCGCGTTTGGTGCCTTTGCGGACGACTTCCATGCCCGCGCCTTTCTTGACGAGTTGCGCGCCGCCCTGCGGCACGTCGAAGTTGCGAAAGAGCGTGGACAGTGAGACGCCGAGTGTCTGGGCGATACGGTGCAGAACGTCGAGTCCGGTCGAAGTCTGGGCATTCTCGATCTTCGAGAGCATGCCGCGGCTGATACCGGCCTGGTCGGCGACCTGGGCAATGGTCAGGCCGTGACGCTGGCGCAGTTCGCGAATTGCCGCGCCCAGGTAGCGTTCGAGTGGTGCTTTGCTGTCGTCCCCGGTTTGCATGGATGGCCTCGGTTTTAAAAGCGCAAGCGTAGCAGGCGGGGCGCTTACGTGCGCGCAGGAAGTTTCACATGAAGAAATAAAGTTGCACATGGAGAATTTTTAAAACTGACTATGCGCGTGCGCAGCGCGAGCGCGCGGTTCGGCCACCCGTTCCCGCAAGGGCCGAAACGCCTCGATGACCGACGTGAAGTCGGGCGCACCGCTCTTTCAACCCCGGATGAGTTGCAAGGAGTGACGATGAATCTCAATGATGCAAAGCTACCCGTCAATGAGTTGGGAAGCGTGCCGCGCTTCAGCTCGGCGGACGACGCGCAGAGCTGGCTCAGCCAGCAGGGCGTGAAATACGTGTTGGCGCAGTTCGTCGATATTCACGGCGTGGCGAAGGCCAAGTCGGTGCCGGTCTCGCATCTGAAGACCGTTCTCAAGGCGGGCGCCGGGTTCGCGGGCTTCGCGATCTGGGGCGTGGGGATCGAGCCGAACGGCCCGGACTTCATGGCGGTGGGCGAGCTTTCGACGCTCACGCCGGTGCCGTGGCAGCCGGGCCTCGCGCGCATCGTCTGCGACGGCCATGTGGATGGCGAACCGTGGGCCCACGATTCGCGCGTGACGCTCAAGCGCCAGGTGGCGCGCGTGGCCGAGCGCGGCTGGACGCTCTTCACGGGTCTCGAGCCGGAGTTCTCGCTGCTGCGCCGCTCGGCCTCGGGCACGCTGGAGCCGTGCGACCCGAGCGATACGCTCGCCAAGCCTTGCTACGACTACAAGGGCCTGTCGCGCACGCGCGTGTTTCTCGAACGCCTCACCGACTCCATGCGCGCCGTGGGCATCGACGTCTATCAGATCGACCACGAAGACGCCAACGGCCAGTTCGAAATCAACTACACGTACGCCGATTGCCTGACCTCGTGCGATCACTACGTGTTCTTCAAGATGGCCGCCTCGGAAATCGCCAACGAACTCGGCATGATCTGCTCGTTCATGGCCAAGCCGTTCGCGAACCGTCCGGGCAACGGCATGCACATGCACGTTTCGATCGGCGACGGCAAGCGCAACCTGTTTGCCGACCCCGCCGACGCGCTCGGCATGGGCCTCTCGAAGCTCGGCTATCAGTTCACGGCGGGTCTGCTCAAGCACGCGCCCGCGCTCACGGCGCTGTGCAACCCCACCGTGAACTCGTACAAGCGCCTCGTGGTGGGCCGCTCGCTCACCGGCGCGACCTGGGCGCCCGCCTATGTGAGCTATGGCGACAACAACCGCTCGACCATGGTGCGCATGCCCGGCGAGCGCATCGAACTGCGCCTGCCCGACGGCTCGTGCAATCCGTATCTCGCCACGGCGGCCGTGCTCGCGGCGGGGCTCGACGGCATCGACAACGAACTCGATCCGGGCGCGCCCGCCAACGAGAACCTTTACGAGTGGTCGCCCGCGAAGCTTGCCGAAAACGGCATTGCCGTGCTGCCGCAAAACCTCGAACAGGCGCTCGACGCGCTCGAAGCGGACACGCTCATCTGCGAGGCGCTCGGCCCCGTCGCGCAGGAATTCATCAAGCTCAAGCGGATGGAGTGGCTCGAATACATGCGCCACGTTTCCGATTGGGAACTCAAGAGCTACCTCGAATTTTTCTAAGGAGAACGACATGTGCGGAATCGTAGGCTTGCTGGTGAAAACACCGGCGCTACGCGAGCAGCTCGGCGAACTGATGGTGCCGATGCTGATCGGCATGACCGAGCGCGGTCCGGACTCGGCGGGTCTCGCCGTGTTCGGCAAGGAACTGGATGCAAGCCAGCGCAAGCTGAGCCTTTATTCGGGCTTTACGCAGGAAGGCGCTGAGTTTCCGTGGCACACGCTGCTCGACCAGCTCAACCGCGCGATGGACATCACCGCGCGCATCGACGCGAAAGCGAACCACGCCGTGCTCACGCTGCAAGGCAATGCACAAGCCGTGAAGGCGTGGCTGGAGGAGCAATATCCGAAGCTCTATCTGCTTTCCACGGGCCGCTCGATCGATCTGTACAAGGACATCGGCTCGCCCGCCGAAGTGGCCGAGCGCTATGACTTCTCGAAGCTCAAGGGCTCGCACCTCGTGGGGCACACGCGTATGGCGACGGAGTCGGCGGTCACGCCTGACCGCGCGCATCCGTTCACGGCGGGCGAGGACTTTTGCCTCGTGCACAACGGCTCGCTGTCGAACCCGTACGGCGTGCGCCGCAAGCTGGAGCCGCTCGGCATTCACTTCGACACCGACAACGACACCGAAGCCGCGTGCCGCTTTCTCGAATGGCGCCTGCGCGAAGGCGACTCGCTGCCCGATGCGCTGCAAAAGGGCTTCGAGGAGCTGGACGGCTTCTACACGTTCCTGATGGGCACGTCGAACGAGCTCGCGCTGATCCGCGATCCGTTCGCCTGCAAGCCCGCCGTCGTGGCCGAAAACGACGACTACGTGGCGATCGCCTCCGAGTTCCGCTCGCTCGCGCATCTGCCCGATATTCGCAACGCGAAGGTTTTCGAACCCGCACCCGAGGAGATGTACGTATGGAAGGCGTGATTTTCGATCTGGAAAACAAGGGCGTGCGGGAGCTGAACCAGTACCTGCACGGCGACGCCGCGGCACTGAACGGCCAGCGCGTGAGCGTGACCTCGCCCAACGGCGCGCACAACATTGCAGTGGGCGTGAACGCCAACGTGCAGATCACCGTCGAGGGCCACGCGGGCTACTACGCGGGCGGCATGAACCAGCATGCGGACATCGTGATCGAGGGCAGCGCCGGCACGGGCGTGGGCGAGAACATGATGAGCGGCAAGGTGCATGTGCGCGGCTTCGCCTCGAACGGCGCAGGCGCTTCGGCACACGGCGGCCTGCTCGTGATCGACGGCGACGCGGGCCTGCGCTGCGGCATCTCGCTCAAGGGCGGCGACATCGTGGTGGGCGGCTCGGTGGGCAGCTTCTCCGCCTTCATGGCGCAGGCGGGCCGCATGGTGATCTGCGGCGACGCGGGCGACGCGCTCGGTGATTCGCTCTACGAAGCGGTGCTGTATGTGCGCGGCGAAGTGAAGTCGCTCGGCGCCGACGCGCAATACGAGACCATGACCGACGCCGACATTGGCACCGTGCGCGAACTGCTCGAAGCCGCGGGACTCGATCACGATCCGGCGAAGTTCCGCCGCATTGCCTCGGCCCGCACGCTCTATCACTGGAACGCCGACGCGGACCAGGAATACTGAACAACACGATCGAGAAGGTCCCCATGGAAACCAAACCGGTTCATTTCGCGCGTCTGCAACAGGAAGAGTCCAGCACCTTCGACCGCAAGACCATCGATTACATTCACACCGCCGCGCAGCGCGGCCTGTATGAAATCCGCGGTCTGGGCTCGAAAAAGAGCGTGCCGCATTTCGACGATCTGCTGTTTCTCGGCGCTTCGCTTTCGCGCTATCCGCTCGAAGGCTATCGCGAGAAGTGCAGCTCGCAAACGGTGCTCGGCACCCGCTTCGCGAAGAAGCCGATCGTGCTCGATACGCCCGTGACGATCGCGGGCATGAGCTTCGGCGCGCTCTCGGCCAACGTGAAAGAGGCGCTCGGGCGCGCAGCCACGGCGGCGGGCACCTCGACCACCACCGGCGACGGCGGCATGACGCAGGAGGAGCGCCAGTCGTCGAAGACGCTGGTTTATCAATGCCTGCCTTCGCGCTACGGCTTCAATCCGGACGACGTGCGCCGCGCCGACGCCATCGAAGTCGTGATCGGCCAGGGCGCGAAGCCGGGCGGCGGCGGCATGCTGCTCGGGCAGAAGGTGAACCCGCGCGTGGCCTCGATGCGCACGCTGCCGGCGGGCGTGGACCAGCGCTCGGCGAGCCGCCACCCCGACTGGACCGGCCCCGATGATCTCGCCATCAAGATTCAGGAACTGCGTGAGATCACCGACTGGGAAAAGCCCATCTACGTGAAAGTCGCGGCCACGCGGACCTTCAACGACGTGAAGCTCGCCGTGCATGCGGGCGCCGACGTGGTGGTGATCGACGGCATGCAGGGCGGCACGGCGGCCACGCAAAGCTGCTTCATCGACAACGTGGGCATTCCGACGCTCGCGGCGGTGCGTCAGGCGGTGGACGCGCTCGAAGACCTCAATATGAAGGGCAAGGTGCAGTTGATCGTCTCGGGCGGCATCCGCACGGGCGCCGACGTGGCGAAAGCGCTCGCGCTGGGCGCGGACGCGGTGGCGATCGGACAGGGCGTGCTGATGGCGCTGGGCTGCAACAGCGAGACGTACTACCAGAACGGCGCGCTGCATTCGGCGCTTGCCGACTATGCGGCGCTGAACACGTCGCCCGGCTTCTGCCATCACTGCCATACGGGCAAATGTCCGGTGGGCGTGACGACGCAGGACGCCATGCTCGAAAAGCGGCTGGAGCCGGAAGAGGGCGCGCGCCGCGTGAAGAACTACCTCAAGACGCTCACGATGGAGCTCACGACCATCGCGCGCGCTTGCGGCAAGCAGAACGTGCACCACCTGGAGCCGGAAGACCTCGTGGCGTTGACGGTCGAATCGGCGGCGATGGCGCGCGTGCCGCTCGCGGGCACGTCGTGGATTCCCGGTATGAACCTGCGTTGATCGAGCCGTAAAACAAGCAGTATTTGCAGCACCGGGCGCGCGCGGGCGAGGAGACTGCCGCGCGCACCGTCGAAACGCGCAAGCGGGCGCACGACAAGCCGGCAGCGCAGGCCATGCACTGTTATCCAACTTCTATCCCACACGCGTGTCGTGAAGGCCGCGCCGCTTGCGCGCGCCTGACGCGATGCCTTTCTACAGGATCGTGCAATGAAAAGCTTGGGCAAACTACTCGCGGTGATCGGCGCCCTGGCGCTCTCGCTGCCCGCGCTCGCGCAGGGCGCGGCCGCGCCGACGCCGAACAAGGGCGACACCGCCTGGATGATCGTCGCGACGCTCCTCGTCGTGATGATGGCCGCGCCGGGTCTCGGTCTCTTTTACGGCGGCATGGTGCGCGCGAAAAACATGCTTTCCGTGCTAATGCAAACGCTCGTGATCTTTTGCCTGCTTGGCGTATTGTGGGCCGTGTATGGCTACAGCATCGCGTTCACCGAGGGCAACGCGTTCTTCGGCGGCTTCAGCAAACTGTTTCTCGCGGGCGTGACGCCCGACACCACGGCCAGCACGTTCAGCAAGGGCGTGGTGGTTCCCGAATACATCTACGTGTCGTTCCAGCTCACGTTCGCGGCGATTACGCCCGCGCTCATCATCGGCGGCATCGCCGAGCGCGCGAAGTTTTCGGCCGTGCTGGCCTTCATGGTGCTGTGGTTCACGTTTTCTTATCTGCCCATCGCGCACATGGTCTGGTACTGGGCCGGCCCGGACGCCTACACGAGCGCCGCCGCCGCGGAAAAAGCCAACGCCACGGCGGGCTTCCTGTTCCAGAAGGGCGCGCTCGACTTCGCGGGCGGCACCGTCGTGCATATCAACGCGGGCATTGCGGCGCTGGTGGGCGCGGTCATGATCGGCAAGCGCGTGGGCTACGGGCGCGAGCATATGGCGCCGCACAGCCTCACGATGACGATGATCGGCGGCTCGCTGCTGTGGGTGGGCTGGTTCGGCTTCAACGTGGGCTCGAACCTCGAAGCCAACGGTGCGGCGGCGCTAGCCTTCGTCACCACCTTGCTCGCCACCTGCGCGGCCACCGTCTCGTGGACCGTCGTCGAATGGACGATCAAGGGCAAGCCCTCGATGCTCGGCGCGGTGTCCGGCGCGATTGCGGGGCTCGTGGTCATCACGCCCGCATGCGGTTTTGTCGGGCCGATGGGCGCGATCGTGATGGGCTTCATCGCGGGCGCGCTGTGCTACTGGGGCGTGAATGGCCTCAAGCGCATGCTCGGCGTGGACGATTCGCTCGACGTGTTCGGCGTGCACTGCATCGGCGGCATCGCGGGTGCGCTGCTCACGGGCGTGTTCGCATCGCCGAAACTGGGCGGCACGGGTGTCTACGACTATGTCGCGAACAAGGTGGGCGACTACGACATGGCAAGCCAGTTGATCTCGCAGTGCTGGGGCGTGGGCACGTCGCTGGTGTGGTCGGCCGTGGTGTCGTTCGTGGCGTTCAAGCTCGTGGACATGGTGATCGGCCTGCGTGTCGATCAGGAGGGCGAGCGCGAAGGACTCGACGTGAGTTCGCACGGTGAGTCGGCGTATCACGCGTAATGGAGGGTTGGGGCGTCGCACCGCGTGCGGCGCCCCGGCAACCGATGATGGTATGGCCTGCGCGTCAAAGTTGCGGATCGAGCAGGGCGGCCGCGCGCTCCAGCAGCTTTTCGGCTAGCGGACGTCTGCGCCAGTCATCGAGTGTGATGTGTTTCGCGCGAGCCATGTCGGCGTCGAAAATCGCCGTCTGCCGACGCGCGAAGTCGCGATCGTAGATGTTGAGATTGGCTTCGTCGTTGAGCTTGAACGAGCGGTTGTCGAAATTGGTCGAGCCGACCGACACCAGAAACTCGTCGACGACCAGCAGCTTGCAGTGGAACATCGTCGGCTGATACTCGTACATCTGGACGCCCGCCGCGAGCAGGCCGCCCCAGCACGCGCGCGACGCCTCGCGCACCGTATGGGTGTCGATGCGCTTGCCGGGCGTGATGATGCGCACCCTCACGCCGCGCCTGGCTGCCTCCACGATCGCGTTGATCGTCAACTTGTCCGGCACGAAGTACGCGCTCGACAAGTCGATGCAGTGTGTGGCGGCCGTGATCGCCATGAGGTACATGAGCTGCATGTCGTCGCTGCCGCCCGAGGGCGAACTGCTGAACATGTGCGCGAGGCCGTCGCCCGCCGCATCGAGTTCCGGGAAGTACGGTGCGCCGTGCAGCACGTTACCCGTCGACTTGACCCAGTTGTCCATGAAGACCGCCTGCATTTGCCCGACCGCCGGACCTTCGACGCGAAAGTGCGTATCGCGCCAGTGCTTCTCGTCCTGCGCGTGCCCGGTCCACTCGTCGGCAATGCCCACGCCGCCCGTGAATCCGATGCGTCCGTCGATCACGAGCAGCTTGCGGTGCGTGCGGTCGTTCATGCGGCCAAGACCTGTCCAGTGCGGCTTGTGATACTTGATGACTTCGACGCCCGCCTCATGCAGCATCCGCAGATAGCGGCTGTCCATCTTCGACGAGCCGACCCAGTCGACCAGCACATGCACCGCAACGCCTTCACGCGCCTTGTCGGACAGTGCGCGCGCGAATGCCTCGCCGATCGCTCCGGACCAGTAAATGAAGCTTTCGAAGGTGAGCGTGGATTGCGCCGAGCGGATAGCCTCCAGCATGGACGGAAAAATCTCGTCGCCGTTCACAAGCACTGCGAATCGATTGCCGCCGACCACGGGCGGCCCGAGCAGCAGCCCCATCGAGCGGATGAACTGCGGACTGCTGCTCGCGTACAGCCGCTCGATCTTGTGCTCGATCTTCTTCTCGCCGCTCGTGAGGTTCGCGATCACCAGCACGACGATAAGCGTGATCGCAACCGTCAGGAGAATCAGGGCAAGCGTCGGCATGAGCGGATCTCGCTGGGCGAATCGTCGTCGTAAGCGCTTCGTACCATGCGTTCAGTGCCAAAGCAGGGCGATGCGCATGATGACTGGATTTCGGCGCTCGCTTTGCGCGCCGTGTCCGCTGCGGCGCGTGCTTGTGGTCGCCAGGGCGAGTCCTGTATCAGGGCGATCGATCTTTTTCATGGCGTTCCCCTTGCTTCACGTGGGCCTGCGCAAGCAGGCAGCAAAGGCCACGGAGCACATGGCGTGCCGAAGGATGAGCGGCTTGCGAGCGCGTGGGTTGGTTGTCCTCCAGCGAATATGGGGATGGATTACGGTGACAGGGCTCACTCGCTGGATGACAAGGCAGGTTCAAGCGCGGACCGCCACAGTCGCCACAATGAGCGCCGAGAAGATCAGCGCTGGGGCGAGATGCCGGAACGGTTCCCGATTGCGCAGCAATGTAAAGAGCGCGCCGATCATGATCGCACTGGCGAGCGTCAGGCCCAGGACTCGGGTTGGTTGTCCAGCAAGGAGCGCTGCGCTGAGGAGTTCCAGGGCGCCGCAGAGCAAACGAAGCCATGCCGGGTAACCCCAACGTGCAAAGTCGCGCTTCACCGCGCCGCGTCCGGCGAGATTGACCACCCCGGCAACGGCGAATAGAACCGCTACGATCGTCGCGAGAATCGATTCAAGCGATGCAGTGTTGAACGACATCGTCATACTCCGTTGCGCTGCTGGAAGTGCTTTTGTCCAGACAGGTCCGCAATCAGACCGGGGCCTTGGGGTTCCCACGCAAGAACCTGCCGGCATTTCCGCCCACTGACTGTCTGGTCGAGCGCCAGCGCATCAGCGAATGGGCCGAGCGATTTGCGCGCCTCGTCGAGCGGCCAGATTTCGACGCGGTCGGCGCCGACCGAGGCTCGAATCGCTTCGCCGATGTCGGCAACGGCGACGGCATCTTCGGCGACCACGTTGAAAATCTGTCCGGCGACTCGATCGTCTCCGCCTGAGTCTCCGTTTGACTCTTCGGTTGAATCTCCCCTCGACGCCCGCTCCACCGCGCGCAGATAAGCCGTGGCGAGATCGTCGACATGCACGGCCGGCCAGTGGTTGCGGCCGTCGCCGACGATGCTCACGCTGCCGGTCTGACGGACCATGCCGGCAAGCATGCCGAAGACGCCGCCGCCGTAGCCGTGCACCATCGCCGGTCTGAGGATCACCGCGGCAATCGAGCGACCTGCCGCCAGCGCCAGCACGCGTTGCTCCACAGCGGGCCGCCAGGCAACGAGTGCAGTCGGGCCTGGCGCGGTCACTTCGGTCGCGGGCTCGCCCTGCGTATTGCCATAGACCCAGGTGCCCGACGTATAAACAAACGCCGCACCCGGACGCAAATGCGCGAGCATCGCCACAGTCGCGGCCTCGTCCGCCGCGGCGGCGGAAGCATCGTTGGTCGACGCCATGTGCATCACGCCATCGGCGGCACCGGCAGTTGCAGCGAAAGACTGTGGCTCACGCAAGTCGCCGACATGGAGTTTCACGCCGAGACGTGCCAGCACCATCGCGGCCGCCGACGTGTCTTCGCGCACCAGCGCCGTCACCTGGTGGCCGCGGCCGATTGCCTTGCGCGCGACCGCTTGCCCGATATATCCCGTACCACCCGTGATGAACAGTTCCATAGCGTTTTCCTCGAGAAATTGCCTGCGGAGTTGATGTGCCACTCAAACGAGACTGATTAGTCTCGTTCGTCGATAATCTAAACGAGACTAGTCAGTCTTGTCAACGAGGCGGTGATCTGTTATTTGTTTGTCATGAATGCGCTCTCTCTTCCCACTCTGAGCCCGCTGCAACGCCGTAAGCGGTCCGCCATCTTCGACGGTGCGAAAGCCGTTTTTTTGAGGCAGGGTTTTGGCCTCGCAACGATGGACGATGTCGCCGCAGCCGCCGGTGTCGGCAAACAGACGGTCTACCGCCACTTCAAGTCGAAGGAGGCGCTCTTTGTCGGTCTGGTGAGTTCGATGTGCGCCCAGGTGGGTGAACTTCTTGCCAGTGCGCTGGACGCGCCATCCGATGGCTCACCCGAAGTCGAGTTGCGCGAGTTGGGATGGGTGTTGGCACGAACCCTGATCGAGCCGGATTATCTGCGGCTTTACCGGGCCATCGTTGCCGAGGCCGAGCGTCTTCCGGAACTCGGCCAGGTGTTTTATGAAAACGGAGCGAAGGTCGTGCGGGTCTACGCCGCGAAGATTCTGCGAAAGAGATTTGACGAAGCGACGGCTGCAATGCGCGCAGCGACATTCGTGCAGTTGGTGCTTGGCGACGCGTATCTGGAGCTGTCTATTGGCTACACGGTGTCCGATGTCGAAACGCGCTTCGCGTTGCAAATTGACGAGGCGGTGGCCGCAGCGCTCCGTTAGAGCGTCCAGCGACCGAACCTAACCGCTGGTCCTTTGCAGGCAGCAACGCCGGCTCCATTCGTCCAGCGGACGTCCATCTCTGAATCGACGCCCTCGACACTCAGATCGACCTGCTGATCGCTCAAGCCCAGGATCACATCCACTTTCGGATACGCGGCGCGAGACACCCGCAAGCGGGCGGCGCAACCATCCACGACCCACTGCTTCGAAGCCGCAAGTTCCGCGCGCCCTGCGGCACCGCTCCCGACTCTGCGCAGGGCAGCTATGCGGGTAGCCAGAAGCTTCGTCAATACCGGCTGGATACAGCAATACAAGAACACGTCCGTGCACTGCTGGGTGCAGTTGCGCAAGGCGTTCTGGCAGGCGGGCAATGCAAAGCGGAGCAGCCGGCGAACCGGTTGTGCCACGGTGTCGCCCGATTCGCATTGCCCTTTCGGGCAAGCGTGTTTCCCCAACTCCCTATGGTCGCGCCACGGCCTTTGTGCGAAATATTTAGGTGAAGATCGCGAACAACCGGCGCGGGCGCGGCGCGCCCGCTGTCTCCCCGAATAACCGGAGGTAGTCATGTCCCAATCGGACGACGCAGCGAAGACAGGCGGACGCAGGGCATTCCTCAAGAACGTAGCGGTCACCGGCGTGGCGACGAGCCTTTCCGGCGTGGTGGGTGAAACGCTGGCGCAGGCCGCCACCGCGGCAACGGCGACGGGCCCGGCGGCCAAGCCGGCGACCCCCGCGACGATTGCGGTAAACAAGCAGTCCGCCGACTTCCTCTCGTTCGAGGACGCGCAGGACTTCGAGGACGCCAAGCGCGGCCTCGTCGCGACGATGCCCGAGCCGGTCGTCATCAAGGGACCCGACGGGAATGTCGCGTGGGACCTCCAGCAGTTCGCCTTCGTGAGCGGCGGCCCCGAGAATAATTCACCTTCCACGGTGAACCCGAGCCTCTGGCGCAACGCCAAGCTCAACATGAACCACGGCCTCTTCAAGGTGGTCGACGGGATCTGGCAGGTGCGCGGCTACGATCTCTCGGTGATGAGCATCATTCGCGGCGACAAGGGGTATATCGTCGTCGATCCGTTCATCACGACCGATGTGTCGTCGGCGGTCTGGAAGCAGCTCGTCATTCCGCATCTGGGCGACCATCCCATTACGCATGTGATCTATACGCACAGCCACGTGGATCACTACGGCGGCGTACGCGGGCTCGTGAGCGACGACGACCTGAAATCCGGCAAGGTGCAGATCGTGGCGCCGGCCGGCTTTACCGAGGCGGCCGTGGGCGAGAACATCATCGCCGGCAACGCGATGGGACGCCGCGCCAGCTATATGTACGGCTCGCTGCTGCCGCGCAGCGCAACGGGCATTGTCGACGGCGGCCTTGGCAAGACGACTTCGGTGGGCACCATCACGCTCGCCGTGCCCACCCAGTTCGCCGAAAAGACCGGCCAGAAGCTTACGCTCGACGGCGTGGAACTCGTGGTGCTGATGGCGCCGGAGTCGGAAGCGCCCGCCGAATTCATGTTCTATCTGCCGAAGTTCAAGGCATTCTGCGCAGCGGAAGACGCGACCCACACGCTCCACAATCTGTACACGCTGCGCGGCGCCAAGGTTCGCGACGCGTTGCTCTGGTCCAAGTATCTGCAATCGTCGCTCGACATGTTCGGCGACGACATGCAGGTGGTTTTCGCGTCCCACTACTGGCCGACATGGGGCAACGATCGCGTGGTCGCATTCCTGCGCGCACAACGCGACATGTACCGCTACATGCACGACCAGGTGCTGCGCATGGCCAACAAGGGCATGACGCCGCTGGAAATCGGCGAGGCCATACGCCTGCCCGACAGTCTCGCGAAACACTGGTTCTGCCGCGGCTACTACGGCACGGTCTACCACGACGCCGTTGCGCAGTACAACCTGCGTCTCGGCTTCTTCGACGGCGTGCCCGCGAACCTGCACCGCCTGCCGCCGACCGAGGCGGGCAAGCGCTACGTCGAGTTCATGGGCGGATCGGCCGCGGTATTGAGCAAGGCACATGGGTATTACAGCAAGGGCGATTACCGCTGGGTCGCGGAAGTCGTCAATCACGTCGTGTTCGCGGAGCCGCAGAACACTGCCGCGAAACAGCTCCTCGCCGATACCTACGAGCAACTGGGCTATCAGTCCGAGTCGGCCTCATGGCGCAACTTCTATCTGACCGGCGCGCAGGAACTTCGCGGCGGCATCAAGCAGCTTCCCGCGCCGCAGCCACAGAGCCCGGACACCATCCAGGCCATGCCGCTCGACATGTTCCTCGACTATCTCGGCATCCGGCTCAACGGTGACCGTGCCAACGGGAAGACGGCCTCGTTCAACCTCGTGCTGACCGACACGAAAGAGCATTACGTGCTCGGGGTGGAGAACAGTGCGCTGCACTACACGAAGGACAAGTCCTCGAAGTCGGCCGATGCCACGGTCACGATGACGCGCGCGGACCTCAACGACATCATGATGGGCAAGACCAACATGCAAAAGCTCGTGATGGCCGGCAACGCGAAGATCGACGGCAACAGCCAGAAACTGGGCGAGTTCGTTTCCTGGCTCGATACCTTCGACTTCTGGTTCAACATCGTCACGCCCTGAGGTGCTGCCATGTGCGCAATCTGCAACTTCAAACTCGACTTTGGCGTGGGCCATCCTTCGGCCCTGACCATTGCCGTCGCGGCCCGCAGCGCGATCGACGCCGGCCTGATCGAGCCGATCGACACCACCGGCGGCGCGCTCTCGGCAGCCCGCATGCGTATTTCGGCTATCGAGGCGCTCAATCTGCTTCAGGCGCGCATCGAGGAGGCTCACGGCGAAGAGGCGCTGCTGGCGCTGCCGGACTTTTACGTTCTGCTCATCGAGAACGACACGTGGGGCTTCTTTCACGCGACGACCGAAGGCTTCGACCCGGACATCGTTCCGGAGATGCCGGACGTCACGGCAACGGAGGACGAGCGGCGCAGCAATATCCTCATCACCTCGGAGGCGGCGCTGCGTGGATGGCTGGAAGGGCGTTTCGATCTGGAAAGGGCGTTCGGCGATTCGCTCGCGATGATCGACGCGCCGCAGGCTCATGCCGAAGCGCTGAAGCAGATGCTGGCCAGGGCGGAATTAACGGCCGCAGTGAATGCCTGACTGGAAGGACTCAAGCGTGAACCGAAACGCGCCGCTGAAGAGCGGCGCATTTCTTTAGAAAGCAAGGATGACGAAAGACAGTCACGCAGTGTGATCGAATGACCGGGGGCAATGTCCCCGGTTCGACAGTTCATTAGTCTAATACGAGCGAGCCGAGCGCAAAGGCGCCTAGCGCGGCAACGGCAATGCCGACCCAGTAAGCGAGATTCCACTGCGGCAGCAGACCTTCGCGCCGCAGCGCATTCACGCGCCGCTTGTGCTGCACGACCGCGACGAGCAGGGCCACGGTGCCGATCACGACCATGGCCGTGCCCACCGTGCGCGGCGACCAGGTCGCCCCGAACCGTCCGACGATGGGCGTGCCGCGCTGTCCCGCCACATATTCGAAGAATTTCGCCAGCGTGAAGCCGAAGCTGATCATCGAGAGCGCGGTGCGTAGCCACGCCATCAGCGTGCGCTCGGCGGCGAGGAAAGTACGCTCGACCGCGAGCGAGGTGCGCGCGCGGGTCTGTAACGTGCCCTCGTCGGGCTTCAAGGGCGCTGAGGGGTCCGTGTCCGGTACGATGTCGTGGTCTCGGTCGCGAGGGGTGGGCATGGCGTGACCTTCAAGGCGTGCCGGAAGAGAGGGCCGCACGGCTGCGTTGCCACTTCACGTAAGGAATGGCCAGCAGCGTGCAGAGCACCAGATAGAGCACGAGTGTGGGCGCGAACTGCTCGCCGGGATAGTTGGCTGCCGAGATGGCGAGCGCGATGGCCGGATGCCGCGAGGCCGTGGAGAGCGCGAGAACCGACGCGTGCTCGGGTTCGGGGCCGCCGAGCAAGTGCCCCACAACGAGACCCGCGAGTATGAAGGCGACGATGGCCACGACCGTCCAATGGCCGGTGGCCGAAAAGATGCCGCGCCAGGTGCCGGCCAGCAGCACGAGAATGCTCGCGAACAGCAGCAGCGTGGCCAGCCGTCGTACAGGTGTGAGCAGATGCTGCGCAACTTGCGGCACGAACTTCGAGACCAGCATGCCCACCGCAAGGGGGACGATGATCATGGTCAGCACAGTCTTCATGATCGAAAGCGGCCCGACCGCCAGCGGCTGCGCGAAAAGCCTGTTGAAAAGCGCCACCGAAAGCGGCACGGTGACGATCGACACCAGCGCGAGCACCACGAGCAGACCCAGACCAAAGGGCGCGACGCCGCCCGCTTTCTTGTGCTTCTTCGGCAACAGCGGCGGCACCGGCGAGATGGCGAGCGCGGTGAGCACAACCGCCGTGGGTTGCGGCAACGCCAGGTAGTACACGCAGCCGACCACGAGCAGCGGCATGATTGCCAGCATGGCGATGAGCGAGCGCAGGAGGAGGCCGGGCCGGTGCGCGATATAGAGCAGGTCGTCTCGCGTTGCCTGAAGGCCGTAGGTGAATACGGTCGCCGCGATGGCGCACTTGAGCGCGAGCAGAATCAGGTCCTTCGCGTCCATGGATATCCTGGCAAGTCGTGGGAGTGCCTGAACAATACTTTGCAGTACGTGGCAATGGCGCGAGCCTCGGGCGGCGTCCGTATGAACGCCGCCCGAGTGCCGTTACCATGCGCCGCCGGGGCGCCTAGCGATGGCCGCCGCCGGCCGCGTCCATCATCTTCTCGATCACCTGGTCCACGCCGAAGCTGGCGGCTTTCTGGCGCGGCGGGAATTCCTTGAACGTTTGCAGGAATTCGGCCACGCCCGCCTGCGCGGGCACGAGAATGAAGACGTGATCGAGCAGCCAGTCGTAGTAGGTGTTGGACGTGATGTCGGCGCGCTCGTAGGGGTCGGTGCGCAAGTTGAAAATCTTCGGCACGCGCAGCGTCACGAGCGGCTCGGCCCATATCCTCAATGTGCCGGCCGTGCGCTGCTCCATGAACACGACCTTCCAGTTGTCGAAGCGCAGGCACGCGAGGTCGCCGTCGTCGGTGAAATAGAAGAAGCCCTTGCGCTCCGGCTTCTTCGCTTTGCCGGTGAAGTAGGGCAAGAGGCTGAAGCCGTCGAGATGGACCTTGAAGTCCTTGCCGTTGGCCTTGAAGCCCTTCTTCAGTTCTTCCTTGACGTCCGGGTTGCCGGCTGCCTCCACGATGGTGGGCAGCCAGTCGAGATGGCTCACGATCTCGTTGCACACGGTGCCCGGCTCGATCACGCCCGGCCAGCGCACGAGGCAAGGCACGCGGTACGCGCCTTCCCAGTTCGAGTTCTTCTCGTTGCGGAACGGCGTCATGCCCGCGTCGGGCCACGAGTTCATGTGCGGACCGTTGTCGGTGCTGTACATGACCATCGTGTCGTTCTCAATGCCCAGTTCGTCGAGCAGCGCGAGCATCTCGCCGATATGCTTGTCGTGCTCGACCATGCAGTCGTGATATTCGGACTGCCAACGACCTGCCTGGCCGCGAATGCGGTCCTCGATATGCGTGCGGAAGTGCATGTGCGAGGTGTTGAACCAGAGGAAGAAGGGCTTGTCTTCCTTGTGCGCCTTCTGGATGAATTCCTTCGCGGCCGCGAGAAATTCGGTGTCGATGGTTTCCATCCGCTTTTTGGTCAGCGGCCCGGTATTGTCGATCTTCTGGCCGCCCTTGCCGTCGGACCAACAGTGCAGCACGCCGCGCGGACCGTACTTCTTGCGGAAGTCGGGAAACTCCTTGGCGTCTGGATAATCGGCCAGTTCGGGTTCTTCTTCGGCGTTCAGGTGATAGAGGTTGCCGAAGAATTCGTCGAAGCCGTGCATCGTCGGCAGATGCTCGTCGCGGTCGCCGAAGTGGTTCTTGCCGAACTGTCCGGTGGTATAGCCGAGGTCCTTGAGCAGTTCGGGAATGTTCGGATCCTCGGCGCGCATGCCGAGCGGCGCACCTGGCAGGCCGACCTTGGTCAGCCCCGTGCGCAGCCCGCACTGTCCCGTGATGAACGACGCGCGGCCGGCCGTGCAGCTTTGTTCGCCGTAGTAGTCGGTGAACACCGCGCCGGCTTCGCCGATGCTGTCGATGTTGGGGGTGCGGTACCCCATCAATCCTTTCGTGAAGATGCTGAGATTGGATTGACCGATGTCGTCGCCCCAGAGAATCAGGAAGTTGGGTTTCTTCTTGCCCGCCATGGAACACTCCTTTGTGTAGCGCTACCGCAGACGGTAGCGAGTCTTCTCCGGACCCCGTCGTCGACGGGGCTGCGTGAGGTCGCTTGTCCTGTCGGACTCAAGCGGAAGCGTTATCGCGGACTACGCAACGAAAGCCCACGTGGCAGGTGGACGTATCGACAGGCTGCGCCATTCTGGCGGCGGGCCGGTAACGCCGGCAGTAATTCGGTGCGCACAGGTACGAGCCGCCCTTCATCACCTTGCGCGCAATCTTGACTTGCGGCGTGCGCGGGTCGACGCTCGCCTCGACGGACCCGCCGCGCGGATTGTCGAGCGTGCAGCAGGCCTTCACGATCTTGCCGTGGTCCTGGTACCAGTCGCTGGTCCACTCCCACACGTTGCCGGCCATCTCGTAGAGTCCGTAGCCGTTGGGCGGAAATGAGCCGACGGGCGCGGTCCATTCATAACCGTCCTCGAGCAGGTTCTGCCACGGAAATTCGCCTTGCCACGTGTTGGCCATTGGCTTGCCTTGCGGGGCGAACTCGTCGCCCCACACGAATTCCGCGCCGTCGAGTCCGCCGCGCGCCGCGAATTCCCATTCGGCTTCGGTGGGCAAGTCCTTGCCTGCCCAGTGCGCGTAGGCGGCGGCGTCCTCGTAAGCGACGTGGACCACGGGATGGTCCCAGAGCCCTTCGAGCGAACTGGCCGGGCCGCGCGGATGCCGCCAGTTCGCGCCGCGCGTGTAGACCCACCAGTTGTAGTGATTGCGCAAGTCCACGCGATGCGGCGGTTTGGCGAACATCACCGAGGAGGGTTCCAGCAGCTCGGGCTGCGCGCCCGGATAGTCCTCGGGGTTCGCCGGACGCTCGGCGGACGTCACGTAGCCGGTGGCGTCGACGAAGCGCTTGAAGTCGGCGTTCGTCACCGCGCGGCTGTCCATCCAGAAGCCCGCAATGCGCACCTTGTGCGCGGGCGCTTCCTCGGGGTAGTGGTGATTCGAGCCCATGACGAAGGTGCCGCCAGGAATGCGGACCATGCCTGGCGGCCCGGCCAGCGAGGCAGCGTCACACGTGTCGTTGAGCGCTTCAGATGCGGGATTGAGCATGATCGGGCAGGGCGTTGGACTGTGTCGGCGGAAACGACGGGCCACGGCGGGACGGGTGCTTTGCGTGTCCGCCCGTTCGCCGCGTGCCTCACGAGCAACGTAGCAATGGTCAGTATCGGAGCGGTGCTGCGCTTGCGCTATCGGTACAAGGGGCAACGCTATTGCCCTAAAGGGCAATCCGGGGCCTGTACATGGCAAGCGCGTGACAAAAAGCCGGGGCGAAGATCGAAGTATGCAAACCGCCAGAGTGTGGCGGCGCGCAATCCCACAGGTGAGGGCCGCGCTTCACTCCGGATCTTGCAGGCTCCACGAACCGTCACCGGCCTTGCAGTAGTGGGGGCGCAAGGTGACCGACTGGCTTGCGGCATGCACGGCGACAACGACGAATCGGCAAGTCCTGTGATGCTCGATCGACGTACCTTCGGGCGTCAGTGTCGCGTTGACCGCGGCCTGTCCGCCAGGGACGGTTTTGGTCCACTGGCTCGATTCGCCGTCGTTTCTCGTGTTCAGCACGGCCCGCACCGTGCTGTCCAGCGCATCGAGGTCGTTCTGATCGAGCCCCTCGATCCGCACACCGCGCGTGAAGCCGGGGTCGGCCGACCAGGCCGGCAACGCGCTGCAAACCGGCAGGAGGGCGCCGATAGCGGCAACGCGCAGCGCTCGTTTGATGCGTTCGGCGAGGCGGTGGTAGGACATGGCCGTTCCCGTAACCCGAAGCGCGCCGTAGCGTCGAAGCGCTCTTCAGTCTTCCAGGGCACAACACCCCTCTCGTATTGTTCCAGCGTGACGCAGGTGTGGCCATCGGGAGTTGGGGCAGCCTCGCTGCCCCTTCGGGCAACGCGATTGCCCCGTGCCCCTATGGCATGGCGCAGCCGCTTCGACGAAACTCGCGGATGGCGCTTTCGCCGCCCGTACTTTCGTGCTTTCGATGCCAGGAACGTTGGCGGCGCAACGGGCGGATTGACGGCGCGGGCGCCAATGGCCAGTTCGATTCCACAAAGGCCAGGCCGCAATTCATTTTGCTTGTCCGCATGCCGCGGCGGCACGGCAGTCAGTTCCCGTTGATGTGTTCAGGGGTGAGGACCACCATGTCTGCGAAGTCGGGACGCGACTTTCGGCATGCCGGCGATCGACGTGCTCGCCTGCGCGCCACCCTGAGCGCCGGAATCGCCGTTGCGTTGAGCGCCGCCTGTTTTTATACGGCGACGGCGCATGCGCAGAGCGCGCCATCCTTGCCGACCTTCACCGGTCCCGATGTGCAGAAGCGCGCCAACGGCGTGCTCGCGTTGCTGAGCTTTACCGTGACGCCAGACCTCTCGGCCAGTTCACTGGGCATTCGCAACGGCTCAACCGGCGACCCTTCGCTCAATATGACCCAGTTTGGCGGCGGCTTCACGTTGAGCCAGAGTTTTCCGCTCTATCTGGAAGGGGCCATTGGCGGTTCACGCTACGATCCCACCTTCGTCGTCAGCGACGGCCAGGAGCAGCGCGCGTTGCCCACGCGCTGGACGAACGTCGCGGCAACGGGCGGCATAGGCTGGGATTTTCCGCTCAACGAGAAGAAGGATCTGGTCATCCGTCCGATCTTCAATTTTTCGTTGGGCGAAGTGTTCAGCGACGCGACCGCGGCCCAGTTTCTGATCAATCGCCGCACCGACAAGAACGTTGCTTTCATCGAGAACGGCTCGCTCAACGCATACGGGCTTGGCGGCTCGCTGATGCTGGGCTGGTATCCGCGTCAGGAGCCCTACGAGTTCGATCTCGAGTTGCGCTACACGAATATCTATCTTCAGAGCTTCGGCTCATCGAGCGGCGTGCGCGGCACGGCCGACGCCCAGTCGACCAACCTCTATGCGCGCTGGCGCGCGCCCACCGGCTTGCTGGCGTTGAACCGGCCGTTGCGGTACGTGCTCGAACTCTCGCATTCGACCTATCTCGGGAGCCAGGCGGACGTCCTCGGCTTCAATCAGCTCACGTCGCTGGGCGTGGGCCTCGAAATCGACACGGGCGCGGTGACGAAGTTGTTTTCGCGGCTGCGGATCGTCGCGCGCTATGCGTTCGGCAAGGACGTTACGGGCGCATCGCTTGGGCTCGCGCTCAGCTTCTGAGGGTTGCCGGGGACGCGTGAGGCGCGTCCGGCGATTTCTCCAAGGCGTCAATTCGACTGCATGGATTGCAGCAGGCTGACGAGATTCTGCGGCACGACGCGAATCAGGCCGCCGCGCGGACTGTCGATATCGGCGATCAGCGAAAGCGAGAGCGAAATGGTAACGGGCAGCACGAAGATCAACACGCGCCGCCCGGCCTTGCCCCGCACGCCATACCCCTGCATCAGGTTGCTGAAGAAGGCGATGGCCATCATGAGGATCCAGGCGGAAACGGGAATGCGGTTGAGCCACGCGGCTTGCGTATACCCCTGGGTGTTGATGACATCGTTCATGCCGGCCACCGAGAGCGCCGTGATCGGGGTGGGCCGGGCCTCGGCGGACTCGCGCACGGTCGCCCATAGCTGGGCTTGAACATCCGAGGTTTGGGTGTTGAGAACGTCAAGCTCATGCGCGTTGCGGGTCTTATAGAACGCAATGCGCAACTGGGTGTATTGAGCCAGCAGGGCTTTCGCCCTGGCCGACTGCGGGGCGCCAAGCAGGTCGGCGCGCAAGTATTCGGTGCCGATGGCGTTGGCCTCTTCTTCCTCGTAATTCTTGCGCTGGTCGTAGCGGCTCACGGCCATCGAGAGCGTAAAGCCGATCAGGAGCGCGAGCAGCGTGAGTGTGGCGCCCTGAACCACGTTGTAGTTGTCGCGCGCGTCGTCCGTTAGCGGAACGGCGCGTTGCATGACGATCGCGCCAAGCGCGGCCGAAATGGAAAGAAGAACGATCAGCGTAATGAAGAGATACGCGGGATGATGAACAAGCTGCGTCATGACGGCTCCCATGAAGTGGGGCGTACCGGCGCCGGCGTTCATGCTCCTGCGAGATACGCACTCCAGATCGTGTTTCGAATCCATCCGCAAGCGAGACCCCAGGCGGCCACGCTGCCACCGCCGATACGGCACAGGTTGCCGCATCTCATCCACAACGGCCCGCAGGGGTGCCGGGCCGCGCCGAAAGTGCGACCCAGCGTCCCTCGACCTGAACCTGCATCACCCCATGCCGTGCACGTACAACGCGGCCGTCCATGAGGCCGTCCACGAGGCGTGGCAGGGACCCTGCCTCAGTACGGCGCGTTCACGACCACGTATTGCGCGCCCTGGGGCTGATACCACGTGCTACCGCATTGCTGATAGACCATGCCACCGTAGTTGACCGGCACGCAATTCGACGGGACGGAGTGCACGATCGACCCGACGACAGCCGAGGTCACGCCAACGGCGGCGGTAACCGCGGCCGCCGTTGCGACCGGATGGTAATCGTCGTCCCAACCGCCGCCATGCCGGTCGACGTTCGCGTTGACGTTGACATTGCGATTCACGTTGACGTTGTTCACGCTCGTGTTGCGCACGTTGCGCGTGCGTGCATCGGCGCGTGCGCTGTTCACCTGCGCGCCCCCGCCACGCGGGCCGCCACCGCCCCCGCGCGGACCGCCGCCGGCGTGTTGTGCGACGTGGCCGCCGCCACGCCCCGCCGCGCTCACGGGTAGCGGTGCTGCGACGGCGAGGCAGATGGCCAGAAGGGTCGGAATGAGTACGGTGCGATGCTGGTTGAATGCGGTTTTCATCGGCTTACCCCTTCTTCGCGGCGACAGGAACGAAATCGATCTTCTTCGCGCCCGATGGCGGCTTGAAGGTGAATATCGTGTCCTTGAAGTCGGGGTGAAGGGTCCAGTCGATGACCGAGACCGATTGCGGGCGAGCGTCGTCGTCGCGGCGCGTAATCACGATCTTGCGCGGCAGCGGCTGCTCTCCGGTCGTGATCCAGATCTGCCAGTCGACGTTCTTTTGCCGGAATGCGTAGTGGTCGCAGAGGTCGTATCCCACGTAGTCCTGACCGGCGAACATGGCGGACTCGAACTGATCGTTCGGCGCTTGCGGCGTACCCCAGACGAACAGATCGGCAAGCGGGACCTCCACGCCGTAGCGCTCGCCCAGTTTATCGATCAGCGCCTGGATGTTGCCGGTGAAAGCCGTTGTCGCGTAGTACTTTTGCGCCGGCGTATAGAGCGTGACGTTCTTGCCGTCGAAGACGATCTCGCGATGGCTGCGCGCGCTCGTCATGATCGCGCGGATACGGTTGGGCCGGTCGACGTCGAGCACGGCGGTTGCCGTGTGCTGGAGTTTCTGGCCGTCTTCGAGCACACGCTCGCCGGTTAGCTGGGTAGTAACGCTGAAGCGCTTGAGCGACTGGAGCGCGGTGCCCATCTTATGCAGCGCGTCGACGGCGGCCGGGTCGACGGCAACGGCTTCGCTGCTCGCTGCGGGTGCGGACGCGGTTTGCGCGCCGACATGCGGCGCGATCAATGTAGCTGCCAGCATGGCAATGCTTAAAGCCCTTTTCTTCATCGTGTTCTCCCGGCGCGCGAGTGAGCCGTCGCATAACGTCGAAGTGTCGCGGCGCGCCCCAAGGGTTGCACGAAGGCATGGCGCGTACGCAGTGCCTAATGTAGTGGCCACGGTGACGAAAGAAAAGCGCTCTGCCCGAAATTGCCCGAAAGGGCAGCGCCGTTGCCCGAAGTCCCTATGGTTGCGCTGCGCATTCTGGACAACGATGCATCAATGACCCGCATTGCAAGGGTCACGTCAACACTCAGTCAAAGCATTTTGGGGTGGCGCATGGACGGAGAACCCCACCTGATCGTGATTCTCGAGGACGACAGTGGTCTGCGCAGCGCCATCGAGCGCCTGTTCCGCCTGTCCGGATTCAAAACGCGATCGTTTCGTAGTGCGGAGGAATTGGGTGCCGCCGATTGTGCGTCGTCGGCGCGCTGCCTGATCGTCGATGTGCAGCTTCCGGGCACTTCCGGTCCCGCATTTTATGGAACGTTGCAGTTGCCACGGCCGCCGGCGGTGTTCATCACGGCGTATGACGAGCCCGCTACCCGGCGGCCCGTTGAGGGCTCCGGGGTGCACGCGTTATTGACCAAGCCGTTTTTGGGCGCGGCGCTGCTCGGCGCGGTGAACGAGGCGATGCAAGGTGGAGATTGAAGTGCGGCTTTTGAACAACAGCCACGGCTCGCACGTTCGAGCATGAGCCCGCCGCGCCGGAAGCCGGACTGGCGACACGGTGGCCGCCAGCGAATGCGTGGCGTCACACGCGGAAATCGGCTGCCATGTCCTCGTCGGTGCGCGCTTCCAGCTTGCCCGTGCGACACGCGCGTATGAACGTTTCATAATCTTTTTCGTTCTGCTCGGCATAGGCGAACGCATAGTCGACCAGCGCCTCGGCGAAGCGCTCGCCGTTGCCGAGATAGGCCGAAATTTCCACCGCCTTGCCACCGGCCTTCGCGTGCGCGCGGGCGAGCGCCCAGCCGCAGAAGCGCGCATAGCCCTGGAGCACCACGTTGCTCATGCGTTCTACTTCCGCCGAAACCTTCATGTCGCGCAACTGCCGGAAATAGAATTGGCGTTTGGCCGGACCCGTGGTCCAGCCGAGAAAGGCGTCGCTCGCGGCCTGCAACAGGCGCTGGCCCGTCACCACGCGCTGCCCCTGATGCTCCGGCCCCGCGGCCTTGAAATAGCGCGCAATGACCGATTCACGCGCCTCCTTCACCTGGAGGAACAGCGGCTTGCCGTAGCCGTCCACCAACAGCAGCACAAGGCAGAAGGTGCCCACGCTGCCGACACCCACCACCTTGAAGGCGATGTCCTGCAACTGAAACTCGTTGATGAGCGCGCGCCGCTCGGAGGAGAGGGTGCCGAGGTAATCATCGAATGCCGCGGCGAGCTTGCCTTGCCAGGCCTCGGTATTGGCCCACGCTTCTTCTTTGCCGAGCAGCGTATTCGGACCGCCGGGATGAAACAGCGCGGGCGGGGCGTCCTGAATGGTCCAGCGACCGTTGGCCTCGACGGCCATTTTCGCGAGCATGCTTTCATTCGTGCGGCCCGCCGCTTTCTCCTTCGTCTTAATGAGCAGGCGCTTGCCTTCTTCACTGGCGGCGGAGTCGATCATGCGCTCGAAGGTGACGATGTCGTGCCAAAGCTCCAGCGTGCTGCACCGCGAATACTCCTGCATGCGGTTGCGATATTCGAGCACGCACGTGGAGACCAGGTCGCCGATCGTGCCGCGCCCAACGCCCATGTGCTGCCCCGCAATGGCGAAGCTCGCGGCGAGCCGCTTGACGTCCCACTCCCATGGGCCGGTGGCGACTTCGTCGAAGTCGTTGAGATCGAAGACGAGTTGCCGCTCGGGCGTGGCGAAGCCGCCGAAATTCATCAGGTGAGCGTCGCCGCAGATCGGAAAGACAATGCCAGTGTTGACGGTTCCGGCCAGATCGTGAGCCTGGAGTATTGCGCTGCCGCGATAGAAGGTGAACGGCGAAACCGCCATGCGCCCGTAGCGAAGCGGAACCAGCGACTCGACACGGCCCGCGCTGTTTTGCTTGAGCAGCGCCACGGGGTCGCGCTCGGTGTCGCCGGTCTTCGCGTGCAGCGAGCGTTTTGCCTGCTCGCGTGCCTCGCGGCCGATTGCCTGCCGGCTTTCCAGACTCTGGATTTCCGCCATTTGCGCACCTCACGGTTTGTTATCCGAAACGTTATCGCGCAGCCCGCAGAAGCTGCGGCTTGCTGCGAAAGCGGCTCCCGGAAGCTGGAGTCGGCGAAATTCAGTCTAGCATCGAATCGTTCGGAGGCGCGCTCAGAATAGCCCGCGCGTGCGCCCCTCAGCGCACGGCGTCCGCTGCGACGCAAGCGTTGGGACCAACGACATAGAGCGCGACCATCTGCGTGAGCGCGTCGGTCATGGCCGGGTCGGCGAGATGCAAGGGTCCGGGGTCATTCAGCGCCGCGTTCACCATCGTCGCGATGGCCATCTGGAAGCCGATTCTCAGCTTTGCGGGCACCTCCGTGTCGCGCCGCAGCTCGGGTAGACGCGTGAGGCGTGTCGCGACCTCGTCGACGAATCCGCGCCCATATTCCTTGAAGGGCTGCCACCCGTCCGTCGTATGGTCGCGGCGCTGAAGCGATGCGCGGATCACGCCGCGGTGCGTGAGGTGCCAGACACGCACGGCGTCGATCACGAGGCGCAGGCAGTCGGCCGCCTTCAACGGGCTGCTGTCGTGACGGTCCATTTCGGTGGTGATCGTTTGCAGCGCGCGCGCCGCGTCGTCGAGCGCGAGCCGATGCAGCGCAAGAAAGAACGCGTCCTTGCTTTCGAAGCGGCGATAGAAGGCGCCCTTCGTGAGGTTGGCCTGGCTGCAAAGATCGTTGATGCTGAGCGCCTCGTAGCTGATTTCGGCGAGCAGCGCGCGGCCCGCCTCCAGCAAGGCATCGGCGGAACGCTGGCCGCTGCGGTAGCGCGGCGCGACGAAGCCGTCGCCGCTTTCCAGCGACTCCGACAATGGCTTTTCAACGTGGCGTGGCATGGGAAAACCCTCGGTTGACCGGCCAAATGATACCCAATAGCATCTCTTAAAACGATACCCGTCGGTATCTTTTGTCGATCGGGTTCGAATCACTCATGGAGAGAGTCATGCAAGCCATTACCGAAAGTCCTTCGCAGGCGGGTTCGGCGGCCATCGAGGCATCGTTCAGCATCGAGCCGATGTCGCCGACCATTGGCGCCGAAATCGGCGATATCGACCTCACGCGGCCGCTCGACGACGGCCAGTACGGCGCGCTGCGGGCCGCGCTGCTCAAGCACAAGCTGCTCGTGTTCCGCGACCAGGACATCAGCGCGGCGCAGCAGGTCGCGCTTGCGCGGCGCTTCGGCGAACTGGAAGTGCATCCGGTCTTTCCGCATCATCCCGAGCATCCCGAACTCGTGATGCTGGGCGGCGACAGCAAGATTCCGGGCCGCGAGAACGTCTATCACTCGGACGTCAGTTGGCGCGCCCGGCCTTCGATGGGCTCGATGCTGCGCTGTATCGAGTGCCCGAAAGTGGGCGGCGACACCATCTGGGTCAACATGGCCGAGGCGTATGCGCGGCTGCCCGAGGCCACGCGCACTGCGCTGGATGGCCTCATTGCCGTACACGACCTGCTGCCCGCGTTCGGCACGCGCATGACGCCTGAGGAGCGCGAAGCGCGCCGCGCCGCCTTTCCGCCCGCGATGCATCCGGTCGTGCGCACGCACCCGGAAACGGGCGAGCGCGTGCTGTATGTGAACGAGGCATTCACGACCCATCTGGCGAACTACATCGAGAAGCACGAAGTGCGCTTCGGCTTCGACTTCCGCCTCGCGGAAATGGACCTGCTGCAATACCTGTACCGCCAGGCCGCCGCGCCCGAATATCAGGTGCGCCTGAAGTGGCGGCCCAACACGATCGCGTTCTGGGACAACCGTTCTACGCAGCACTACGCTATTCAGGACTACTTCCCGGCTCGTCGCAGCATGCTGCGCGCGACGATCATTGGCGACGTGCCGGTTTGAGCGCGACACGGCGGAAAGCTTGGGAGACCAAATGAAGCTGATCGATCAGGAATGGCGCACGCCACAAGGCGCGGAAGATCCCGTTGCCGCGCGCTTTGCGACGCTGCGCGCGGCATTTGCCGCGGCGCCGTATCCGGACTACACGCAACGGCGCGCCACGCTGCGGCGCTTGCGTGACGCGCTGCGCCGCCATGCCGCCGACTGCGCGGCGGCCGCTGCCGCGGACTTCGGTGTGCGCGCAACCGACGAATCGATGCTCGTCGACCTGCTGCCCTCGCTGCTGCACATCGACCATCTGTTGCGGCATTTGCGGCGCTGGATGCGGCCGTCGCGGCGCTCGCCGGAACTGCTGTTCAGCACCAATCGCGCGGCGGTGCAGTACCAGCCCAAGGGCGTGGTCGGGATTGTCGTGCCCTGGAACTTTCCGTTCTATCTCGCACTCGGGCCGCTCGCAACCGCACTCGCCGCGGGCAATCGCTGCCTGATCAAGACATCGGAATATGCTCCCGCGTCGTCGCGCGCGTTGCGTGCGCTGCTTGCGGACGCGCTCGGCACGGACGAGGTCGATGTCGTCGAGGGCGACGCACAGTGCGCGAAGCGTTTTTGCGCGCTGCCATTCGATCATCTCGTGTTTACCGGGTCGCCGGCGGTGGGGCGCGAAGTGATGCGCGCCGCCGCC
This sequence comes from Paraburkholderia unamae, assembly GCF_003096875.1. Classification (NCBI taxonomy): domain Bacteria; kingdom Pseudomonadati; phylum Pseudomonadota; class Betaproteobacteria; order Burkholderiales; family Burkholderiaceae; genus Paraburkholderia; species Paraburkholderia unamae. The sequence goes on from NZ_QEOB01000049.1 coordinate 31,454, forward strand.
GACAACCTCACGCCCGTCACGCTGGAGCTGGGCGGCAAGTCGCCGGCGCTCGTCTCGCGTTCGGCCGATCTCACGCGCGCTGCGCGGCGCATCGTGCACGGCAAGACGGTGAATGCCGGCCAGATTTGCGTGGCGCCCGACTATGCACTGGTGCCGGCTGAATCGGTCGAAGCATTTACGGCAGCGGCAGCGCGTGCCTTCGAAGGATGGGTTGGCGACGGCGCGCACTACACCTCGATGATCGACGCACGCGCGCACCGCCGCATGCACGATCTCGTCGAAGACGCGCGCGCGCTCGGAGCGAAGGTAACGGTGTGCGGGTCGTACGGCAGGGAAGGGCGCCAGGTGCCGCTGCATATCATCACGCACGTGCGGCCGCAGATGCGCATTGCCCGTGAGGAGATTTTCGGGCCGCTGCTGCCCGTGATCGATTACATGACATTCGACGATGCGCTCGACTATGTGCGCGGCGGCGAACGCCCGCTCGCGCTGTACTGGTTCGGCACCGATGCGAGCGAAAGCGCGCGCGTGATGCGCGAAACGCACTCCGGCGGCGTGACGCTCAACGACTGGGGCTGGCACGCGATGAATCACGCGCTGCCCTTTGGCGGCACGGGCATGTCGGGCATCGGCAACTACCACGGCGAGGAGGGCTTTCGCGAGCTTTCGCATGCCAAAGCGGTGTTCGCCGAGCATCGCTGGTTTCCGGTCGAACTGTTCCACCCGCCCTATGGCCGCGCGGTCCAGCGCGCGGTCTTGCGCTGGTATTTCGGCAAACGCGCCTGAACCGCGCCGCTCTCGCCACGCACGCTGCCGTTCCCGGCAGCATCGCGCGTCTCACTTCGGGAAAACACAAGCATGCAACCCACGTATCAACCCGCACGCGCCTGGTTCATGGCGGCGATGCTGTTTCTGCTCGTCGCGATCAATTTCATCGACAAAGTGGTGCTCGGTCTCGTCGCGACGCCGCTCATGGCGGAACTCGGCCTCTCGCCGGCGCAATATGGCCTGCTTGCCGGCAGCTTCTTCTTCCTGTTCGCCGTGACTGGCGTGGCGGGCGGCTTCCTCTCGAACCGCTGGCCCACGCGCTGGCTGCTCCTCGCCATGGCGCTGCTGTGGGCCGTCGTGCAACTGCCGATCGCGTACGGCTCGTCGCTGGCCACGTTGATCGCCTGCCGGGTGCTGCTCGGCGCGGGCGAAGGGCCGGCGCAGCCCGTTGCGATTCACGCCTGCTACAAGTGGTTCCCGGATGAGCGACGCAATCTGCCGGTATCGGTGTTCCAGCAGGGCGCCGTGCTCGGCATGGTCGTGGCGGGCATTGCCGTACCCTGGATCGACGTGCGATGGGGCTGGCGCACCAACTTCGTCGTGCTGGCCGTGCTCGGGTTTGCCTGGGCGATCCTGTGGCTGGCCGTCGGGCGGGAAGGGCCGCTCGATGCGCGCGCAACGAACGCCACGGACCGCAAGGGCACGGAGGGCAATGCACCGCGTATCAGCTATCGTGCGCTGCTGGCCGACCGCACCGTGGCCTGCATCATTGCCTTGCATTTTGCCGCTTTCCTGACACTTGCGCTCGTGCTCACGTGGTTGCCTGCGTATCTGAATCAGGGGCTCGGGTATGCGCCACAGCGCGCGGGCCAGGTGTTCGCCGCCGTGCTGGTCGCGAGCGCGCCCGTGGGTCTCGTGCTCTCCGCGTGGTCGCAACGCATGATGACGCGCGGCGTGCCGTCCCGCATTGCCCGCGGCGCTTTCGTATGCGCTTGCCTCGCCGTTGGCGGCGTGCTGCTCGTCGTGACGGCGGTCTGCGATTTCGGGCCGCTCGCGAAGGTCGTGCTGATCGCGCTTGCCATCGCCACCACGCCGATCATCTATTCCCTCGGCCCCGCCATGGTCGCGCAAATCGCGCCCCCCGCACAGCGCGGCGCCGCGCTCGCGATCGAATATTCGGTGGCGTGGATCGCGGGCATCGTTGCGCCGCCCGTCGTGGGCTGGCTCATTCGCGGCGCGCACGACAACGTGGCGGTGGGCTTCGAGCAGGGCCTCCTGCTCACCGGGGCGCTGCTCGTAGTGCTCGCACTCGGTGGTTTCGTTGTGCTCAACCCCGAGCGCTCGCTGGAGCGATTGGCGCGCCGCATGACTGCCTGATACGGCGGTTTCACGCCGCGTCCTCCACCGCACGTGCCATACATGCAGAATTAATAAGTCATGCAGAATATTCAATAATCATGAAAGGAGACTAGATGCAGTCCAGCAATACAAAGCAGTTCAAGCTCCGCAGGGCGGCGCAATTGGCTTTCGTCGTGGTGTTAGCGGGTTTTGGCACGGCGGTGCGCGCGCAGTCGTCGGTGACGCTCTACGGCTTGATCGACACGGCCGTACGCTACACCACGCACGCTAATGCGGCCGGCGGCGACAAGCTTCAACTCGCCAACGGCGGCTTGAGCGAAAGCAACTGGGGGATGCTCGGAGCGGAGGATCTGGGCGGCGGCAATCGCGCGATCTTGCAACTGGAAAGCCGCTTCTTTCCGAACTCCGGCATGAGCGACCCGGGCTATCCGTTCTTCAACACGGCCTATATCGGTCTACAGTCGTCCACATTGGGCCGGCTCACGCTGGGCCGGCAAACCAACCCGCTCGCCGACGCCGTGCTGAAGACCTATGTGAGCGCGTCGTGGTTGCCTACGGTCTACCAGTTCCGCCCGGAAGTCGCCATGGCCCAAGGGGTATGGGCCAGCAACATGGCCAAGTACATCGCGCGCTGGCAGGACGTGACGGTTGAACTCTCGTACGCGTTCGGCGGCCAGGCGGGCGCATTCGGCGCGGGCAGCCAGATCGGCGCGTCGATTACCTATATTCCGCAATGGCCCTTGCGGCTCGCCGCCGGCTATCTGGATTCGCGCGACGCCGTCAACGGCTCCGCGCACTTCAAGGCGTGGACGGCCGGCGCCGCCTACACGTTTGCCGAGACGACGGTCAACTTCGGCTGTGCGATGAACCGGCAGGATGCGGGCTTCGTGGGCAATTTCCCCAACGGTCCGTTCACGGCTGCGCAGCTCACGGCGCTCAAGTTCAACACGTTCTCGTCGCGCGAGATGTTCTTTGGCGGTGTTTCGCAGCAGGTCGGCGACAACACGCATTTCTCGGCCAACGTCTGGCGCACGCTACAAGACGGCAAGGCGCAGAGCGGCGACGGCAACGCCACGCAGTTCCAGTTGCTCGCCGATTATGACCTCTCTCGCGCGACTAGTGTTTATGCGGAAGCGGACTACTCGCTCTATCGCGGGGGCCTCGTCGGGGCGCAGTTGCAGGGCTTCGTCGGCATGAGCGCGGCGGCGAGCACCACGCAACTCGGCATGATGGTGGGCCTGCGTCACATGTTCTGAACGCAAGGGCGCGTGCTTGCCGCTTTGGCCGCTTCTGCCGCTTTGGCAGTTTCACGTTCTGGTCTTTCCTCCCTTACGAACGCATGAATGGGCGATTCCCAGAGGCCTCTCGCGAGCGAGCATCGATAGGGCGTCAGGGCAAGCCGTTTGCCCTTTGGGGCAAACCTGGCGGGATCGCTTTGTTTTTGTCGAATCAACCGTTAGATTAGGCGGGGAACATCTCATAGACGAACTCCGCGTGCGGGCGGCGCAATGAACAAGACGAATCCTTGCTGGGCATTGTCCATTTTCGTTGTCGTTCTTTCGATTCTGCTGGCACAACTCGCCAGGGCCGACGAGGCGGCGGCGTTGCCTGCCGGCGCTGCGGCTCCCGTCGTTCCCCCGAACGGTAACGCGACGGCAACGCGCGATGGTCCATTGCGCGTCGCCATCGCACCTATCGCACCTTTCGTGGTGCCGCAATCGACGCCGCCGCAAGGGTTCAGCATCGATATCTGGAACGAAGTGGCGCGGCGCATGCGTCGGGACTTCACGTGGCGTCCCGTTGCGACGCTGCCTGAATTGCTCGCCGCCGTGCAGCAGGGCAATGTGGATCTCGCGATTGCAGCAATCACCATGACACCGCAACGGGAAGGGCTGGTGGACTTCTCGATGCCGTACTTCGATTCCGGCTTGCAGATCATGGTCAGGGCGCGCGACGACAACTCCTTCATGACGACGGTTTCGTCGATTCCGTGGCGTGCCATCGGCCAGTTCGTGGCGATGACTGCCGCCGTTATTTTTCTGCTCGCCAATCTCGTCTGGCTTATGGAGCGCAAACGCGACAAGAGTTTTCAGAAGCCGTATTGGCGCGCCCTTGGCGAGGGGCTGTGGGTGACCATGCTGATCATTGCGACCGGCGAGCACGGCGAACGCGATGCGCCGGGCGTCTGGAGGCGCATGCTCGTGCCGGCGATGTGGCTGATCGGCGTCGTGCTGGTCGCCCAGTTGACGGCGACGGTGACTTCTTCGCAGACGGTGGCGCGGCTTCAGTCGAGCATCCAGGGTCCGGACGACCTTCCGGGCAAGCTGATTGCCACGGTGCCCGGCACGGTCGCCGCCGATTACCTCAGGCAGCGCGGCCTGCCGTTCGTCGACATCCATAGCGCCGATGACGGATTCCGCATGCTCATGCGCGGGGACGTGCAGGCCATCGTCTATGACGCGCCGACGTTGCAGTACTGGGCCGCGAGGACCGGCAAAGGCGTGCTTGCCGTGGTCGGGCCGGTTTTCCGGCCGGAAAAGTATGGAATCGCTTTGCCGAACGGCAGTCCGCTCAGAAAGGCCATCAACGAGACCTTGCTCTCCATGTACGAGGATGGCACGTACGAGCAGATCTACAGAAAGTGGTTCTCGTCGAACCAATAGGCATAGGGCCTCGATCCGGGCAACCGTCACGTACGGGAAGCCCGGCAGGGCGGCCTTTTCTCGGAGCCGGCGGTGCCCGCCGTGGCTGCCTACGGCGAAGTTTTAGCTGCTGCTGTCTGCCGTTGGCTGGCAAGCTCCGCCGATGAATAGTAAATCAGCGGATTCGGCATGCGCGTCGGCGTGGCGCAGGCTTCGATTGCGTGTGCGTGCGGCGGCGGGCACGCGGCCAGATCTTGCAGCATGGCCTGGGTGCGTTCCTGATAGCGCGCTGCGGTTTCCCCCGACGATGGCAAGCCGCCTGGCGTAATCAGGCGCATTTCGATCTTGCGGATCGGCACGGCCGCAGCAAAGGTGCTCTCGTATTGCAGCACGACGCGCCGGTTGCTCAAGTCGACGGTGGCCAGCACCATGCGTGTGGGCACCGGGATGACCGCCCCCGAGCGATAGCGCAGCAGCACGTAGGGAACGAAACGTTGCGGCAGTTGCAGGTCGACGCGCGTGCCGGCGTCCGCGCGCACGCGCAGTAGCGCTCCGTCCGGAATGTAGCGCTGGGTTCGCCAGCCGCGTGTCACGCGTTGAGCACCGACGCACGGCGCGTAGAAGAACTCGGTTTCGTCGGCGTCGTGGCCGGTGTATATCATCGCGCCATCGTTGCGCGCCGACAGCGACTTGATGCCGATGTTGCCGCCACGGGAAGAGACCGCGGCAAGCGTGCCGCCGCGCACGAACACGCCCGTGTAAGGAAACCATGTCGTGCGCTGGTTCACCACCGCGCCAAAGGGCTCGCACGCGGTCGACATCGTCTCGCCCTGCATATCGGCGGCGCCAGGTACGGGCTCGCTCGAACGCAGATCCAGCAGGCGCAGCTTGCCGGGCGCGTCGATGGCGAAGGTCGCCTTCACGTGCAGCGAATAGTACGCGCCGCCCTGATCGTGGCCTGTGTATAGCTGGCTGGCGAGCGGCGTGAGGTTGGCGACTTCGGGTTCAAGGGACTGTGACTGCGAGGGCGTCGCCGGGGCGCAAGCGGCAAGCGCGAGCGCCACGCCAGCCGCGAGGGCGACGGTGCAACTGGACGTCGTTGGCGGTCGCCGCCGACACGGCTGCAACGCCTGGCGCGTTTTTGCGAGGAGCAGGCCGGTCAACGAGGGGAATCGTCTGACGGAATGGGAGGTGATGGGATTTCGGCGCTCGCTCATTTCCGCCTCGAAGTGGGTAGCAGGAATGTCATTGTCCAGGAACGCGCGAATCGACGGCGGCTGCTTGCCAAACGATGCAGTGAGCACGGGGCGGGGCCTTCCGGATGCTGCGCCGCGTGTCTGGACGGCCAGGCCCATGCAGTGCACACTGCCGTGCGAAATTCACAGAACACGGATAAGCAATATGGACTCCAAAGGAATGGAATGAGAACGGACGCGATCGTGCTGGGCGCGGGCATCGTCGGCGTGAGTGTTTCGCTGCATCTGCAAGCGCGCGGTGTGCGCATCACGCTCGTGGACAGGCGCAGACGCAAGCGTCATGCCGCGACGCGCTTGCCAGGCGCTCGTTATGTGCGGATTGCTGATCGTGTTTGCGAGCGTGGCTGGTTCGGCCAGAATCTGGAGCCGGGAAGGGGACATCCGGATGACAGGAAGACGTGCCATATGCTCTCACCGGGCCGTGGAAACGCAAAACTCGCTGAATATGCTGCTCTTTTTGGACACCGAGTACACGGGATATGAGCAAGCCGTCCCTCAACTAATAAATCTTGCGCTCGTGACCGAGGACGGAAAACGTGAGTTTTATGTGGAGATTGCTGATACATGGCGCGCAGCGGACTGCACCGAATTCGTAAAACGAGAGGTTCTGTCGCTGCTCGGCGGCCCGTGCCGTGCAACTGTACCGGCCCGTGCTGAACTACGTGCGTGGATTGCAGAGTCTCCTCGCAAGGTGCAAGTAGCCCGACCGAAGGCTTCACCATGCTCTGGCTGACGCTCAGGCGTATCGCCGCGGATGGTTGGCCTGGATGACGCGATTGGGTAGCCTTACATGGCAACTTTACGTATGAGCACTCGCGCGCAGTATCGAACCATATTACTCAAACTTAATTTTACATAATGCAAATTAGCGCATTTTTATAAATGTAGCGGCTAAGTTATAAAGTCCGCTTTTAGCCAAGTTCAGATGTCCGCTTCGCGTTCATCGTAAGCTTGCCGCCCGCTGGAGATCCAGCTTCG
>NZ_QEOB01000050.1:0-24237 GCF_003096875.1 Paraburkholderia unamae
ATCGAACGGCTTCACGGAACCGGCCGCCGCGTCGACGCTCAGCGCGCCGGACACGAGCGCCGTGCGGTACAGGTCTTCGATCGCGAAGAGGTTGTAGAGCGCAAGCGCGGCGGAAGCCTGCGTGCCGTTGAGCAGCGCAAGGCCTTCCTTCGCCTGGAGCGAAAGCGGCTTGAGGCCGGCGGCCGCGAGGCCCGCTTCGGCGCTCGCGCGCTCGCCGCGAATGAACACCTCGCCAATGCCGAGCAGCACCGCCGACATATGCGCGAGCGGCGAAAGATCGCCCGAAGCGCCCACCGAGCCCTTCACGGGAATGAGCGGCAGCACGTCGGCGTTAAAGAGCGTGATGAGCGCGTCCATGACTTCACGGCGAATGCCCGAATAGCCGCGGCCGAGGCTGGAGAGCTTCAGCGCCATCAAAAGGCGCACGACCGGGCGCGACATCGGCTCGCCCACGCCCACGGCGTGCGAGAGCACGAGATTGCGCTGGAGCAGTTCGAGCTGGTCGTTCGGAATATGCGTGCTCGCAAGACGCCCGAAGCCCGTGTTGATGCCGTAGGCGGGCTCGCCCTTCGCCGTGATCTCGGCAACGGCGCGCGCGCCCGCGTCGATGGCGGCGAAGCTGGCCGGATCGAGTTCGAGCCGCACCGCCTCACGCGCGATCTGGCGCAATTGGGGCAGGGTCAGATGGCCGGGCGTGAGGAGAAGGGTCGGGAGCATGGTCGAATCCTGTCTATACAAGTCGCGAAAGTGGCCGAAGTCTAGCCTGGCGCGCCTGTCTATACAACTCCCCTTCCCGGCTCCCGTGACCTGGGACTATCCACGAGATCGGCATGAAACCCGCGTGCAGCCGGCATGCAGCCCGCGTTTTGCCTGTCAGGCGTCGAGTTGCAGCCTGCCCCCAAAAAACGCCAGAAAACACTGCACGCGCGCCGCCAGCGCCGCGCTACGGTAGTACACGGCGTGAACCGGCTGGCGCGCCTCCACGAGCGCGTCGTCGAGCACGGTGACGAGGCGGCCCGCCTCGCGGTCGGCGGTGGTGAGGAAGTCGGAGAGACAGGCAATGCCGCTCGCGCCGAGCGCAAGCTGACGGATCGTCTCGCCGCTCGACGCCCGCAGCGCCGGCTCGATCGGATAGCCGGGCTCGGCGCTCTCGCTCTGGCCGCTCGCGCGAAGCGGCCAGCGGTTCAGATGCACGGGCGCGGTGAAACCGATCAGCCGATGCTCGCGCAACGCGGCCACGTTGCGCGGCGTGCCCTGCGCCGCGAGATAGTCGGGGCTCGCGACAACGCGCAAGCGGCTCGTGCCGAGCGCGCGCGCATGCAGCGTGGAATCCTGGAGCGTGCCGATGCGAATGGCGATATCCACGCGCTGCTCCAGCAGATCGACGATGCGTTCGTTATTCGTGAGTTCGAGTTCGATCTCGGGGTAGTGCTGCGCGAACGCCGCCACGTGCGGCACGATGCAGTGAAGCATGAAGGGCGTGGCCGCATCCACGCGCAGCCGCCCCGAGGGACGCTCGCGATGACGCGTCACGGCCTCCTCGGCGTCGGCCATGGCCGCGAGGATCGCGCGGGCGCGCTCGAGAAAGAGCTCGCCTTCTTCGGTGAGTTGCAGGCGGCGCGTGGTGCGCAGGATCAGCGCGACGCCCAGTTGCTTTTCGAGCCGCGTGAGCGCGCGGCTCACGCCCGATACGGTTTGCTGGAGCTTCTCGGCGGCGGCCGTGATCGACCCCGCATCGATCACGGTGACGAATACGAGCAGTTCGTCGGTCGACGTCTTCATTGTTGATTCATAGTCAAGATTCATTTGAGACTAACACGGTTTTTGCCGGCCGCCGATGCGCCGATACTGAAGCCCATCGCAAACCCGACACAACGAGGAAACCCCCATGAAAGTATTCGTGACAGGCGCAGGCGGCTTCATCGGCGGAACGATCGCGGCGCATCTCGTGCGCGCGGGGCACACCGTCAGCGGCCTCGTGCGCCGCCCCGAGCAGTTCGCCGCGCTCGAATCGCTCGGCATCACGCCCGTGCAGGGCGACCTCGACGACCGCGAGACGCTCATCGCGCAAGCACGCGCCGCCGACGCCGTGATCAACGCGGCGAGCAGCGACCATCGCGGCGCGGTCGAAGCGCTCATCGGCGCGCTCGAAGGTTCCGGCAAGGCGCTACTGCACACGAGCGGTTCCAGCATCGTGGGCGACGCCTCGGGCGGCGAAGCGACCGATCGCATCTATTACGAAGACGCCCTGCCCGCGCCGACGGCCGACAAGGCGCCGCGCGTGGCCATCGACGATCTCGTGCTCGCGGCCGCCGGGCGCGGCGTGAAGAGCGCGGTGCTCTGCAACACGCTCATCTACGGCGTGGGCGCGGTGCCGGGCGCGGCGAGCGTGCAGTTGCCGCGTCTCATTCGGCAGGCGCAAAAAAGCGGCGTGATGCGCCACGTGGGGCGCGGCCTGAACATCTGGTCGAACGTGCATGTCGACGACGTGGCCGAGCTGTATCGCCTCGCTCTGGAGAAGACGCCCGCCGGCACGTTCTATTTCGTGGAGAGCGGCGAAGCGAACTTCCGCGACATGACCACGGCGCTCGCCGAGGTGATGGGTCTCGGCGCGCCGCAGGACTGGCCGCTCGAAGCGGCGATCGAGGAATGGGGTTACGAGATGGCGTCGTACGGCCTCGGCTCGAACAGCCGCGTGCGCGGCGAGCGCGCGCGCAAGCTGCTCGGCTGGCAGCCCCAACGCCACTCGGTCACCGAGTGGATTCGCGCGGAAATGCCAAAACCGCAAAGATAAGTGCTATAGGGCACACTATTGTTGCGTATCCGTAAGGTCGCTCCGCTAGAATCCGAGCGTCTTGCACTACCCGCCGGCGCGTTGCGCGCGCCGGCACCGGATACGCCGATGCCCCTCGCGCTGAACTTCTACTGGCTGACCAATCTGCTGGCCATCCTGTTCATCGTCGCGTGCCTCTACGACACGCGCTACGATGAATACGGCACGCTGACGCTTGCCGCCGCCGCAATGGGGCTCATCGTCATGGCCATCGAAGTGCTGTTGCGCCCCGCGTTCGATATGGCGCTCTAGGCGCGATGCTTTCGTAACGGGCACAAGATGCTTTCGTTGTGCCAACTATTCCCTGACGGCTTTTCGCTAGCGTAAGCTCTGGCGTAACGACTGACGCAATTACTCACGTAACTACGGTGCCTTCTGCTCGTGCGCGCAGCACGACGAAGGCGCCGGCGCGTCTTCATAGCGATCGTGGTGACGCATCCACTCGCGCATGTCCTTCTCTTCGTTACGCCCCTTTGCGGTCAGCTCCAGCATCGCATAGGTGCCGATCGCCATTTCCCCGCCGCGCGCGTACGTCGAATACGTGTGATACACATTGCCGGCTTCATCGCGATAGAACGCGCTGATGCCGGGCAACTCGTCGCTCATATACTCCTGCTCCGCGTAGTTGTAGATTGCCTTGCCGCGCGCCTTGTCGGCCTCGCTGAACGACACGTGGTAATCGAAGTTGAAGTCGCTACCGTTCGACGAGACCCACGGGAAACGCCAGCCCATGCGCTGCTTGAACGCCTCGATTTTCGCAAGCGGCGCGCGCGACACGGCCACGTAGGTCACGTCGTGGTGCTCCAGGTGCGGCAGCATGCCGTCCACATGGTCGGAGAGAAACGAGCAGCCCGGGCAACCCTCTTCCCACTGCGGCCCGAGCATGAAGTGATAAACGATCAACTGGCTGCGCGGCCCGAAAAGCTGCGCGAGCGTGCGCGGACCTTGCGGTGTCTCGAACGTATAGGTCTTTGCCACTTTCACCCAGGGCAACGCCTGGCGCCTGGCCACCAGCGCGTCGCGCGCATGCGTGAACGCGCGCTCCTCGGCGAGCAGCGCCTTGCGCGCCTCCAGCCATTCGGCCTCCGAAACGATCTTGTGCGTCTCCATCGTCCAATCCTCCTTACGATTTACCGGCGCGGTTCAGTCGAACAGCGCCACCAGTTGATCGATTGCGCTCGTCCAGCCCTCGTTGTGCGAATCGCGCGCGGCCTCGTCGAAGAAGCGCTCGTGCTTGAGCATGAGGTCGGTCGCGACGCCGTCCGCGTGCAGGGTCACCGTGACGAGCGACTCGTGCTCGGGCGTGCTGCGCCAGGCCCACGTGAACACGAGCTTGCGCTCGGGCACGACTTCGAGGTACGTGCCGCTCACGTCGTGCTCCTCGCCCTGCGGCCCGCGCATGATCACGCGAAAGCGGCCGCCCACGCGCACGTCGGCCTCGGCGTGGATGCAGACGTTATCGAGCGGCTGCATCCAGCGCATCAGTTGCGCCGGTTGCGTCCACGCGGCGTAGACCTTCGCGGCGGTGGCGTTGATGCGCCGCCGGATGGTGAGGCTCGCAGACTGGGGGGCGGCTGATCCGGGTCCGGCTGAGGGTTGGGTCGACATGCATCCTCCTCCACGAAAGCGGCGAGACGATCGAGCGCATCGCTCCAGAAACGTTGATAGTGCGCGAGCCATTGCATCGCGTCCTCCATCGGCCCCGCCGCGAGCCGGCATGCGACGGTCCGGCCGGTTTTCGCGCGCGTGACGAGGCCCGCCTCGGCGAGTACGTCCAGATGCTTCATGACCGCGGGCAGCGACATATCGAACGGCTGCGCGAGCGCGCTCACCGAAAGCGCGTCGTGCTGCGCGAGGCGCGCCAGCAGCGCGCGCCGCGTGGGATCGGCGAGCGCTGCGAAGGTGCGGTTCAGGGTGGCGTCTTCATGCTTAACCATGCGGTTAAGCATAGACGGCGAGCCGGCAATGTCAAGGAACACGGTAAGCGCCGGCGGAGCGCGGCGACTAGAATGAGGGTTTCATCGCGCCGCGCCGCCCACGCCATGCCGTCCAAAATCCGCAACTCGCTGCTCTGGATCTTCGACGCGTTCGAGCGCGAGCCCGGCTACGTGTGCAAGGCGATGTTCGGCTGCGACGCCGCCTATCTGGACGGCCTGCTCTGCCTCGTGGCCGCCGATCGCGACGCGCCGTTCAACGGCCTGCTCGTCTGCACGTCGAAGGACCACCACGCGGCGCTCATCGCGCAAATCCCGGCGCTGCGCCCGCACCCCGTGCTCGGCAAATGGCTCTACGTGCCGCAGGCCGACCCCGCGTTCGAGGATACCGCCGCGTTGCTCACCGCCCGCGTGCTCGCGCGCGATGCGCGCATCGGCGTGGAGCCGAAACCGCGCAAGCCGCGAAACGCAGTCAAGCCAGGCAAGACAGGCAAGCGGCGCACCAACAGCCTGTTGCCCGAGTAACCCGCCGCTCAAAACGCCCCAAAGCCGCACGGCCCGCGCCGCCGTGAAGCGACGCGGGCCGTGCAGCCGCCCGAGGCGGGCCGCCAGGACCGCCGCGGGCGAATGGCCGGGTCATCCGGATACGCGCATGCGCATTGTCAGATGGCCCAGCCGCCCAGGTAGAACGCGGCCAGCACGACGGCGATCACGACGGTGCCCACGTTCAGCTTGCGGATCTCGCCGCTCACCACGCGGCCGATCACGAGCGTGGAGAAGCCCAGCATGATGCCCGTCACGATGTTGGCGGTGAGGACGATGAACACGGCGCACACGAGGCCCGCCATCGCATCGACCATGTCCGACATGTCGAGGCGGCTCACGCTCGAGAGCATCATCAGGCCCACATACATCAGCGCGGGCGCCGTGGCGTACGAGGGCACGAGGCCCGCGAGCGGCGCGAAGAACATCACCGCGAGAAACAGCACGCCCACCACGGCGGCGGCGAGACCCGTCTTGGCGCCGGCCGCGACACCCACCGTCGATTCGATATAGGCCGCCGCCGGCGCGCCGCCGAAGAAGCCCGAGAAGATCGACGAGAGCGAATCGGCCGTGAGCGCGCGGGCGCCGTTGACGATGCGCCCGTTCGCGTCGAGCTGGCCCGCCTGCCCCGCCACGGCGCGGATCGTGCCGGTGGCGTCGAACACGGCCGTCATCACGAGGGCGAGGACGCTGGGCAGCACGGCGAGCGAGAGCGCGCCCTTGATGTCCATCGCGCCGATCAGCGAAGCATGGCCCGGCGCCGAGAGCGAAGGCCACGCGAACACGCCGTGAAAGCTCACGGCCGGATCGATGGCGAGGCCGAGCGCCGAGATCGCGACGATCACGATCAGGATCGAGCCCGGCACACGGCGGCGCACGAGACCGAAAATCGCGGCGAGGCCGACCACGGAAAGGATCACGGGCAGCGAGGTGATGTGGCCGAGCGAGACCGGCAGGCCCGCGCCGGGATTCTTGACGACGAGGCCCACGTCGTTGGCGGCGATCAGCAGCAAAAAGAGCCCGATGCCGATGCCCGTGCCATGCGCGATGCCGTGCGGCAGGTTGCGCAGGATCCACGAGCGCACGCCCGTGACCGAGATGCCCGTGAAGACGAGGCCCATCAGGAACACCGCGCCGAGCGCCACCTCGGGTTTGAGGCCCTTGCCGAACACGAGGCCGAACGCCGTGAACGCCGTGAGCGAGATGGCGCAGCCGATCGCGATCGGCAGGCGCGCCCACAGGCCCATGAGCAGCGAGCCGAACGCCGTGGTCAGACACACGGCGACGAACACCGCACTGGTGTCGAAGCCCGCCTTGCCGAGCATGCCCGGCACGACGAACACGGAATAGACCATCGCGAGGAAGGTCGTGACGCCCGCAATCGCCTCCTGGCGCAACGAGCTGCCGCGCGCGGCAACGTCGAAATAACGGTCGATGAAGCCGGTGGACGAGCCCAATGAATCGATGGACTCGCCGTCGGCGGTGGACACGCCGGCAAGCGGCTGCGCGTGGGGTTCGATCATGGTGAGTGCCTCCTTTATCAGCATGCTGAAACGTCTCGCGGCTCACCGGCCCGATCCGCCATCAGGTTTGTCTCGAATGATTTAGTCGTGTCGACGCGTTGCCGGCGCCTGCTTTTTCTTCCCGGCCACAACCGCGCACACGCAAGGTGCGAGCGGCGGCGGCCGTGCGGCGCTCATCGTTTTGACATCTCTTTATGGATGGAGCGAAGGTTAGGCGAACGCGATATAGGCTCCCATCGCGCGATTCGCATTGAGGTCATGCCGAGATGCTTATATGCCCGCGAACAGGGCGCGCCACGCGGGGCGTCCCCGCGTTTACACCTGGCCGCGCCGACGGGCCGCGGCGGCGCTTTGCGCGAGCCGGGATCGCCGTCGAACGGGTTTGCGCCCCACGGCGCGACGCAGCGGACGTGGCGCACTTACGCGGATTGGCCCGGTGCGCGGGTTACACTCTCACGCATCCCGACCTGGTTTCCCCCCGCCGCGCGCGCCTCGCGCCGGCTGCTTCAAGGAGTTTCTGTTGATGAGAGGCGGCCTCATACGTTTCGCACGTTCCGCAACTTCCGCTCGTTCCGCACATTCCGTTTCCCGCTTCCCGTACGCCCTGCCCCTGTTGCTGCTACTCGCGCTCTCGGGCTGTAGCCTGTTCCGGCCGGCCCCGCCGCCCGAACCGGAGGCGCCCGTGGCCGTGGAACCGGAACCGGCCGCGAGCGAGCCCGAGGCCGCCTCCGCGCCCGAGGTGGCGAGCGAGCCCGAAGCCGCCAGCGGAGCGAAGCCCGCGCCGCGCAAGCCGCGCCCGGCGCCGGTGCACCGCCGCCGCCCGGCCCCGCCGCCGCCCGCGCCCGCGAGCGCCCCGCCCGCGCCGCCGCCGGCGCCGCTCGTCCAGGTGCGCACGCTCGAGCGCGGCAGCTTCCGCACGCTGCTCGACAGCGAAGTGCAGAAAACCGACGGCAAGGTCGTGGGCCGCGCCGTCGACATGGTCGCCGGGCCCGGCGGCAAGCCCGTCGAGGTCGTGGTGAACCTCCAGGGCTTCATGGGCGTGGGCGACCGCAAGGCGAACTTCCCGTGGAGCGGCGTGCGCGTGAACACCCAGGCGAAAACGCCCGCCATCACGCTCGCCCTGCCGCCCAGCCAGCTCCAGGTGCCCGACCGGCCCAAGGCCGGCGCGCCGCAGCCGGGCGCGCCCGAAGCAAGCGCAACGCGCCTGCCCATGCTCGATGCGGACGTGGAACGCGCCAACGGCGCGAAGGTGGGCCGCGTGGTGGACGTGCTGCTCGACGGCAGCGCCGCCCCGCAGGCCGTGGTGCTCGACGTGAGCGGCACGCTCGAAAAACGCCATACGATCGCGGCCGACTGGACCGCGCTGCACTTCGTCACGAAGAACAACGCGCTCGAAGCGCAGCTCGAAATGTCCGACCAGCAGGTCGACGCCTCGCCGCCCTACGCACCCGAGCAGCCGGTGCGCGCCGTCACGCCCGCGCCCGTGCCGGCGGCAGCGGCCCCTGCTGCTGCCGCCGCGTCCAACACCTCGCCGGCCCCGTCCGCCTCGTCCGCCGCCAATACCCACGGTGCCAAATGACGGGCGGCACGATGCAACAACCGACTCCAGACACGCGCAGCGTGCGTGCACTCGACTGGCTGAACTTCTTCGTCGCGAACGTGCAGACGGGCTTCGGGCCGTTCATCGCCTCGTATCTGGCTTCGCACAAGTGGACCCAGGGCGAGATCGGCCTGGCGCTCTCGGTGGGCACGATCAGCGCAATGGTGAGCCAGGTGCCGGGCGGTGCGGCCGTGGACGCCTTGCGCAACAAGAAGGCCGCCGCCGCGTGGGCGATCATCGCGATCATCATCTCGGCCCTGCTGCTCGCGGCGAGCCCGACCGTCGTCGCG
Organism: Paraburkholderia unamae; assembly: GCF_003096875.1. NCBI lineage: Bacteria > Pseudomonadati > Pseudomonadota > Betaproteobacteria > Burkholderiales > Burkholderiaceae > Paraburkholderia > Paraburkholderia unamae. The sequence continues at coordinate 8,724 of NZ_QEOB01000050.1, forward strand.
GTCATGGCCGCCGAGGTGTTCCACGGCTTTGCGAGCTGCATGCTCGTGCCGGCCATGGCCGCGCTCGCGCTCGCGATGGTGGGCCGCCAGAATCTGGGCGACCGGCTCGGCCGCAACGCGCGCTGGGCCTCGATCGGCAGCGCCGTGGCTGCGGGCCTGATGGGCTTGTGCGGCGAATACGTTTCGCCGCGCGCCGTGTTCTGGCTGACCGCGGCGCTCGCGCTCCCGGCGCTCGTGGCGCTCGCGATGATCAAATATGACCACCGGGCCGCGCCGCTCGCCGCCACGCCCGGCAAGCGCGCGGCGCCCACGGGCGAGCCGCGCGAGACCATCTTCGACTTGCTGCGCGACCGGCGCATGCTGACCTTCGCGGCCTGCGTGGTGCTGTTCCACCTCTCGAATGCGGCGATGCTGAATCTGGCCGCCGGGGAAGTCACGGCCGGCATGGGCGACAACGTCCAGCTCGTGATTGCGGCCTGCATCATCGTGCCGCAAGCCATCGTCGCGCTGATGTCGCCGTGGGTGGGCCGCACCGCGCAGGCGTGGGGCCGCCGGCCCGTGCTGATCCTGGGCTTTTGCGCCCTGCCGCTGCGCGCGCTGCTGTTCGCGGCGGTCGGCAACCCGTACTTCCTCGTGCCGGTGCAGATGCTCGACGGCCTCTCCGCCGCGGTGTTCGGCGTGATGCTGCCGCTCATCGCCGCCGACGTGGCCGGGGGCAAGGGCCGCTACAACCTTTGCATCGGGCTGTTCGGGCTGTCGGCAGGCATCGGGGCGACGCTCTCCACGGCGCTTGCCGGCTTCGTCGCCGACCATTTCGGCAATACGGTGAGCTTCCTCGGCCTCGCGAGCGCGGGTGCCGCCGCCGTGCTGATGGTATGGCTCGTGATGCCCGAGACCCGTGACGCGCTCGAAGAGGAAAACGCGCGCGACACCGCCGCGTGAGTGCAGCGCAAGCCCGCCGGCGCCCTTCGGGGCGCCGGCGGGCGCGGCTTCATGACATCGAGGTGACGGTCGAGCGAACGCCGCCTGCGCGCCATGGGCGGCGGCAGGACGGCGGGAGACGGTGAGGTGCAACCGGGCTGGGCAACCTGATCGAGCTACCTGATCAAGCTACCTGAGCACACAACCTGAGCACGCAACCAGCGCGGGGGACCGGCAGGACCGACCAGCGCAGGCGGGATGCTCAGGCGGCCAGCGCCTCGTCCAGACGCGCGGCGACAACGCCGTTGGGAAGATTGTCGAGCTTGCTCGCGAGGATCATCGCGTCGGCATTGGCCGGGCGATGGCGGCGATTGGGACTCGGCCGGAACACTGCGTCGCCACGGCGGATCTTCTCGCCAGTGAGCGCGCAAACGGCGCTGCGGCGCGCCGTGCAAACCCGCCACAACTGGTCGGAATAGCGGCCGTAGGTGGCGTCGCTCCAGCAAACGGTGATGCTGTCCGGATCATGACGCCGGATCAACGTAATGCCCTGCGCATCCCACGAACGCACGGTGGCGCGGCGCCGGTTGGCCGCCTCCGAAGCGCCGCGTGTGATGGGTACCGGTTTGCAACTTCTGCCGCCTTCGAATTCACTGTCCAGGCTTAGCGGCTCGGCAGCCGCCGACAGAAGGTCAATGGTTTGTTGCCAAACGCTGCCGGTATCTAATTTCGTCATAATGCACCTCGTGCACGTGGAAACGATTCAAATATGCCGGTCGAATAAGCACTCTGCCACGTCCGGATTATAGCGTGTCCAACTCGCAATCCACAGGAAAAACTCAATTTTCACACGATAATGCCAAACGCAAAAAACGAGATGGCGATGCTTTCAGTTCCGACTGTAAGCCTCCAATGTTGGTTTCTTTACATCCATGAACTTTTTTGCCGATTTGACGATGCTTAACAATCGAGTTACGGAAAAAATAACCGGTCCGAGGTGTGTTGTCACGACTGCCGCGGCTTTCGACCATAACTGAATTGCCACAACGCCCCATGCGGCCAGTAGCCGCATACCCCCTGAAACGCCCGCCCATAGCCACTCTGGCGGCTTTCCTCTTCATCAAACGCAGACCAGGTGTACACGCGCATGATGACCGATCAATGAAACGCAATGCGCCGATTTGACATAGGTATATCAGCCGCGCCGCATGCGAAACGTCAGTCTATTGGACGCGCAATTCTCGCACGAACCCGGCGCGATCCGAACGCATCTAATTTCGAGACATCCTACTACTCAAAAAGCAATTAATGGATTTTGAATATTGCTTTAGAAGCTTTCACGCGATGCAATCCACATTGTGCAACTCCCCGCATACGAATTGCGCCGGCGATAGCGCCGCCATCTTCTGCACCGATCGCGTGCAGGCTAATGCGCTATTGAAACGGCCGATAAAGACAAACGAATGAAGATATCGCACGCGACGCCGCGCGATCTTCAAACGCCGCGCCCCTGATCGAGAAATTCACCGGCGCGGCGCTTGAGCATGGCGCCGAAATCGTCGAGCCAGCCGATCGACAGCCGCCAGCTCTGCCAATACAGTTCGACGTCGAGCGCGCGGCCGGGCGTCAGCTCGACCAGTTCGCCACGCGCGAGATGCGGCGCGATCATGCGCTCGGGGCACATGCCCCAGCCGAGGCCGTTCAGGCAGCAGCGCAGAAAACCGGCCACATGGGGAATCCAGTGCAGCGGCGCGTCGATCTGCGCGCGCGTGATGCGGCGGATAAAGCGCTTTTGCAGTTGATCCTTGGGATTGAACTCCACGCACGGTGCGCCCCTGAGCGTCTCGCGCGTTACGCCATCGGCGAAATGGCGCTCGAAGAACGCGGGCGAGCACACCGCGAGGTAGCGCATGCGCCCAAGGCGGGTCGAGCGGCAGCCCTGCACGGGTTCGGACTGGGTCGTGACGGCGCCCTGCACGCTGCCGTCGCGCATGCGCTGCGCCGTGTGGTCCTGATCGTCGATCACAAGATCGAGCAGGATGCCGCGCTCGACGCAAAAGGCCGCCACGGCGTCGATGAACCACGTCCCCACGCTGTCGTCGTTGACGGCCACGCGCAACGTGGGCCGCGCCGCGCCGAGCGCGCTCGTGAAGGTCGGCATCGCCCCGCCCAGCTCCGCTTCGAGCAACTGCACACGCTCCGTATGGCGGCACAGCAGCGCGCCGGAAGCCGTCGCAACACACGGCTGGCCGCGCTTGACGAGCACGGTGCCCACGCGCTCCTCCAGCAGCTTCACGCGCTGCGACACCGCCGAGGGCGTGACGTTCAGCGCACCCGCAGCGCGGTCGAACGAACCATGCCGCACCACGGCGGCGAGCGCATCGAGCAGCGCATAGTCGAGCATTAGCGTTCCTTAATCCGGTTAATGAAAATGAGCTTTGCTTATGTATCCCCTGGCCGCAGACTAGCGCCATTCGTCGAGCCAGCGCAACCCGCGCCGACGCGCTCGCGCCCCAACTCACTCGCATCCATCATGAACTGGCTCGCTTTCACTCACGGCGCGGCGCTCTGCGCCTCGCTCATTGTCACGATCGGCGCACAGAATGCATTCGTGCTGCGCCAGGGCATCCTGCGCTCGCACGTGGGCAAGATCGTCGTGCTGTGCACGCTCTCGGACTTCGTGCTGATCGGCGCGGGCGTGGGCGGCGCCTCCGCGCTCGTCGAGCGCTATCCGACCTTCGTGCACGTCGTGCTCTATGTGGGCCTGGCCTGGCTCGTGTGGTTCGGCATCGGCGCGCTGCGGCGCGCGGTGCGCCCATCCCACGCGGTGCTGGAAAGCAACGCGGCGCCCGCAGCGGCCGAGCAGCGCGCCTGGCCGATCATCCTCATGACGCTCGCGTTCACGTGGCTCAATCCGCACGTGTATCTCGACACTTTCCTGCTGATCGGCACGGCCGGCGCGCGCGAGCCGCAGGGCAGCCGGCTCGCGTTCGCGCTCGGCGCCATGTTCGTGAGCGCGGTGTGGTTCATGGGGCTGGGCTATGGCGCACGCGCGCTCGCCCCGCTGTTCCGGCGCGCGGGGGCATGGCGCGTGCTCGACGGCGCCATCGGCGGCATGGTGCTGTTGATCGCCTTCGCGCAATTGCGCTGAAAGCGGCGCACTACGTCAAAGCCTTCGGTGCGGCCCTCAGTGCAACGCTCAACGCGCCGCGCCGCCCGCCTTCATCTGCTGTAACAGGCCTTCGACGAGTTCCGGCGACATGTAGTGCGGACCGTCGAAGAGATACACGCGATAGCCGTGGTAGGCCTCCAGTTGCGGGGCCAGCTCGGCGGCCGTGGCCGCGCGGAAGCCGCCACCCTGCTTCGGCCGGAAGGCCTCCGCGATGATGCGCACGCGCTTGTGCCCGAGGTGCGCCGAGAGCGCGTCCGCGTATTCGCGCGCCGCCGCCGGGCCACGCGCGTAGACACCGCAACCGTCCTGCAACAACACGCCGACATCGCGCGGCAGCCACGTGTCGAGCCACTTCGCGAGCGCCTCGCCGCCGATGTTGCTGGTGTCGTACACGCTGATCCACAACGGGTGCGGCAGCTTCTCCAGCAATGGCGCGAGGCGCGGCGCGTCGGTCCAGGTGGGATCGACTTCGACCGGGAAATACCAGCCAGTGATATGCACGGGCGGGCGCACCGCCGCCAGCTTGAGCGAGCGCTCGACCAGCGTTTCGAGATTCGTGCGCGCCTTCCTTTCGTCCGAGTAGCCCGCAAGCCCGACGATCACGCCGCGCGCCCACGGCTCGTTGGCAATGCGCACCCAGTCGGGCACGCGCGGCGCGGGCAGACCCGCGCCCGCCATGAACGCGACATCGTCCACGGCGATCCATTGCACGAGCAACTCGTTCACGCCGAGCCGGTCCCAGTCGCCGCGCAGATCGAGGTGGTCGTTGTCGGGCTGCCAGACGATGCCTTGCGCGAGCGCGTCCGCATGCGCCGGAACCTGGAGCGTGCAACCGGCGGCCGCGAGCGCGCAGAGCACCGCGCACGCGAGCCGCGCGCAGCGGCGCGTGAGGCGCATACGGCGCGTGCCGGTGCGCCCTCGTCGGCCCTCGCCCATCGCATCGATTGCATCGATTGCGCCGCCCGGAAGCGCTCTGCGCACGATCATCAGGTTTCCTCAATAAGAAAGGACGGCGCCGAAAAACACGCCGCCCGCCCGGTCGTCGCCCGTGAGACGCCAGCGGTACTGCACCGTCACGTCCACATAGGAGCGCGGCGCGTCGTAGAAGGTATCGCGAAACCAGTAGCGCGTGGAAACGCCCACACCCATGCCCACCGGCACGCTATGGTTGATGCTCGAATCGTAATCCATGCCGACCACGGCATACGGAAACACCGTGAGTTTCGGGCTGATGGTGTCGAGCCGCCACGTGCGCCCCGCCTCGATATAGCCCGTGCCGTAATTCCAGCCGTTGCTCACGTAGTGGCCCACCTCGCCATAGTCCTGCACGGTCCACCACGACGGCACGTCCAGCCGCCGCTCGGTGCCGATGCCGCCCGAGTACGCGAGGCGCAGCAGCCAGTCCGATGGCGCGCGCGAGCCAATGGGAATCAGCCGCTCGAACGCCACGACGGCATTGATCGATTCGAACGGCTTCGCGCGCGCACCCACGGCGGCGAGCGCCGTGGAGACGCCGCTTGGCGCGTCGCCCTTTGCGCCGACGTCCTGGTAGGCGCGCGCGTAGACTTCGAAATTACGGTCGCCGAGCGAGCCGAACGGCCGCCAGTAGCCTTCGACGCCCATCTGCCAGTTGTTGTACGAGCCCGGCACCTCGCCCGTCGACACGCCGGGCTGCAACCCCGAGCCGCGATAGTTGACCGAAGCGATGAAGCCCCAGTCGCGCGTGACATCGGCATGCGCGTTGCGCAGATCCTGAAGCTGGAGCAGCGTGGCGGGCGCGACACCCGGCGGCGGCGAGGTGCCATAGTCGATCGCGCGCTTGAAGTAGCTCGCGGCGAGCGCGTCGAAGTTCGCGCGATAAGCGCTATAGCCCGCGTCGCCCGTGGCTTGCGGCGGCAATTGGCCCGCTTCGTCGGCCTGCGTGAAATACGTGGCCGCGCGGCGGTCGTCGCCCGCGCGCTGCGCGATGTAGGCAGCGGAGAGCGGCGGCAGCGCGTCGACCAGCCCCGTGTCGAGCATGGCGCGCGCTTCGCGTTTCGCGCCGTCGGTGTCGCCCGCGGCCACGAGCGCGTCGATCAGTTCGAGCCGATGCTGCGGATTGCGCGGGTCCGCCGCCACGGCCTGGCGCTGGGCTTCGAGCGCACCCGCGCGGTCGCCGCGCTGCCCCGCGACAATCGCGGCGCGCCGGGCGGCGAAGCCGGGGTCGGCCGCGTACACGTCGCAAGCGCTGCCGTACTCGTCCACCGCGCAGTCGAGCACCGGGCGCGCCGCACTCGCCACGCTCGCCATGCGTTCAGCGGGCGTGCCCGCCGTGGCGGGCCGCGCGAGCGCCTCGCGCGCGTAATAGCGGCGGGCGGCGATCAGCGTGTCAGTGTCGTCGCCTGCGGGCTGCAATCCGGCCAGCAAGTCGAGTGCGCGCTGCGGCTGCCCCTGGGCCGTCCACACATCGGCGATGATCGCGCGTGCAACACGTTGGTCGCGTGCGTCACGTTGATCGAGCGGCGTAGCGCTCTCGCTGCGCAACGCCTGCGCGAAGTCCTCGTCGGCCTGCGCCGCGCGGCCTTGCGCCGCGCGCGCGTAACCGCGCAGCACGTAGGGCATCAGCACCGGCTCGGCGCCCGACGCAATCGCATCGCCCGCCGCCGCCTCCAGGCCCGGCATGTCGTTTTGCTCCAGCAGCATCTGGCAAAGCAGGAGCCGGTTGCCGAGCCGCGACGGCGCGTAGCCGATCGCCTCATGCATGAGCGTGATCGCCTGGGCCGTATCGCCACGCGCCCGCGCGGCCTGGGCCGCCTGCACGGCGGCGGGCGCAAGCCGCGCGCCGATCTGCGTGCGCCGCTCGCGCAGCGCCTGGCTGTCGCCGAAGCGGCGCTGCGCGTCCTGCGCCGCCTGCCAGGCATCGCGGTCGTGGCCGCCCGCCGAAGCCGCATCGATGGCGAGCAGGCGCAAGCGCAGCACGTCCGGACGCAACGCGATGACGTCGTTCGCCTCGCGCCAGGCCGCATCGTATTGCTTCGCGCCGTACGATTTGTAGGCCTCCTGAGCAAGCTGCCACGCGCGGCCGGTCAGATAGTCGGGCGGCCCCGAACCCGGCGGCGCGGCGCGCGGCGCGCGTGCGGCGGCGGCCGGTGCGCCGGGCCGCGCGAGCGCCGCCACCTGCGTGTCGATCTCGCGGCGGCGCGCCGTGAGCGTGGCGTCCGGGCCGATCTGCGCGATGGCATCGGAAAGCGTGCGGCTCGCCTCGCGCCACTGCCCGCGCGCCGCCTGAGAATTGGCCAGCAGGAGGCGCAGCGAAGCGACGTCGGGACGCTGACGGATCGCCTCGCGCGCATAGCGCTCGGCACCGGCGTAATCGTGCCGGCCATAGGCGTCATAGCCCTGCTGCGCCACCCGGTACGCCGCGCCGCTCAAGGGCAACGGCTGCGTGTCGGGCGGCAACGGCTCGGCCTGAACGCGCCCTGCTCCAGCGAATCCCGCGCACAACGCTGCGAGCAACAATGCGTGCGGCACCCTCGCACGTGGCGCACGGGGTATCGCCGCGACATGCTTCGGAGTCCGTTTCATGACGTGGCGGCGCCTTCGGCGCGCAAGCGCGCCTGTTCCGCAATCGCCGAGGCCAGCGCGTCGCGCGTAATCACGCCCTGCTCCACCATGAAGTCGCCAATGCGCCCATGTTCCGCCGGGCGGTAGCGCTGCAACGCGCTTTCGAACGCCGTGCGCTTCACCGCGCCGCGCTCGATCAGCAGGTCGCCCAGCAGCGGCACGCCGGGCGCGGCGGCGTCGTGCTCCCCGGCCGGAGATTTCGCCTCCTGCCCCTCGCTCGACGGATCGGCGGGCGCGCCGCGCAGCAGACGCAAGCCCTCCGCAATCTCCCCCTCGCGCACGATGCGCTGCACGATCGGCAACGCGCAATGCGCCTGCAATAGCTCGAGCGCGGGCGGCGCGAGCGGGCTCGCGCACAGCAGCACCACATGCCCCCTGCCGTCGTCGCCTTGCGGCAGCACGCGGTAGCGCACCGCGAGTTCGAGCGGAAGCTCGCCCGCACGCTCCATGAGCCGCGCGCGATCGAGCCGGCCGCGCGGCAAATCGGCCTGGAACGCAATCGCCTCGGCGAGCGTTTCCTCATCGAGCCAGCCGTGCGCCATCAGCACGCGGCCAAGCGGCGCTTCGTGCGCATGATCTTCGGCCAGCGCCTGTTCGAGCTCCTTCGGCCCGATCGCCTGCCACGAGAGCAACAGTTCGCCGAGCCGCTGGCGCCGGTCGGTGAAGCCGTCCGACGAGGGAAAGTCGTGCATCGTCTTGTCCCACACGAGGCGCTTGCCAGTGGCGAGATAGACGAGATACATCTTCCAGGCGCGCGAGACCGCCATGAAATTCACGAAGTTGCCGATCACCATACGCGGCACCGAGAGCACGCCATGCTCCCAGCCGTAGAGCCGCGACACGAAGTACACGCGCTGGATCACGCGCAGCAACAGCGCGACGCCGTTCGCCCACAACACGATGGTGAGAAAGCGCGAGCCTGAGAACGGCGAGGCAATCAGGTCGGGATGAATGCCGAGGAAATCGGCGAACGTGAAAAGCAGGAACTGGACGAGCAGCACATAGGCCAGAATGCCGACGAACGCCGTGACGATCCCCTTGCGGTCGCGCGCGAGCAGATAGCGGTTCGCGATCGTACCTACCCAGCCCGTCTGCTCCCACCCTTGCAAGCCGATGCCCAGGGTCCAGCGCGCCCGCTGACGATAAGCGGTGCGAAACGTATCGGGAAAGAACTCGCGTACGCACAGCGGCATGGTCAACGTGATGTCGCGCTCCGGCCCGAAGCCGAACCACGATTTGCGCCGCGTGGCGAACTCCACCGGAAAGCGCGCGAAAATCGAATGCATGCCCATGCGGCCAAGACGCTCGCCCACGTCGTAGTCCTCGGTGAGCGTTTCCGTATTGAAGGGCTGGTTCTGCGTTTCCTTCGCGAGCCCGGCCAGCGCGCGGCGCGAAAAGCACGTGCCCACGCCTGCGGACGGCACCGTGCCCGCCAGGCTCTCGCGCACCACGAGATCCTTCGCGTGCCACTCCGCGAACTCGTCCATGTAGGTGCCCGCAACCAGTTCGTACCACTCACGTTCGAGCGACGCCACCGGAAGCTGGATCATGTCCTTGCGCGGCAACAGGTAGTTGAAGAAGCGCAGTTCGAGCGGATGCAGCACGTCTTCGCTGTCGTGCAGGATCACGCCCGCGAACTCGATGCCGGTTTCCTTCTCCATGCGAAAGATGGCCTGCACGATCCAGTTCAGGCAATCGGCCTTGCAGGTGGGGCCATCGTGCGGCACCTCCACGCGATGCAACTGCTTGTAGCGCCGCCGCATGCGCTCGACTTCGGCGATCGTCGCGGCATCGTTCTGGTAGGTGCCGACGAATACCACATAGTTCTTGTAGTCGATCACGCGCACGAGGTCGGTGACCATCGAGGCGATCACGTCCTCCTCGCGCCACGCGGGCACCATGATGGCGAGCGGCTGCTGCTCGCGTGCATAGAGCTGCTCGGCGCGCAGCGGCTCGTAGCGCCGCTCGATCGTGAAGTGGCGGATGATGCGGCGCACCCAGTACCACGCGTCGATGAACAGGTCGTCGATGCTGGAGATCAGGATGACGACCGCGACCACCGCCGCCAGGTACTCCATGCCCTGGTAGTAGTGGCCCGCGAAGTAATTGAGCCACCATTCGATGGCGCTTGCGCTCACGATCCGCCCGGCTTGTTGTCGGCACCGCCGTCCGCATGCTCGTCCTGACTATCGGCGCTCTCCTGCGCCGCGCGCGCCGCAGCCGCCGCGGCCGTTCTCGCGCGCGCCCGCTGGCGCGCAAACCCTGCCGCGAGCAGCAGCAGCAACAGCACCGTGATTGCGATGCTCGGCACGCCCCATCCCGCCCAGTGCCGCGTGAGCCACGCGCGCTGGTCGTCCACGGGCGGCACGCCGCCGGGGTACTGCGTGTCGAAGGTCTTGAGCACGCCGCCTGCGTCGACGATGGCCACGTCGCCTTGCAGCAGTTGCATGCCGGGCGGCAACACGGGCGCCTCGCCCACGCCCCGGTAGACGATGCCCGGCGTGCTGCCCGAGCGCACCACCTGGATCAGGCCGAGATTCGCGAGGCCGGAGATATCGGCGAGCATCGAGCCGCCACGCCCCTTGAGCGTGAGGCGGCCGTCGGCGAAGCTGGCGTGCCCGGCCTCGCTGTCGAGCGCGACATCGGCCGCCAGGAACGGCGCTTTCGGCTGCGCGGCCTGGCCGGCGGCCGTCACCTGGAGCGTCGCGCGCGTGGGCGCCACACCGGCCGCGTTTGCAAGGCGCGCCACACGCGGCAGCGTCGTCACGGGGTCGGCCAGATAGGCATCGGGCACGATCACGTTCGCCGCGCGCGAGAAGCGCGCCACCATGCCCGTGAAGTTCTCGCCAAGCGGCCCCGTGCCGAGCACCAGATGACTGCCCGGCAAGACCGCCGCCGGATAGCCCTGCTCGCGCGGGCGGCAGCCGCCCGCCGGCTGGCGCTGGAACAGCACGCGCAACGTATTCACCGTGCCGAGTGCGTAGACGGGAATGTCGGCGCTCACGCGCTGCGCGTGGCCGTCGGTATTGAGCAGTCGCGAGCCGATCAGCACGCCGTTGAAGAACACCGAAGCGGTCTGCCCGTTGCGGTCGGCCGCGGGCGCGGCGGCGAGATCGAGCACCACGCGGCGTGGAATCCTGCCGTCGCCCGAGACTGCCGCGAGATCGAAGCTGGCCTCCCAGGCGGCGCTCGTCAGCACGTCGAGCGTGCGGGGCGTGCCGCCGATCAGCGACAGCGCAATCGTGTCGCTCGAGCCGCCCGAGCTGAGATTGGGCGACGGGGCAAGCTCGTGCACGACGAGCCGGCGCGACGCGTCGATGCCGCTCCACGTGCGCGACAACGCGCTCACGCCGAGATCGTCGCCCACCACCACGGTGGGCAGCCCGCCCAGATGCGCGAGGCGCAGCTCGCCCTTCTCGAACGGCGCCACGAGCGCGCCGCCGCCGTGGGTGCGCCAGGCGTCGAAGGCGCTTGCGGCATCCGCCGAAACGGCCAGCACCTGCGCGCGCAACGCGTCGAGCGCCGCGCCGGCCTGCGCGCGCAGCGCGTCGTCGGCGACCACGACGTTGGGCGCGAAGGCGCCCGCCGGCGCAAGCGCGATGAGCGCGCCGAGTTCGGCCGGATTCGCGATCTTGTGCGAGCCGCCCGCCGCCAGCGCGGCGAATGCGGGAACCGCCTGCAACGCGGCCGGCACCTGAAGCGTGCCGAGATTCACGGTGTCGCCCACGGCGGGCATGCGGGTCGTGACCGGCGACGCGCCGCCGCGCATCAACAGCGCTTCGAGCCGCCACGCCACGTCGTATGCCGAGGCGTCGAGCTTGCCGCCGCTCACGAGCACCACGGGCTTCGCGGGCAAGGCGCTCCACGCCGTGCGCACGTCGTTCACGGCCGAGGTGTCGAACTGATAGGTGAGACGCGTGGTGGGCGCGACCTTCCAGACGTTGCCGATCGCCGTCTGGTCCGTGCAGACGTTTTCATTGAGCACGGACGACCATTGCAGCCCCACGCGCACGAAGCCCGAGGGGCGCGGCGCGCCGTCCACGCCGATGCTGAGCGAGCCGTCGCCCTGCGCCTCGGTCACGTTGCGCGCCTGCACGGGCGAGCCGTCGAGCGAAAGGAGGAAGGTCGTGCGCCCGCCGTTGCCGCGCAGATAGTTCGCGTCGAGCTGCAACGTGGCGTTGCTGATCGGCAGGCCCGCGGGCACCGGCAGATAAAGCTCCTGGGCGGCGTCGGGCGCGCGCAGCACGATGGTGTCGCGCACGCCGAGATCGGCAAGCGTGACAGTGCGCGACTCCATGCGCCCCGCACCGAGTTGCGCGAACGCGCCCGCGAGCTCGCCAGGCGCGGCGAACGCACTGTGGCTCAGCGCCGCGAGGAAAGCCACGCCCACATACACGGCGAGCGAAGCGCGCGCCTGCCGGATCGATTCGAATCTCACGTGTCTTGCCTCATGTTGTCGGCGCGACGGCACGGCCGCCGCCTGGCGAGCGCCAGCGGCGCGCTCTTTTGAATGCATTGATTGCGAAATGATTTGATTGGCACTGCGATGCAACGAGTGCGGTGGCGTCAAGACGCCTCGTCGGCTTCGTCCGCCTCGCCGGGCTCGGGCCGCATGGCGAGCACGGGATGACGATAACCGGGCAGCGCACGGCTCGGGAACGGCTCGAACGCCTCGCCGGTGAGCGCCGCCACGATGCGCGCCGACGCATGCCCGTCGCCATACGGATTGACGCGCCGCGCGTAAGCGCGCCGCTCCTCTTCGTTTTCGACGAGATCGAGCACGGCGCGCACGATCGCCGTGCGGTCGGTGCCGACCAGCTTGACCGTGCCCGCGGCCAGCGCCTCGGGCCGCTCGGTCACGTCGCGCATCACGAGCACGGGCTTGCCGAGCGCAGGCGCTTCTTCCTGCACGCCGCCCGAGTCGGTCAGCACGATCGCCGCGCGCTGCATGAGGCGTACGAACTCGGGGTAGTCGAGCGGATCGGTCAGGTGCACGTTGGGCGCATTGCCGAGCGTGGCGAGCACGGGACCGCGCACATTGGGATTCAGATGCACGGGATAGACGATCTGCATCTTGCCCGAATGCGCGAGCGTGGCGAGCGCCGCGCAGATATGCTCGAAGCCCTCGCCGAAACTCTCGCGCCGATGGCCGGTAACGAGCAGCAAGGGGCGGCCCGTTTGCGCGGGTTCGAGAAACGGAAACTGCGCGTCGATGCGCTCGCGCAGCGCCACGTCGCGCTCGAGGCGCTCGCACATGAGATGCAGCGCGTCGATCACGGTATTGCCCGTCACCACCACGCGGCCGCTCAATGCCTCGGCTTCGAGATTCGCGCGCGAGCTGGCCGTAGGCGCGAACAGCAGATCGCTCACGACGTCCACCACGCGCCGGTTCATCTCCTCGGGCCACGGCTCGAACAGATTGCCGGTGCGCAGCCCCGCCTCCACGTGGCCAACCGGTATGCGCCGATGAAAGGCGGCGAGCGCGCCGGCCATGCTGGTCAGGGTGTCGCCGTGCACGAGCACGCGCTCGGGCTGCTCGGCGGCGAGCACGTCGTCGAGCCCGGCGAACAGGCGCGAAGCGAGTCCGTTGAGCGTCTGGTTCGCCGTCATGGCGCCCAGGTTATGCGCAGGCACGATGCCGAACAGATCGAGCACCTGTTGCAGCATGGTTTGATGCTGTCCGGTCACGCAGACCACCGACTGCACGCCGGGATGCGCTTCAAGACGCTTGACGAGCGGCGCCATCTTGATGGCTTCGGGCCGCGTACCGAATATCGACAGAATCCGCACAGGCAGGTTTCCGGTGAGTCAAAGTCACGGCGCCGCGGCGTTGCCCCCGCGACGCCCCCTTTTATTTGCCGACTGTCTTCATGCCGTTGCCGCGAGGCCCCCTGCATCGCGCCGCACCGGGTGCGGCGAAGGGGCCGGTCAGCCGTACTGTACATGCTTCATCCAACCCACGCGCGCACATGGGCGCACCCGGCGCATGGACCCTCCGGCACCGCGCATTCGTTGTTCAACGTTTCGATACGTACCCGGCGATTGTTCCGGTTCTTGATTCAATCGAATGCATGACCTGCCTTTACGCCTGGGCGAAATGCGGGCGGCATAGAATATGGGGTGACGATCACAGGGCGCGCTAAATTCGCCCCGTCTTGCGCGCGATCGAAGTAAGCTCGTGCGGCAAGGCGATGCGTACCCGGCGACGCTCAACCGTGACAGAATCGCGTCAATCAGGCTCCTGCAAAAGAACCACCGAGATGACCGACCTCCTCCTCGATGCATTCGATGCAACCCAACTGATCCCCGGCTTCAGCGCGCCTGCGCTGCCTGGCGAGCGCCCGGACCGCGCGACGCTCGAAGCCGCCGAGCACAACACGCGCCACTGGGTGAGCGCCGTGAGCGGCCCCTTGCCGCCCGGCTCCGACGTCCACCGGGACGAAACCTGCCGCATGTTCCGCGAGACCTTCAATCCCTACCGGCCATCGGTGCTCGAATGGCCTACGCTCGACCCGGCCGCGCTCAAGCGCATTACCGACCTGCCGATCTGGGACATTGCCGTGCAAACGGAAGGCAAGGCGCGCCTGCGCATGGCCGCCTATGCCGCCTCGCTCGACGACGCCGCGATGCGCTACGCCCTCGCGCTCAACGCGTGGGAGGAGAACCGCCACAAGGAAGTGCTCTCGCGCATGGTGGCGGCCTACGGCATCCCGCTCGCAAGCGAGCCGGCTTACGTCTACCCAAAAGACGCCGAGTGGGCCTATCTCGTGACGGGCTACAGCGAATGTGTGGACAGCTTCTTCGCTTTCGGCCTGTTCGAAGTGGCGCGGCGCTCGGGCATCTTTCCGCCCGAACTCATAGACACCTTCGAACCCGTCATGCAGGAGGAGTGCCGCCATATCCTGCTGTTCGCGAACTGGGTGGCGTGGCACCGCGCGCATCTGTCGTGGTGGCGGCGCATTCGCTTCGAGCTTAAAGTGGCGCGCGTGTGGGCGTTTCTGGGGTGGGAACGCGCCGGCCTTGCGCGCGCGATGGACGCCGAGGGCAACGAGCACAAGCAGGACAACAACTTCACGATGAACGGCGCGCAGTCCGTGACCGACGTGGACATCAGCGTGCCGGAACTCATGCGCCTGTGCCTGGCCGAAAACGACCGGCGCTTTTCGGGGTACGACGAACGGCTGCTGCGGCCCGAAACGATGCCGCGGCTCGTGCGTTTCGCACTGCGCTTCGTGCGCGACAAGAAAACCTGACGCCCACCTCACGATTTCACGCGCGCCGCTTCGTTCGAACGGACGATTGCGGCGCGCGCCGCTTTCATGCGACGCTTCGCGCACCTACCGGCTGCGCGGCACGGCGTCCCGGCGCGAAGCTTCACTGCGCCTGAAGCGCACCTTCCGCAAAGCTGAATTCCGCACAGCGCACGCGTCTGTCACAGTGGCGAAGGACTTCGTCAACGACGATCAGCATGCCCCTATCGAGGAGAAATGGCTTGAAAATTCTGGTGCCCGTGAAACGCGTGGTGGATTACAACGTGAAGGTTCGTGTGAAGTCGGATGGCACGGGCGTGGATATCGCTAACGTGAAGTTCGCGATGAATCCGTTCGATGAAATCGCTGTTGAAGAAGCGGTGCGATTGAAGGAAGCGGGTGTTGCGACCGAGGTGATTGCGGTTTCGTGCGGTCCTTCGCAGGCGCAGGAAACGCTGCGCACTGCGCTCGCAATCGGTGCCGATCGCGCGGTGCTGGTCGAGTCGAATGAAGACCTGCAACCGCTGGCCGTGGCGAAGCTTTTGAAGGCGCTGGTCGACAAGGAACA
>NZ_QEOB01000051.1:0-18298 GCF_003096875.1 Paraburkholderia unamae
ATGCCCTTGACCTGGGCGAGCGGCATGCCCTCGGCAATTTCCTTGCAGGTGAAGTCGAATTCCTCGCGGCAGACGAAGTCGATGGCCTCGCTTGCGGTGAGCGAATTGTGCGGATCGACCTGCACCTTCGCGCCCACCAGACCGATCATGACGGACGGCTTGCGCTTCTTGAGGTCTTCGCAGAAAAGCGCGTCGGTCGGGAACGACGGCGTGCTCGTGTGGATGATGACGAGGTCGTAGTCGCTCGCGATCTTCAGCGTCTCTTCCACGCCAATGCCGTCGGCCGGCGCGTCGAGCACGCGGCTACCCGGCACGAGGGCCGCGGGCTGTGCAAGCCAGGTGGGATACCAGAACGAGCGGATCTCGCGCTTTGCCTGGTAGCGCGAGCCCGCGCCACCGTCGAAGCCGTCATACGACGGGGCCTGTAGAAACAGCGTTTTCATGAAATGAGTACTCCGGGTACCCGTAGTTTTATCGGGTGATGATGGATATGACATTCGATGTGAAGTCGGCGCGGGGTCGGCAAACACGGCGAACGAAGGATCATACAAACGCTGCGAACGCGCTCAACGAGCGTCCGATCCCTCGACGGCCGGCCGCCGCGCACTCGCGGGCCCGGCCATGGCGCCAGGCGCCTCGGCCTCGGGGTTGGCGACGCTCACGCGCACGCCTCGCCACATCACGTGCGAGCCAAACGCGGCGGCCAGCCACTGGAGGGCCAGCAGCACGTCGCGCAGCGGCACGAGCGGCAAATCGCGCCAGAACGCGCGCCAGCTTCCGCTTGCGCGCACATGCAGAACCAAACGCGCAATGATACCGCTCACCGTGGCCGTGGCGAGCGCGGCCATCGCCGCACGCGTCACCACGCACACGCCGCTGCCCGCACCCACGGCAAGCACGGCGTAGGACAGCGCGCCCAGCATGAGCCACGGCGTCGGGAACGTGATGAACAGCGACGCGAAGCCCGCCGGATTCACCGAGCGGATGGTGCGCAGCCAGCGCGTTTCGCGCAGCCAGAGCGTGCCGAAGGTGGGCTCGATCACGTCGGTGGCGACCACCACCGGCGCGAGCACCGTGGCGAGGCCGTGATCGCGCGCATAGCGGGCGAGCAGATAGTCGTCGGCGAGGCAATCCTTGAGCGCGTGAAAGCCGCCAATGCGCTCGAGCGTGGCGCGCGAGAGCGCCAGCGTCGCGCCAAAGCCGAAGGCGCGCGAGCCCGTGGAATGCGCAACGCGCACCGAAGGCGCGAACCACTCGTTGATGAAGAGCGCGCCCACGCGCGGCCAGAAGCCGCCAATGCTGCGCGCGCTGTAGAGACAGGTGACGACGCCCACGCTCGCGTCGGCGAGCGGCGCGGTCACGATCTCGAGATAGTCGGGTTCGACGGCAATGTCGCTGTCGGCAACGACGATCGCGTCATAACGCGCGCGCGCCGCGAGGTTGATGAGATTGCTCACCTTGAGGTTGCTGCCATGCACGCACGGGTCGATCACGAGTTCGATGTCATGCCCCGGATACGCCGCTTGCAACCGCCGCACGACGGCGATGGCCGGATCCGCCGGCGACGAAACGCCGAACAGCAACTGAAAGCGCGGGTGCCGCTGCTCGCAGAAGGTGGCCAGATTCTCGTAGAGGCGCGGCTCGGCGCCGCACAAGGGCTTGAGCACGCTCACCGGCACCGGCTGCGTGCGCCGCGCGCGGCGCGCGGCCTGCCGCACGAGCGATGCCGAGCCGAGGCGCGGCATCGTGAAGGCGGCCACGAGTCCGTAAAGGGCCGCGACCGCGCACAGCGCGACCACCAGCCAGACGAGCGCAGGCCACGGCGAGGGCATCGCGGAAACGAGCGGTACCGTCATGCCGCGTCACCGCCCTGGCGGGTCGCGCCCACGCGCGCACGCTCCATCGCGCCCTGGCCCGCCTCGCCGTCGCACACATTCCGGGGGCGATTGCCGCAGCCGGTTGCGCACAACCCGCGAACCGTCAGCGTCGCGCCGACCGGGTCGAGCGTCTCGCCACTTACCATTTCCCAGCCTTGAATGTTCAAAAATAAAATGCGCGCCGTAGCCATATCGCCCAAACGCCGCCGAAAACCGGTTTGATGATGTGGGGTTTTTATGACGAAACGCAAATCAAATACGCAATTGATCAGGCAATAACCTGATTGCATAACGCAACGAATCTTGGTCGAGCCCCGATTCAACGCGAAAAATTGTAGCAGCAAGATCCGGAAGCCGCTTCCGGGAGCCCAGGAAAAAGCGTTTCCAAATCTGCAAAAACGGTAACTTTTTCAGTGCATCGACAATTGCCTTCCAAAAGTTATCCGCAAGGGATAACTCAGTAAGCATATCGATACCGCGCTTTAACCTTTTTGAATTACGACAAGATGTCGCAGCATTTAAATAATAATTATTCTCGCTAATATTCAGATAAGCGTCATCGTGTGACCGGCATCAACCGTGCCTGAAACCACGCCGCCCGCATGGGTTCCCGAGGGCCGTCAGCAGGAACGAAACTGCTTTGGCACAATGGCCGCACCTTGCGACAGCCTTGCGGCCGGCACCCGTGCGATCCTCGCGCGCCGCCGCAGGCTGGTCGCGG
The DNA here is from genome assembly GCF_003096875.1 of Paraburkholderia unamae. Lineage (NCBI taxonomy): Bacteria > Pseudomonadati > Pseudomonadota > Betaproteobacteria > Burkholderiales > Burkholderiaceae > Paraburkholderia > Paraburkholderia unamae. The sequence goes on from NZ_QEOB01000051.1 coordinate 2,599, forward strand.
CACCCCATTCACGCCTCGGGCAATCTCATGATCCCCTTTTCCGTACTCGACCTCTCGCCCATTCCCGCCGGCTCGCATGCGGGCGCCGCCCTGCGCAACACGCTCGACCTCGCCCAGCATGCCGAGCGCTGGGGCTACCAACGCTTCTGGCTGGCCGAGCATCACAACATGACGGGCATCGCCAGCGCGGCGACGTCGGTGGTGATCGGCTATGTGGCGGGCGGCACGCAATCCATCCGCGTGGGCTCGGGCGGCATCATGCTGCCGAACCACGCGCCGCTCGTGATCGCCGAGCAGTTCGGCACGCTCGAAGCGCTCTACCCCGGCCGCATCGACCTGGGCCTTGGCCGCGCGCCCGGTACCGACCAGACCACGGCGCGGGCGTTGCGCCGCGACCTTCAGGGCAGCGCCGACAGCTTCCCCGACGACGTCGCCGAGCTGCAACGCTATTTCGCCGCGCCCGTCGAAGGCCAGCGCGTTCGGGCCGTGCCCGGCGCGGGCCTGAACGTGCCGCTCTATATCCTCGGTTCGAGCCTCTATGGCGCGCAACTCGCAGCGGCCATGGGCCTGCCGTTCGCGTTCGCCTCGCATTTCGCGCCCGACCATCTGCTCACGGCGCTGCGCCTCTATCGCTCGCAGTTCCGCCCGTCGGCCACGCTCGCGAAGCCGCACGCCATGGTGGGCGTGAACGTGTTCGGCGCGCCCACCAACGAGGAAGCGCGCTTTCTCTTCACCTCGCTGCAACAGCAGTTCGTGAACCTGCGCCGCGGCACGCCGGGACAATTGCCACCGCCCGTCGCGCAGATCGAAGCGAACGAGTTCGAACTTGCGGGCGTGGCGCATTCGCTTGCGTGTTCGGTGGTGGGCGACGCCGACGCCGTGCGCGCGGGCCTCGCCTCGGTGATCGAGCAGACCGGCGCCGACGAGCTCATCGTCACCGCGCAGATCCACGATCACGCGGCGCGCCTGCGCTCGTTCGAGATGGCCGCGCTTGCGCGCGACGAACTGAAGGAAGTGGCCGTTAAATAAGGAAAGTCAGGAAGGCGAAGGAACGCGGCGCGGTGTCGCCACCGCGCCGGTTTGCAAACGCACGCTCAGTGCGTGGCGTTCAAGGCGTCGAGTCCCTTGAGCAACGCGGCGTGAAACGCCTGCGGGTCCTGCATCTGCGGGGCGTGGCCCAGATCGGCGAATTCGACGAGCGTGGCGTGCGGTATCGCGCGCTGCGCGGCCTTCGCGAGCACCGGATAGCGGCCCAGTTGCGCACGCACCTCGGGCGGCGCGAGATCCTTGCCGATGGCGGTCGTGTCCTTGTCGCCGATGAGCAGCAGCGTCGGCATCTGCAACTGGCCGAACTCGTAGATCACGGGCTGCGTGTAGATCATGTCGTAAAGCAGCGCCGAGTCCCACGCCACCTGCGCCTTGCCCGGCCCGCGATACATGCCCGCGAGCATCTGCACCCACGGCTCGTACGCCGGACGCCACTGGCCCGCGTAGTAGGTGGCCTGTTCGTAGCGGCGAATCCCGTCGGCGCTCGTCTTCAGCTCCCGCGCGTACCAGTCGTCCACGGAAATCGAAGGCACGCCCTTCGCCTTCCAGTCTTCGAGCCCGATCGGGTTCACGAGCACGAGCTGCTCGGTCTCACGCGGATACATGAGCGCGTAGCGCACCGCCAGCATCCCGCCCGTCGAATGGCCGATGATCGTCGCCTCGTGCACGCCGATCGCCGCGAGCAGCGCGTGCGTGTTGCGCGCGAGCTGCTGGAAGCTGAACTGGTATGCGCCCGGCTTGCTCGACTTGCAAAAGCCGATCTGGTCGGGCGCGATCACGCGATAGCCCGCGGCGTGCAGTTCACGGATGGTGGCGTCCCATGTCGCGCCGCAAAAATTCTTGCCGTGCAGCAGCACGGCGGTGCGGCCGTTCGGCTTCGCGGGCTGCACGTCCATATAGGCCATGTGCAGCGTCTGCCCTTGCGAGACGAACGCGAAGTCGTGCACCGGATGCGGATATTCGAAGCCTTGCAGCTCCGGCCCGTAGGCGGGTCCGTCGGGCGTCTCGACGGCGGCGCTCGTCTGCGATTGCGCAGAAGGGACCGCGGGGGCCGAAGTGGCCGGAGTGGCCGAAGGGGCAAGGACAGCGCCACTGGCGCCGGGGTCGGCGGCAAAGGCGGGATGGATCAGCGCGGCGGCGCTCAGGGCGGCGGCGAAAGTGGCGAGCGTGCGGTTCAGGATGGCTCTCATCGACGAGGGATCGGGCTGAAGGTCGGACAGCGGTCGGGCAGCGGGCTGGACGCCCGCGTAGCCAGCGATTCTAGCCGTCCTGCGCGCCGCTTGCCGGTTGCGGTGCGCGAGCGGCACGCCGTTTGCTCCTTGCCTGGGAGCGGCCCCTCGCACACCATCGCAACGGCGATTCGCGCTGCGCCGCATTCGGTGCTAGAACAGTCAATGCAGGACGCGCAAGACGCCCGCGACGCGCATGGCAACCGCGCATGCGCTGCGCATCGCATCAGGGACGCGACCGGCGCACCAGAAAAGAACCGCACGCGCCCCGACAGCACAGGACGGGCCGCGGCGGCTTACCGGGGGCACAACAAGGAGACGACCATGGAAACTCCGGCAAGCCTCAACGATCTGCAACGCACCACGCTCGCGATCGTCCTCGCGGGCGGCCGCGGCACGCGCCTCGGGCCGCTCACCAACAAGCGCGTGAAGCCGGCCGTGTACTTCGGCGGCAAGTACCGCATCATCGATTTCGCGCTTTCGAACTGCCTGAATTCGGGCATCCGCCGCATTGCCGTCGTCACGCAGTACAAGGCACATTCGCTGTTGCGCCACTTGCAGCGCGGCTGGGGCTTCCTGCGCGGCGAATTCAACGAGTTCCTCGACCTGTGGCCCGCGCAGCAGCGCGTGGAAGGCGCGCACTGGTATCGCGGCACGGCCGACGCCGTCTACCAGAACATCGACATCATCCGCTCGATCCGGCCGAAGTACGTGGTCGTGCTGGCCGGCGACCACATCTACAAGATGGATTACACGCGCATGGTGGCCGACCATGCCGCAAGCGGCGCCGACTGCACCGTGGGCTGCATCGAGGTGCCGCGCATGGAGGCGCGCGCGTTCGGCGTGATGGCCGTGGACGAGGCGCGCCGCGTGACCGGCTTCGTCGAGAAGCCCGACGATCCGCCCGCCATGCCCGGCCGCCCCGACATCGCGCTCGCGAGCATGGGCATCTATGTGTTCGACACGGCCTACCTGATCCATCTGCTCGAAGACAACATCTCGCGCTCGGCCACCGACCACGACTTCGGCAAGGACATCATTCCGCGCGTGGTGAGCGACGGCCATGCGATCGCGCACCCGTTCAGCATGTCCTGTGTCTCGTCGGACCCGAGCGCCGAGCCTTACTGGCGCGACGTGGGCACCGTGGACGCCTACTGGTCCGCCAATCTCGACCTCGCCTCGACGATCCCCGCGCTCGACCTCTACGACCGCGACTGGCCGATCTGGACCTACCAGGAGCAGTTGCCGCCCGCCAAGTTCGTGCGCGACCTCAACGGCTTGCAGGGCTCGGGCACCAACCTGATCGTGTGCGGCGGCAGCGTGATCTCGGGCTCGCAGATCTCGCGCTCGGTGCTCTCGTCAAATGTCGTCGTGCAGTCGTTCTGCAACATTGCCGAGGCAGTCTTGTTGCCACAGGTGACGGTGGGCGCGAGCTGCCGGATGCGCAAGGTCGTGGTGGACCGCGGCTGCACGATTCCCGACGGCACCGTCATCGGCGAAGACGCGGCGCGCGACAGCGAGCGCTTCTATCGCACCGAGAACGGCGTGGTGCTGGTGACGCAGGAGGCGCTGAACAAGCTGGCCACCTAGTCGCCTGCGAGCGAGGCGCCTGTTGCCCGCGCGACAGGCGGCCAGCGTGCGCCGCCGCAACGCAACCCCGACCCGATCCCGCCCCAACCCCGATCACCGAGAGGACCGACTCCCGATGACCCTCCGCGTCCTGCATGTAGCCAGCGAGCTGTATCCGCTCCTGAAAACCGGCGGCCTCGCCGACGTCACCGCCGCCCTGCCCGCCGCGCTGATCGAACAGGGCGCCGACGCGCGTCTCCTGCTGCCCGGCTTCCCGCCCGTGGTCGCGGGCCTCGCGGACCTGCGCCCCGTCGCGCGCCTGGCGCGCACGTTCGGCGCGCCCGAGGCCACGCTCGAACTGGGCCGCCTGCCCGGCAGCGAACTCGCCGTGTACGTGGTCCGCGCCGACGCGTTCTACTCGCGCCCCGGCAACCCCTATCTCGACGCGGAGCATGTGCCCTACGGCGACAACGCGCAGCGTTTCGCGCTGCTCGGCTGGACGGGCGCACAGCTCGCGCTGCATCTGGACCCCGAGTGGACGGCTTCGATCGTCCAGGCGCACGACTGGCACGCGGGGCTGGCACCCGCCTATCTGCGCGCGGCGGCGCGCCAGCGCGGCGCGGCGACGGCGCCCGGCGGCGCACGCTCCATCTTCACGATCCATAACCTCGCGTACCAGGGCATTTTCCCCGCGCAGCAGTTCGATGCGCTCGGCCTGCCCGCCGACTTCTTCGACATGCACGGCGTGGAGTTCTACGGCCAGCTTTCATTCCTGAAAGCAGGCCTCTATTTCGCCGACAAGATCACGACGGTCAGCCCGACCTATGCACGGGAAATCCAGACCGTCGCCCAGGGCGGCGGCCTCGAAGCGTTGCTGCGCGGACGCGGCCACGACCTCGTCGGCATCCTCAACGGCGTGGACTACGCGGTGTGGAATCCGTCGGGCGACGCGGCCATCGCCACGCGTTATTCGGCCACGCGCCAGAGCGGCAAGATGCGCTGCAAGGCGGCGTTACAGGCGCGCCTGAAGCTCACGCAGAAACACGACGCGCCGGTGTTCGGCGTAGTGAGCCGGCTCACCGAACAAAAGGGCCTCGACCTGCTGCTCGCGGCGCTGCCCGAGATCGTCGGGCGCGGCGGGCAACTCGTCGTGCTCGGCACCGGCGACGCGAGTCTCGAACAGGGCTACGCGCGCGCGGCGCATCAGCATCCCGAGGCGGTCGCCGTGGAACTGGGCTTCGATGAAACGCTCGCGCACGAGATCGTCGCGGGCTCCGACGTGATGATGGTCCCCTCGCGCTTCGAGCCGTGCGGGCTCACGCAGCTCTATGCGCTCGCCTATGGCGCGCTGCCGCTCGTGCATCGCGTGGGCGGACTCGCCGACACGGTGGTCGACGCCTCGCTCGAAAACCTCGCCGACGGTCTCGCCACCGGCTTCGTGTTCGAGCGCTTCGAGCCCGACGCGCTCACCGCCGCGATCCGCCGCGCGTTCGCGCTCTACGCGCGCAGCCGCGACTGGCGCGAAACGCGCACGCGCGCGATGCAGCAGGACTTCGGCTGGGCCGCTTCGGCGCAACGCTACATGGCGCTCTATCGCGAGCTGAGTGGCGAACTGCGCGGCAAGCCCCAGGCGGTGTAGCCGGCACAACGCAAGCATGGCCAACGTGCGCGACGTGCACGCAACACTGCCCCACGCCCGCATCGACCGGGCGCGGAGAATTCGGTTATCGTTGCTGCACCTGCGCAAGGCGCGCCACGCGAAGCGCGCCGCAAGCCATAACGAGATCCTGGACCGGCCATGAAAAACGTTTTAAGCATCCAGTCCCACGTCGTGTTCGGTCACGCGGGCAATAGCGCCACGGTGTTTCCCATGCGCCGTCTCGGTGTGAACGTGTGGCCGCTCAATACCGTGCAGTTCTCCAATCACACGCAATACGGCCACTGGACCGGCGCCGCCATCGGCGGGGACGAGGTCGTCGATCTGGTCGAGGGCATCGGCGCGATCGGCGTGCTGCCGCGCTGCGACGCGGTGCTCTCGGGCTACCTCGGCGCCCCCGAGCAGGCCCAGGCCGTGATCGACGTGGTGCGCGCCGTGAAGGCCGCCAATCCGCAGGCGCGCTACTTCTGCGACCCGGTGATGGGCACGCTCAACGCCGAGAACGGCTGTCACGTCGAGCCCGGCATCCAGGCGTTCCTCGTGCGCAACATGCCCGAAGTGGCCGATGCGATGATGCCCAATCACAGCGAGCTGCAACGGCTCGTGGGCCGCGAGATCGAGACCGCGGAAGAAGCCGTGCTCGCCTGCCGCGACGTGCTGAGCCGCGGCCCGAAGCTGATTCTCGTAAAGCATCTGCTCGATCGCAACAGCCCCGCCGACCGCTTCAACATGCTCGTCGTGACCGAGCACGAAGCGTGGCTCGGCCAGCGCCCGCTCTACCCGTTCGCACGCCAGCCCGTGGGCGTGGGCGACATCACGAGCGCGGTGTTCGTCGCGCGCCTGATGCTCGGCGACTCGCTGCGCCGCGCATTCGAGCACACGCTCGCGGCGGTGAACGCCGTGGTGAAGGCGACTTACGACGCGGGCCGTTACGAACTGGAGATCGTCGCGGCGCAGGACCAGATCGCGCGGCCGCGCGAGTGGTTCGATGCCTGGTCCGTGGATGCGGCCTAGACTGAAGCCGCCTGAACTGAAGACGGCGGGCCGGGGACGGGCGGACCGGGCGCTCGGCCTATAATGCGATCCGCATGTATCGCGGCGGCAGGCCAGCACAGCCGCCGCGCCCACCGTCTTTAGAGAATGACCGATGTCCGATTCAATCCGCAGTGAACAGGAAGAGTATTTCGAGCAGCTTTGCCTCGCCGTCGACGCCGGCGAGACCCACGAGCAGGAAGCCATCGAATACTTCGAGGAACAGAGCCACGAAAGCGGTTTCGACGCCGCCGTGTGGCTCGACATCGCGCTCTACCACGCACCCGACGTGGCGCGCGGCATCATCGATTTCGTCGACGAGAGCGACCGCGAACGCAGCGACATCGCCCAGACCATCGCCGACACGCTCGACATCTCGTACGGCGAGGACGAGTGCGAGCGCTTCGAAGCGACGATCCGCTTTGCGCTCGCCAACGGCGTGCCCGTCGATCTCGACGTGGTGCTCGACGGCTGCAACCGCGCGCTCGACGATCTCGAAGGCTGGGCAAGCGCCGACACGATGGCGCCGCTCGTGCGCCTGCGCGATGCGCTCTTCGCCATGCAGACCGGCAACTAGTTCCACCGGGGCGCGCAGCGGCGCCCCGCGAGCAAGACCCTGGCAAGACCCCGAAGACGAGACGCCCCGCAGACGCCGCGCCGGGCGCGATACCACAAAAACATTGCGGAACACCGCGCCGCCACCGCGCATGGAGTCACGATGAGTCTCGCCGCCACGCTGAGAAGCGCTGCCGCCCAAGTTTTCGTCAAGCGCACCGCCACACTCGCGGCCGCGCTCATGCTCACGCTCGGCGTCAACGCGCTTGCCGAGGCGGCCGGTCCGCTCAACGTGCGCATCGGTTTCGTCGCGCCGCTCTCGGGCGACTACGCGAACTATGGGCACGACCTGCAAAACGGCGCGCAGCTCGCGCTCGACGAGGCGAACGCGCAAAACCTCAAGATCGGCGATCAGACCGCGCACTTCGAACTCGTGCCGCTCGACGACCGCAGCGACCCGCGCCTGGGCGTGCAAGCCGCGGCCACGCTCGCCAACCAGGGCGTGGCGGCCGTGATCGGCCACTTCAACTCGGGCACGGCCATTCCGGCCTCGCGTATCTACGAGAGCGCGGGCATTCCGATGATCAGCCCCGCCGCCACCAATCCCGTCATCACGTCGCAGGGCTTCGCCAACACCTTCATGGTGATTGCGAACGACGCGCAAAACGCGGGCGTGGCCGGGGCGTGGGCCGTGGACGTGCTCAAGGCCAAACGCGTGGCCATCGTCGACGACCGCAGCGCCTTCGGCCAGGGCGAGGCGGACGTGTTCGAGCGCACGGTGCGCGAGCACGGCGGCAACGTGGTCGCGCGCGAGTTCGCGGAAGGCGTGTCCGACGACTTCGGTCCGCAGCTCGCGAGGATCAAGGCCGCCAACGCCGACCTGCTCTACTTCGGCGGCCTCGCGCGCCAGGGCGCGGCGCTCGTGAAGCAGATGAAGGAGCGCAGCGTGAACGCCCAGTTCGTGGGCGGCGGCGGCGTGGCGAACCCCGACTTCACCCAGGCCGCAGGCGCGGCCGGCGAAGGCGCGATGGCGTGGGAGTACGGCCGCCCGCTCGCGCAACTGCCCGACGGCCCGCGCTTCGAGCAGGCCTTCAAAAACCGCTTCGGCACGGGCGTGCTCGCCTACGCGCCGTTCGGCTACGACGCCGCGTGGGCCGCGATCCACGCGATGGTCAATGCGAAATCGGCGAAACCCGAGGTCTACCGCCCCGCGCTCAAGGCGATCACCTTCGACGGCGTGACGGGCCACATCGCCTTCGAGCAGGACGGCTCGCTCAAGAACGGCGCCTCCACGCTCTGGCAGGTGAAAAAAGGCGTGTGGACGCCGGTGGTCACGCGCGGCGGCTAAAGACCCATATTCGGACCCATATTCGGACCCACATTCGGTCCAACATTCGCACCCGCCTTCCCCCGCGCGCGCACGACGATCTGTGCGCGCGTGTCGCGCTCGATCTGCAATAGCGCATCGCGCATCTGCGCGAATTCGTCGGCCGAGCACATCTGGTGGCCAAAGCGCGCCGAAAGACGCCGCTCGATTTGCAGCGTGCGCGAGCGCGCGTCGTACACATAGTGCGACGTGTACGCGAGCGCGGTGTCGTTCACGCTCGCGTCCTGCGGCAGATCCGTCACCTGCGCGAACGCGGGCAGCACGATCTGCGCGCTCTCCTCGAACGACCCGCCGATGCACGCCCACGGCTGCGTGCGGCGCGGCTGTGCAAGCCAGCTGTCGATCTGCGTGGCGATGCCGCCCGTGAAGCTGCTCGTCGTGGGGATCGCCGTGGTGCCGTCTCGCCAGATCACGTGGTCGAGCGTGCCTTGCATCGTCACCGAGAACGGCCCGCCGGTGGCTGCGGCCGGGCTCGTGGCGGCCACCCGCGCCGTGCCCGCCAGCCCCGTCATGCGCAGGCGCTGCGCCGCGAGCTGCTGCGCCCCCGCGTGCGTCGCGCGGCGAAACGTGTTGCGCTCCGGCTCCGCGCCCGCGCCCACGTCCTGCACGTAATAGCTGTAGGCCGCGTCGCCCGACTCGCCCACGGCGAGCGAGAGGCGCGCACTGCGCTCGCGCGGCTCGGTGGCGGGCGTGCGCGTGAGCACGCCTTCATCGACGAGCAGCGCCGGGCGGTCCATCACGCCCGGCGGCAGATAGCCGAATGCGTAGCCGCCCGATGAGGTGTCCGCGAACACGCCGAGCTCGGGCAGCCACGCGATCACATGGTTGATCGCATGCGCGCCGTAGCCCGGCACCTCGGGCAGCGTGTAGACGGGGCCGAGATCGAGCATCGCGGTCTCGGCGCGGATGCCCGCCGCCGCGAGCAGCGCCGTGAACAGCGCGACGTGATCCTTGCAGTCGCCATAGCGGTTGCGCAGGATGTCGATCGCACGATGCGGCGCGGCCGCCGTCTCGCCGAGAAAGAGCGCGACGTAGCGAATGTTGAAGCGCATCCAGTCGTAGATGCGGGCCGCCCTCTCACGCGGATCGCTCACGCCCGCCGTGAGCGACTGCGCGAGCGCCGCGATGGCGGGATCGGTCGCGGTGGGGTCGGCGGCGGCTTCGCGGTAGCGCGCGGCGAACGCCGCGTAGTCGGGCACCGTCGAGACCATCAGCCGGTCGCCCCAGTTCACATAGGCCACCGCGCCCGCTTCGAGCGGCGCATACGGGCCGTGCTGGTAGTCGAACACGTAGCGCGTGCGGCCGTTTTCCGTCACGGGAACTTGCGCCGTGTAGCCGCGCGCGTCGGCATGCAGCGGCAGGTTGGCGGGCAGATCGAAGATGAGGCGCTGGGCGTCGACGGGCATGTCCGAATCGGGCTCGACGAAGTACGAGAACGTGCCCGCTTCGAGCGCCTTCGCGCGGCGCTTCGCGAAATGCAGATGCACGCGCGAGCCGATCTGCACGCCCGGAAAGATCACGGTGCGCAGCACGCCGTCCTCGAACGTGGGCGCGCCCGCCGAGCGCGGCTCCTGCACGTCGCGGATGCCGCTCGCGCCGACAGCGTGCGTCGTGCCGTCCGGGTCGATGGTTTCGGCCGAGAGCTGCGTGATCGTTTCGATATCCTTATTGAACCAGACGTAGCGCTGCGCGATCTGGTCCACGCCCGCCGTGGTGTTGGCGCGCAGCACCGTATCGTCGTCCTCCACGACCGAGCCGTCCCGCTGCACGACGAACAGATGCACGTCGCGCTCGAGCGTGGCGTTCGGGACGTCGTCTTGCGTGGCGTTCTCGGTGCGCGCGCTCGCTTGCGCCAGGGCGTTGCCGTTCGCCAACACGAGGCACAACGCAAGGCACGATGCGAAGCTCAAAGCGGCGCGCTTTACGCACTTGCTTCGCGTCATGGACGGCTCAGGCGCGCGCCGCCGCGCGCGCGGCGTCCGGCCACGAGGTCCGGGCGAGGCGCCGCGCCTGCTGCGCGGCGCGCCAGGCGCGCGGGCTCGCGCCGAACTCCGCACGAAACGCGGCGTTGAAGTTCGACAGGTCGTTGAAGCCGCTCGCAAACGCGAGGTCGACGATCTTCGCTTCGTCGTCGGCCGCGAGACGCAGCGCGGCGGCGCGCAGCCGCGCGCGCAGCAGGTACTGATGCGGCGTCACGCCCGCCACGGCCGCAAAGGTGCGCAAAAAGTAGAACTCGCTCACGCCCGCCGCCATAGCGAGACTCGCGAGCGTGTGGGCCGCGTCGGGTGTTTCGTCGATGAGCTTCAGCGCGGCGACCACGCGCGCCGCGGCCGCCGCGCCCGGCGCCGGGGCCGCGGCGCGCGCGAGCGCGTCCTTGCCGCTCGCCATCACGCGCAAGGTGGCGAGGGCGAGCGCCAGCGCCACTTCGTCCCACGCCGCGCTCATGTTGCCGCGCTCCTGCGCAAGCGCATCGGCGCAGGCGCGCGCGACGAGCGGTGCGAGCGCGCGCACGGGCGGCACCCGCGCGGCCCGCCAGCGCCGCGCCGCAGGCGCGAGTCCCGCGGCGGCCGCCTGCTCGTCGAGCCAGAAGGCGTCGTAATGGAACGAGATACAGCGATCGCCCGCCGCGTGCCGGTGGCCGCATTCGAAGCAGGCGCCCGTTTCGCCGAGCATGAGCGCGCCGGGCGTGAGCAACGCACGCGCGTTGCCGCTGCGGTAACCGAACGTGCCCGCCGCCACGATGGCGAGGCAAGCGCGCGCGTGGCGTTCTTCGTACGGGCGGTCGCCGGGGCCGAGCGTGCAAACCACATCGTCGACCGACCAGCCCGGACCGGCCGCGAGCGATCGAGCGGCGGGCGCACGGGCGCTTTCGGCGCGGCCTTCGCGCTCGCGTTGCGCGAGCGCGCGTTGCAGTGATGCGGCGAGACCTGGCACGGCAACCTCGCGGGTTTCAGGCTACGGTCGTGGCTGCAATCGCGGACTACGAGCGCGGGCCACATTAGTGGGCGACACCCGCCAGTTGTAGCACATCGGCGCGAGCCGCGCCCGGCCCCGCCTGGCCTCCTTACTGGCGCCGCTCGTCGATGGCGCGCAGCAGCGAAAGCGCGATCCCCTCGGCCGCGAGCCGCACCTCGTCGAGCGAGGGAAACGATGGTGCGATCCGCAAATGGCTGTCCTGCGGATCGACGCCATACGGATACGCCGCGCCCGCGGGCGTGAGGATCAGGCCCGCCTGCGCCGCAAGTTCCACGGTGCGCCGCGCGCAGCCTTCGGGCGCATACAGGCTGATGAAATAGCCACCGTGCGGCACGTTCCAGCTCACGGCGGGCACGCCTGCGAGGCGCGTGCGGAACACGTCGTCCACGGCGTCGAACTTCGGCTTGAGCAGCGCGCGGTGGCGCGACATCAGCGCGGTGAGCGTCGCGCGATCGCGCAGGAAGCGCACGTGGCGCAACTGGTTGAGCTTGTCCGGTCCGATCGTGCGCACGGCCGCGTGCTTTTGCCACCACGCCACGTTGCGCTGCGCGGCGGCGAGCCACGCGAACGCGCCGCCGCCGAACGTCACTTTCGAAAGCGACGCGAACATCAGCGCCCGTTCGGCGTGCCCCGCCGCCGCACAGGCCTCGAACACGTCGAGCGTCGCGTGCGCCTCTTCGGTGAGGTGATGAAAGCGGTAGGCGTCGTCCCAGAACAGGCGGAAGTCGGGCGCGGCGGGCATGGCCGCGAGTCGCCGGATCGCATCGTCGGACCAGATCGCGCCCGTGGGGTTGCTGTAGAGCGGCACGCACCACATGCCCTTGATCGACGGATCGTCGCGCACCAGCGCCTCCACGCGGTCCATGTCGGGGCCGTCCTCGCGCATCGGCACGGCGATCATGCGCACGCCCAGCGCCTCGCAAATCGCGAAGTGGCGGTCGTAGCCCGGCGCCGGGCACAGGAACGCGATCTCGCCCTGCGCACGCCACGGCGCGCCCGCGCCCTCACCCGCCGGCACGCCATGCAGCAGCGCGAACGTGAGCGCGTCGTGCATGAGTTCGAGGCTCGAATTGCCCGCCGCGATCACCTGCGCCGCCGGCACGCCGAGCAGTTCGGCGCCCAGTTCGCGTGCCTCGGGCAAGCCGCTTGGGAGGCCGTAGTTGCGGCAGTCGAAACCGTCGCGCGCGAGATAACCGGCCTGCCCCGCTTCGTCGATGAGCGCCTGCGAGAGATCGAGCTGCTCGGGCGAAGGCTTGCCGCGCGACATGTCGAGGCGCAGTTGCAGTTGCTGGAATCGTTCGTAGGTCAAATCGACGGGCGGCGACATCAACATGGGGTTCTCCAGACGAAGCAAGGCATAGGCGCGCAAACCGGCGAAGTCACCAGCGAGTTAATCAGCGAAGAAGCGGACGAAGCCGGCGCGAAGGGTCGGAACGAACCCAGTATCCGCGCGTCGCCGTGTTCAGACAAACGCGTTATATTGAAGGCTTCGATCAATTTTTCTGATACCGATGAAGACCCTCGATCTCGACGTGCTCGCCATGGTCGTGGCCGTTGCCGATGCCGGCAGCTTCGTGCGCGGCGCCGCGCTCGTGCACCGTTCGCAGGCGGCGCTCAGCATGCAGATCCGCGCACTCGAGGAATCCATCGGCAAGCCGCTGTTCATTCGCGCGCCGCGCAACGTCACCCCCACACCCGACGGCCAGACGCTCATCGCCTACGCGCGGCGCATGCTCGCGCTGCGCGACGAGGCCTGGGCCTCGCTCGCGCACCCGGAAGTAACCGGGCGCGTGTCGATCGGCGTGCCCGACGACTACGCGTCCTCGCTCATGCCGCCCGTGCTGCGCAAGTTCTCGGCGAACTGGCCGAAGGTGGAAATCCAGGTGATCGGGCTGCCGAGCACCGCACTCATGCCGCTCCTGAAGGACAACAAGATCGACCTCGCGTGCATCACGCGCACGCGCGGGCTGGCCGGTGAGTTCATCCGTTTCGAGCCGATGGTGTGGGCCGCGCCCCCCGCCGCCGTGAGCGCGGCGAGCGGGCGCGAAATCTGGCGCGAGCGGCCGCTGCCGGTCGCCCTCTTCGGCGGCGGCAGCGTCGCGCACACGAACGCCATCCAGGCGCTGGAGCGCGCCAAGATCGCCTATCGCACTTCTTATGAGAGCCCGAGCCTGATGGGGCTGTGCAGCATGGTGGCCGCGGGGCTCGCCATCGCGCCACTCGCCCGCTGCGCCGTGCCCGAGACCTTCGTCACGCTCGGCCGCCAGCATGGCCTGCCCGCGCTGCCCGAGCTCGAAGTGGTGCTCGCGCGCAGCGCGCGCTCGAACCGCCCGCCGTGCGACTTTCTCGCCGACCAGATCCTCACGGAACTGCGCGTTCAGGAGCGCTGATTGTCACTCTGATCGCCACCCTGCTGGCCGATGCCTCAATCGTCGCCAAGACGTGAAAGCAGCGCGTGCAGCCGCGTGACATGGCGCAGCAGCAACTCGCGATGCTTCTCGATCTGCTCGAGCCGGCCTTCGAGATCGGCGCGCACCCGCTCGTCGGGGTCGGCGTAGGCGATCACGTCCTCGATGCGCGCGCGCAGCACCGCGGGCTCGACCGGCGGCACGCTCAGGTAGCGTTCGAGCTTGCGCACGTCCTGCGCGGCCAGATCGCGAATCTTGCGCATGCCCGCGAGGCGCCGGTGCGCATCGGCCGCGTGCGCGGGCGCGGCCGCCTCCTCGCGCTTCGCGCCCTGGCCGAAGATCGGCTCCACGCGCAGCACGGGGGCCTTGCGCACGGGGTGCGCGGTGCCGCGAAAGCGCGCGCGCGGCGTTTCGCTCGCGATCGCTTCGCGGGTGTCGTCGGGTACGTCGCCGCTGTCGTGATGGAGGTCCATCCAGCCTTCGGGCAGGCCCGTGACGGCCTCCACGCCGCGCACGAATTCCGCGCTGAAATCGCGCTCGCCGGAAACGATCAGCTTCATGTGGCTCGCGGAAAACGTCATCATGCGCGCGAGCCGCGTGGCGGAGCCGACCTCGCGCGTGAGCAGCGCCAGATTGGCTCGCCACAACGGCATGAGCGTGGCGTTGGCATCGTCCATTGCGGAGCTCCTTCCTGGTTCTCACACAGTTCGCACACATCTCAATAATACGGGCTGTGGCGCGCGGCGCGCGGTTTTGCGGGCCGCCCCGCCATCGCCGGCGCGCGCCGCCCGTCCTTCCGAACGCGCAGCAAGACCCATGCCGACGGCGGTCGGCATGGCGTGTGCAACAGTCTGAGGAAATGGCGGCAAGCCGTGCGGAGCGGCCTGCGCGGTGCGGCCTGCGCGGCCCGACCTGCGCGGCTCGACCTGCGCGGCGCGACCTACGCGGCCCGCTAGAAATGTCCGGTGAAGCGGTAGCGGCTGCCCGGATGCCAGAGATTGGCCACCGTCGCCACGAGCCCGCGCGAGCGGGTGCGCCGGTGCAGAACGAGGCAAGGCTCGGCCTCGCCCATGGCCAGCCGCGCGCGCGTGTCGGTTTCGGGTGCGAGCGCCTCGATGCGGTACTCCACGCCTTGCAGCGGCGCGACGCGCACGAGGTACTGGTTCGGCGTGATGTGCGTGAAGTCCTGCTCGGCGTAACCCGGCGCGATGGCGGGATTGACCCAGCGCTCCTCCAGTTGCACCGGCTCGTCGTTTTCGAGGTGCAACACGCGCGAATAAAACACCTGGTCGTTGGCGGCGAGCCCCATTTCGACGGCCAGCGCCTCGTCGGCGCGAAGCTCGCCAATCTCCAGCACCTCGGCGCGGTAGCGGTGACCGCGCGCGAGGATTTCGTCGGAAATGCTGCGGATCGCGACGAGCGTCGACTCGTACTTGGGCCGCGCGACGAAGGTGCCCGCGCCCTGCACGCGCGTGAGCACCTGCTCGGCGGTCAGCTCGCGCAGCGCCCGGTTCACGGTCATGCGCGCAACCTTGAATTCGCGCGCCAGCTCGTTCTCCGAAGGCACCTGGTCGCCCTCGCTCCACTCGCCCGCGTGGATGCGCGCGAGGATGAAGTCCTTGATGCCCTGGTACGCGGGAGCGTTCATCGCGTTGGCCCGTGCCGTGGTTTTCGACTGATTGCGCGTTATTGCGCGTCTTGCGCCTCGGACTCGAACGCGAACGGGCTATGCGCCGCGATCGCAGCGTTCTGCACGAGCTTCGTGACTGCCGCGATGTCCGGTGCGAAGTAGCGGTCGAGGTCGTAGTGCGGCACCTCGGCGCGCACCGACTGCATCACG
>NZ_QEOB01000052.1:0-14541 GCF_003096875.1 Paraburkholderia unamae
ATGGCGTCCTTGTTGCGAATGGCGTCGAGGCCGTCGGCGGGCATCATCACGCCGTGCTGGCGGTAGTAGTCGGCGCCCCAGTCGAAATCCTCGAACTCGAACGCGAAGCGTTGCGTGGTCTTCGCCAGCGCCTGGAGCACTTCCTTGCCCGCGGGCACGACCTCCTTGCCGATGCCGTCGCCGGGAATGGTTGCGATGCGATAGGTCTTCATGTCTCCGATCCTTGAAAGTGTGGCGAGTGTGGCCTCACTTTACCCATCTCCGGGTTCAAAAACCGGTGCTAGACTCAAAGCACCATTAACTTGAATTCACAAGTGGCAACCGTGACCGATACCGTGCAGCCCGCCGATCTGGGCTTCTTTTCGACGCTGGCTTCCTCGGGCAGCCTGAGCGCCGCCGCGCGCGAGCTGGGCCTCACGCCGGCGGCCGTGAGCAAGCGGCTCGCGCAAATGGAGGAGCGCGCGGGCGTGCCGCTCGTCAACCGCACCACGCGCCGCATGATGCTCACGCCCGAAGGCGAGGTGTATCTGGAGCACGCGCGCCGCATTCTCGACGAGATCGACGAACTGGGCGAACTGTTGGGCGGCGCGAAAAAGCACCCCAAAGGGCTCCTGCGCGTGAACGCGACGCTGGGTTTCGGGCGCAGCCATATCGGCCCGGCGCTTTCGCGCTTCGTCGTGCAGTATCCGCAGGTCGCGGTGCAGCTTCAGCTTTCGGTCATGCCGCCGCCGCTCACCGACGACTCCTACGATGTCTGCGTCCGCTTTGGCGAGCCGCCCGACGCGCGCGTGATCGCCAGGCGCCTCGCGCCGAACCGGCGGCTGCTCTGCGCCTCGCCCGCGTATCTCGCGAGCCGGGGCGCGCCCGCCACGCCGCACGATCTCGTGAAGCACAACTGCATCAGCATTCGCCAGGGGGACGAGGCCTATGGCGTGTGGCGGCTGTCGAGCGAGCGCGGCAACGCGCGCAAGGCCGAGCCCGTGCGCATCAACGGCAACCTCACGACGAACGACGGCGAGATCGCCGTGAAGTGGGCGCTGGACGGCCACGGCATCCTGATGCGCGCCGAATGGGACATCAACGAATATCTGGCCGATGGGCGGCTCGTCGTCGTGTTGCCCGACTATGAAACGCCGGGCGCGGACATCTACGCCGTCTATGCGCAGAGGCACCAGCTTTCCACGCGCATTCGCGCGTTCGTCGACTTTCTGGCGGCGGAACTGGGCAAGTCGCAGCGTTACCAGACTTCGCGCGGCGCTTGAGCTTTCATGGGTGCGCGGGCGCGCGGACCTTGCCGTCCACGAGCAACGTGCGCTTGTCGGGCGTCACGTCGTACTCCACCGTTTGCGTCGGCGTGACGGCGCCATAGGACACGCCGTTGACGTAAATCGCGTCGTGCTTCAGTTCGACCACGTCGCCTTGCACGCGCGCCGTTGTCGGCTCGCCTTTGAGCACGGCGCCCGCGCAACCGCGCGAAGCGTAGGTGTGGACCGACGTGCTGGGCTCGGCAGCCTTGCCGTTGTCGTCCGGATAGGCGAACTGCGGAATGAACGGGCCTTTGCTCGAAGCACTTGTCGCGTTGCACGGCGACGCGTTCGCGCCGCCTGCGGCGTAGGCGCTCGTGCAAGCGATCAGGCAGCCGGCCAGCGCCGCAAGCGCGGGCCGCACAAAGTGATCGATGCGGGCTTCGATACGGGTTTCGTTGCGGACGTCGATGCTGATATCCATCATGTCGTGAGCTCCCTCGAATGGAAGTCGAACGCATGGATCTCCGGCCGCGCACGCGTCAACGCTTGAACATGACGCTCGTGGTTGCGGGGGCGATGGGAGAGGACGTGTGCTGGTGGGTGATTGTCCAGCCGCCGCCGTGGCGCTTGAGCGTCATGGTCAGGCGGTTGTCCATCGAGCGCAGCGTCACGCCCTCGGTATTCACGGCCTTGAACGACACGAAGGCGTGAATGACGGCGAGGTCTGCGGCGACGACCGTTTGCACGTCGCTGAAATCCACGACAACGCGCTCGTCGCCTAGCGAGCCGAACCAGCCCGCCACCATGTCGCGCCAGGGCGCGACGCCGTCATAGGACCATACGCCCCACATGTCGAAAACGCGCATGTCCGGGGCGTACAGCGCGACGAACCTGTCGACATCCTTGGCCAGCACCGCGGCCTTGTAGTCGGTCAGGACGTCGCCCAAGGCCTGATTCAAGGCCTGCTGGCCAGCATCATCGGGACTCTCCACTGCGTCACCTCCTGCGTCATTCAGTCGTCACAAGACACCTCTTTTTTCGGCGCGACGATGATCACCGGGTACGTGCCCCGGTCGAGTTCCACGCGCACGACCACGGCGGTGGTGGTGGCGTCGCTATCGTCGTACACGCTGACCTTCTCGTTCTTCAGCAGCGTCACGCCCACGCAGTTGGAAGCGTGGCTTCCGTCGTCGGCGACCTTGCATTGGATCTCGTTGTCCTTGATGTAGCGAATCCTGTCCCTCTCCGGCGTCGCCAGATAGTCGCGCACGCTTTGCGGCGAACCGGCGATGCCCGTGACGTAACCGACGGCGCAGTCGCGCTGCGCGCCCGGATCGGCGGAGGACGCTTGTGCGATCGCGGGCATGGCCGCGAGCGCTGCGATGGCGAAGAGAGGGGGGAGGACTGAGAGTGATGCGCGCGTCATGGTTTTGCTTGTGCGGCGAAAGGGAAGGGGCAATTCTAACGCTTCATCGTAATCCGCTAAGATCGACGCCGAATCCGCCTATCGTGGCAATTTCCGCAGCAATTACCGAGCCCAACACGCAATGGACCGCATCGACGCCATGAAGGTATTCGTCGCCACGCTCGACGAGGGGAGCCTGGCGGGCGCGGGCCGGCGTCTGGGCCGCTCGCCCGCGGCGGTGAGCCGGGCCATTGCGTTTCTCGAGGCGCACACCGGCACGCCGCTCCTGCACCGCACCACGCGCACGATCCGGCTGAGCGAGGCGGGCGAGCGCTATGCGCTGGCGTGCCGCCGCATCCTCGCCGATCTTGAGGAAGCCGACCTGCTGGCCGCCGACGAGCGCTCGGCGCCGCGCGGCCTGCTGGGGGTGACGGCGGCGGTGGCCGTGGGCGAGGAGGTGCTGCGCCCGCTGGTCGACGAGTTCATCGACCGTCATCCCGAGGTGTCGATCCGCCTGCACCTGCTCGATCGGCCCGTGAGCCTCGTCGACGAGGGCATCGATGTGGCTTTGCGCATCGCGCATTTGCAGGACTCGACGCTCGTCGCCATTCCGGTGGGCGAGGTGCGGCGCGTGGTGGCCGCTGCGCCCGCATATCTGGCCACGCGCCCGGCCATTCGCTCGCCCGCCGATCTCGCGAGCCACCGGATCATTTCGATGACGCACTTCGGGCTCGACGCCTGGAGCTTCCCGGCGGCCCGCCCGACGGCGCTGCCGCAGGTCGTGCAGTTCACGCCGCGCTTCATCGTCAATACGATCCGCGCCGCGCTCGCCTCGGCCGTGGCGGGGCATGGCGTGACGCGCCTCTTTTCCTATCACGTGGCCGCGGCGGTCGAATCCGGCGCGCTGCGCATCGTGCTGCGCGACAACGAGCATGCGCCGCTGCCCGTGAATCTCGTGACGCCGCACGGCCGGCTTTCGGTGCCGAAGGTGCGCAGTTTCGTGGATTTCGCGGCGCCCCGGCTGCGCGAGTATTTCGAGCGGACCCGCCGCATCACCGACGCCGACTGAGCGCCATGCTGCGCGTCATTCAACCGGGGCGCGGAAGAATGACTTACGCGCGTCGGCGATTCTCTCGCCGCTCGAGCCAACCTAGACTGACTCCCACATGCCACGGGTGCGTTCGCACCGGTTTCGGGGAGTTGTCATGCAGCAAGCCGTCCCGCTTCCGGTTGTGCCAGCCGCCCGCAACGCCGGGCGAGGCGCGTCGATGCGCCTTGTCGACCTTCTTTTCGCGACGAGGGCCAAATGAACTCCACGGTTTCTTCTTCCGCACGCGCGCTCAGGCAGGCGCCGGGGCAGCCGCGCGGCTACGCCGAGCGCAACGTGCAGTACTGGCGGCGCAACCTCGTGGTCTGCGTGTTCGGCTCCTTCACGACGCTCGTGAGCCTGAGCATGCTGCTGCCCTTCCTGCCGCTCTATGTGCGCCAGCTCGGCGTTAGCGCGCAGTCGGCCGTGATCCAGTGGTCGGGCGTCGCGTTTGGCGCGACCTTCCTCGGCACGGCGCTCACCGCGCCGCTCTGGGGGCGCCTTGCCGACCGCTATGGCCGCAAGCCCATGCTCGTGCGCGCGGCAATCGGCATGGCCGTGGTGATGTCCCTCATCGGCGTGGCGCACAATGTGTATGAGCTCGTTGCGCTGCGCCTGATCGCCGGCCTCGTGGGTGGCTACGCGTCGGCTTCCACGGTGATGGTCGGCACCCAGGCGCCGCGCGAGCGCGCGGGCTGGGCGCTCGGCATCCTTTCCACGGGCGCGCTGGCGGGCAACCTCGTCGGGCCGCTGGTGGGCGGCGTGCTGCCCGACTGGATCGGCATTCGCGGCACGTTCTTCGCGGGCGGCGCGATGATCGCCGTGGCGGCGCTCCTGACCATCCTGGTCGTGAAGGAGGAATTCCACCCGGCGAGCGACGCGAAAGCGCGCGCGGGCGGCGCGGCGGGCGCGAGCGCACCCGTGCATCGGGTCAACTACGCGGTCGTGGCGGCGCTGCTCGTCACGGCGATGATGGTGCTGCTCGCCAACATGTCGATCGAGCCGATCATCACGGTGTATATCGGCGGGCTTGGCGTGGATGCGGCGCACCTCGCGCGCGTGGCGGGCGTGGTCATGGCATGCTCGGCGCTCGGCAGCATGCTCACGGCGGCGCGTCTTGGGGCGCTGGCCGACCGGTTCGGAAGCTGGCGCGTGATCGTCGTCTGCCTCGTGCTCACGGGGCTCGCGATGGTGCCGCAAGCCTTCGTCACGCACTGGTGGCAGCTCGCGGGCTTGCGCGTGGTGATGGGCATGACGCTCGCGGGCCTCCTGCCTTCCATCGGCAAGCTCGCGCGGCAATCGGTGGACGAAAGCAGGACGGGCAGCATGCTCGGCTACCTGCAATCGGCGCAATTCAGCGGCCAGGTGGTGGGCCCGGTGATCGGCGGCGTGATTGGCGTTCATCTCGGCCTGCACGCCGTGTTCTTCGTGACCGGCGCGCTCCTGATCGCTTGCGGCGCACTCGCGCACTGGGCGCAGCGCCGCGCTCAAGCCTTGCCTCGCGGCTAATCGGGAAGCCGACAAGCCGGCAGGCGCCTGTTACTCGAAGGTATGCGGAGGGAAAGCAACATGAGCACTCAAACGGACGATCGGGCGCTGCTGCGCTCGCTCGGCATCCAGAAGCCGATCATCCAGGCACCCATGGCGGGCGTCACCACGCCGGCGCTGGCCGCCGCCGTGTCGAACGCGGGCGCGCTCGGCTCGCTGGGCGTGGCCGCGATGAACGCGGAGAACGCGCGCAAGGCGATCCATCAGACGCGCGAACTCACCGCGAAGCCTTTCAACATCAATGTGTTCTGCCATCGTCCGGCCACGGCCGACGCGGCTGTCGAGCGCGCGTGGCTGGAATGGCTTGCGCCCGTGTTCGAGCAATACGGCGCGACGCCGCCGCAGACGCTCTCGGAGATCTACACGAGCTTCGTCGTGGACAAGTCGATGCAGGCGATGCTGCTCGAAGAGAAGCCGGCCGTCGTGAGCTTTCATTTCGGCCTGCCGCCCGATGCGGTGATCGCCGAACTGAAGCACGCGGGCATGCGTTTGCTTGCGAGCGCAACGAATCTCGACGAAGCGGCTGCGGCGGTCGAGGCGGGCGTGGATGCGATCGTGGCGCAGGGCATCGAGGCGGGCGGTCATCGCGGCGTGTTCGACACGACCACGCGCGACGATCGCCTTGGCACCTTCGCGCTCACGCGCCTGCTCGCAAGCGAGTTCGACGTGCCCGTGATCGCGGCGGGCGGCATCATGGACGGCGCGGGCATTGCCGCCGCGCTCGCGCTCGGCGCGCAGGCCGCGCAACTGGGCACGGCGTTCGTGGCCTGCCCGGAAACCGCGATCGACGAGGGCTACCGCAGCGCGCTGCTCGGCGATGCGGCGCGTCATACCGCGTTCACCGCGGCCATCTCGGGGCGGCTTGCGCGCAGTATTGTCAACCGCTTCACCACGCTCGGCGAGGACCCGAAAGCGCCGCGCACGCCGTCCTATCCGATCACCTACGACGCGGGCAAGGCCCTGAACGCCGCCGCGAAGGCCAAGGGCGAATTCGGCTACGGCGCGCAATGGGCGGGGCAGGCCGCGGCGCTCGCGCGCGCCTTGCCCGCCGCCGAACTGGTGGCGCAACTGGAGCGCGAAACGCGCGAGCGCATCGAACGGCTGCAATCCGTGTGGGGCTGAGCGCGCTGCACTTGGATTAAAAGGGCTGCACACCTGAATGAAACATCGGCGCGCGCGCCGATGTTTCGTTTCATCCGGAGAAAGGCGAATTCAGGCGGGCAGGATCTGCGCGACCACCACGAGTTCGACGGCGAGATTCGCGGGCAATTGCGAATGCGAGAACGCGGAGCGCGCGTGGCCGGCTTTTTCGCCGAGTACGGCGGCGAAGAGATCCGAGGCGGCGTCGAGCACGACAGGCTGCGCAAGGAAACCCTCGGCGCTGCTCACGTGGCCCTCCACGCGCACGATGTGATGCAGGCGCTCGAAGCCGCCCAGGTGACGCTTGATCTGCGCGAGCACGTTCAAGGCGGTGAGCTGCGCGGCCTGCTGGCCTTCTTCGAGCGTGAGCTCCGCGCCCACGCGCCCGCTCCAGCGCAGCTTGCCGTCGGCGAGCGGTCCCTGGCCGGAGATGAAAAGCAGATTGCCCGCCTCGGAAACGGCGGAGTAATTGCCGAGCGGTTGCGGCGCGGCGGGCAGGGTCAGGCCGAGATCGGCGAGCTTTTGTTCGACGGACATGCGGTTCTCCTTGAATGGTGACGGCGCGGCGCGCGGTGCGCCTCATGCCTGATGCACACTCTAAGCAGGCGCGCGAGGACGGTAAATATCAGCGGCACACATCACTCGCTACACCGTGTAACGAATCGCGCGGCGCGGGCTCGCCCCACCGTGTAGCCTTCGGGAAAGCGCTTGAAAATACGGGCAAACGCGCATGCAACGCAAATTCGACGATCTGCTGCTAGGCAGCATTGAACTGTTCTGCCAGGCGGCCGAACTGGGCAGCTTCACGCTGGCGGCCAATGCCGCGAGCGTCACGCCCGCCGCCGTGAGCCGGTCGGTGGCGCGGCTCGAAGAACGGCTTGGCGTGCGTCTGTTCGTGCGCACCACGCGCCAGATCCGCCTGACCGATGCGGGGCGGCGCTACTTCGAACAATGCCGCCAGGCGCTCTCCCAGCTCGTGGACGCCGAGCGCGAAGTCACGGGCGAGCAGACCACGCCAGCGGGCGTGCTGCGCATCAGCATGCCCACGCCCTATGGACACTACCGCGTGTTGCCGCTGCTGCCTGCGTTTCGCGAGCGCTATCCGCAGGTGCAGGTCGAGACGCACCTGAGCAACCGCAACATCGACTTCGCGGACGAAGGCTTCGACCTCGCGATACGCGGGCGCGCGCCGGCCGACTCCAGCCTCGTGGCGCGCAAGCTGGAGGACGCCGAAATGGTCGTGGTCGCGACGCCCGCGTATTTGAAACGTGCGGGCGTGCCGGAGACCGTGGGCGATTTGCAGGCGCACGAATGCATCCAGTTCGAGATGCCGAGCAGCGGCCGCAATCTGGCGTGGACCTTCGAAGGATTGAGCGAGGACGGCGACGTGCCCACGCACGGAAGTTACGGAACATCCGGTGACGCGCTCGCGGGCGTGACGCTCGCGCGCGCGGGTGCGGGTCTTTTTCAGACTTACCGTTTCGTGGTGGAGGACGACTTGCGCGCGGGGCGCCTCGTGGAGGTGCTGCGCGAGGCGGGCGGCCGCACAAGGCCCTTTATTCTGCTTTACCCGCACGCACGCTATTTGACGTCGCGCGTGCGGGCTTTCGTCGATTTTCTCGTGGGGGAACTGGCGCCAGCGGTGGCCGCGCCCGCGCCCGTCCCACGCAAGCGCGCGCGATGAGCGGCGGGGCGCGAACGGAACGAGCGCCTCAGTGTCCCGCGCTCTGCCCGCCATCCACGTGCAGGATCTCGCCCGTCACGAACGGCGCCGAGTCGAGATAAAGGATGGCGTCGACGATATCGCTCATTTCGCCCATGCGGCCCATGGGATGGAGCGCGGCCAGCGCCGCATGCGTTTCCTCCGCGTGCATCGGCGACTTGATGATGCCCGGCGACACGACATTCGCGCGAATGCCGGCGGCCGCATATTCAATGGCGAGCGACTTTGTCGCCGCATTCAGCCCGCCCTTGGTGAGCGAGGCGAGCACCGAAGGCACGTTGTGATTCGCCTGATCGGCGAGCGTGGTCGTGATGCTCACGACGTGGCCGCTGCCGTTCTTCTGCATCTGCTCGATGGCAAGCTGCGTGATGTGGAAAAAGCCGTTGAGATTCACGCTCGTGATCGCGGCATAGTCCTGCGGCGTGTACTGCGTGAAAGGCCTGGCGATGAAAATACCCGCGTTGTTGACGAGCGTGTCCACGCGGCCAAAGCGCGCAATGGCAGCCTCGATCACGCGGCGCGCGGTGTCCGGCTCGCCGATATCGCCCGCGACGGTCACGAGATTGGGATCGTCCGAGGGCGCGATCGAGCGCGAAGTCGCGACGACACGATGGCCGCGCGCGAGAAAGGCCTTGACGGTTTGCGCGCCGATGCCTTGCGACGCGCCGGTAACGATGACGACTTTCGAAGTGCTCATGATGTGACTCTCTGCATGTAGGGTTTCCGGCTCGGGTTTCGCTGCTGGCCGGTCGAATCGACGGACTCGATGGATGCAGACTGTAGGCGCATCCCGCTCGCTTTCGAACACCCACCATGGACAAAGAGTCTTGCGCCGCAAGAACAAATGCGCGGGGATGGATAGGGGGGCGTGGCGGGGCGCGAGCCGTAGGCGACTCATTCTCTGAGCGAATGAAACCCGTTGATTGGCCCGGCTTATCGTGTTGATCGACATGCGCTTTCAGGCCGCGCGAATCAAGCGGACGCCAGGCGTTTTCCCTGACAACGCATCTGTAGAACACGGCATGTGATTCGTTCCATTGTCGCCAGCGCTTTCGACTTCACAACCGCGCCTTACATTGCGGCGTGAATTTGATGCCTCGACTGATGCAAAGCCGAAGCGCAGCATCTCGATGTGCCTTCGCATCAATTCATTCGCCGCAGCGCAATCTTTGTAGACGGATGGCTCCGGTGTCGTGCATTGCCATGAATGTGGCGACGCAGCACGCCATCGTTATTTACCGGTTTGGACCGCTTCTCAGAATCATTCTCAAATAATTGCGCGCAATTCAAACTTACTAAAAGCGATTCTCTTATTCACTGAATATTTTCCGCATCCATACAGCCATTCGCGTCTGGATATGGAAACCATCAATTTCTTTGCTGTGCATTATTACCGCGCCTTCCTCATCCTTACGTCCAGATCGAAGCGCCGCAACGGCGCCGCTTCAACGATTGCGTCAATCACTCAAGCGTTGATCCACCTGTTCTGCCGCTCAAAGGAGCCGACTGATGAAAAAGACGTTGTTGGGTTTTCTTGTCGTGACGACGGCCGTCATCGCCGGATGCGGAGGAGGCGACAACTCCGGCTCCGACCCGGCTTCGTCCACGCCGCCTAATTCCAGGCTGCTCGCGAATATCGCCGTGCCCAATGCGTCGAGCCCGGCTTTCAGCTTCGATATCGGCTATGTGGAAGCGGGCAGGTACTATCTCTCCGATCGCAACAACAAGTCCGTGGATGTCGTCGATACGAAATCGAACGCGCTGCTCGCGCAGATTCCGGGCGGCTTTACGGGGGCGGGAGCGAGCACGGACGCGTCCGGGCCGGATGGCATCGTGGGCGTGACCGGGACCAATACGCTCTATGTCGGCGACGTGGATTCCGTGAAGATCGTCGATACCTCCGCCATGAAAACGGTCAAGACGCTTGCCATCAGCACGTCGGGTTCGCGCGTGGACGAAGGCTGCTACGACCCCGACGACCATCTCGTCATGTTCGCAAGCCCCGGCGATTCGCCGCCGTACGTGACCTTCATCTCGACCACGACGCAGGCGGTAGTATCGAAGCTGGTCTTTAGCGGCTCGTCCGGTCTGGAAGCCTGCGCGTACGACCCGGCTTCGAAGAACTTCCTGATCAACAACGACGGAACCACCGCGAACCCGGACGGCCAGCTTGACGTCATTCCCGCGAGTTCCGTTACGTCGGGCGCGCCGGCGGTGAGCAAATCGTTTGCGCTCGGCAAATGCGGGCCTGCGGGCATCGCGCTCGGTCCGAACAGCGACGTGCTGATCGGTTGCGATCCGCCCGCTGGCAGCCCGCTCATCACGCAGATCCTCGATCGCAACACGGGCGCGCTGCTGGCGTCGGTGCCATTCGGCGGCGTGGACCAGGTGGCTTACGACGCGGCGTCGAACCGCTACTTCCTCCCCGCGCGCCATTACGTGACGAGCGGCACGGCCGCCTCGTCGGGCTTCACGCCGGAGATGGGCGTGATCGACGGCGCCTCGCGCAAGCTGCTCTATACCGTCGCGGTGGGAACGGGCGCGCACTCGGTCGCCATCGACAGCAACCTGGGGCAGGTCTACGTGCCGTACCAGCCGGGCGCGGCGGCGTTCCCGAACGGCGGGATATCCGTGTTCGCGACGAAGTAGTTGCGTCAGCAACGGCTTTCATCGCGCGAGATTCACCGCGATGCGGTGCGATGGGAGAGCGGCGGACGCGAAGCGCGTCCGCCGGCCGCTTTCAGGCGCTTCCCGCAAACGCGACCTTGAAGGTTGCGACGGCATTGCGCAATTGCGTCGCCTGGTCGCTCATCGACTGCGCCGCCGCGGTCGCCTCTTCGACCAGCGCGGCATTCTGCTGCGTGAGCTGGTCCATTTGAACGACGGCCTGGTTCACCTGTTCGATGCCCGTGTGCTGTTCGCCGGAGGCCGCCGCGATCTCGCCCATGAGTTGAGTCACACGCTGCACGGACCGCACGACCTCGTCGATCGTCTGTCCGGCCTCGTCCACGAGCCGGGTGCCGGTGCTGACCCTTTCGACCGAGACGGTGATCAGTTCCTTGATCTCCTTCGCCGCTCCCGCGCTGCGCTGCGCGAGCGAGCGCACCTCCGCCGCGACCACGGCGAATCCGCGCCCCTGCTCGCCGGCCCGCGCCGCTTCGACCGCGGCGTTCAGCGCCAGGATATTGGTCTGAAACGCGATTCCCTCGATCACGTTGATGATCTCCGAAACCTTGGTGGAGCTATCGGAGATCTCCTGCATGGTCTCGACCACGCGGCCCACGGCCGCGCCGCCGCGCGTGGCGATTTCCGATGCATTGATGGCGAGCGCATTGCCCTGTTTCGCGCTCTGCGCGTTCTGGCGGACCGTGGCCGTCAATTGCTCCATGCTCGAAGCGGTTTCCTCGAGTGATGCCGCTTGTTCCTCGGTGCGCGTGCTGAGATCCGCGCTGCCCGTTGCGACCTGCGCCGACCCTGTGACGATGCTTTCGCTGCCCGCCCGCACGTGACCGATGAG
This sequence comes from Paraburkholderia unamae, assembly GCF_003096875.1. Classification (NCBI taxonomy): domain Bacteria; kingdom Pseudomonadati; phylum Pseudomonadota; class Betaproteobacteria; order Burkholderiales; family Burkholderiaceae; genus Paraburkholderia; species Paraburkholderia unamae. Next base: position 11,668 of record NZ_QEOB01000052.1, read on the forward strand.
GTTGGCGAGGTTCGCATTCATCTCCTTGAGCGCGCGCAGCAACTGGGCGGCCTCGTCGCGCCCGGCAACGTCGATCTGCGAGGTGAGGTCGCCGCGCGCGACCGTTTGCGCGACTGACACCGCCGCGCGCAACGGGCGGGTGATCGAACGCGTGATCACGATCGCGATGCCGACGCCGGCCAGCGCGGCGAGCGCCATCATCGCACCGGCCGCCGTTAATGCCGTTCGATAGGTGGCGGAGGCAAGCTCGCGCGCGCGTGTTGCCCCTTCGCTGTTCAGCCGCACGCTTTGCTCGATCAGATCGAGCGCGCTCTGGAACGTCTGGCCGGCCTTGCCGTTCGCAACGGCGCGCGCTTCGGAGAAGGCGGCCTCCGTGGCCGCGTCGGAGATATCGAGCACCTTGGCGTCGTGCGTCAGGTACTCGCTCCACGCTTGCTGAAAGCGCTCAAAGAGTTGCGCTTCCTCCGCCGACACGATGTGCTTCTGATACGCCTGCATCGCGCGTTCGAGCTTGGCCAGCGAGTCGTCGTGCTGGGCGCGCTGCGACTGCCGCGCGGCGAGATTGGGCTCCATCGCCAGCCGCAGTGACGTGCGGCGTATGCCATTGGCATAGGCGCGTATGTCGCCGAGTGTTTGCACACCGGGCAACCAGTCATCTGCAATCTTGACGGTTCCCTCGCTGTAAATTCGCGAGGACTGATAGGTCGCAAACACACCGGTCAGGCACAGCAGAATGACGAGGACACCGAAGCCCGCACCAAGACGCATGCCGATGCTGATGTTATGGAGAGTGTGATTCATGGGTATGGTCCTCCGCGCAACGTTTTGAAGACTGCAACTGATGTCTCGAGTCAGGATCGACACAGCAAAGAAAAGGCCGAGCGAATGACTGTCATTAACGGCCGACATTTCAAATGTCTTAACCCTGCTTTACAACATCAAACGTTTGCGCGTGACAAGCCTCGGGATACCACTGAAAAAGCGGAGGGAATAGGCGAAGCGCTCGATCGTTTACGCAGAACGCGAGTCGCGCGAGGCATTGCGCATGCACTGGCCGTACGACCCGTTGCCATTGCCTGGGTTGTTCGCTGTGTTGATGTGGTTCGTGCTCTCCGGGCACGAAGGAGGTGTCAGATGGAAGCGTCGCGTTCGTTGTCTGCATTTAGTTCATACACTGGCCTGCCGGGTCGGGAGATCGGCACACGTCCTTCCAGATTCATGCGCCATGTGGCGTATGGAGCCGCGCTTTTCGCCTTGTCGCTGGCGAGCGCGCGGGCCGACGATCTGGCGCCGATCCTGCCGCCGTCGTCCGTGACGTCTTCGACGATACCGGCCAACGGCGATCTCAATCCTTATGGCATTGCGTTCGTGCCTGCGGGCGTGCCCTCGTGGAGTGCGCTCAAGCCAGGCGACGTCGTGGTCTCCAATTTCAACGCGAAATCGAACCTGCAAGGCACCGGCACGACCATCGTCAAGATCGTTCCCAACGCCACGCCTGTGACCTTCTTCGAAGGGCATAACCTCGGTCTCACAACGGCACTCGCCGTGCTCAGAAGCGGTGTGGTGCTGGTGGGCAACGTCCCGACCAAGGACGGCAAGACCGTCATTGCGCCGGGATCGCTCCTGGTCATCAACGCGCAGGGCCGCTTGATCAGGGAACTGAAAGATGCGCGATTGCTCGACGGCCCCTGGGATCTCGCCGTCATCGACGGCGGGCAATTCGCCAAGGTCTTCGTGTCGGACGTGCTGAACGGAACGGTTGCCCGGATTGATCTCGCTATCGGCGAAAATGGTGTAACGACGTTGCCGAGTTCGACGATCATCGCTTCGGGGTACGTGCACCGCACCGATCCGGCGGCGCTGGTGGTGGGCCCGACCGGGCTTGCCTACGATCCGCAGCATGATGTGCTTTATGTTGCCTCGACAGGCGACAACGCCGTGTTCGCCGTCTACGGCGCGGCTGGCGCGAATCATGACGGCGGCATGGGGAGGTTGATCTATCAGGACAGTACCCATCTCCATGGACCGCTTGCTCTTGCGCTTGCGCCCAATGGGCATCTGGTCACCGCGAACGGCGACGCCGTCAATGCCGATGCGCAGCAACCGAGTGAAATCGTCGAATTCACGGTGGATGGCCAATTCGTTGCAGAGATGTCCGTCGATTCCACGGCGGGCTCGGCATTCGGTCTCGCATTCGGCGTTGACGGCAAGGGTCATTCGGCATTTGCGGCGGTCGACGACAACACGAATACGGCGACGGTGTGGATGTTGCGAGCGAACGGTCCGTGAGATGGATGTCACGATCGCTTCGATCGGCGCAAATGATAAGGTATCCGAATGATAGGTGAAGGTCTGGGGGCTGCTGCTTGCCCTGGATGCCTTCGCGGTCCTCTCCGCCACGGACGACCGGGCGCGTGGCGGAGCGGGTGTGGCATTGTGCTTGCCGCCAGTGGTCAAGCCCGCGCGGATCCGGGCGGGCGGCACCTGCCGCCGCGATGAAGCGGCAGCGTTCTGCCCGAGGTCCTTGACGGTCCGCGTTTGATCGGCTATTTGCGCGTGGGTGGTGGCGGCGCGGCTGTGCGAAACCGGCTTGGCGGGCCCGGAAATTATTTTTCGATAATCGCTTGACGGGTGATTCAGCGACCTGCATAATTCGCCTCCTTCGCTGATCGCTGCGAACGAAAACGCAGCGATTAAGACGAATTGCTCTTTAAAAATTTACAGCCGATAAGTGTGGGCGCTTGATGCGGTGACGCGGCCTGACCTTGTTCTTCGGAGCGAAGTCGGGAGTAGCGAAAGTATCAAGAGTCTCACACTAAAGTAAGTCAGGTTTTTGAATTTATTCAGAACCTGTCAGCTTTGAGTGAGCGACTG
>NZ_QEOB01000053.1:0-14234 GCF_003096875.1 Paraburkholderia unamae
TGCCCGTGTGAAAGTAGGTAATCGTCAGGCTCCTTATGCTGTAAAGTCCAGAACCCCGGTGTCTCCGAAAGAGAGCCGGGGTTCTGGCGTTTACGCTTCGGCTACGCGCAGAATCATTGCGGCAGTTTCACCACTCCCGTACGCAATCCGGCAATCGTGTAGCTGATGATGCGCGACACCAGGCGTGTCAACATCTCGGCTGCCTGCGGGTTGGGGGCGGGCCCGTTTGTGCCCGGTCGTGCCGTTTTCAGAAACGCGCCCCACCACGGCACCGATTGCTCGAGCAGCGAGGCTGGGTACACACCCGGCGACGTCGGCGCCGGATTGATGGCAATCGCGACCGCTGCGCCAACCTGCGCTGGTGTCGGGTTGATGCCGCTTAGCTGACCGGTGATCAAGGCCAGCAGTTCGAGATTGCCCTCGACATTCGGCGGCTCGTTGAGCGGCGCCGCTTTCGTGTAGACCGGCCGCGCGGCGATCCGCGGCGGGATGCGTTCGACGTAGGTCACACGGTGCAGCACACGCCAGGCGGGGCCGCTCGTGTCGAGCTCGCGCATTGCGCGCGCCGCCGGATCGTTCGACTGCGCCTTCCACACCGGGTCGACAACCTTGGCGAACCCGTCCGCGTTCTCCTGGCTGGCTGGTAGCAGGAAGCTGAAGAAGCGGTACTGGCGCACCTTGCCCGGGCACAGGCCCGGCGCGAACGCGCCGGTGCCCCCACCGTAGTCAGCGCCCGCACTGGGGTCCCAGGCCGGGAGATAGGACTCGCCGTCGACCGTGACGTCGAGCGTGACCGACTGCTGCTTGTCACTCTTGAGGCCGACGTGAACATCGACCATCTGCGTGACGAGCAGATCGAGCGAATACGCGAAACCGAGTTCGAAGAAGAATTCGCCCTGTGCCTTGAGCCCGCCACCGCCCCCACGGTTGCGCCAGCCCGTATAACTGCGCGACGACACGCTCGCGAAGCTCTGCGACTCCGTATGCAACCCCTTGTCGGCGCTCCAGACGTAGCGGTTGGCAATGCCCGTGACGGGCAAGCTGCCCTGATTGCCGCCGCCCGGTTCGCTGTCGAAGTCAACCGGCAGGTTCGCCTTGGCGTCGTTCAGGCTCGCGTTGCCGCCCTGGCCGCGTCCTTTCCAGTCGAACTGAGCGGCATAGGCTTGCCGACGTTCGTTCTGCGCCTCAAGAGACGCGGCGAGCGCATAAGCCTCGGTTGGCTGGAAGTAACTGCGGTGGGGGGCACCGGCGTTGCCGGTCGAAGGGTCGTCGACCAGTCCGACCTTGCCGTCGAGCGAGCCGTTCTTCGTGTAACGCGGGTTCATCGGAAACAGCAGCAAGTTGCGGTCGGGCGGAATGGCCAGGTTGGGCACGATTAGCGTTCCGACAGCCGCGCCGCTGGCGTGGTAGACCATGGCGAACAGGTCGGCGACGAGCGACTCGACGAGCGCGTAGCCGAGATTCGCCGGCACGAAGCGCCTGCCCACCTGCGGATTCAGATAGCGCTTTGCATCGCCCTGGAACGTCTCCCAGTCACCCTTGACCGCGACCATATCTTTCTGGACCGACGTCCACTCTCCCGAAAGGTCGGTGCCCTGGGTATCGCCATACGTCGCCTTGGTCGCGGCCACCGCCTGCACGGTGGATTTCAGGTCATAGGCCTGCTTGTTGATGAGCAGGATGCTCCAGTCGGCGCGGCTCTCGATGCCGAACAGACCGATCGCAGCCTTGAAGTCGATGTCGACGGTCGTTGTCGTGCTCGAGCTGTACGCGATCTTCTGGCTGCTCTGCTGGGTGAGCGTGACGGATGATGTGCCGTTGTAGGCGGTGTAGAGGGTGCTGGTTTGCGACAGGTAGTACGGGCGCGACAGGTTCTCGCTCGGCACCGGTGGCGCCCCCTCGATGTAGCCGATCAGCGTCGGGTCGGTCTGCACCTGGCCGACGTAGATCAGGTCGAGCAGCCCCAGCTCGATCGGCCGTTCGGGGGCGGCGTTGGGGTCAAGCACATAGGCGCGTTCGAGTATCGCCTTGCCCTGGCTTGTGCCGGCGGCGGTGGCGACCGCGTAGGAACCCGCCGCGACGCGTCCGGGCGTCGACGCGCAGAGGTACGTGAGCGGGCCGCCATACACGTTCTGGATCAGCGCCCCTTCGTTGCTGACCGGAAGATCGCCGGGCAGCAGACGGCCAGCGCCGATCGCCGGAACAGGGTCATTGCCGCCGCCGGTCTGGTCGATGCCGCCGTTGCTGAAATTCCAGAATGCGAGCAGGCCGGGCTCGTCGCCCGCACGCGGCGTGTACTGTTGCCCGCGTATGGTCGCGAGGTCGCGGGCGACGCCCCACAGGCTCAGCGAGCCGAGCCGGCCCACGAGCCCATTCACGCCGCTCTCGAGCGGTTTGCCAAGGGTGAACTGCGAGTTCGTGGCGGGCGTGAGCGTCCCAGCGTAAGGCTCGACGCTGACGACCGGTGCGCCGTTGGCGACAAAGTGCAGGGTCGAGGTGTCGTTGAGATTCGTCCAGCATGCCGACGACGTCAGCACCGCATCGCTGTTGCCAATCGTGTCGGCCGCGACCACGCCCTCGCCGTCGCGCAACGCCCACTCGGCAGCGAGGCCCGCAGGCGGCCCGAAGGCGAGCCGCGTCGGCTGGAGTTCGGGAAACAGGTTAGCGACGCTCGCGGCCGCGCTCCAGTAACGCAGCCGCCCGAGCGTGCCGCGAAACAGGCCGTACGACTCGACCGGTTGGTCGGCACCGTCTGGTGCGAGGTTGGTCCGGCCAATGAGCACGTCGGTCTGCGACGTGGCGAGTTGAAGCACGCTGGTCTTCACGGTCCCCGTCTTCGTGCCGATCGGTTTGCCGCCGGCGTAGAGGGTCATCGTGTACGAGGCGGTCGAACCGTCTTGCCGTGTGGCTGAAACCCCGCTGAAGACGGCGGCCACGTGCCGGACTGCGCCGTCGGCCAGGTTGATCTGCGAACTCGTCACGGTATCGGTTTTGGTCGCGCCGAGGTCGGTGTCGATCATCTTCACGGTGAACGTCAGATTGCCTTTGGCGTCCACGGCGAGCTGGTAGCACTGATCGGCGGGCGACTGGTCCCATGCCCAGTGGGCAACGATGGTCGCATTCTGCGCCGTCGCGGCGGGCAACTGGACCCACGCGTCGAGGGCGAACGACGACCCCGGATTCAGATCGCCGCCCGGACAGCGCGCCCAGTCGTAGCGGCCGGCGTTAAAGCGTGTCGCCGGATTCAGGTTCAGCGCGCCGCCGGCCTGGTAGACCAGCGCGAAGTGGTTCCAGCGGTCGTTGGGCAAGGCCGCGTGGACTTCCACGGCGGGCAGGCCGGCGATGCTCGCGACGAGCGAGAGGAAATAGTCGTCGGCCACCACCTCAACGGGCTGTGTCCACTTGTAGTAGTCGGCGTTCCAGTCCGCGCCGCTGACTGCTGCGATGTTGACCAGGTAGTTGCCGGTCGGGCCGCCGGTGTGCATCCCCGTCATCGGCCAGCATCCGAGCAGCCCCGGTTCGTGGCCGGTGAGGCCGCTGAAGGCCGTGCGCCTGATCTCGGCGGCCGTGCGCTCGACACCCCAATAGCGCAAGGCGGCCACGCGGCCGAACAGGCTTACGTCGGTCGGGGTATTGGCGCCGACGATCAGGAAGGCGCCCCCCTGGTTCTGCTGCAACGGGACATCGGTAAAGGTGCTGTCGACGATCGCGTTGATGAGCAGCACCAGTGACCAGGGACCATTGGGCTTGGGCTGCGTGCCGATCACAGCGACGTGGGTCCACACCGGCAGGTTGCTGTTATTGACCGCCGGCACGATCGCCTTGCTGGTGTAGTCATGGAGCGTCGAGCCATCGCCGCTCGCCCGCAGCACGATGTTGCGTGCAGAGTTGAGCGTGATCGCGAAGGCCGGCACCACCTGGTGCGGCAACTGCACCTGAACGATCCCACCTGATGCGCCGGCCGGTGCGGCCGTCGCATCCGGTTGAATCCAGCACTCCCAGGTAAACGAGGCGGCGGGCAGGAAACTCACGCTGGCCGAGGTGCCGGTCTGGAAGAACGAGGAATCGGGTTGACCGGGTTGCTTGGTGTAGGCGCCGAATTCCACCACGTTCTGGCCTTTGAGCCCGATGCGATAGTCGAGGGCCGGCACGGTGGGCGGCTGCTTCGTCACGCCGTCGTGGAAGGTCACGATGCGCTGCGCCACGCTGCTCGACGGTTGCAGCCACGCTTCGAGCGTCCATTCCGGCTGGGGCCGCAGGTTGATGCCCGGTGGGAGGGCGGCGTTGTTCGCGACGACCGGAACGTTGACGTTGTCCGTGCCATTGAACGTGCACGACATCGGCGCGGGTTGGCGGATCCACGCGCCGGCCGACACCGTGGCGCCCGCGTCCCTGAGCTTGCGGGTCGCCTTTTCGCTGATGCCTTGCGCCTGGAGATTTTCGATGTACGCGGGGATGCCTTCCTCGGGCGCATCGGGCACGCAAACGAACGCGCCGAGCCTGACCAGGCTGGCGATCGGCCCTTTCGGCTGGATGTGCTTCTGGGTGCCGGCCGTGAAGGTATCGACTCGCGCCATCCACCCGGCGAGGTCGATATCGGGAAGCAGCAAGTCGAACAAGGCGGCCATGCCGCGCAAGCTGAGCGCCCCGACCGCTGACACGGTGGGCAGCACGTCGCCGGCTACGCCGGTGATGTCGACGAGCAGACCCAGCGCGGCGAACTTGTTATTGGCGGCAAGCGTTGCGGCGAAATCCTTGACGGCGCGCGGCACGTTCTCGATAGTGAACGCGCCGGACGGCGGCGTGAAGGTGACGGTGAGACCGGGAGCCTTGGCAGGCGCTTCCACCTTGATCGTCATGTTGCTCAAGTCGGGCGCCGTGGCGGTCGGGCGCAACAGGAGCGCTGCATCGATCTGATAGGCGTCGGTGGCAAGTCCGAACAGGGTCGTCGTGCCTGGCCCTGCGACATAGGGGTACACCGTCGCATCGGCCGAGCCGTCAAAGAGGGCGGCCCAACCCGCGACCTTTGCGGGCACGTCGGGCCACACGGCGGTGATCGGCGCGCCGGTGGCCGGCCGGAAGGACAGCGTGACCTGAAGGCGCGCGCCGCTTTGCGCAACGGCGACGCTTGCCAGCGGGATCGTGACGCGCGGCGTCGTGAACGTGGCGACGGGCTCGAAGCCGACCGCCTGCTGCTGCGCCATCTGCAACGGCACCCGTGCGAGCGGAAGCGTGCCGGAGAAGTCGAAGTAGGGGCGTGAGCCGTCCAGTGCATCCGGGTCGGCGCTGTCGTCGGTGGCCTCGCCGTTCAGCACGCTCGAGAATGTGGCCACGTTGCGCGGCACGCCGTGCCAAGTCTCGCTGCCCCAGCCGGTGGCGGCGGGGTAGGTGACGGTCACGTCGCACAGGTCGGGTTGCGGCGTCGTCCAGTTTGCATCGCTGATCTGCACGGTCGACCCTGACATGATCGGGCCGCTTTGCCGGGCGACGAACCTGGCGTTGCCTGACGGCTGTTCGGTCGGGGCGGCGTACTTCCACGGGACCGCCAGTTCGAGCCGGCTCACGCGCGGGTCGAACTGCGCGACCATCGCGCGCGGCTGGCCGGGAACAAGCCCGCCCCAGCCGGAGAGCGCGTCGTTCACGGTGGCGAGCGGGCCGCCCGCATAGAGATGGACGAGCCCGTCCTCGGCCATCCGGCCCGTGAGGTCGGTATGCGGTTGCAGTTGCCCGAGCAGCAGCGCGGTGACGACCTGGCCGCCGATCAGATGCGTGACCCGCGGAGCCTGCGCCGCAGTCGGGAACGCGTTCGACTGCGTATCGGGCTTGAACGTACCACCTTCGATGGAGCCATCGACGAGAACCAGTTCGGGCTGCACCGCCGGCATGGCGGGTGCGAGCCCTTTGGTGTCGAGGCCGAAGTCGTACACGGCAGTGGCGACCGCGAGGCCATTGCCGAGGCGCTCGCCGGACACGGCGAACGCGACCAGCAGTCGCGCGGCGCGTTGCACTTCGACCTGCGCACCCGAGGGATTTTCGGCCGGCTCCTGCTCGGCGTACATCACGATGGCCGGCGCTCGCGTGGCCAGCGCAGGGAGCACCTTGTCGCCTACCTTCGGCGTGAGCAGCGGGTAGGAGGTCGTGGACTCGGAAAAGTCCACGACGGTACCGTCGGTCTCGGTGATGCTCCAGAGCTGGAGGCCGGTGCCGCTCACGCAGGCGACATACCAGCGGAACAGGGCGGGATCGGACGTCGGCACCCGCGCGACATCGAAACCGGCGGCGGCACCGCGAACGTGGCTGAACTCGATGGTCGGCTCGAGAAACGGCGCGCCGGTCAGGTCGAGCGACGAAAGCGTATCCGTGGTGTCGAGCGGCCAGTCACGCACGCCGCTGCGTTGATAGCGGACCTCCCAGGCGCACTCCAGGCCGTATCGGGCGTATGCCGTGCCTGCGACTTCGTCGGTCCAGTGCCGTAGCACGAGGCGGTTCATGTAGAGCGAGCCGGCGGCCGTCGGGCGCAGCACCACCAGGTACGAACCGTCGCTGATCACCTGGAACGGGGCGTCCGCCGGAGTCAGCTTCGTGGCCGTGGTGGCCACCGTGATGAGGTCCATGCCCGCCAGCCGCAACTCGGGAGGCTGCTGCTCCTTCTGGAACGCTTTGCCCGTCGGTGTGCTCGTGGGCGCGCCGGGGAAGGCGAAGCGATACCAGCCGCTCCAGACGCCTTCGCCGGTCGCCCCGCCGCCGCTTTGCGGATCGAGGACCTGAAAGTAGAGGGTCTCGTTCGGGGCCGCCGCCGCTCGTGCGAACGACAGCAGCATGCCTTTGTGAGAGACCAGTTGCGGGGCGGTGAGCGTAACGCCCCATGCATCGCTGGATGGCCCGCTCTCGTAGTTAGACATTCGTCACCTTGGCTAACGTAACCGTCGGGTTGAGATAGGTGTAGCCGTCCACGCTCGGGTCGGTGTTGGTCGCCGTGGCCGTGTAGCGCGCGGCGTTGCCGCCGCTCAGTCCGACCGTGAACGTATGGGTGAATTTCGTGTTGAGGAAGTACGTAATGACGAGCGTGGTCTGGCCGTCAGCGAGCGTGTACGTGCACGTGCCTCCGACGCCCGTGCCCGAGAGCTTGGTGCTGTCGGCCTCGAACGCCTCCACGCTGCTGCCGCTCTCGATCTTGTTCTTCTTGATTTCGATGGTTCCGTTGCTGGGATCGCTGGTGGAGTAGGTCAGCGTGCCGCCGGACTGGTTGTCGATCGTGGGGTAGACATAGTCGTACACACCATACTTGCTCGGTCGCCCGGTCAGGACGTTGCGCACGAGGCCTGCGAAGGCGGGTGCCGCCACCCCGGCGGGAGCCTTGCGAAAGGCGTGCGGCAACTCCGAAGGCGTAATCACCAGGATTCCGGACTCAGGCTCGTAACGGTAGTCGGCCTTGAAACAGTCGCCGGCCAGCGCGCCGGCGTTTCCGGAGAAGCCTTTGACGCCGCTGCGCTCGAGATACCGGGCGACATGGGCCATCTGCTCAGGGGTCACCCCTTCCAACTTGATGCTTTCCATTGCTGTACTCTCCGTGCGTGAGGTGTACAACGACATATCGGGTGTGTCGCTGCACCAAGGGTTGTGAAATCGATGGCTCTCAGTCGTCCCAGCCGCGACTGCCGAGCGCTCCAGCCAGGTTTGTGTACTTCTCTCACGCGCGCGGCGAGCCGGGGCTCCGGAAAACCGGAGTCGCCGCTATCGCGAGAAAATGCTGGGTGAAGGTGGTAAGCTAAAAAGAAATTTAATATTAGTAATCCTGCATTTATTATCTGGAATGCATGCTTCCCTGTCGTTGTGCCTGCTGGATTCTTTATAGAGTACAGATCAGGCTAGATGTAGATTTTTTTTCGAGAGCCACAGATCGCTGACGGTTAATTATCATTCGTGTAATGCGTTTTAATGTCTTTTACGCGGCGCGCATAAGATCGCTCAAATATTCGATAAAAATATCTCCACGGATGCTACATTTTTATGAAATCTCAGCGTCTCAGGCCACTGGGGGCCTTGCGGGAAAACTTCGAACGCGGAACACTTGTGGAGCCGCGTTGACCCAGTCTGTAGCTGCTGCTTTCTCGACCGCACGTCCAGTTCGACGCCGCGCTTGTCGACGCCAGTCGACGGAAGGCAGACTGCTCTGTGTCGTGTCACGAGCCTCTTTTGGCCGAGATGCGAGGCGCTGACAGATTTGAACCGCAACGTCTTCTTTCAAGGGGTAAGATTCCGAGAGAAGTTCGCATACCTAATCACATAGGAATGGTTTTGGGGTAAACCAGAGCGAGTGTGGACCGGATCAGTCGGGATGCAAAGGCAGCTCGAAAATTCTCTTGCGCTTCCGTATGTTTGTACCTAGATTTTCATCGAAGAAGCGGACTTATTTAGATTTGCTTGCCAGAAATGTTTCTGAATGAAAGTGATAATTTCACGGAATTTTACGGTGACTTGATTGAGAATAAACACAAGGAGAGGACAATGAGCGACAGCAAAACATACAACGGGGTTACGCCTGAAATCTTCTCATGTTTGAAAACAAAATCGAAGCGGGATCATGGGACCATTTATGATCCAGCGGAGGGAAATACCGGCACGGCATCTACGAGTGGGTTTGGGTGGGCCGTCAAGCTACAGTTTAATTTCAATCCGGAAGGCGGCCAGTTGCAGTACACCGTACTTGAAAAGAGTTGGATAGTTCCGGTTGGAGAAATTTGGAGCGGAATTTCAGATACCATAAATAGCTGTCGATAATTTTTTGAACGTCTAATATGGCTTGACGCATAGCGACCAGGTTCTTCATGCGTGAATGTCAGGCGCGGCGTTGATGGTGGGGCGGGGCATTCGATACAGTCGCCGGAGGGCAAGTTGTCGGCCTAAGCGGGCCTTCGCAGAAAGGCAGCGGTGCGTCGGCTACAGGCAGGATGACTGCCGTTTACACCTGCGCGACCACAAATGTCCGCTCTCGCTGCCGTCGAACGGGTCCTCACGACCCGAAGCGGTCAATGCCATCAATGCACCTGGACTGGCTGCTTTGTGAGCGAAAGCAGCCAGTCTCAACGGCGCGGTTGATGCGCTTACCCCCCATTTTTCGATCGGGCGAAGTTTCGACAGCGTTGCTCATGGTGAATTCCCGTTCGCTGAAGGACCGCGCGAGCATACACGCTCGTGGTGCAGCGACTTTTAGCGCTGGGACGACTGCTCAGGGATGGGTGAATTTCAACGCTCAAGGCCGGAGCGTGCGCGCTGCGACGATCCTTTGCAAAGCAACCCGCCTGCCACTCCTGCCGTGCATGAAACAACCACGGCGCCGACCAGGAATACTGACCCAAGCCCGGTAAGCCCGCCAACCCAGCCTAACACGGGACTGCCGACGGCCATCGCTACATCGAGGAAAGCCGTGTAGATGCCCATCGCCAGACCCTGGTTCTTCGGTGTCGTTGCGCTTACCACCTCGACTCCGAGTGCCGGATAGACGAGCGAATAGCCAAAGCCCGCAAGTGCCGCCCCCGCAGACGCAATGAGCGGCGTTCTCGCAAGCCCGATCAAAATCAGGCCCACCGCCTGGATGACCACAAACACCAGAGCGACCTTCGCACCACCGAACCGGTCCGGTAGATGACCCGCGAGCGCTCGCGCGAGCATCAGCGCGAGGCCAAATGCGGTGAATGCCATCCATACCGGATGCCAGTGCATGTCGCTGTAGAGCAGCGAACTGAATGCGAGAATCGCGCAGTAGCCGATACTCGCGAGTGCGGCGCCAACGCCTGGCAGCCATACAGCGCTCATGACTGCCTTCAGCGACGAACGATCCCCATGGGGATGCGGTGCGACTGATGGCACCCGGGTGAGGTACAACAAAACGACGAGCGGCAGAACAGTCGTGATCAAAGCGACGGCAATAAAACCGACCGATGCATAAAGAACGGAGCCAACAGGACCTCCAAGGGCCATCGATGCAAACATCGCCGTGCCGACCCAGGCGATGACCTTACCGGCGTGCTCCCTGTCAACAAGCCGGAGTCCCCAGGCGACCGCTCCGGTGATGATGAAACTCTCCGCTCCTCCGAGAACAGCGCGCGCAATCAGTAGAATCGCGACAGAGAGAACGGGTACCTTTACGAACGCAAGTGACAGCAGATAGAGCAATCCTGCCGCTACCGCGCCAATCAGTCCTGTCACAACACCCTGTTTCGCACCATGACGGTCGGACCAGGAACCTGCCCAGATGCGGGAGACCAGTGACGCGGCGAACTGTGCGCCCGCAACGAGCCCGACGACAAAGGTATCGAACCCGAGGTCGTTATGGACGTGCAAGGGTAGCACCGGGAGCGCGACACCGATTATCACGAAGCCGACGAGTACGGCAGCCATGATAGGCATCAGCGTCAACACTACGGAACCTTCCCTCGCCTTTGTGGAAACGATGTATGACATTGCAGGACTCCTTACATCCTGTAACCGGGCTTCTTGAGCAGGATGTCGGGGCGGCCCTGAATGTCAGGGACATAGACATCAACCTTCCATCGGCTTGCATCGATCTCCTCGAACGCGATAGACACCGATTCCTGTCCATACCCGAGGATGGACATCACATCGCGCGTAATCGCATCTGCCAGTTTTTGCTTCTGCTCTTCGGTCTTTCCGGGCCATGCCTTTACGATGACATGTGGCATTGCTTGAATCTCCATGGGTTGAACACGGGTCGAATCGGCCAGGGAAGGCCGCTCTTCGACGCTATCAATACACCTGGCTCGTCGGCCTGAAGAGCACTTCGTTGATATCGACGTCTTCCGGCTGGCTGATGGCGAACTCGACCACGCGTGCAAATGAGCTGGGCGGAATGGCCCTTTCATAGGTCTTCGCCATTCCGGCAGCGATATCGCTGTCTGTAATCGTGCTGATGAGTTCCGTTGCGACGGCGCCGGGCGACACGATTGTCGTGCGGATGTTCCAGGGTTTCACTTCCTGGCGAAGTCCCTCTGAAATGGCTCGGACCGCCCATTTGGTACCCGCGTAGACCGAGCCACCGGGACCTACCTTGTGCCCGGCAACAGAAGAAACGTTGATGATCTGACCGGACATCTGCTTTTGCATGTGCGGCAGCACGGCGGCAATGCCATACAGAACACCCTTGATGTTGACGTCAATCATGCGGTCCCATTCGTCGACCTTCAGCTTGTCGAGCATCGAACTCGGCATCAGGCCAGCGTTGTTCAGCAGGACATCGACGCGCCCGTGAAGGGTTACGGCACGCTCAACGAGTGACTTCACCTGGCTACGGTCGGTCACGTCGGTTTTCTGGATGGCCTCGGGGTTGAGGCGAAGTTCGCGCGCCAGCGTTTCGAGGCGCTCAATGCGACGCGCGCCGAGCACGACGTGAGCACCTGCCTTCGCGAGGTGGCGGGCTGTTTCCGCACCCAAGCCACTACTGGCTCCGGTGATGACGACGACTTTGTTCTGGATACCTGATGACATGATTCGATTCCTTTGGGGTTAGTCGACTGTTATTGCGCCGCGCGCGCTTCGAAGACCGAGCGGACGACGGGAACGGCTGAGAAAGCGTTTGGCCAGCCAGCGTAGTACGCGAGCTGGTTCACGACCTCGGAGGCCTGCTCACGTGTCAGGCCGTTATCCATCGCCTTGTTCAGGTGAAACGGAATCTGCTGGACCTGACCATTGGCAATCAACGCGCTGACGGCAACGAGACTGCGGTCTCGCGGCGCAAGTCCTGGCCGCAGCCACAAATCCCTGAACAGAACGTCGGTCGTGTCGCGCACCAGTCCCGGTGAGGCAGGCCCGGCACTGCTGGCTACGCGCGCCGCACGGTCCGCTTCGGCTTTCTCGTCTAGCGGCAGCCGCTCGACTGAAGCCTGGGGAAGCTGGTTCTGCGTGATGCCTCGGGCAGCAAAAACCTCCCTGGCGATGACGATTGCCGCAATCGCGTTGCCCCAGCCGGCATAGAACGCCAGATGCGTGATGATTTCCGACAGTTCCAGAGGCTTGACGCCGTTATCCAGTGCAAGCGTGAACTGTTCGGGCATCAAGACAACCTGATTGCGTGCAATCACCGCCGCGACCGTGACGATGCTGCGATCACGGGCGGACAAACCAGGCCGCTTCCACAGGTCATTGGCAAGTTTCACCGTGGCATACCGGTCGAGCGCGGGTGACACGGCCAGGATGTCTGCTTCCGAAAGCGTGCCTCGTTGCGCCCCGACTTCCGCCTGAGCGGTGCCTGCGCCAAGTGAAAGTGCGAGAGCGATGGCGGTAGATGTCGTGGCGTTCATTCTGCGTCCTTCCTTATCGATACTGCTCGTCGGACACAGGCTCGAGCCAGTCAACGTTCTTGCCGTCCACCACGTAAGTCAGCGCTACGTGACTCATTGATGTCGTGTCCGTCGCGCCGTGCCAGTGCTTCACGCCTGCGGGAATCCAGACCACGTCGCCAGACTCGATTACGCGGCGTTCCTGACCTTCCTCCTGTATCCAACCCATGCCTGCCGTCACAATCAGCAATTGACCTGCGGGGTGGGTGTGCCAGGTCGTGCGTGCGCGCGGAGCGAAATCGACCAGCCCGACATTGGCGCGCGTCGAATCATTGGGCGGGAGGAGCGACCTGACTGCCGCGTTGCCAGTGAAATTGCCCGGCTTTCCAGCCAGGACCTGCACTTCCGCGCTATGGCGAACTTCGATGCTGTCGGCGACAGCTGCACTCGACGCGATGCCGGCCGCAGTAGTCGCCACTGCGAGTACGTGTTTCATGATGACCTCTTGATGATTGGCGCTCCGAATCAAGCCGACAGCCCCGCATTGCAAGATGCGTCAGGTCGATGACGAAGCGGTAGCGAACGCCCTTCGACTTGATTCGCTCAAATGTCTGGTCAATCTGGCTGGGTTTGATGCGTTCGATGCCGGAGACGATGTGGCGTCATGCGATGGAGTCGACGAACGCCTGCATTTCCGCAATACCTCCGGTGCGCGACGCGGAAACCAGACCGCTCATTCAATGTACGCGACGCGTTAATCAGAAACTAGGTGCTAGAATCAGATTGGACCTATAAGCGGAGCTTCTTAATGGCCGGCGATAACCTGAATGACCTGGCGGCCTTCATGGTCGTCGCACAGGAGAGAAACTTCACTCGCGCCGGGAAACGTCTGGGCGTTTCGCAGTCGGCGCTGAGTCAGACGGTTCGTGCGCTTGAAGCACAGTTAGGCCTTCGGCTGCTCACACGCACAACCCGCAGCGTCGTGCCGACCGAAGCAGGTGAGCGCCTGATGGCGTCTATCGGTCCGCGAATCGAAGAAATCCAGCGCGAGCTCGTGGTGTTGAGCGAATTGCGCGACAAGCCCTCTGGCGTAATCCGGCTGACCGCCACTGAATACGCGGCCGAAGCGGTGCTCTGGCCAGCAATCGCAAAACTGGTCGACGCGTATCCCGACATCAAGGTCGAGGTGCTGATCGACTATGGTTTGACAGACATTGTGAGAGACCGCTTCGATGCCGGCGTGCGACCGGGGGAAACCATTGCAAAGGACATGATTGCAGTGAGGATTGGACCACCGATGCGGATGGCTGTAGCCGGGTCGCCTGACTATTTCAGGAAGCGCAAGCCGCCCCGGATGCCGCAGGAGCTGACGGGTCACAGCTGCATCAATCTTCGCCTCTCCAGTCACGGAGGGCTGTACGCCTGGGAGTTCGAGAAACGCGGGCGGAAACTGAACGTCAGGGTGGACGGTCAACTCGTGTTCAACAGCAGCAATCTCATTTTGCACGCCGCACTCGATGGGCGGGGGCTTGCCTATCTGACCGAGGGGCAGATGGAGCCCTACCTTGCTGATGGTAGGTTGGTTCGCGTTCTGGAAGACTGGTGTGAACCGTTTTCAGGCTACCACCTCTACTATCCAAGCCGTCGACAGCCGACGGCCGCGTTCGCCCTTCTGGTCGATGCCTTACGGTATTCACCACAGAAGCGCTAATTTGATTCGGAATCCTTCTTGTCTTTGCGGAAATCCAGATCAAACCCGGCTTGGCGTTTCGTGAACGCCGACTTCTGAGGTAGAACCTGTCGTCTGGATGTCGGGCGAAGTAGCGCACGAGCTGCGGTTTCTGGCCGAGGGTGTGTCAAAACACGTGCGATCGCCTAGACTGAATCAACCTGTTAGCGCGAGAGGCGGAGATGGGGCGATTTGTCGAAGGTGCAAAC
>NZ_QEOB01000054.1:0-13826 GCF_003096875.1 Paraburkholderia unamae
CTGTTCCGCTTCGAGTTTCCGGAGCGGCCGGGCGCGCTCATGCGCTTCCTCTCGTCGATGGCGCCGAACTGGAATATCAGCCTCTTTCACTACCGTAACCAGGGCGCGGACTATAGCTCGATTCTGGTGGGCATTCAAGTGCCCGCAGCGGAAGACGCCGAGTTCCGCCGCTTCCTCGCCACGCTCGGTTATCCGCACTGGGAAGAGACGAGCAACCCGGCGTATCGGTTGTTCCTGCAATGAAATAGTCAGTCGTCCCACAAATCGGGACGGTCGCATCTGCCGCGCATAAACAGCGCTGAGAGTGCAGGAAAACACCAGGCCCGGCGGCAGTGCGCCTCAGTATACTGAGCCACTGCTGCCGGGCGTCGTCGCCTCGGGAAGATTGGGCGCCGTGCGTCGGACTCATTTGGAGGAAGACAAACATGTTGCGCAACGCTCTCCGCTGTCTGATGGCTTTTTCCACGATCTCCGTCGCCGCGCTCGGGATGTTGCCCGGCGTGGCGCACGCAGATGCGGCGCACCCCGTTGTCGCGCTCTTGCCCGGCGTCACCGATCCCTTCTACTTCACCATGCATCGCGGCGCCGAGCGCGCGGCGAAGGAAGAAAACATCCAGTTGCTGTTCCAGGTGCCGAAGGCCTGGAACACCACCGAGCAGGTGCCGATTCTCAAGGCCTTCATCGCCAAGCATCCCGACGTGCTGCTCGTTTCACCCGTCGACAAGCAACAGCTCATCGGCCCGCTCAAGGAAGCCGCGGACGCCGGCATCAAGGTCATCACCGTCGACACTTATATCGGCGACGGACACTATCAAACCGGCAAGGGTGACGCCGATTTCCCGCTCTCCTATATTGCTTCGGACAACCTGGAAGGCGGCCGCGTGGCGGCGCGTTCGCTGGCCAAGGCGATCGGCGACAAGGGCACCGTCTATTGCGAGAACAACAAGCCTGGCATTTCCAGCACCGACGCGCGCGCGCAAGGTTTCATGGAAGAGATGAAGAAGCACCCCAACATCAAGGTGCTGGAGACGCAATACAACGAGGATGACGCCAATCGCGCCGCTTCGCACGTGGCTGCCGTGCTCGCACGCAATCCCGATCTCGCGGGCGTGTTCGGCGCCAACACGTTTTCGGGCGCAGGCGCGGCGCAAGGCGTGAAGAACGCGGGCAAGCAGGGCGTGGTGAAGGTCGTCGTGTTCGACGCCGTGCCCGGCATCGACGAGCAGATCCGCAGCGGTCTCGTGGATATCGCCATTGCGCAGCTTCCCGACCAGATGGGTTACGACGCCGTGAAGTTCGCCGGCGACGTGATTCACGGCAAGAAGATCCCCACCTACAAGGGCACGGGCTTCGTCGTGCTCGACAAGTCGAATATCGACAAGCCGGAGATGAAGCAGTACATCTACTCGAACTGAACGCCCCGGCCGCGCCCTTCACGCCCACGACATGAACGACAAACGTCTCGACCGGCTCGCGCTCGTCAGCAAGGTGTGGCCGTGGCTCTTTCTCGGCTCGCTGCTCGTATTCTTCGAGGCGTGGGCGCGGATATCGGCGCATCGCTCGTTCGTGTTCAACGCGTACAACCTGCAATCGATCGGGCTCGCGGCCAGCGCCCCGCTTTTGCTCGCCATCGGCCAGACCTTTGTGATCATCACCGCCGGCATCGATCTTTCGGTGGGCTTCGTGATGGGCCTCGCGGCCGTGTGCGTGGCGCAGTTCACGATTCCCGGCGGCGCTTCGCCGTGGATCTTGCTGATGTCGATTCCGCTCACGATGCTCGTGTGCCTGATTCCGGGCTTCGTGAACGGCGTGCTGATCGCAAGACTGGGCGTGCCCGCTTTCATCGGCACGCTCGGCATGTATGGCGTCGCGCGCGGCGCGGGTTTTCTCGCCGCGGGCAGCGGCATGACCGTCGCAGTCAACAATGCCGGTCTCGCATGGCTCGGCAGCGGCTGGACGCCCGTGATCCTCACGGCCGTGCTGCTCGCCATCATGCATTTCGTGCTCTCGCAAACCCGCTTCGGTCAGTACACCTATGCGATAGGCGGCAATCCGCAGTCGGCCATACGCGCGGGCATCAACGTGCGCCGCCATCTGTTTGCGATCTATCTGATCGCCGCGGCATTCGCGGCGGTAGGCGGCATCGTCTACACGGCGCGCTTCGCGGCCGGCGCGGCGAACGCGGGCGAGCCCATGCTGCTCGATTCGATCGCGGCGGTCGTGATCGGCGGCGCGAGCCTCTTTGGCGGCACGGGTAATGTCATCGGCACGCTGATCGGCGCGCTCATCATCGCCGTGATCGAATTCGGACTCGTGTTCATCGACGTGAACGCGTTCTGGCAGTTCATCGTGGTCGGCATCGTCATTATTCTTTCCGTACTCATCGACCAGTACAAGGAACGGCTGGGAGGCGCGCAATGAGCGACGCGGGCGTCACGCCGATTCTCGAGGCGCGCGATGTGTCGATCCGCTTTGGCGGCGTGGAGGCGCTCAAGCGCGTTTCGCTGCGGCTCATGCCGGGCGAAGTGCTCGCGCTCGCGGGCGACAATGGCGCGGGCAAATCCACGCTCATCAAGATTCTCTCCGGCGTTTATCGAGCCGACGCGGGTGAACTGCATTTCGAAGGCCGTCCGCTGCAACTGCGCGACCCGCAGGACGCGCGGGCGCAAGGCATCGAAACCATCTATCAGGATCTCGCGCTCGCCGACAATCTCGACGTGGGCAGCAACATTTTCCTCGGGCGCGAGCCCGTGCGGCGGCTGTTCGGCTTGAACGTGATCGATCGCCCGCAGATGGCGCGGGTCGCGCGCGAGGTGCTCGAACGGCTCGATATCGTGATCCCGCCGCGCAAGCTAGGCGGCCCGGTGAAAATGCTCTCGGGCGGCCAGCGCCAGGCCATTGCGATCGGCCGCGCGATTTACTGGAACGCGCGTGTGCTCATCATGGACGAGCCCACGGCGGCGCTTGGCGTGCCCGAGCAGCGCAAGGTGATGGAGCTGATCGGCGCGCTCAAGTCGCAGGGCGTGGCCGTGATCCTCATTTCGCACAATCTGCACGATATTTTTGCCGTGGCGCAGCGCATCGTCGTGTTGCGGCGCGGCGAAGTGGCGGGCGAGCGGCGCGTGGCCGAGACCGACGGCGATGAAATCGTGCGCCTGATGGTGGGCGACACGTATTCAAACGGCGCGCACTGAAGCGTAACGGTGTGCGTTCGCCTGCGCGGCGCGGGCATTCGATGGACAATGATGCTTCGAACCCTTACCGCAGTCCTGTCCCGCCATGAACTACCTCGATCCCGCCGATATCACCAGCTGGCACGCGCACATCTATTTCGACGCGGCGACGCGCGACGCCGCATGGACGCTGCGCGAAGCGATCGAGGCGCGCTTTGGCCAGGTCGTGCAGATCGGCCGCTTTCACGAGCGCCCGGTCGGCCCGCACCCGATGTGGTCGTATCAACTCGCCATGTCGCGCGAGCGCTTCGCCGAGATCGTCGCGTGGCTCACGCTCAATCACGGCTCGCTCGACGTGTTCGTGCATCCGAACACGTCCGATGCGCTGCGCGACCATCGCGACGCCGCCGTGTGGATCGGCCATTCGCATACGCTGAATCTCGCCGCGCTCGGCGGCTGATGCCACGGCGGCTTGCGCCGCCGTGCGCGAGTTCGGGCCTCAGTGCCCGAACGACTCCGTTTTCGCCGCCGCCTCGCCGCTGACCTGCGGCCGCGCGGCCTGCTTGATGAGCAGCGCCGCGCCCGCAATGAGACCCGCGACGGCGACCGTCGCGAAGATGCCCGCGAACGTGAAGTGGCGGCGCGCCAGCTCGGCCACGAGGAACGAACCCGCAATCCCGCCGAAGCGGCCGATGCCGAGCATCCAGGCCACGCCCGTGCCGCGCCCCTGGGTGGGGTAGAACGCGGCGGCGAGCGCGGGCATCGACGATTGCGCCGTGTTCATCAGCACGCCGGCCACGAACACCACGAGCACGAGCAGGCCCACGTTGCCCACCGCCTGGCCGATGAGCCACACCGAAAGCGCGGTGAGCGCATAGCACACGGCGATGATGCGGTTCGCGTTGAAGCGGTCCATCAGCACGCCGCACAGCACCGCGCCCACGCCGCCGAGCGGGAAGAGCGCCGAGATGAGCGTGGCGCTCGCGGGCGCGAGGCCGGCGTCCTTGAGCAGCAGCGGCATCCAGTTGATCGAGGCGTAGAAGATCACGAGCCCCATGAAGTACGCGACCCACAGCATGAGCGAGCCGACCAGGTACATGGGCGAGAGCACGACGCCGAGTCCCTTGCCCTGCGTGTGCGGGGTGTTTTCGGTCATCGTGAACACCTGCGCCTGGGCGGCGTCCGGCGAAATGCGCGCGAGCGCGGCGCGAATGCGCTCGGCGGGGCGCTGGTTCGCAACCATGTAGCGCACCGATTCGGGCATGCGCAAAAAGAGCGGCACGGCGAGCAAAAGCGGCGTCACGCCGCCGAGCACGAGCACGCTGCGCCAGCCGAAGTGCGGAATCATCCACGCGGCGAGAAAGCCGCCGCAGGCCGCGCCAAGCGGAAAGCCGCAGAACATCAGATTGATGATGGTGGCGCGGCGCTGGTCGGGGCAGTATTCGCCCATCATCGTGACGGCATTGGGCATGGCCGCGCCCAGGCCCACGCCGGTGACGAAGCGTAGCCACGTGAGTTCGCCGATGCTCGTGGAGAACGCCGAAACGAGGCAGGTCGCGCCGAACAGCAGCACGGCGCCGAGCAGCATCGAGCGGCGCCCGACGCGGTCGGAGAGCGGCCCCGAGACGAGCGCGCCGCAAGCGAGACCGAACAGCGCCGCGCTCAGCACCGGGGCCAGCGCGGGCTTGGAGATGCCCCATTCGCCGAGCAGCGAAGGCGCGATGAAGCCGATCGCGGCCGTGTCGAAACCGTCGAGCAGGACGATGACGAAGCACATCGCGAAGATGAACCACTGAAACGGCGAGAACGGATGCTCGTTGATGAAGGTCTGGACGTTGACGGCGCGTGGGCGGTCCATGGTGTTGTCTCCTGTCGACCCGCGTTGGCGCTTTCACGCCGATACGGGTTCCATTCAAGGTTGTCGTTGTGGCGGCGCGCGCAGGCGAGCCGCGTTTTCTGGTTTGGCTTTCAACCTGGAATAGTAACCGCAGTGCGACGCTTGCTGGAATCGGGAACCGGCGCGGTGCCGCAGCTTCAAGGCCGCCGCTTCAAAGCCTTTCAGGCAGCCAGGCAAGCTGGGTTTCGAGCGTCTCGCCGGGTGCGAGCACGGTGCCGCCCACGTCGATGCGCTGGGCCGTGCCTGCATGGCGAAGATTGAGCCAGTCCGTCGTATTGCTGACCGGCTCCGCGCAGAAGTACGGCAAGCCGGGCGGGCTGAACAGCACGAAGAAGTCGAGGGGCGCGCTCGCGCGCAGCGCGAGGCGGCGGCCTTCGTGCGGCCATTCGATCTGCGCCTCGTGACGCCAGCCGGAGAAGTTGTTGTCGAGATCGAAGTCGTCGACGAGCAGTCCGGCCTGCAACGCGTCCACGGCCGGATGGGCGTTGAGCGAAACCGGCAGGACTTCCGCATCGATCTCCCACATCGCGCGCACACGCGCGGCGATGCGCGTGCCGGACGGACGCGGATAGTACGGGTGATGGCCCAGGCCGAACGGCATCGGCCGCGCGGCCAGGTTGCGCGCCCACAGGCGCACGGTAAGGCCGCTGGCGTCGAGCGTCAGATGCTGGCGCGCTTCATAGCGAAACGGCCAGCCCGTGCCCGCATGCGAGTCCGGGCCATGCGAGCTTGTGAATGCGTGCGGCTCGTGCAGAAAGTGCAGCGTGAGCGTGCTGTCCGTGCGCGCTTCGACGGTCCACGGCCGCCGCCACGCGTGGCCGTGCAGCGCATGGCGCAGCGCGCCCGTGCCGCTCGGCAGGTCGATCATCTCGCCTTCGAAGCGAAAGCGCCCGTCACGGATGCGGTTGCAGTACGGCATCAACGGAAAGCTCGCCATGCCGAGCGGATCGCGCGCGTCGAGGGCGGCGCGCGTGGCCGGGCGCAGCCAGTGAAACGGCGGCGCGTGGCCGGCCGTGTCGTAGAACGCGGCAATCGAGCCGCCCACGTGCGGCGCGACCAGCGCGCGCGTTTCGCCGTGGGCGAGCGTGACGAGCTGGCCGTCGTCGAGCGCGGCGGTGTCGAAGGTCGCCTGCGCGGCGGCCGGCAAGCGCGAAGGTGTCGATCTGGAGGTCAAATGAGCGCGCTCCCGACGAATGATTTATTACTAATAAAAGATAATATAGTCGCTCGATCCGATCGATGCAGCGCCGGAAAAATGGTGACATACGCCAATTGATGGCCCAAATTATTAATGCTACGCTTCGGGCCAACAGCGCGGCCCCGAGCGCGCGCCGCCGCGCCGCGCAGCCTATCCGCAGCCGCCCCCACATCCGATGAAAAAATCGACGCAGCGCCGCCCGACCATGACCGACATCGCGAAGGCCGCGGGCGTGTCGCAATCCACGGTTTCCCTCGTGCTCAACGGCGCGGTCGGCGCCAAGCTCTCGGAAGCCACGCGCCAGAAGGTGCACGAAGTCGCGCAGTCGCTCGGCTATCAGTTGCCGATTCGCGCGGTGCAGACGCCCGCGCCGGCTGGCGAGCGCAACCTGATCGTCTATATCGCCGATGAAGTGTCGACGAGCCCGCACCCCGTGGTGAGCATCGACGGCGCGCGCGACGCCGCCTGGAACAACGGCTGCCTGCTCGCGGTGTTCTCGACCCACGGCAACGCGCAGATGGAGCAGCAGGTGCTGCAAACGCTCGCCATGCCGAACGTGCTCGGCGTGATCTACGCGACCGTGTACACGCGCAAGGTCGCGGTGCCCCCCGCGCTGCTGAAAGTGCCGGCCGTTCTGCTCAACTGCTACTCGTCCGATCACGCGCTTTCCTCGGTCGTGCCGGCCGAAGTGGCGGGCGGTCATACGGCCACCGAATACCTGATCGAGGCGGGGCACCGCCGCATCGGCTTCATCAATGGCGAGACCTGGCAGGACGCCGCGAAGGACCGTCTCAAGGGCTACCGTCAGGCGCTCGCGACTGCCGACCTGCCGTTCGACGAGCGTCTCGTGCGCGACGGCGACTGGAGCTCCGGCAAGGGTTTCGAGCTCACGCTCTCGCTCATGCGCGAGCCGAATCCGCCCACCGCGATCTTCTGCGCGAACGACCTCATGGCGATCGGCGCGATCGAGGCGCTCAAGCAACTCGGGCAGCGCGTGCCCGAAGACGTTTCGGTGATGGGCTATGACGACCAGGAAATCGCGCGCCATACGCATCCACCGCTCACCACCGTCGTGCTGCCCAACTACGAGCTCGGCCGCTGGGCCGTCGAAACGCTGCTACAGGAAGAACAGAACCGCAGCGCCGGCGCGCCCGTGCGCCACCGCACCGTGAAGCTCGACGGGCCGCTCATCGAACGCACCTCGGTGTGCGCGCCGGACCCCGCCTCCCCCGTAAATACCCTCATTAATATCAACTAAATTTGACTGGTAATATTAGTTGAAGCAGTGGCCGTAATAATTCGGCGTGATGCGTGGCTTGCTGTTGCGTGCATCGTCGCGCCGGATGAATCAGGAAAGACAACAAGAACCGGGGCGGGCCCAGAACCCGCGCCGCCGATGTCATTCATCGCTTTGTGGAGCCGCACCAGGCGCTAGAGCGTCCTGTGTGGTCGACACAGGAGACAGCCATGCGTCATCAACGAATCCAGTCAGCCTTCATTGCCGCCGGCCTTTGCCTCGCGAGCACCTTCGCCGCGAGCGCGTACGCGCAGTCCGATTCCGGCGCGCAGAAAGTCCAGGCGAATTCCAGCGAGACCTGCACGAATCCCAAGCCGGGCGGCAAGAAGCTCAGCGACATGGTGGTGGGCTTCTCGCAATCGGAAAACGAGCAGAACCCGTTCCGTGCGACCGAGACCGCCTCGGTGCGCGCGGCGGCCAAGGAAGCGGGCGTGAAGCGCCTCCTGTATACCAACGCCAACGCGAACCAGGCCAAACAGGTCGCCGACATCGAAAGCATGATCAACCAGGGCGCCGAGGCGCTCATCATCGCGCCCAACGACTCCACGGGCCTGCAACCTGCGCTCGCCCAGGCGCGCGCGAAGGGCATTCCGGTCGTGACGATCGACCGGCAGACGGCGGGCACGGTCTGCACCGACTTCATCACGTTCCTCGGCTCGGACTTCTACAAGCAGGGTGAGCGCGCGGCCAAGGCGCTCGCCGACGCCACCGGCGGCAAGGCGGTCATCGCCGAGATTCAGGGCGGCTATGGCAATACCGTGGAAAGCCAGCGCACGGACGGCTTCGCCAACGGCCTCAAGGCCTACCCGGACATGCGGATCGCCGCGGCGCAGACTGCGAACTGGTCGACGACCGAGGCGCAGAAAGTGATGGAGCAGATCCTGCTCGCGCACCCGGACGTCAACGCCGTCTACACCCACGCCGACACGATGACGGTGGGCGCGATCAAGGCGCTGCGCCAGGCCGGCAAGCTCAACGGCGTGAAGATCGTTTCGATCGACGGCACGAAGGAGATCGTCACGGATATCTCGAACGGCATCGTGGCCGCCGACGTCGAGACGAATCCGCGCTTCGGCCCGCTCGCCTTCAAGTCGCTGGAAGACTATCTCGCGGGCCGGCCGGTGCCGCAGAAGCAGATCATGGACGACGCGCTGTTCGACAGGACCAACGCGCAACCGTCGCTCGCGCAAGGCAAGGTCTACTGAGCCGCGCCCGCACGATGACGACGCGCGCCACCGCAAATCGCGCCGCTTCCACCACGCCGAGCGCCGTGCTCGAAACGCGCGGCGTTTCGAAAACCTTCGGTGTGGTGCGGGCGCTGCGCGACGTTTCGCTCACGCTGCGCGCGGGCGAAGTGCATGGCCTCGTGGGCGAGAACGGCGCAGGCAAGTCCACGCTGATCAAGGTGCTCACCGGGTTTCACCAGCCCGACGCGGGTGCGCTCACGCTCGACGGCGCGAACGTTGCGTTCGACAGCCCGCGCGCTGCGCAGGGCGCGGGCGTGTGCGCCGTGTATCAGGAAATCAACCTGATACCGGAGCGCAGCGTGGCGGACAATATCTTCCTGTGTCACGAGCCGAAACGATTCGGCATCCTGATTGACCGGCGGCGCATGCTCGAGCGCGCCGCCGAAATCGTGCAGCGTTACCGGCTCGCGGTCGATCCGGCTGCTCGGCTTGGCTCGCTCGGACTCGGGGCGCAGCAGATGGTGGCGATTGCGCGCGGCGTGTCGCTGGGTGCGCGCGTGCTGATCCTCGACGAGCCGACTTCGGCCTTGAGCGGCGCGGAAGTGGACGTGCTGTTCGAAGTTGTCGACCGGCTGCGCGACGAGGGCATCGCGCTCTTGTTCGTGAGTCACCGGCTGTCCGAATGCTACCGGCTGTGCGACCGCTTCACGGTGATGCGCGACGGCGCGGTGGTCCGCACGGGCACGCCCGGCGAACTGCCGCGCGCGGCGCTGATCGCGGCGATGCTCGGCCGCGAGAGCGCGGGCGAGCACGCATGGACCGAGCGCTCGGGCGCCGCCCAGGCGGATGCAGATGCGACGCCCGCGCTCGCCGTCGATCATCTGGAATGGGGCAATCGTGTGCGCGATGTGTCGTTGCGCGTGGCGCGCAAGGAGATCGTCGGGCTGGCAGGGCTGCTCGGCTCGGGCCGCACGGAAACCTTCAAGACAATTTTTGGCGCACAGAAGGCCGACGGCGGCGAGGTCAACATCGCCGGGCGCGCGCTCGCGCATGCGACTCCCGCACGCTCGATCGGACGCGGCCTCGCCTTTCTTTCCGAAGACCGCCGCGCCGAAGGCATCTTTCCGCGCCTCTCGGTGCGCGAGAACATCGTGGCGAGCCTGTTGCCGCGCATCTCGCGCTTCGGCTTCATCTCGCGCACGAAGGAGGCGCAACTGGTGCGCGAGTCCATCGAACGTCTCGGCATCAAGACGGCCGGCCCCGGCGCGCTCATCACCACGCTTTCGGGCGGCAATCAGCAGAAGGCGCTGATCGCGCGCTGTCTCTCGACGCGTCCAACCGTGCTGCTGCTCGACGATCCCACGCGCGGCATCGACGTCGGCGCGAAGGAGGAAGTGCATCGCGTCGTGCAGGAACTGGCGCGCGAGGGACTCGCGGTGGTGGTCACGTCGTCGGAGATGGAAGAACTGCTCGCGCTCACCGACCGCCTCGTGGTGCTCAACGAAGGCGCGACCCAGGGCGGCATGCCGACCGCCGGCGCGCACCCGGACGACGTGCTCGCCGTGCTGGCGGGCGCGGCCACCGGCAACGGCGCGGATCAGGGCGGCGGCAATGCCTGAGCAGCGCGAAGCCCATTCAGCCACACTCGACCACGACCGCTCCGATGGCGACCCGTCCTGAATCGAACGAGGCAAGCTTGAGTTCCTCGAACTCCCCTGGTTCCCCGAACCGTTCCGCGGCTTCAGCTCCCGGCGAGGCGCCGCGCGCGCACGCCTGGCGCACGGTGCTGCGCGAGCACAGCGTGTACTTTGCGCTTGCCGCGCTCGTGGCGTTCAATCTCGCGGTGACGCCCGGCTTCTCGAATCCGTTCGCCGCGCGCAGCCTGCTTTTCGAAGCGGCCCCGATCGTCCTGATCGCGCTCGGCCAGAATCTGGCGATTGCCACACGCGGCATCGACCTTTCGGTGGGATCGGTGATGGCGCTCGCGAGCGCTTCGGTCGCCGTGTTTCTGCCGTACGGCGTGGGACCGGCGCTCGTGGGGGCGGTTGCGGTGGGCGCCGTGGTCGGCCTGTGCAATGGCCTGCTCGTGGCGTTGCTCGCGATCGACCCGCTGATCTCCAGCCTCGCGCTGCTGGTCGCCGCGCGCGGTCTCGCGCAGGCGCTGCTGGGCGGTTCGCGCGTCAATCTGCCCGACACGCCCGCGTTCGACCTGCTCGGCGCGGGTGCGCTCGGGCCGCTGCCCATCGTCATGCTGATCGCACTCGCGCTCGCCGCGGTGGTGGCGTTCGTGGTGCGGCGCACGACCTTCGGGCGCTATGCGATTCTCGTCGGCGCGAGCCGTGGCGCTGCGTTCCTCGCGGGCATTCCGGTGCGGCGCACGCTCTTTCTCGTCTATGCGGTGAGCGGCACGTTCGCGGGACTCGCCGGGGTGTTCGCCTCGTCTCGTCTCGGCGCGGCGGATCCCAATTACGTTGGCGTGAACTTCGAGCTCGACGCGATCGCGGCTTCGGTGATCGGCGGCACGCCGCTTTCGGGCGGCCGCATTTCGATCGTCGGCGCGGTGTTCGGCGTGCTGTTGCTGCAAGTGCTCGACGCGAGCTTCATCATGAACAACATCAGCTTCACCTACGCGCAGATCCTGAAGGCGGTGTTCATCGTCGTCGCGCTTTATCTGCAACGCTCGGGAGGCTGACGCAATGCCGAAGCCCACTCAATCCGCCCGGCTGGACGCGCCCACATCCACCGCCGCCGCGCCGGGCGCGGGTCGCCGCACGCAATTGATCGCGCTCGTGCAGTCGCGCGGCGCGATCGCCATGCTCGTGGTCGTCGCGCTCGTGGCCGGCATGGTGTTCCCCGATTTCCTGCGGCCCGCGAATCTCGCCGATATCGTCTCGAACGGCGCGTTCCTCGGCCTCGTCGCCGTGGGGCAAAGCATCGTCATCATTTTGGGCGGCTTCGATCTCTCGGTCGGGTCGATGGTCGGGCTCGGCACCGTGCTGACCGCCTATGCCGCGCCGTATGGATGGGGCGCCGCGATGCTGGCACCGGTGGCGGCGGGCTTTGTGGTCGGGCTGGGCAACGGCCTGCTGATCGCCCGCGCGCGCATGGCGCCGTTCATCGTCACGCTTGCGGCGCTGCTCGGGCTCAAGGGCCTCGCGCTCGTGCTGGCGAGCCAGGATCTGCTGATCGCCAATCCGGGCTTTTTTGCGCGCATCGCCAACGGATCGATCTTGGGCGTCAACAACCTCATCTGGATACTCATCGTGGTCTATGCGCTCGGCGCGGCGCTGCTCAACCACACGCGCTTCGGCGCGGCCATCTTCGCTATTGGCGGCAACGAGGAGGCGGCGCGCATGCTGGGTGTGCGCGTCGAGCGCGTGAAGGTGCTCGCGTACGGGCTCTCTGGCGCGCTCGCCGGGTTATCCGGCGCGCTGCTGGCGTCGCATCTCGATTCGGGGTTGTCGGGCGCGGGCACGGGCTACGAATTGCAGTCGATCGCGGCGGCCGTGATTGGGGGCGTGCTGCTCACCGGCGGCGTGGGGACGATGGCCGGGCCGCTGGCCGGCGTGTTGCTGCTCGGCGTGATCGACAACGTCATCAATCAGGTCGGCACGCTGAGCCCCTACTATCAGAACCTTGCGAGCGGGGCGTTCCTGCTCGCGGCGGTCATCGTCCAGACGGTGCTCACCGGCCGTCGGCAGGGTGCCGCGCGGGCGGCCGGGGCGACGCGGCGGCGGGTGGCTGCCGATGGAGCGGCGCGCTCGTGAGCGCGCGGCCGACGGATCCTATTGATGTGAGACGCTGAGCTTCA
Organism: Paraburkholderia unamae; assembly: GCF_003096875.1. Lineage (NCBI taxonomy): Bacteria > Pseudomonadati > Pseudomonadota > Betaproteobacteria > Burkholderiales > Burkholderiaceae > Paraburkholderia > Paraburkholderia unamae. The sequence continues at coordinate 12,564 of NZ_QEOB01000054.1, forward strand.
CTTTCGCCGCGCCGTCCGTCTGCGCCGTAATTTCCGTGCGGCTGCCGCGCTGCCCCAGATAGAAGTGCTGGCGGCCCGGCGAATTCACATCGTGCGTCGCATCGGGCAAACACGAGGCGATGTCCGCTCCCACGCCTTCCAGCGCATTCGTGCCCGAACCGGCGTCGCGCACGCTCCAGATGCAGTGATAGGTGCCGCCGCTCGCCGCGCATTGCGCGTCGTCGCCGTAGGGTTGAGCGACGGCGCGCCCGTCGTCGGGGCTGAGTGAGCTGAAATGCTGCGGTGCGGCCGCGACGATGCGCTTGAGCGCGGCGCAGGGGCTGGCGCTGTCGTCCGCGTGGGCGGCAAGCGGGATGCCGGGTATGGCGATGGCCGAGCAGAGCGCGATGATGCGGGTGATCGATGGTTTCATGGCATTTGCGCTGCGCGAGCGCAGCGCCTCATCGTGGGAAGTGAGCGCAGTGCTGCAAGCGGCGTGCCGGGAATGGCCCTTGCAGAGTGATGCGTCACACTCATCACGAGGAGAACGCCATGATGAAGCCGCGCATGGGCATGATGAAAACGGGCGCGCTGCTGGTCGGCCTGACTTGTGCGATGGCGAGCGTCGGCGCGTCGCGCGACGAACAGGAGCACGCATGCCGCGGCGATGCGTTTCACTTCTGCGCGAGCGAGATTCCGAACAAGGAGAAGATCGCGGCATGCATGAAGCAGCACTATGACGAGCTGTCGCCGCCGTGCAAGGCGATGTTCAAGCGGCCGCCGAAGGGCGGCTCGAAAACGTAAGGACTCGATCTGCTATGTAGGGAGGCACAGTGCGCCTCCTTTTTTGTTGAGTCGATGAAGAAGGGCTTGCGGGTTCGCTGGCGTGGCGTTAAGATTCGCCCCCTTCGCAGTTCGATGTCTCTGACATCCGGGTTTGCGAGGGCCGCCGCGGAAACCGGTGGACGCAGGAGTCGACAGCTTTTTAAGCGGTAAGCGAAAAAAAGGGGTTGACGAAGCGAAAAAGATTCTTCATAATCTCGTTTCTCTGCTGCTGACGCAGCAACGCAGAAAGAAGCCGGTAGTCAAGCAGTTCTAACGGCAACTTCGCGATCGATCTTTAAAAATTTACAGCCGATAAGTGTGGGCGCTTGATGCGGTGACGCGGCCTGACCTTGTTCTTCGGAGCGAAGTCGGGAGTAGCGAAAGTATCAAGAGTCTCACACTAAAGTAAGTCAGGTTTTTGAATTTATTCAGAACCTGTCAGCTTTGAGTGAGCGACTG
>NZ_QEOB01000055.1:0-7566 GCF_003096875.1 Paraburkholderia unamae
TGTTCCTCCGGCATGTCCAGCGCCGTGGTGAGCGTCAGGTCGTACTGGCAGACAGTCGAGAGCCGTTCCTCGCCCGTGATGGCGCTGAGCACGAAAACCGGCTGGCCGTCCGGTTGCTCGGGCAGGGCCGGCCCCGTGACCCGGATCGTGCGTTTCTGCCCTTTCGGCCACCAGCGCCCGAAGATCTGCTCGTTGGTCAGCATGCCGGGCAACCTCCCGGCTGACGGATGGAACAGCGGCGTGCAACGACAGGCGGGCAGTGCATGAAACGGGCTCCTCTCTCTGGCTCGTGATGGCAATGTGAGACATGGGCGCGTTGTCCCATCGGACGTGCGCCTGATCTGGCACTGTCTGCCTCGCCCCGAGCACGACCAATCGGAGAAATCCGAAACCGCTGCGGCGCATTGGAGCGTGCCGCCAGGTATTTGATGGGCCGCAATGTTTGACGAAGGGAGCAGCGCTGGTGGCGTACACATGCTGCGCGACTGCCCGCAAAGTTATCCGGGCCGGGTTTACACCTTGGAAACGGTGGGCCCGTGTAGGTGCGTCAGCGCTGGAGCGGGGTACAAAGTGGAAAGAGGTTCTGCACCGCGTGCTCGAACGCGAGGAAGCGCTCGCCGTGGCGTTGCGCCGCGAGGCCCTCGTGATCGAGCAGGCGTTGCGGCAAGCGAAGTGAGGGATGTGGGGATTGCGGGGAATGCATGGGGCGCGGCGATCGATCGACATGATCGCCGCGCCCCATGTGATGCGAGCGTTACGTGAAATCCACCGCAGCGGCGGAGCGCTCCACCCTTGCGCGCGACGACGCATGCAAGCCCAGATTCGCGAGCAGCGCCACCAGCGCCGAGCCGATCACATACCACGCGGGCGCGGCGGGCGACCCGCTCATGCGCACGAAGGTCGCGCACAGGAGCGGCGCGAAGCCGCTGAACAGCACCACCGAAACGTTGTACGCGAGCGCAATTCCGCTAAAGCGCACCTGCACGGGAAACAGATCGGCGAGCACCGCGGCCCACGTGCCGCTTGCCAGCGAAAACACCAGCGCGGCGAGCACGAACAGCACGACCACGTTCACGCTGTGCGCGGCAAGCGCCGCATAGAACGGCCACGCAAGCGCGGCGAGCAGCACGCAGGAAAGGCGCAGCAGATAGCGGCGCGGCACGAAGTCGCCGGCCCAGGCCGCCGCCAGCAGACCCACGGAACTCACGAGCAAGTACGCGTTCTGCGCGAGCGCGGCGTCGCGCGGCGCATAGTGCAGCGTTTCGATCAGATACGCGGGCATATGGCCGTAGAGCACGCCGTTAAAGCCCGCCATCACCGCGACCGAAAGCGCGCCGCCCACTACCGCCCCGCGATGATGGCGCAGCGTTTCGCGAAACGGCTGCTTCACTACGGCGCCCTGCATCTCCTTGAACTCGGGCGACTCGTCGAGATTGCGGCGCAGCAGGTATGAAACGATTCCGCACGCGCCGCCCACGAGAAACGCAATGCGCCAGCCGTAGTTCGCGGCATTGGCCGGCGACAGTGCGGACTGCACCACGAGGTTCACGATGGTCGCGAGCATCACGCCCGTATTGACCGCGCAGACGATCACGCCTGCCGCAAGCCCCGCGCGGCGCGGCGCCGCTTCCACCGCATAGGTGATCGCGCCCGGCATCTCGCCGCCCACGCAAAAGCCCTGCAATACGCGCAAGCCGATGAGCAGGAGCGGTGCGGCCACGCCCCATTGCGAGTAGTCGGGCAACAAGCCGATGCAGATGGTGGCGAGCGTGACGACCACGATCGAGCCCACGAACACGGGTCGCCGCCCCATGCGATCGCCCAGGCTGCTGAGCACGATGCCGCCGAGCGGGCGGATGATATAGCCGATAGCGAGCACCGAAAAAGTGAGCAGCATGCTCACGAGCGGGTCGCTGGCCGGAAAGAAGCGCGCGGCGATCGAGTGGGCGAAAAACCCGTAGATCACGAAGTCATAGAATTCGAGCGAGCCGCCCAGGCTCGCGATCAGGATCATGCGCCACTGGGCGCGGGTCAGGCCGGGCGCGGCGGTGATTGCCGCCGGGCGCGAAGGTGTCGTCTCCATTTGCTCTCCTTGGATGTTGGGTGCGGCGCGCGTGGTGTTCTGCCTGCGGATCTGCGTCCTGCGCCTGCTTCATGCCCCGGCGGGCGCTCGTTGTTTGGCGAGCGCCCGCCGGGATTCGGGTCAACGGTCAAGCTTCTTGCATCGAGGTTCAGGCCGCCACGGCCTCGCGTCGCTCCCCCGCGCGAGCGACGCCCGCACGTACGAGCAACGCATCCAGATCGTCGGCGTCGTGCGCCACGCCGCCAACGTAACGATCGGGCCGCAGCAACACGGCGCGCGCGCCCGCTTGTGCCAGCCAGTCGCGCAGCGCATCGCTCGTTGCGGGCACGATCGCCACGCGCTCGCGCTCGTCCTGCGTGAGCGCGTCTTGCGCGCGGCGCGCCAGCACGTCGTCGGCGACCAGCGCGAAGCGATAGCCCACCGCGTCGTCGAAGCGCGCGCCGTCTTCGAATACGGGCTGCGGGCCCACCTGGCCACCCGTCACGCCCGCATGCCAGCCGGGACCGAGGCGCGGCTGCGGCGTGCGGAACTCGCGGATCGCCGCGGTCATCTCGCGGTCGCGTGCGGCAACGGCGTCGCTATCGCGCGCCTGGATTACGCCGCCCAGTTGCACCGCCGTTTCGATGAACGTGCGCACATGCGGTTCGCGCTCGCTCTCGTAGGTGTCGAGCAGCGTGTCGGGCAGCGCGCCGTCGATCACGTCGGCGAGCTTCCATGCGAGATTCGAAGCGTCGCGTATGCCCGCCGCCATGCCCTGCCCCATGAACGGCGGCGTCTGATGCGCGGCGTCGCCCGCGATGAGCAGCCGGCCGCGCCGCCAGCCCTGCGCGATCACCGAATGGAACGTGTAGATCGCGGAGCGTTCCAGTTGCGCATCCTGCGGCGTGATCCAGCGCGAGAGGCGCTCCCAGATCCACTCGGCCGTGCCGATGCGGCACTCGTCGTCGCCCGGCATCACCATGATTTCCCAGCGGCGGCGATTGTGCGGCCCGCGCGTGTAGGTGGTCGGTCGCGCCGGGTCGCAATACTGAATGGAATAGTCGCCGAGGTCGGGCCGCTCGCGCTCCAGCAGCACATCCACCACGACCCAGCGTTCATGCGACTTCAGGTCAGCCAGTTCCGTGCCGATGAAGCGGCGCACCATCGAGCGCGCGCCATCGCAGCCCACCACATAGCGCGCCGTGGTGTGAGCGAGACGCCCGCGCCCCGTATCTTCGTAACGGATGCGCACATGGTCGTCGCGTTCGTCGATGGCGAAGACTTCGTGGCGCAGGCGCACGTCCGCGCCACCGCGCGCCGATAGTTGCGTGCGCAACGATCTCTCAAGATCCGGCTGGTGAAACTTGTAGCTCGCGCACCAGCCCTGCGGACCGATGCCGCCGGGGCGGCTCCAGTCGATCATCAGTTCGCCGCGCGCGTTCACGAACTTCATGCCCGGCCCGACGAAGAGGTCGGGCAGCAGCGTTTGCGCAATGCCCACCGCCTGGAACACGCGCATGCATTCGCCGTCGAAATGCACGGCGCGAGGAAGCTGGAACACGTCCTTGTCGCGCTCGAACACCACCACCTTCAGGCCGCGCAGCGTGAGCAGATTGGCAAGCGTCGCGCCGGTGGGCCCGAAGCCCACGATCGCGACGTCATATTCGGGCGCCTGGCTGTCCTGCCTTGCCTGGCATACCGAATTGTTTACGATATCCTTCATCCCGTTCACCTGGTTCAGGGTTGACTGCGCCGCACGCTGCCTGCGCGCGGCGCGCCCGGACTGACGCTTCTTACACTTCGTCCGCAACCGGGTTCGTCAGCGTGCCGATGCGATCCACCTCCACTTCCACCACGTCGCCGTGCTTCATGAAGAGCGGCGGATTGCGCTTCGCGCCCACGCCGCCCGGCGTGCCGGTCACGATCACGTCGCCGGGGAACAGCGGCGTGAACGTGGAGAGATAGGCAATCTGCTTCGCGATGCCGTGAATCAGCATCTCCGTGGTCGCGCGCTGCACTTCCTGGCCGTTCAGGCGCGTGACGAGCGTCATCAGCTCGTTTGGTTCGATCTCGTCGCTCGTGACCATCCACGGGCCGAACGCGCCGGTGCGAAAGAAGTTCTTGCCAGGGCCCCATTGGCCCGTATGACGCTGCCAGTCGCGAATCGAGCCGTCGTTGTAGCAGCTATAGCCGGCGATATGCCGCCACGCGTCGGCCTCGGCAATGCGGCGGCCGCCTTCGCCGATGATCACCGCGATCTCGCCCTCGTAATCGAACTGCGTCGACTCACGCGGGCGCAGCATCGGCTGGCCCGCGCCTACCTGCGAAGCGGGCAGGCGCATGAAGATCACGGGCTGCTCGGTGGTTTCGCGGTTGGTCTCCTTCACGTGCTCCGCGTAATTCAGGCCCACGCAGAAAATCTGCTGCGGATTCGCAATGACCGGTTCGAGGGTGACTTCGGCGAGCGGGTAATCGCCCTTGCCTTCGCTTGCGGCGCGCTGCGCTTCGGCATACGCACCGGCGGCGATCAGCGCCTTGAGGTCCGCGAAGCGGCCGCCCAGGCGCTTCTTGAGATCGAATACCGCGCCGTCGCGCACGACGCCGAACGACGAACCTTCATGGGTGGAAAAGCTGGCGAGTTTCATGATGCTCCGATGATAAAGAGTGAATTTCCTTTGGAATCGAGACGCGCATTTCTTGGTGCGTTTATCGTATTTTGAGAATACACTATGAAAAACGCAGCACACAACTTGATTTTTATCAGGGTTTATCACTACTACCGGAGACAACATGACTCTGCCGAACACCGAACCGACCACGAAGCGAACCGGCCTCACGCTCAGCCACATGGGCTTCTTCGTGAGCGACATGGCGAAGGTCGAGGACTTCTATACGCGGGTGCTCGAATTCACGGTGACCGATCGCGGCACGCTGCCCACGCCGCGCGGCCCGGTGAGCCTCGTATTCATGAGCCGCGACCCGCGGGTCCATCATCAGATCGTGCTGGCGAGCGGGCGGCCCGAGCAATTGCCGTTCAATCCGATCAACCAGATTTCATTCGAAGCGGACAGCCTCGACACGCTCAAGCGCTTTCACAAGCGCTTCGTGGAGGAGGAAATGGAGGAGATCACGCCGGTCACGCACGGCAACGCGATTTCGATTTACGCGCGCGACCCGGAAGGCAACCGGCTGGAGATTTTCATCGACACGCCGTGGTACGTGGACCAGCCGATGCGTGTGAGCGTGGATTTCGCGCTGCCCGACGAAGCCTTGCTCGCCGAAGTCGAACGCCATGCGAGCACACTGCCGGGTTTCCGGCCGCGCGAGGAATGGGAGCAGGAGATGGCGGCGCGCATGGGTATCGCCGGTATCGCCAGCGCTGTTTGACCCCCTGGGCGGAGTCAGGCTTCGATCAGCACCCGCACGCGCGACGAGATGCGCGCGGCGGCTTCCTTCACGGCCTCGACCACGCGTTCGAGGTTGAAGAACGCGAGGCGATGCTCGGGCACGACGAGCGCGAGCGAAGCCACGGCTTCGCCCGATGCGTCGGTGAAAAGCGGCGACGCCACGGCGGACATGCCCGCTTCCAGTTCGCCCTTCGAGAGATAAAAGCCCGCGCGGCGAATCTTCAGCAGGCTCGCGCGAAACTCTTCGAGCGACGCGCCGAGCCCGCTTGCGGCGATGTCCTCCGGATACTGCTCGAACAACGCGGCCAGCTTGGCCTTGGGAAAGGTCGAGAGAATCGCCTTGGGCGCGGCGCCGAGAAAGAGCGGGCGCGGACGGCCGCGCCCATAGCGCAGGTCGAACGCCGCGTCGTGCGTTTCGCGGTGCGTGTCGACGAGTTCGTTGCCGTACCAGCGCGACATGACGGCATCGAAGCCCGAATGCTCGACGAGTTCGCGCATGATCGGCTGCCCGGCCTTGAGCAGCGGGTCGGAAATGCGCAGATGGTAGTCGAGCGTGATGATGCGCGGGCCGAGGCCATATTCGCCGCCGACGAAACGCAGCAGCATGCCGGTATCGACCAGCTCGCGCAGATAGCGGTACGCGGTCGGCACCGAGCATGCGAGTTCGGCGGCCACCTGCTCGGCGGAAAGAAAAGGCCGCTCCTCCGAAAAGAGTTCGAGGATGGACAGCAGTTTCGCAATGCTCGACAAAGGCCGGTCTCCGGTCACGCCTGGGGTGGCCAATTATAGCGGCACGGCCTCGCAAGTCCCGCCCGGTCTCGCGGCGCGCCGCCAGAAAGCGGAACCGCCGGATGGGCGCAAACGCATTGCGCGTTTGCATCCATCCGGCGGTGGGTGTCGGGCGTTCACGCCGCCGGGGCAGCCCGAAACAGATCACGTGAACGGGTTACGTGACCTCGCGGGCGGGCGGCGTGCGAGCGGCATCACTGCATATGCTGCCCGCCGTTGATGGGAATGTTCGCGCCCGTCACGAAGCCCGCTTCGTCCGAGCACAGAAACAGCACGAGCGCGGCGACTTCGCCGGGGTTGCCGAGGCGGCCCATCGGAATCTGCGGCAGGATCTTCGAGTCGAGAATGTCCTGCGGAATGGCGGTCACCATTTTCGTGGCGAGATAGCCCGGCGAGATCGTGTTCACGGTCACGCCCTTGCGCGCCACTTCGAGCGCGAGCGATTTCGTGAAGCCATGCATGCCGGCCTTCGCCGCCGCATAGTTGGTCTGACCAATCGAGCCCTTCGAGCCGTTCACCGACGAAATGTTGATGATGCGGCCCCAGGCGCGCTCCACCATGCTGTCGCACAGCGGCTTCGAGATATTGAAGATCGAGTCGAGATTCGTGCGCAGCACGGCGTCCCAGTTCACCTTGTCGAGTTTGCGGAACGTCATGTCGCGCGTGATGCCCGCATTGTTCACGAGAATGTCGACCGGGCCGATCTCGCTGCTGATCTTCGCCGCGCCGCGCTGGCACGACTCGTAATCCGCCACGTCCATGCCATAGGCGTGAAACTCGCGGTCTGTCTCCTTCATGCGGGCGAGCCAGTCCGTGGCACCAGCGTTGTCAGGCGAGTGCGTCACAACGACGCGATAGCCTGCATCATGAAGCTTGACGCTGATGGCCTCGCCAAGGCCGCCCATTCCACCTGTTACCAATGCAATACGATTAGTCATCCTGTATATCCGCGAGAGTTTGCGTCAATAAAGCGTGGTCTTACTTGAGTAAGCGCCACATACGTCGTCGCCCTGCTTCACCTTTCCACCCCAGGTAAAGACAAGGCAGAGACCGCGCGGCTTCTAGTCAGCTTCTAATATTGCGCGTGGTTGTTGCCACGGCTCGCCGGCGCTTGCGCGCACGGCGAACCGCTTCCTGCCCTGCTTGCTGCCTCGATGCCTTGAAATGCGAAACGAATCAGGCCCGTTCGAGCGCGAGCGCCACGCCCATGCCGCCGCCGATGCACAGCGAGGCGAGGCCGCGCTTCGCGTCGCGGCGCTGCATTTCGTGCAGCAGCGTCACGAGAATGCGGCAGCCCGATGCGCCGAT
>NZ_QEOB01000056.1:0-5162 GCF_003096875.1 Paraburkholderia unamae
TTCGTGCTCAGCGCCATCACGGGCGAGGAACGGCTCTCGACTGTCTGCCAGTACGACCTGACGCTCACCACGGCGCTGGACATGCCGGAGGAACAGGCCGCGGCCATCGACATCTCGCAGATCATCGGCACTGAACTGACGGTCACCATTGCGCTGGAAGGCATGGGCACCGTTGCGGGCGCAATGAATATCGGCGCGGGCACGCGCGAGATTTCCGGCGTTGTGATGGAGGCAAAATTCGCTGGACGCCTGAACCGGCAGTGCCGCTACGCCGTGGTGATCAAACCCTGGCTTGCCCTGCTCGACCTGACGACGGACTACAGGACCTTCCAGAGAAAATCTGTCATCGAAATCGTCGAGGAAGTCCTCGGCGTAGTGACGTTCTCGCACGAGTTCCGCACGGGCGGCACGTATGACCTGCTCGACTACGTGGTCCAGTACAACGAGACTTCGCTCGCGTTCGTGCAGCGGTTGCTTGCCGAGCACGGCATCGCCTGGTACGTCGAGCACAGCGACACGTTTCACCGCATCATCTTCGTGGATCACCTGGGCGGCTACGGGCCGGTCAAAAGCGAGGCGTATCACACGCTCGAATACCACGAGCCGGACCGCAAGATCGACCGGGAATACATCGACCGCTTCGAGCCGGTGCAACGGGTCACCACCGGCGTCTACGCCACCGACGACTACCACTTCAAGCAACCCGCCGCGAACCTCGCTTCGCAGGACGAATTGCAGCAGGACACGGCGCATGGCGACCTGGAAAAGCGCGAGTGGCCCGGCAACTACACGGACCACGGTGAAGGCACGGACATCGCGCGGTTGCGCATGGAGGCGCTGCGTGCACCGGGCGAGCGTGCCACCGGTCACGGCAACCTGCGCAATGTCGTGTGCGGCACGAGCTTCACGCTGGAGAACTTCCCGAGGCAGGAAGCGAACCGCGAGTACATCGTGCTATGGGCGAAGCTTACGCTGGAGGAAACCAGCGAGACGACCGGCAGCGGCGCGCAGTACCGCGTGGAGGTGGATTTCGAGGTGCAGCCCGCGACGGTGCAGTTCCGTCCTGCCCTGTTGCCGAAGCCGCGCACCAGCGGCCCGCAGACGGCGGTGGTGACCGGACCTGAAGGGCACGAAATCTGGACCGACCAGTACGGGCGCGTGAAGCTGCACTTCCGCTGGGACCACGCGGGGGCGATGGACCAGAACGCGTCGTGCTGGATCCGCGTGTCGTATCCGTGGGCGGGGTCGAACTTCGGGGGCATCCACGTTCCGCGCATCGGCACGGAAGTGATTGTGGACTTCGAGAACGGCGACCCGGCGCGACCGGTGGTGACAGGCCGCCTCTACAACGCGGCCACCATGCCGCCGTGGCAGCTGCCAGGTAACGCAACGCAAAGCGGCATCCTCACTCGCTCGTCGAAGGGCGGCGGCTACGGCAACGCCAATGCGATCCGTTTCGAGGACAAGGCGGGCCAGGAGCAGCTCTGGGTGCAGGCCGAGCGCAACATGGACACCGTGGTCGAGCACGACGAGACGCACACGGTGGGTCACGACCGCACGAAGACCATCGGCCACGACGAGACGGACCACATCGGGCGTAACTGGACGCTGACCACGGGCGGCTGGAAGTGGGAAACCATTGACCTGGCGGCGGTGCAGAGCGTGGGGCTGGGCCAGATGCTCAACGTGGGACTGGCATACAACGTGAACGTGGGCGGGCTGTACCTGCGCAACGTGGCGTTGCAGATGGCCAGCACGGTCGGCATGGACCGGCATGACCGGGTGGCGCAGAACTGGTCGTCGGACGTGGGCCACACGTACACGCTGACGGTGCGCGGTAAGGCGGTGGGTGACGCGGTGGCGAAGGACCTGGCGAACCCCATCGAGGCGACGCCGGACTTTGCGCCGAACCTGCCTGAGCCAGTATCGAGCGCGGAGAACAACCAGCTCCAGATAAAGGATTCGGGCGAGGCGCACCTGTCGGGGGCGAAGCAGGCGCAACTCATCGGCCCCGGTGGCAAGGTGACGATTGACGCGGCGGGGATCACGCTGGAGGGCACGGGGATCTACCTGAAGGCACCGGTGATCAGCATGGCCGGGGGAAGTGCGGGTGGGCTTGCGCCGGTCACGGAGGCGGATGCGGCCCCGAGTTGCGGGCAAACACCAACGAGCGCAACGAAGGCGACCTCCTGCAACCCGGTTGACCTGGCGACCGGCCAGAAGGTACTGGCGCAGGCAGACTTCGTCCTGCCTGGCCGCATCGCAATTGCCTGGGGGCGCAGCTACCGCAGCGCCGATCAGCGCGTGGGCGCACTTGGCACGGCCTGGTGTCTGCCGTACTCGACGGAAATCCGACGCGACGCCACGCAGCTCACGTACTTCGACGCCGATGGCCGCAGCCTGTGCTTCCCGCTGCTCGAACCGGATGAGGAGCACTTCCACGTCATCGAGAAATACACGCTTTCGCGCGGCGAGGACAGCCCGGCGGGCGCGACCTATGCCGTGCGCTTCGGCAACGGCGTCGAGGAGCACTACGTCATCCACCCGACCGACGACACGCGCTGGCAGCTCCAGCGCGTCACCGACCGCGATGCGAACGTCCTGTCGCTTGGCTACACGCCCGAAGGCTGGTTGCGCGAGGTGCGCAATAACCAGCACGCCGTGCGTTGCGACCTCGACGGCATGGGCCGCATCACGGCGGTGTCTCTCGACGGGCACGGCGCCCCGCTGCTGGCGAGCTATACCTACGACGCCAATGGCGACCTGCGCGAGGCGACCGACCGCGCCGGGCGCACCTGGCGCTACGAATACCGCCATCACCTGCTGACGGGCTACCGCACGCCCTCGGGCGCAATTCACATGTCCGAGTGGGATGGCGACACGCCGCAGGCGCGCGTGACGCGCACGTTCGCGTATGTCGATGACGAAACGGCGCGCGCGGGCAGGCCCGCCATCACGCGAGACACGCAATTCGCGTATCAACCCGCCAGCAGCACGACGCGCGTAACAGATGGCCTGGGACGCACCACCGAATACCACTACAACGGCCTGTGGGCGGTGGACCGCATCCTGTACCCGGACGGCAGCACGTCCCACACGCATTTCGATGAATCCGGCAGCGTGAGCGGCCACACTGACGAGCTGGGCCGTACCACGCAGATCGTCAACGATGCACGGGGCAACCCCACCACCGTCATCGATGCGGCGGGCAACATCACGCGCGTGAGCTATAACGACCTGAACCTGCCGGTGCTCATCACCGACCCGGCGGGCCAGGTCTGGCAGCGCGCGTATGACGACGCGGGGCACCTCGCAACGCAGACGGACCCGCTCGGTAACACGACGGCCTACGCGTATGAAAAAGGCGTGCCTGTGACGCGCACCGATGCGCTCGGTAACGTCACAACGATGCAGTACAACGACGCGGGCCAGCTCGTGGCGCGCACCGACTGCTCGGGCCATACGACGCAGTACTGCTACGACGGCGAGGGCCGACCCGCCACGACCATCGATCCGCTGGGGAACGAGAGCTGGCAGCACTGGGATGCCGCGAGGGACCGCCTGGACGGCATCACCCCGGCAGGGCTTGGCGCGTGGAATGTCAGCTACGACGATGCCGGGCGCGTCACGGCGCAGGCGGACCCGCTCAACCGGATCACGCGCACGCAGTGGGACGCGTACGACCAGCGCGCGGGCGTGACGGACCCCACTGGCGGCGCGCAGGGCTTTCGTTACGACGCCATCGGACGCCTGACGACCCTCACAAACGCCAACGGCGAACAGACCACCTTCGAATACGACAGCCGCGACCGGCTGGTGGCGCAGACCGGCTTCGACGGGCGGCGGCAGACGTACCGCTACAGCTCGGCGGGCGAGGTGATCGCCCGGACCGATCATGGCACGGATGGCCAGATCACGACCGACATCGCCTACGACGTGCTGGGCCGCCCGGTCGAGCGGCATGCCAGCGACGGCACGCACGCGAGCTACCGCTACGACGAGCGCGGGCTGCTCACGCAGGCGCAGGCGACTGCCCCCGGCGAGACGCCGAGCCAGGTCACGTATGAATACGACGCGGCGGGACGGCGTACGGGCGAAATGCAGGCGCACCACGGGCGGGTGTGGCGGCTCGCGCACGAACTGGACGCGCTGGGCCACCGCAGTGCCACGCACCTGCCCGATGCCGGGACACTGACGTGGCAGCGCTACGGCTCGGGCCACATCCACGGCGTGCTGTTCAACGGCGAGGCGCTGGCGGCCTTCGAGCGCGACGCGCTGCACCGCGAGACGCTGCGCACGCAGGGGGCGGTGGCGCATCACTTTGAATACAGTGCGGCGGGCCTGCTGGCCTCGCACCGCTGGCAGGGCGTGGACAGCGGGAGCCACCCGGCGGAAGCGATGAGGGTGTGGCGCGCCTGGGAGCACGACCGGGCGGGCCAGATCACCGCCATCCATGATGCGATGCGCGACAGCCGCGCCTACACGTACGATCCAGCGTCACGTCTGAGCGCCGTGACGGCGGGCCGTGCGAGCGAGATGTTCGCCTACGATCCGGCGGGCAACCTGCTGGCGGTCAGTCACGGCAAGGTGACGCATGTGGGTGTGGCGAAGGGCGACCGGCTGCTGTCACTGGTGATGCCGGAACTGCCGGTGGCGCAGACGCCGCAGTACGGCTACGACGGACACGGCAACCGCACCAGCGTGACGGTGCCGCAGGCCGATGCGTCGCAAGCGCTGACGGCCGCCTACCGCTACGACGGCGCGCACCAGCTCAGGAGGATCGAGCATGCGAACGGCGGGACAAGCCGCTATGAGTACGACGCGCTGGGGCGGCGCACGGCCAAACACCATACGGACGCGCAGGGCCGGACCATCACGACGCTGTTCGTTTGGGACGGCGACTGGATGGCGCAGGAGATTCGTGCGGGCCAGAGAAAGGCGACGCCCATCACGTATGTGGCCCACCCGGACCACGCGGGGCCGCTGGCGAAGCTCGACGGCGCTAACGCCTACCATTACGCAACTGACCACCTGGGCACGCCGCAGGAACTGTACGACGACCAGCGGCAGGTCGTGTGGGCAGCGGACCTGAGCGCCTACGGCAAGACGCGGGGCCACTTCAAGCGCGAGATCGACAACCCGATCCGCTTCCCCGGGCAGTA
>NZ_QEOB01000057.1:0-4846 GCF_003096875.1 Paraburkholderia unamae
CACACCTGTTATAGGATCAAGCCTTACGGGCAATTAGTATCAGTTAGCTTAACGCATTACTGCGCTTCCACACCTGACCTATCAACGTCCTGGTCTCGAACGACCCTTCAAGGGGCTTGAAGCCCCGGGGATATCTCATCTCAAGGCGAGTTTCCCGCTTAGATGCTTTCAGCGGTTATCTCTTCCGAACATAGCTACCCGGCGATGCCACTGGCGTGACAACCGGTACACCAGAGGTTCGTCCACTCCGGTCCTCTCGTACTAGGAGCAGGTCCCTTCAAATATCCAGCGCCCACGGCAGATAGGGACCAAACTGTCTCACGACGTTTTAAACCCAGCTCACGTACCTCTTTAAATGGCGAACAGCCATACCCTTGGGACCGGCTACAGCCCCAGGATGAGATGAGCCGACATCGAGGTGCCAAACACCGCCGTCGATATGAACTCTTGGGCGGTATCAGCCTGTTATCCCCAGAGTACCTTTTATCCGTTGAGCGATGGCCCTTCCATACAGAACCACCGGATCACTATGACCTGCTTTCGCACCTGTTCGACTTGTGAGTCTCACAGTCAAGCACGCTTATGCCATTGCACTATCAGCACGATTTCCGACCGTACCTAGCGTACCTTCGTACTCCTCCGTTACCCTTTGGGAGGAGACCGCCCCAGTCAAACTGCCTACCATGCACTGTCCCCGATCCGGATTACGGACCAAGGTTAGAACCTCAAACAGATCAGGGTGGTATTTCAAGGACGGCTCCACGGAAACTAGCGTTCCCGCTTCACAGCCTCCCACCTATCCTACACAAACCGGTTCAAAGTCCAATGCAAAGCTACAGTAAAGGTTCATGGGGTCTTTCCGTCTAGCCGCGGGGAGATTGCATCATCACAAACACTTCAACTTCGCTGAGTCTCGGGAGGAGACAGTGTGGCCATCGTTACGCCATTCGTGCAGGTCGGAACTTACCCGACAAGGAATTTCGCTACCTTAGGACCGTTATAGTTACGGCCGCCGTTTACCGGGACTTCAATCAAGAGCTTGCACCCCATCATTTAATCTTCCGGCACCGGGCAGGCGTCACACCCTATACGTCCACTTTCGTGTTTGCAGAGTGCTGTGTTTTTATTAAACAGTCGCAGCCACCAGTTTATTGCAACCCCTTCACCCTTCTGGCGCAAGCCAGTCAAGCTACAAGGGCGTACCTTATCCCGAAGTTACGGTACCAATTTGCCGAGTTCCTTCTCCCGAGTTCTCTCAAGCGCCTTAGAATACTCATCTCGCCCACCTGTGTCGGTTTGCGGTACGGTCACTGTTGAACTGAAGCTTAGAGGCTTTTCTTGGAACCACTTCCAGTTGCTTCTTCACCTAAGTGAATGGCCTCACACCCTTGAATTCCGCGCCCGGATTTGCCAAAGCGCCTTCTCCAATGCAAGGACCGGGACTTCCAACACCCGGACAACCTTCCGCGATCCGTCCCCCCATCGCATTCAACAATGGTGCAGGAATATTGACCTGCTTCCCATCAGCTACGCATTTCTGCCTCGCCTTAGGGGCCGACTCACCCTACGCCGATGAACGTTGCGTAGGAAACCTTGGGCTTACGGCGAGGGGGCCTTTCACCCCCTTTATCGCTACTCATGTCAGCATTCGCACTTCCGATACCTCCAGCACGCTTTTCAACGCACCTTCGCAGGCTTACGGAACGCTCTCCTACCATGCGAGCAAAGCTCGCATCCGCAGCTTCGGTATATGACTTAGCCCCGTTACATCTTCCGCGCAGGACGACTCGATCAGTGAGCTATTACGCTTTCTTTAAAGGGTGGCTGCTTCTAAGCCAACCTCCTGACTGTTTTAGCCTTCCCACTTCGTTTCCCACTTAGTCATATTTGGGGACCTTAGCTGGCGGTCTGGGTTGTTTCCCTCTTGACACCGGACGTTAGCACCCGATGTCTGTCTCCCGTGATTGCACTCTTCGGTATTCGGAGTTTGCTATGGCGACGTAATCCGCAATGGACCCATCAACCATGACAGTGCTCTACCCCCGAAGGTGATACACGAGGCACTACCTAAATAGTTTTCGGAGAGAACCAGCTATTTCCAGGTTTGTTTAGCCTTTCACCCCTATCCACAGCTCATCCCCTAACTTTTCAACGTTAGTGGGTTCGGTCCTCCAGCACGTGTTACCGTGCCTTCAACCTGGCCATGGATAGATCACCTGGTTTCGGGTCTACACCCAGCGACTGAACGCCCTGTTCGGACTCGCTTTCGCTACGCCTGCCCTATTCGGTTAAGCTTGCCACTGAATGTAAGTCGCTGACCCATTATACAAAAGGTACGCCGTCACCCCTTGCGAGGCTCCGACTGTTTGTATGCATGCGGTTTCAGGATCTATTTCACTCCCCTCCCGGGGTTCTTTTCGCCTTTCCCTCACGGTACTGGTTCACTATCGGTCGATCACGAGTATTTAGCCTTGGAGGATGGTCCCCCCATCTTCAGACAGGATTTCACGTGTCCCGCCCTACTTGTCGTACACCTAGTTCTTCCATTCCGTTTTCATCTACAGGGCTATCACCTGCTATGGCCGCACTTTCCAGAGCGTTCGATTAACGGTACAGATAAAGAGTACAGGCTGATCCCATTTCGCTCGCCACTACTTTGGGAATCTCGGTTGATTTCTTTTCCTGCGGCTACTTAGATGTTTCAGTTCGCCGCGTTCGCTTCGCATGACCTATGTATTCAGTCATGGATACTCCATACGGAGTGGGTTTCCCCATTCGGATATCGGTGGATCAAAGCTTGTTTGCCAGCTCCCCACCGCTTTTCGCAGGCTACCGCGTCCTTCATCGCCTGTGATCGCCAAGGCATCCACCACATGCACTTGTTCGCTTGACCCTATAACGGGTGTGTCTCAGTCGTGATCGCTCACGGTGAATCCACTCGTTACAGGTTGAGTATTCGTGTTGCGCCGTATTTCAAGGCAATCTTTCGATCACTTAAAAATACATTGATACAATCACAACCCTGATTCACTTACTCCACACCCATCTCTAAGTGTGTTTCGGATGAATCTCTTTACTACTTCTTCCTGATTGTTAAAGAACGACAGGCGATACGATTTTCGTATCGCTATTCGAAACAGCCGACAAGTGTGAGCGCTTTAACGCAGTGAGCGATGAGCTCGAGAAAGGAGGTGATCCAGCCGCACCTTCCGATACGGCTACCTTGTTACGACTTCACCCCAGTCATGAATCCTGCCGTGGTGACCGTCCTCCTTGCGGTTAGACTAGCCACTTCTGGCAAAACCCACTCCCATGGTGTGACGGGCGGTGTGTACAAGACCCGGGAACGTATTCACCGCGGCATGCTGATCCGCGATTACTAGCGATTCCAGCTTCACGCAGTCGAGTTGCAGACTGCGATCCGGACTACGATCGGTTTTCTGGGATTGGCTCCACCTCGCGGCTTGGCAACCCTCTGTTCCGACCATTGTATGACGTGTGAAGCCCTACCCATAAGGGCCATGAGGACTTGACGTCATCCCCACCTTCCTCCGGTTTGTCACCGGCAGTCTCCCTGGAGTGCTCTTGCGTAGCAACTAGGGACAAGGGTTGCGCTCGTTGCGGGACTTAACCCAACATCTCACGACACGAGCTGACGACAGCCATGCAGCACCTGTGTTATGGCTCCCTTTCGGGCACTCCCACCTCTCAGCAGGATTCCATACATGTCAAGGGTAGGTAAGGTTTTTCGCGTTGCATCGAATTAATCCACATCATCCACCGCTTGTGCGGGTCCCCGTCAATTCCTTTGAGTTTTAATCTTGCGACCGTACTCCCCAGGCGGTCAACTTCACGCGTTAGCTACGTTACCAAGTCAATGAAGACCCGACAACCAGTTGACATCGTTTAGGGCGTGGACTACCAGGGTATCTAATCCTGTTTGCTCCCCACGCTTTCGTGCATGAGCGTCAGTATTGACCCAGGGGGCTGCCTTCGCCATCGGTATTCCTCCACATCTCTACGCATTTCACTGCTACACGTGGAATTCTACCCCCCTCTGCCATACTCTAGCGATGCAGTCACCAATGCAGTTCCCAGGTTGAGCCCGGGGATTTCACATCGGTCTTGCATCACCGCCTGCGCACGCTTTACGCCCAGTAATTCCGATTAACGCTTGCACCCTACGTATTACCGCGGCTGCTGGCACGTAGTTAGCCGGTGCTTATTCTTCCGGTACCGTCATCCCCCTAGGGTATTAGCCCAAAGGATTTCTTTCCGGACAAAAGTGCTTTACAACCCGAAGGCCTTCTTCACACACGCGGCATTGCTGGATCAGGCTTTCGCCCATTGTCCAAAATTCCCCACTGCTGCCTCCCGTAGGAGTCTGGGCCGTGTCTCAGTCCCAGTGTGGCTGGTCGTCCTCTCAGACCAGCTACGGATCGTCGCCTTGGTGAGCCTTTACCCCACCAACTAGCTAATCCGCCATCGGCCACCCCAATAGCGCGAGGCCCGAAGGTCCCCCGCTTTCATCCAAAGATCGTATGCGGTATTAATCCGGCTTTCGCCGGGCTATCCCCCACTACTGGACATGTTCCGATGTATTACTCACCCGTTCGCCACTCGCCACCAGGTGCAAGCACCCGTGCTGCCGTTCGACTTGCATGTGTAAGGCATGCCGCCAGCGTTCAATCTGAGCCAGGATCAAACTCTTCAGTTTAATTCCTGTTACTGTTTTTGGTTTCGTTAGAAACCAGTCGCTCACTCAAAGCTGACAGGTTCTGAATAAATTCAAAAACCTGACTTACTTTAGTGTGAGACTCTTGATACTTTCGCTACTCCCGACTTC
>NZ_QEOB01000058.1:0-4573 GCF_003096875.1 Paraburkholderia unamae
GTGCCGCTGCCGTCGGGCAGCTTCAGGTCGGTGAAGACCACGTCCGGCATTTGCCGCACGAGCTGGATGCGCGCCTCGCGCAGGTCACCCGCCTGCGCGGTGGTCAGCCCGTCTTCGCTCACCACGGCCGCTAGCGCCTCGCGGGTCTGCGCGTCGTCATCGACAATCAAAACATGTGGCATCGCGTCTCGTCAGCCCTGATAGGTGAATGGCTCCAAAGCGATCGCGCCGCGCCCGCCGCTTCGTCGCCGGACACGATTGCCCGGCGTCGCGGAGGTCGCGGCGCAGGATGTTGCGCTGCCATGGAGTACGAAACGGTCGGACGCACGCCGAAGACGGCGATTCCTTCGATACGTGCGGTTCTGCTACGTGCGCGCAACAATCACGCGCGCCGCGTGCTGCCCGAACCTCGATTGTTGTTGATATGACTATTATAGACTTATTCGAGATGAGCGGGCACGGCTCTCGCCGGGGCGCGCCCGCCCTCGCCTAGCCATGCGGAAACGGCCACGGCGCGCCGTTGGCATCGCTTGCACCGTTCGTACCGTTCACGCCGTTCATCGCGGCGCGCTTGATGCCGCGCCCGGCCGTATCCTCGTGCTCGCGCACCGCCGCGCCGCCGGCCATGGCCATTTCGGCGCCCACGCCGTTGCCGTTGGTCTCGGCGAGCGAGCCGCCCTCGCCCTCCCAGCGGCTCAGGTCGCGATAGAAGGATTGCCGCTGCATGCGGTGACGCTGCGAAAAACGCCAGGCCAGCATGCCCGCCATCGCGCCCAGCGCGCCGACGGTCACCAGGGTTCCTACCCAACCGTTGCTGTTCTTCGACATCTCGCTCTCTCCCAGACAGGCCTCGTGATGGACGGAAGTCGCGAATGGCATCGCCCGAGGGCGTGGCCGATGCGCCGCCTCTGATGGTGATGACGGTGCGCGCGGCTGCAAGTTCCGCAGCAGGATGCGTGCCACCGGCTGGCGCGCATGCGGCCCCGTGAGCAGCAAAGCAGCCGGAATCAAGGCAGAATCGTGGCGTCGAAACCGGCGCAGCAGCGCCCCGTCGGCTACCGCCAGCGGCATTTACGGCCTGCGGGCCCTGGGCAGGTCCATTGCCCACTGATGCGCGGCAGTGGTTAAATGTTTACGAGATGGAAACCTCGCGGCCGTCGGAGCGGCAAGTTCCGCACCTGTCCTGGACGGCCAGCCCCGGATCGCAGGGCCGGTTCGCAGCCACGCGCAGATGCGCACAGCAACACGCAGATGCGCGCTGAAAGCGAACGCCCGCACTACCTTGCAGGACGAACATCCCTATGGCGTCAATCGAGCCGGGCTCGCCCGCCGCCAAACGAAGTACCGGAAGTACCGCCCAGGACGCCGATGCGCGCGTCGCGGGATTGCAGTCGTACGGCCTGCTGTACGGCTCGTCGGCGGTCATGCTGGACCTTTATGCGCAGATCGGCCGCGTGGCCGTGACCGACGCCACCGCGCTAATCGTCGGCGAATCGGGCACGGGCAAGGAGCTGATCGCCCGTACGATCCACGCGCAAAGCGAGCGCAGCGGGGGTCCGTTCATCGCGGTGAACTGCGGCGCGATTCCCGACGAGCTGATCGAGGCCGAACTCTTCGGTCACGAAAAAGGCAGCTTCACGGGCGCCGTGCAGGCGCGCGACGGTCACTTCGAGCACGCGCGCGGCGGCACGCTGTTTCTCGACGAAATCACCGAGATGTCGCTGCTGCATCAGGTGAAACTGCTGCGCGCGCTCGAAACCGGCGAGTATTTTCCCGTGGGCGGCAACGAGGCGATTCAAGGCGACGTGCGCATCATCGCCGCGACCAACCGCGACCCCCTCGCCGCCGTGAAGGACAACTGCCTGCGCGAGGACCTGATGTACCGGCTCGCCGTGTTTCCGCTACGCGCGCCGCCGCTGCGCGAGCGCGAGCGCGACCGCGAGTTGCTTGCCCAGCACTTTCTCACCGAGCTCAACGAGCAGGAAGGCGCGCAAAAGACCTTCAGCAAGCGCGCGCTCGAAACGGTGCGCAACTGGTCGTGGCCCGGCAATGTGCGCGAGCTGAAAAACGCGGTCTATCGCGCGTTCATCCTCGCGGAAAAGATCGTGGAGATCGCGCATCCTCAACTCGTGCCGCGCGTGAAGAAGCCCGTCACCCAGGGCGATGCGATGAGCGTGTGGATCGGCACGCCGCTCGCCGACGCGCAAAAGCAGATCATTCTCGGCACGCTCAAATATTGCGGCGGCGACAAGCGGCTCGCGGCGCGCACGCTCGGCGTGAGCCTCAAGACGCTCTACAACCGTCTCGGCAGCTACGGCGCCGACGAAGGCGACGGCGAGACTGCCGCCGACCCGCAGACCTCCGAGACGTCGGACGCCCCGGATACGCCCAACACGCGCGAAGCCTGATCGCGCACGCACCGCACGCAGCGGCGCATTGTCGTTGCGCGCGCAAGCAATCCGGGGCGCGGCGCAGATCGTCACAAGAAGCACAAACGACCCATCGTCGATCAGAGATCGGCACGCCGCGCACGGGCTTTTGCAATTTCTTGCACTTTCCCTATGCCCGCTAACAATGTCATGCTGCACAATCCGCAGCACGTAAAGTACGCAAACCTGCCGGATGGGCGCGCAACGCAACACCATCCGGCACGCGGCAGGGAAAGAACATGCAAGAAAGAAGTGCTCGGGCGCGCGTTGCGCCGTCGCCGGCTCTGGCGGTCGTAGAAACGATCGCCGTCGCGCCGCCTCTCGAACGCGAGCGCACCGGCGCACGCTGGAAACGCGCCGCGTCGCTCACGCTGCTCGCCGCCGCGGCGAGTCTCGCGTGCTCGGCGTGCAGCTCGCTCTACTCCGAAGGCGCACAAACGGGCGCGGGCATTGCCGGCGCGGCCATCGCCTCGAAGGTCACGAGCAACGCCGCCGTGGCGACCGGCATCGGCCTTGGCGCCGTGGCCGCCGCGAAAGCCGGCGTGCAGTACTCGGAGCGCGTCGTCCACACCAACACCCAGAACAGCATCGCGCAGGCGGCCGGCCCGCTCGACGTCGGCGCGGTCGCACCCTGGTCGATCACGCACTCGTTCCCGATCGAGGACGACGAGCACGGCCGCGTCACGGTCAGCCGCACGATCAGCAGCGGCGCGCTCGACTGCAAGGAGATCGTGTTCTCCGTCGATCAGGACGCCACCAAGGACAAGGCCGCGTCGAGCGCGTTCTACGTCGCCTCCGTGTGCCGCGACGGCGACGCGTGGAAGTGGGCCTCGGCCGAACCCGCCACCGCGCGCTGGGGCGCGCTGCAATGAGCGGCGCGCTTTCCACTCGCTTGCCGCAGTCGCCTCGGTCCACGCCTCGCGCAGCCAGGCTGATCGCGCTAGCCGCGCTCTGCCTGGGCGCGACGCTCACGACGAGCGGCTGCATGTCGATCGGCGCGGCCAGCGGCGCCGCCGCCGCGGCGGCCACCGGCATTGTCACGGCCAATCCGGCGGTGGGCGTGGGCGTGGGTATCGCCGTGCAGGCCGCCACCGACGCAGCCGTCGGCCGCTTCATGAAGAGCATGCACGCGGACCAGCAGGAGTTGATCGCCGAGACCGCCGGCCGCCTGCCGGTGGGCGGCTTCGACCTCTGGCGCATCAAGCACCAGTTGCCCGTGGAAAACGGCCATGGCCAGGTGCGCGTGACGCGCGCGTTCGCCACCCCGCTCGCGCTGTGCAAGGAGTTCGTGTTCTCGGTGCAGGACGGCGACAAGGCCGACTCGCCCGAGCAGTGGTTCACGGCGAGCGCGTGCCAGGACTCGTCGGGCTGGAAGTGGGCGACGGCCGAGCCGGCCGTGGCGCGCTGGGGCACGCTGCAATAGCGTGGCTTTAGCGTGACTTGTCCGCAAACGAAAAGCGGTCGCCGGGGCAACCCGCCCGGCGACCGCTTTTTCATGAGCGCACGGGGCGAACCCCGTCTTGCTCAGGACTCCACGTCTTCGAGACTGAAGATTTCCGACTGGTCGTTGTACGAGAAAATCTCGCCGTAACGGCCCCAGTCGATCACGGTATCGAGTGTTTCTTCAGCCGCGCCGTCGGACAGGAAGTCCTCCAGCTCCTGCTCGAAACGCACACGCGGCGCACGATGGCCGGGCCGCTCGTTGAGCACCTTCTTGATCCGCGCCGCGAGCGGCACGTGGCGCAGCAGATGCTCGGCGAACATCATCTTGCGCTCCTGCGTGCCGAATTCCGCGAACACGCGCGCGGGCGGCGTGAGCAGCACGTCGCCTTCGCGCACGTCGGCGAAACCGAGGTTTTGCAACACTTCCGCGATCGGGAACAGATCGTCGACCTCCAGGTGCAGCGAGCGCGCGATTTCCGGCATGTCGGCGCGGCCGTGATACGGTGCGGCAGCGAGCGTTTCGATCAGACCGGCCATCAGGTTGGTGGACACGCGCGGCAGCCAGCTGCCGAGCTCCAGCCCCTTCTTGGTGGTTTCGTCGGTCTGGCGCGCGGTCATCTTCGCGTAGATGTCGTCCACGAGCTTGCGGAAGACCGGGTCGAGACGGTTGCGCGGATGCTTGAACGGCACCTTGATCTCGG
>NZ_QEOB01000059.1:0-3603 GCF_003096875.1 Paraburkholderia unamae
TCACGCCACCTGCCTGCGTCTCGGCCTAACTCAACTGCGCTCCCAACCGGGCATCACCGGTGGGCCGTTCTGCGCGTTTTTACACGGCCTCGGCCACTTGAGGACAAAAAATGGCGAAGGAACGTATCAACCGCGAACTGATCCGGCGGCTCGAAGGCGAGCGCATGGCGGCGCTGGCCCGCTGCGATGTGCCCAAATTGCGTGACGTGTACGACGACACGCTATCCGGCTTCGGGCTGCACATGCGGCCCGACGGCTCAGTGTCGTTTGTGTACCGCTGGAGCGCACCCGAAGGCCAGCGGAAGAGGAGCGTCGGTCGCTGGCCCGCGATGACCGTCGAGGAAGCGCGTGCAGCGGCGAAGGCCTTCATCGGCCGCACCGACCATAGGGCCGACACGATGCCCACGCGCGGCGCGAAGCATGAGCGGCGCGTGGCGGATGCGAAGCGCTGCGCGATGCCGACCGTGGGCGGCTATCTCGACGGCGACTATGCGACGTACTGGCGTGGCACGACGAAAAGCGAGACGCCCGAACAGAACCTGAAGAACATCCGGCGCGACTTCGCTGACCTGCTGCCGAAGCGGCTCGATGAAGTAACGCGACCCATGATGAAGAAGTGGATCGAGCAGCGCGTCGCGGCCGGTCACAAACCCACGGGTATCAACCGCACGCTCGGCTCGATTGGCGGCCTGTTCTCCCACGCCGTCGAGCACGAGATCATCATAAGCAATCCATGCGCGTGACTGCGCTGCAAGACTGACCCCGAGGCAGATGCCGGGCATGGCCGGGAACTGACAGCGGCTGAGGAACAGCGGCTGCGTGCTGCGCTCGATGCGCGCGAAGCGCGTATTCGCGAAGAAGCGGCGGCGCGTCATGACAGCCGCAAGCTTGCCGGGGTGCCCGGCGAGCATCATGTTTTCACCGACCATTTGAAGCCGTCGATCCTCGTCGCCATCAATACCGGGCTGCGCCGCTCGGAACTGTTGCGGCTCGAATGGACGTCTGTGGACTTCAAGGCGCGCACAATCACGGTCGAGCCGCAAACGAGCAAGGTGAAGAAGCGTCGCGTCATTCCGATGAACCGCGAAGCCTGCGAGACGCTGATGGCGTGGCGGCGTCAGGTGAAGTTCGCACGCGTGTTCACGAACGAGATCGGCGAGCCGCTGCGCGAGGTACGCGACTGGCAGAAGGTCAAGTGCGAGGCGAAGGTCATTAATTTCAGATTCATGGATACACGGCATCACACGGCCACACGCATGATCAACGAGGGCGTGGCGGTCTATCACGTACAGAAGATTCTCGGCCACAAGGACAGCCGCATGACGCAGCGCTATCTGCGCGCGCGTGAAGGCAAACTCGCCGAAGCGCTCTCGGTGCTTGACCGGCCACGCACGCCTGAGACTGGCGACGACAGCGCTCAGGCGGCCTGACGCTCCCGATGCAGCACAACGAAGCCCCCATGGGGCTTTCTCGTTCGCTGGGTGGATATCTTCCAGTCTGCATCAGTTAATATGGGTGCTTCCTGTATTACGGGAGGGGCCAGTCATGGCCACTCACTACGACGCCTTCGACCCGGCCAGACTGCGCGCTCAATTGCATGTGCGCGCGTTGACGATGCTCGAGTGGTTCGATCTGTTGCAACGGCAGATCGAACGGGCACAGAAGTTAGACCCCGACCCTGCCGCCGAACTGACCGCGATCCTCGAGGGCATGCGCAGCCCTCACCTCCTACCCGGCGACATGACAGGCAGCCTTGGCGTAGCAGCGCTGGCAGCGAAATCGTTGGCCGAGAGCACGGCCAATAGAGACAACGCGAGCAAGCAGAAGAAGCGCGTGGTAGCGCTCGCCACATTTCAGGTGTGGTGCGGCACGTCGATGACGCCGGAGAAGCGCGACGAGTGCGAGCGGTATGTGGCACACGAACTCAACTCGGATCGCCGCACGGTCACTGACTGGTTCAACGACTTAATCAATCACCCCGACTCGTATTAGCGCCGCTATTCCTGGACCGGCGTGGGAATAGCGCCGCTGTTCCCGATACCGCGTTGCATGTGGTTTTGCTCTGCACCAACCTTGTAAGTGGCGGCCCCTCATGGGCTTAATCACTCAAGGGAGGTCTGCATGGACACGCTGCGCCCGAAGTCCGTAAAGCAGCTCTGCGACTACTACGGCATCTCCAATCCCCACTACTACGCACTGAAGGCGAAGGGCATCGGTCCTGCTGAATTGCGCCTCGGCCACCGCACCATCATCACGCGCGAAGCCGAGCGTGCGTGGGTGGGTGGAAGCCCACACGATCCACGCAGCCTGTGGATGAAACATACCGTTCGGAGATTTAATGCGGATAGAGAACGCCTAAACGACACTTTCCTGATTAATGATGAGAAATATTACAAGCACTATCATATCCAGCGAATGGACGCAATATTCCCATTTGCGGTTGGCACAAACACCGGCGAATGCCGTATTAGCCTATAATTTAGCGGAAGCGGTAGATCAGTTCAGAACGATTCGGAATTGGCGTTTGAATGTTCAAGATGGACATATGATGAACCGCCTAACGCAGATACCAAGAAGCAAATCAGTCTAGCGATCCAGCATGCTGTGATATCTATGATAGAACAGAAATATCAATTGATGCTTGCAGAGCGCACAGAAGATATCGCACATGCATGACCCTGCTAGAACCTGCGCTAAGCCGAGTTGGCGAGGGTTCGCTAATCGGTTATTGCAATCAATTTTCGTTCGCGCATTAAAAGGGAAAGCGTTCTGCCTCATGCGAGCGCCCCCTGAAAATCCACTATCGAGATGGTTATTTTAATTCGTCGACCGATCGCATTTGTTCTGGTAATCGCGTTTGCTATCATGATGCGCCATGGCCGTGGGATGCATTCCTGCTACCTCGCTGGGGTCAAGGTACTTCCCGCCCCGCAAAAATCACGGGTACTTGCGCACCACGTCCTTTTCCTAGCCGCGAGGACTGAAAGGCCTTTGCACTTTGCACCCTGTTCCCTAGCCATCCTCCGGGGTGCAAAACCTGCGGCGCGGATGGGTTTGCACCTGGTCCACTGCACGCATCGGGCATATCCCCGACATTATCGATTCAGCCACGTGTCGAGCAGCGACTGTTCAGCGCGCTCTGGTGTCGGCGTACCCGTTGAACGTCAAGGCCTGTCAAATTTCGTGCATGCGCCCCTGACGCGCCGCATGGGTTTCGGACTTCTCTGATTGGTGGCTCATCACGGAATGTGAATAGTGGCAGATCAGACACACGCCTGATGGGACATCGCGTCCATGCCTCACATCGCCATCACGAGCCAGAGAGAGGAACCCGCTTCATGCACTGCCCGCCTGTTGCTACACGCCGTTGTCACGTCCGCCAGCCGGGAGGTTGCCCGGCATGCTGACCAACGAGCAGATTTTCGGGCGCTGGTGGCCGAAAGGGCAGAAACGCACCATCCGGGTCACGGGACCGGCTCTGCCCGTGCAGGAAGATGGCGAGGACATGTTCGTGCTCAGCGCCATCACGGGCGAGGAACGGCTCTCGACTGTCTGCCAGTACGACCTGACGCTCACCACGGCGCTGGACATGCCGGAGGAACA
>NZ_QEOB01000060.1:0-2254 GCF_003096875.1 Paraburkholderia unamae
AATGGGCTGGTGCTTGGCAGCATCTACGCCATCATTGCACTGGGCTACACCATGGTGTACGGGATTCTGGGCATCATCAACTTCGCGCACGGCGACGTGCTCATGGTGGGCGCCATGGTCGCGCTCTCCGCGATCAACGTGATCCAGAATCATTTCCCTGGTCTCGGGAACATCCCCACGCTGTGCATTGCGCTTGTGGTGGCGGCGGTCGTTTGCTCGTTCGTCGGGTACACGATCGAAAGAGTCGCGTACCGGCCGCTGCGCCGCGCGCCGCGTCTCGCGCCGCTGATCACCGCGATCGGCGTGTCGATCCTGCTTCAGACGCTCGCGATGATCATCTGGGGCCGCAATCCGCTCGCGTTCCCGCAGCTCATCTCGACCGATCCGATCAACGTCATCAAGCCGAGTGATACCGGCGTGGGCGCCGTGATCTCGCCGACGGAAATCGTCATCATCGTCGTCGCGTTCCTCGTGATGGCGGGCCTCCTGCTCCTCGTGCACCGCACGAAGCTCGGCCGCGCGATGCGCGCCATCGCCGAAAACCCGGCCAACGCGAGCCTGATGGGCGTGAACCCGAACTTCGTGATCTCGGCCACCTTCATGATCGGCTCCGCGCTCGCCGCGCTCGCCGGCGTGATGATCGCTTCGGAATACGGCAACGCGCACTTCTACATGGGTTTCATCCCCGGCATGAAGGCGTTCACCGCGGCGGTGCTGGGCGGTATCGGCAACCTCGGCGGCGCGATGGTCGGCGGCGTGGTGCTCGGTCTGATCGAGCAGCTCGGCGCGGGCTATATCGGCAACCTCACCGGCGGGGTGTTCGGCAGTAACTATCAGGACGTCTTCGCATTCATCGTGCTGATCGTCGTGCTCGTGTTCCGTCCGTCGGGGCTGCTGGGCGAACGTGTCGCGGACCGCGCATAAGAGGGAGTAGCACAACATGACTTCAATTCAACCGATCGAGCCGTCGACGACGCTCATCCCCGAAAAGAACACGACGAAGACCCTCGCGGTTGGCGTCGTGACCGCGATCGTCGTGGCCGCGCTGCCTTTCGTGGTCGGCGCCGCGGGCGGCAACTACTGGGTGCGCGTGCTCGACTTCGCGATGCTGTACGTGATGCTCGCGCTGGGCCTGAACGTGGTGGTGGGCTTCGCCGGCCTGCTGGACCTGGGCTATATCGCGTTCTACGCGGTGGGCGCCTACACGGCCGCGCTGCTGACTTCGCCGCACCTCACCACGCAGTTCGCGTGGATCGCCAGCATGTTCCCGGGCGGCCTGCATACGCCGTACTGGATCGTGGTGCCGTGCGCGATGGCGCTCGCGGCGCTCGCCGGTATCCTGCTCGGCGCGCCGACACTGCGTCTGCGCGGTGACTACCTCGCGATCGTGACGCTGGGCTTCGGGGAAATCGTTCGTATCTTCATGAACAACCTCGACCGCCCGGTGAACATCACCAACGGGCCGCAGGGCATCACCGGCGTCGCGCCGCTGCATGTCGCGGGCTTCAATCTCGCGCAGCCGCACGAGGTGTTCGGCTTCACGTTCACGTCGGTCTACATGTATTACTACGTGTTCGTGATCTGCGCGCTGCTCGTGATCTGGGTCTGCACGCGCTTGCAGCACTCGCGTATCGGCCGTGCATGGGCCGCAATCCGCGAAGACGAAATCGCCGCCAAGGCCATGGGCATCAACACCCGTAACGTCAAGCTGCTCGCGTTCGCGATGGGCGCGTCGTTCGGCGGTCTTTCGGGTGCGATGTTCGGTGCGTTCCAGGGCTTCGTGTCGCCGGAATCGTTCACGTTCTGGGAATCGGTCGTCGTGCTCGCCTGCGTGGTGCTGGGCGGCATGGGCCACATTCCGGGCGTGATTCTCGGCGCCGTGCTGCTCGCCATTTTCCCCGAGTTCCTGCGCTCGACGATGGGCCCGCTCCAGCATGCGCTGTTCGGCCATGAAATCGTCGATACGGAAGTCATTCGCCAGTTGCTCTACGGCCTCGCCATGGTCGTGATCATGCTGTATCGCTCGGAAGGCCTGTGGCCCGCGGCGAAGCACGAAGACAAGATCGCGAAGATTGCCAAGCGCGCCAGCAAGAAGCCGATTCGCGCCTAAGGGGGAGAACAGAAGATGAGCAACAAACCTATCCGCCTGTCCGTGAAGGGCGTGAACAAACGCTTCGGCGGCCTTCAGGCGCTGTCCGATGTCGGCCTGCAAATCGAGGAAGGCACGATTTACGGCCTGATCGGCCCGAACGGC
>NZ_QEOB01000060.1:2453-3599 GCF_003096875.1 Paraburkholderia unamae
GCACGAAGCACGGTCTGCTCGGCGCCGTGTTCCAGACGCCTTCGGAGCGTCAGGAAGAGCGCGAGATCAAGGAGCGCGCGCTCGAACTGCTCGAATACGTGGGCATCGCGCAGTACGCGGACTACACGTCGCGCAATCTTTCATACGGCCACCAGCGCCGTCTGGAAATTGCGCGCGCGCTCGCGACCGACCCGAAGCTGCTCGCGCTCGACGAGCCGGCGGCGGGCATGAACGCGACCGAGAAGGTCGAACTCACGCGCCTGCTCGACAAGATCCGCGCCGATGGCAAGACCATCCTGCTGATCGAGCACGACGTGAAACTGGTGATGGGCCTGTGCAACCGGATGACAGTGCTCGACTATGGCAAGGTGATCGCAGAGGGTCTGCCGCATGACGTGCAGAAGGACCCGAAGGTGATCGAGGCGTATCTGGGTGCGGGGGTTCACTGATGTCGACATCGGTTCTGAAAATCAAGGGTCTTCAGGTCAACTACGGCGGGATCCAGGCGGTCAAGGGCGTGGACATGGAAGTCCGCCAGGGCGAACTGGTCACGCTGATCGGCGCGAACGGCGCGGGCAAGACCACGACGATGAAGGCCATCACGGGGCTGAAGCCTTACTCGGCGGGCGACATCGAGTACATGGGCCAGTCGATCAAGGGCGTGCCGGCGTACGAGCTGCTCAAGCGCGGCCTCGCGATGGTGCCGGAAGGCCGCGGCATCTTCGCGCGCATGTCGATTCTCGAAAACATGCAGATGGGCGCGTACCTGCGCAGCGACAACGACGGCATCCAGAAGGATGTCGAGCGCATGTTCGGCTTCTTCCCGCGCCTGAAGGAGCGCGCCACACAGCTCGCGGGCACGCTCTCGGGCGGCGAGCAGCAGATGCTGGCCATGGCGCGCGCGATCATCAGCAAGCCGAAGCTTTTGCTGCTCGATGAGCCGTCGATGGGTCTTTCGCCGATCATGGTCGAGAAGATCTTCGAAGTGGTGCGCACAATCTCGTCGGAAGGCATCACGGTGCTGCTGGTGGAGCAGAACGCGCGTCTCGCGTTGCAGGCGGCGAATCGCGGCTACGTGATGGACTCGGGTCTCGTGACGATGGAAGGCGAGGCCAAGCAGATGCTCGACGATCCGAAGGTGCGCGC
>NZ_QEOB01000061.1:0-2277 GCF_003096875.1 Paraburkholderia unamae
GCCACCAGCGTGTTGTTGCCAGCGCCACCCGAGATCGTGCTGTACGTCGTTTCGTCAGCGTGGAGCAGGCTGTTCGAATCGATCGTGACGACGTCGTTACCCGCGCCGCCCGTGAAGCTCGTCACGGTCGAATCGATTGCAACAGTGACTGCCCCCGTTGCCGCGCTCGCATTGATCGACGCCAGGTTCGTTGCGCCCGGAGAGTAGGTCAGGTTCAGCGCTGCGCTGTTGTTGAGCGTGACACTCGTCAGGTCGCTGCCCGCGTCGACGCCAAGCGTCAGTGCCGCCGTCGTGTTGACGGTGATGCTCTTTGCTGCGGTAACGTCGAGCAGAACCGCTCCCGATGCCACACCGTTGTCGGCAACCGTCACGGCGCCAGCCGTTGCGTCGGCAACCGTATCAAAGAGGAACAAGGAAGAGTTGACTGCGTCGCCGCCAAGCGTCAGCGCCAGATCGTGGCCTGCCGTGGCGTTGTTCACAGTGTATACCGCACCACCGATCGAACCGTTGAGCACAGTCAGCGAAGTGAGAGCGTCCGAATTGATGCTGACGTTACCCTCGACGTGATCGAGAGAGACGTTCGACAGCGTGCTCACACCCTTCGACAGCTCGGTCTGGATGTCGGTGATGACTGCGTTCGTGCCACCCGTGATCGACACCGAGGTTGCACCATCGGTACCGACATTGACGCTACCCGTGCCGTACAGATTCGATGCGCCAGCTGCCGACGTACCTGCCTTCGACTCGTTGACGATCGTCACGTTGCCCGAAGCGTAGTCGCTGGCGTTCTTGAGCGCGCCCGTGACCGAATCGATGTCTGCCGTCACGTTGCCGACATTGATGCTGCCCGAGGTGGCGGTGGTATTGATCGAAACGGTCGTGCCGCCAACGACAGTAAAACCATCGACGTTCGGGCCAACGAACGTGTCGTTGATCACAACTGCACCCGTCGTCGGGGCGGCAGCCGAGCCTACCGAGACGTTGCCACCAGTCGTGTTCACCGTGACATTGTCGCCGCCAACAACGTTGACCGCCGAGCGGCTCGCGAACTGGCCGCCGGTCTCGACAGCCGATTGCGTGACCGACACGTCGCCCGTGGCGCTTGCGCCTGCGTTATCGCTACCGACGATAACCATGCCGCCTGCTGCGCTGACCGTCACGTCGGTGCCGCCGTAGACGCTCACGTTGCCGCTGGACGAATCCGTCACGTTGATCGTGCCGGTTGCTTCCGAACCTGCTGTGCCAGCCGCCGTGCCAACGGTCACGGAACCTGCGTTCGTCGTGATGTCGACGTTCGTGCCGCCGACGACGGACACAGCTTCGTTGAAGTTGTTGATGTCGTTGATGCCGTTGAAGGCAACCGAAGCCGTGTTGTTCACGGTAACCGTGCCGCTCGGCGTGGCAACGTTGCTGCCGCTAACATTGCCGATCGTGATCGAGTCACCCGCTGCCGTGACGTTGACATCCGTGCCACCGTAGACCTCAACGTTCTCCGCCCCGGCCGTATCCGTGACGGTGACCGTGCCGGTCGGGTTTTGGCCCGCAATCAATGAACCATTGTTCGTGGCGTAATTGCCGACGTAGACGCTACCCGCGTTCGTCGTCACCGAGACGTTCGCGCCGCCCAGGATGTTAACTTGACCGTAGTTGCCCGTGTAGTCACCAGTGGCGAAGTTGAACTGCTCGGCTTGAGCCTGGTTCACGGTCACCGTTACGTTGCCGGTCGGGGCGTGAACCACATTGTTAGCGTCGAAGGCACCAATCTGGACTTCGCCGTCAGTGTCGGAGTTGCCACCGGCGGAGGTAACTGTAACGTCCGTGCCGCCATAGACGTCGACCGTGCTACCCGTACCGGTAGCGTTGACCGTCACTGCGCCCGTCGGCTCCGATGCGGAGACTGCGGAACCGTTCGTGCCGATCTGGATAGTGCTGTTCTGGCCTGCGTCGTTGACGGTAACGGTCGTACCGCCAAAAACGGTAACGTTGCCGTTGTTTGCAGCGGTCACATTCACTGCGCCAACCGGATTCACATTGGCGGTCGAGACGCTACCGACCGTGACGTTGCCAGCCGCGGTGTTCACCGTGACATTCTTGCCGCCTGCCGTCAGAACGCTGCCCGACGTGGCGAGGTGCGAAACGTTGATGTCGGTCGTCGCTGCTGCCTTGACGTTATCCGGACCCGTACCCGCCGACTTGACGGTCAGGTTCGTCACGCCCGAGATATTCGACGTGTCGAACGATGCCGTACCGCCAGCGTTGCCGGCCGTTTGCAGAACA
>NZ_QEOB01000062.1:0-2271 GCF_003096875.1 Paraburkholderia unamae
GCCACCAGCGTGTTGTTGCCAGCGCCACCCGAGATCGTGCTGTACGTCGTTTCGTCAGCGTGGAGCAGGCTGTTCGAATCGATCGTGACGACGTCATTGCCTGCGCCGCCCTTGAAGCTCGTCAGGGTCGGGTCGACTTCGACAGTCACGCCACCCGTTGCCGCGCTCGCGTCGATCGATGCGAGGCTCGTTGCGCCGTCGACCGACAGGTTCAGAGCGGCGGTGTTGTTCAGCGTAACCGTGGTCAGGTTCGCGCCTGCATCGACGGTGAGGTTGACCGCAGCCGTCGTGTTGACCGTGACGCTCGTTGCCGTGTCGAGTTGCAGGTCGACGCGGCCCGATGCAACACCGTTGTCAGCCAGGGTAACCGCGCCAGCCGTCGTGTCGATGATCGTGTCGACGCCGAACACCGGTGCGTCGCCGCCGATCGTCAGCGAGAGGTCGTGACCCTTCGTGGTGTTGTCGATGGTGTATTCGTAGCCCGAAATACCATTGAGCACCGTCAGCGACGTGAGCGCATCCGACGTGATCGTGGAATTGCCTTCGACGTGGTCCAGCGTGACGTTCGAGAGCGTGCTAACGCCGTTCGTCAGTTGGGTCTGGATGTCGGTGATGGTCGCGCTTTCGCCGCCCGTGATCGAGACCGACGTTGCGCCGTTGGTCGTGACGCTCGTGTCGCCCGTGCCGTAGACGTTCGAGGCGCCGGCGGCCGACGTGCCTGCCTTCGATTCGTTGACGATCGTGACGTTGCCCGAAGCGTAGTCGCTGGCGTTCTTGAGCGCGCCCGTGACCGAGTCGATGACTGCCGTCACGTTGCCGACGTCGATGTCGCCGTCCGTTGCCGTCGTCGTGATCGACACGGTCGTGCCGCCAACAACGGTGAAGTTGTCGACGTTGTAGCCGACATACGTGTCGGTGATCGACACTGCGCCCGTCGTCGGGGTCGCATCCGTGCCAACCGTAACGTTGCCGCCAGTCGTGTTGACCGTGACGTTGTCGCCGCCAGCAACGCTGACAGCCGAGTTGTTCGTGTACTGGCCGCCGGTCTCGACAGCCGACTGCGTAACCGAAACGTCGCCCTTCGTGCTTGCGCCTGCGCTGTCGTTACCGACGATAACGAGGCCGCCAGCCGAGCTGACCGTCACGTCCGAACCGCCAAACACGCCGACGAAGCCCGCCGTCGTATCCGTCACCGTGACGCTGCCGGTCGGTTGCGCACCTGCCGTGCCGCTCGACGAACCGACGCGCACGCCGCCTGCGTTGGTCGTGACGTTGACGTCCGTGCCGCCTTCAACGGCGACGAAGCCGTTGTTGGTGTTGACGATGCCGTCGTATGCAACCGAAGCCGTGTTGTTGATGGTGACAGCGCCGCTCGGGGTCGCCACTACCGTGCCTGCAACATTGCCGACGTGCACTGCACCGCCTGCTGCGTTGACGGCCACGTCCGTGCCGCCATAAACGTTCACGCGGCTGACGTTGCTGGTTTCCGTCACGGTAACCGTGCCGGTCGCGTTTTCGCCAGCGAGGAGCTTGCCTGCTGCGTCCACAGCGGTGCCGCCGATGGTCACGTTGCCTGCGTTCGTCGTCACCGAGACGTTCGCGCCACCCAGGACGTTTACGTTCGACTGGTAACCCGACGTCACGCCCGTGAGGTAGTCTTTTGCGTATGCCTTGGCTTCGTTGACGTTCACCGTCACATTGCCGGTCGGTGCGTAGACCGTGTTGGCTGCGAAACCGCCGATATTGACGCCACCGGCGTCCACTGCGTTACCGCCAACGGTGCTGACCGACACGTCAGTGCCGCCGAACACGTTGACCGTGGTGCCCGAACCCGTTGCATTGACCGAGACTGCGCCGGTCGGCTCCGACGGCGAAACGGCAGTGCCGTTGACGCCAACGTTCACCGTGCTGTTCTGGCCTGCGTCGTTGACAGTAACCGTCGTGCCGCCAAACACGTTGACCGTGCCGGTATTCGCCGCGGTCACGTTGACTGCGCCAGTCGGATTGACATTGGCAATGGTCGTGCTGCCGACATCAACGAAACCAGCCGCGGTGTTCACCGTAACGTTGTTGCCGCCTGCGACAACGACGCCTGCGTCCAAGCCACCATCCTGCGTGCTCAGGTGCGTAACGTTGATGTTCGTCGTCGCGGCTGCCTTGACGTTGTCTTCGCCGTTACCCGCCGACTTGACGGTCAGGTTCGTCACGCCCGAGATATTCGACGTGTCGAACGATGCCGTACCGCCAGCGTTGCCGGCCGTTTGCAGAACA
>NZ_QEOB01000063.1:0-2215 GCF_003096875.1 Paraburkholderia unamae
ACGGGCGTGATGCGCCACGCGGACGCGGGCTACGAGCTTGCGCAGCAAACCGCGCGCGAAGCGGGCCTCAAGCTGCCGATGCTCGGCCGATGAGCAACGTACAGAACGCGAAGCTCACGCTGCTGCGTGGGGCGGCGCTCGTGGCGTCGCCGTGGAAGAACGGCGGCGGCGTCACGCGCGAGATTGCCATAGCGCATGTGACGCCGCGTACGGGCTCGCAAGCGAGCGCATCGCTCGACACGTTCGCGTGGCGCGTGAGCGTGGCCGATGTCGCGCAGGCCGGGCCGTTCTCGCGCTTCGAGGGCATCGACCGCACGCTGGCGCTGCTCGAAGGCGCGGGCATGCTGCTCGACGAAGCGGGCCGCACGCATGTGCTCACGCAACCGCTGGACGTGGCGCACTTTGCGGGCGAAGCGGCCATCGACGCCCGCCTCGTGAACGGCGCCACGCGCGATTTCAATCTCATGGTGCGTCGCGATGCGGCGCGCGGCACGCTGGACGTGTGGCGCGAGAACGGGCGCCGCAGCATGCAGGCGCAAACGCTGCTGCTCTATTGCGCGCAGGGCGAGCAGGTCGCGATCGTCGACGGCTGCCGCCAGGTGCGCCTCGCAACGGGCGACACGCTGCGCATCGACATGCTCGACGCGCTGCGCCCGTTGCAGATCGAAACGCAGGGCGCCGGTGCGTTGCTCGCCGTCGCGCTGGACCTGCTCGGCGTGTCTCAGACGCCTCACTCGCCGCAGCACGACACCACGGACGCGGCATCGCACGATGCCGTGCACACGCAATGAAACGCACTCTCTGGCAGAACCTCAAGCTGTGCCCGCAGGGCGATCCGGGGCAAACCGTCGAAAACGCCGCGATTGCCGTGGAAGACGGCAAGATCGCGTGGCTGGGGGCGGCGGCCGAGCTGCCGTCCTCGTTCGCCGAATGGCCGCGTGAAGACCTGGGCGGCGCCTGGGTCACGCCCGGTCTCGTGGATTGCCATACGCACCTCGTCTACGGCGGCCAGCGTGCCGACGAATTCGCGCAGCGCCTGGCGGGCGTGAGCTACGAGGAAATCGCGCGCCAGGGCGGCGGGATCGTATCGACGGTACGGGCCACGCGCGCCGCCGACGAAGCCGCGTTGTTCGCGCAGTCGGCTGCGCGTCTGGAGCCCTTGCTCGCCGAAGGCGTGACGGCCGTGGAGATCAAGTCGGGCTATGGCCTCGATCTCGCGTCCGAGCGCAAGATGCTGCGCGTCGCGCGCCGCCTCGGCGAACGCTATCCGGTCACGGTGCGCACGACGTTTCTTGGCGCGCACGCGTTGCCGCCCGAATTCGCGGGACGCGCCGACGCCTATATCGACGAAGTGTGCGAACGCATGCTGCCCGCGCTGGCAGACGAAGGACTCGTCGACGCCGTCGATGTGTTCTGCGAACGAATCGGCTTTTCGCTCGCGCAGAGCGAGCGCGTGTTCGAGGCCGCCGCACGGCGCAAGCTCCCGGTCAAGATGCACGCGGAGCAGCTCTCCAACGGCGGCGGGGCGGCACTGGCCGCGCGTCACGGCGCGTTGTCGGCCGATCATCTGGAGTTTCTCGACGAAGCGGGCGTGGCCGCCATGAAGGCCGCCGGCACGGTGGCCGTGCTGCTGCCCGGCGCGTACTACTTCATCCGGGAAACGCAATTGCCGCCGATCGATCTCCTGCGCCGTTACGCAGTGCCGATCGCCATTTCGACCGACAGCAATCCGGGCACGTCGCCGGCCACGTCGCTGCTGCTCATGATGAACATGGCGACCACGCTGTTCCGTATGACCGTGCCCGAGGTGCTGCAAGGCGTGACGCGCCACGCGGCGCAGGCGTTCGGCGATGCGCAGCGTCATGGCGAGCTTGGCGTGGGTCGCCCCGCCGACTTCGCCGTGTGGTCCGTGCAATCGCTCGCGGAACTGGCCTACTGGATCGGCCGTCCGCTGTGCGCCCGCGTGGTGCGCGGCGGCGAGACGGTTTTTGAGCGTCGCTTTTGAGCGCTGCTTTCAAGCACTAACTTCACGCATGAATCCCATCATCGACTCGAACTCAACCGCGCGTGCGCTTTTTGCCGGGCACGCCTACCTCCCCGACGGCTGGCGTCGCAACGTACTGCTCGAATGGGACGCAACGGGCACGCTGCGCAGCGTGACGCCCGATCTGCCTGAAGCGCCCGCCGGTGTGGCGCACGCGGCAGGCCCGATCAT
>NZ_QEOB01000064.1:0-2169 GCF_003096875.1 Paraburkholderia unamae
CAGGTCGTGTGGGCAGCGGACCTGAGCGCCTACGGCAAGACGCGGGGCCACTTCAAGCGCGAGATCGACAACCCGATCCGCTTCCCCGGGCAGTACTTCGATGCTGAATCGGGGCTGCACTACAACCGCTTCAGGTACTACGATCCGCAGGCGGGTCGGTACGTCAATCAAGATCCGATAGGACTGTCGGGCGGAAGTAACCCCTACTTATATGCAAGCAATGCACCGGCAATGCGAATAGATCCATTTGGATTAGATGATTTTATGGGGTTTAACGGCGCGGCGACGCAACAACAGGTTTCGCTGGCGCAATGGATGACGAGTAATGGGGCAAGTCCAAACGAAGTCGCCGTAGCACTTTCCAATCCTCCGACTCCGGCACCATCGCTTATAAATGTGTGGAGAAATTTCCAAGGATCGGCTTCAGCCGATCTGGGAGTGTCAGGCCATCTTTTGGTAGGTGGCGGTGGTTCGGCAGGCCTTGCTTTTAGCAAGTCCAGTGATGAAATGATGATAGACGCGTGTTTCTATACGAACGTCTCAAAAACCATTGGTCCAGGGGCGGCGATAGGCGCAGCAATAACGGGGTCTCTAGGTTCGTCATCCACCACGACAGGAAAGAGTGACTCATACGGGGTGTTTGGTACGGGCGGCATCTTAGCGAAATTTGGCCTCGCGGGTCAAACCGATAACATTAACCCATTTAAAGCATCGAGTGCCTCGGGTTCCGTAAGCTTTGGCCCTGGTTTGGGGGCGGCTGGCGAAGTAATTAAATCCACCCAGCGCGCATGGTGTATAAGGCACTGAATATGATCATGAAATTTATTTTTTATAAAAGCCCTGTGCGGGAATTTCGTTCACCTATGCAATTGGGTGAAGCAAAAAAAGCACTTCAAGGCGCCTTTGTTTCTCCTCAGGTAGGACTTGGACGAAGGGCGGGTATTTTAGGTGAATTTCATGGCGATGGCTTAAAAATGGCCTATATGCACCCGAATCTTCTAAATCCGTGGCATTCGATATTTGTTGGTCGTTTTGAAAGATCGAATTCGGGTTCGTGTTTAATTGGTTATTACAGAAATTCACCATTTATAAGGATGGCGACTTTATTCGTCATCCTATTTTCGATCTTGGCGGTTTTCGTGATTTATTCAGCCGTGGTCGATTCTGATTATACTGCGAGATCGTTTGTTGTCGCGGGTGCTTCTCTTGTAGTATTTTTTCTCATGTACGTGATGGTAGCGTTGTGCGTCAGACTTTCAAAAGTGGACGAAAAAAGAATTGATTCCATTGTCGAGATCGTACTTGATTGCAAAATTAGTATTCTGCAAAAGTAGATGTGGGCATGGATTGTATAGTGCCGCGGTGAAATAAATTGCTGACCGGGAATCACTTTAATTGGAACTGGCTTCATATGCCAACACCAGCCGCAACCCTCGGCACTCCCACCACCCACGGTGGCGCTGTCTCAACCGCCCCCCCCTGCGTCACGATAGGCGGCATCCCCGCCGCCCGCGTGGGTGACATGGTGACCTGCCCCGACCATGGCCCTGCCGTCATTACGAGCGGCGGTCTCGGCACGATTGACGGTCGCAACATCGCCCACCACGGCAGCAGTACGTCGTGCGGCGCAACACTCGTGGTCGCGGGTGGCGGCCCGACCGTGTAAGAGCCGTAGTCGAAAGATGGCCGTGACGAAAACCATCGAGGAGATGCCCCGCCTTGCCGCCAGCCGGGGCGGCATGTGCCTGTCCGCTACCTATGTGCGCGGCAGTGATCACCTGGAATGGCAGTGCGTACAGGGGCATCGCTGGAGCGCGACGCCTGACTCCGTCAAGCAAGGTACCTGGTGCCCAACCTGCCCTCGCGTGCGCAAACTCGACACGCTGGAAACGATGCACGCGGCAGCAGCACGGCACGACGGGCGCTGTCTCTCGCAACACTACGCAGGCTGCTCCACGCCGCTCGAATGGGAGTGTGCGCAGGGGCACCGCTGGCAGGCCACGCCCGCATCGGTCAAGCATCGTACGTGGTGTCCCGAGTGCGCGCGGCAGCAGAGAAAAGCTTACACGCTGGGCGACATGCACGCGCTGGCTGCCGCGCGCAGCGGCCAGTGCCTTTCGACCGCATACACCAGCGGGGCGCAGCCGCTGCAATGGCGTTGCGCCCAGG
>NZ_QEOB01000065.1:0-1863 GCF_003096875.1 Paraburkholderia unamae
ATGGAGATCAAACCCGGGAAAGACAGAAGCAAACCTCACTAAAACCGGACATTTCTATTGAGCCGGAGACCAGACATCTCTATCTGGCCATGACATAATTTGTAGGTCCCAAATAGAAATGTCGGGTTTGGGGGTGCGGCGGAATTCTTGGACTGGTTTATGTCGTCAGCCCGAGGCTCTCTCGATATTCAATCGGGCTGCGTGCGCCAAGCGAGATCTTGATCCGTTTCTCGTTGTACCAGCGAATGTACGAGTCAACGACCTCAATGAACTGGTCGGTGCTGACGGTCTGCCAGTCCCGAGAGTAAAACAGTTCCGTTTTCAGCCGTCCAAAGAAGCCCTCGCACGCCGCGTTATCAGGCGAGCAGCCCTTGCGCGACATTGAGCGAATCAGCCCGGCCTTGCGTATCCGGGTAAGCCACCCTGGCCAGCGATAATGCGCACCGCGATCTGAATGAACCACAGGTCGGCTGTTGCTACTACCGATTGCTTCGATGGCGGCATCGAGCATCGTGTTCACACGCTCGGCGTCTGGTCGCGTACCAATCGACCAACTGATCACAAGCCCATCGAAGCAATCGATGACCGGAGACAGATAGACTTTACCGGCAGGAATCTGGAATTCCGTGATGTCTGTGAGCCACTTTTCATTCGGTGCAGCGGCCCGGAAATCCCGGTTGATAAGGTTCTCCGGGGCCGGACCTATTTCTCCAGCGTAGGAACCGTATCGACGTCGCCTCGTTGTGGCCGCGCTTAGCTGCTCCTGCTTCATCAGGCGCCGAACGAGCTTCTCCGAGATGAAGACCTTCTGCCTGCCAAGTGCCGCGCGCACCCGGCGATATCCGTAGCAGCGGTGATTCAGTTCAAAGATGTCTGCGATGGCACGGCGTACGCCAGCATACTTGTCGGCAGTCTGTATCCGCGCCCGGTGATAGAAGTAAGAGCTACGGGCGAGCCCCAATCCAGCCAAAAGCTCCGGCAGCGTGTAAGTCTGTTTCAGGGCATCAACCAGCGCCGTCTTCTCCCGATTCGTCAGGAGTTGCGGGTTGATGCCCAGGCCTTTTTTTAATATTTCGTTGGCCTTCTTCAGGATGTCGTGTTCGATCTGGAGCTTCCGGATGTCACGTCGGAGTGATTCGACCTGCTGCTCCAGCGTCGCTTTCTCGGAGCTCTGCGGCGGATCGTTGCGGCGTGTCATGTTTGAAACAGCCTCCTGACCGAGTAACCGAGTTCTCCAGTTGTACAACGTTGGGCGGCTCACGCCAATCTTTTTGGCAACTTCCTCGGCGCTTTCCCGTCGAGTGCACAGATCGATGACCGCTGTCTGCCTGAGCTCTGGTGTATGCCGAATACCTGAAGCCTTCCCGAGAACACGTTTCTTTCGCTCAGGATGCAGCTCGTCGAGCCAGGCGACGAGCGTCCCGCGTCCCGGATACCCCAGGGCCTTTGTCATTGCTGCCAGACACTGGCCATGGCTCATATAGTGGTCTGTGGCCGCCTTTTTTTGTTCTGCCGAATAGCGCGGCCTCAAGCAGATACGTTGCCTCGGCAAATCCAGGCATCGCTCGTACACGTGATACCAACGTTCGAGCGACTTCGTTGTGGGATAGCCCAATTGCCGAACCGTCGCGGCAAGGCGCTTTCCAAGCTTCAAGTAGAGTTTGACCGCCCGGATGCGGTCTTCGTACGAATACATGGACTAGCTCCTGATAGTCCAAGAATTCCGCCGCACCCCCAAACCCGACATTTCTATTTGGGACCTACAACAATGTCAAAGCCATTTTCAGATGTCCGCTTTCCGGCCAAGTTCAAGTGTCCGCCTTGCGGGGTTTAGGGTTTGTCTTTCACGGGGTGCAGTTCACG
>NZ_QEOB01000066.1:0-1708 GCF_003096875.1 Paraburkholderia unamae
CAGGTCGTGTGGGCAGCGGACCTGAGCGCCTACGGCAAGACGCGGGGCCACTTCAAGCGCGAGATCGACAACCCGATCCGCTTCCCCGGGCAGTATTACGATGCTGAATCGGGGCTGCACTATAACCGCTTCCGGTACTACGATCCGCAGGCGGGACGGTATGTCAATCAAGATCCTATTGGGCTCCGTGGAGGACTAAATCTCGTCGCTTACGTTGACGCCAATCCCGTTACCGGCTTTGATCCGTTAGGTCTTGTGAATCCGACCAAGCTCCTTGTGTGTAGCGCAAATGCAGTCAACGCGGGCCGACTCTACGCCGCTGGCGGGACGAAACTCGCAGCCTCAATAGGGCTCGACGCTACAGGCGTTGGTGAGCCAGCGGGAGTAGCCGTCGGGGCATGGGGGTTGTGGAATCTCAACTCGGCCGGATCTGCATGGAAAAGAGCGCGTCAACAATGTGCGGAAGCCTCTGTGGAGAAATGGGATGACGCAAGTTGGAAAAATCTCTATGGTGTACTGCCGTTCGGGACAGAAATTGACGACCCTGGAGAACCCACCCCGTTTCAATTCTATAAGAACAAAGCGGCGTCTTTTGTTGAGAAGCCTTGGGAATTCCTGAAAGAGCTCGGGACGCTATTCTGATGAATGCCATTCAGTTTTTCTTGATACTAATTGCGCTCATACTTGTATTTTTCTTTACAGGGAGACTTATTTGGCGTGCATGGACCAAAAAAAGCCTCAAGTGGAAGGATTTCTACCAATGGGTGCGAGATATAATTGATTCAATTTTTGGCATTGGGTGAGTGCTCATTTGTAAATCTATAACGTATAGGGCTAGCAATTTAATTGTAGAGAGTTTGACTCACGATTACCTTGGCGGCAAGATCTGTACGCTACTTGTTGTCTATTGCCAATCACCCTAAAACCGTCGCTCACCAAGATAATTCGAAATGCCAACACCAGCCGCCCCCCTCGGAACCCCCACTACCCACGGCGGCGCTGTCTCAACCGCCGCCCCCTGCGTCACGATAGGCGGCATCCCCGCCGCCCGCGTGGGTGACATGGTGACCTGCCCCGACCATGGCCCTGCCGTCATTACGAGCGGCGGTCTCGGCACGATTGACGGTCGCAACATCGCCCACCACGGCAGCAGTACGTCGTGCGGCGCAACACTCGTGGTCGCGGGTGGCGGCCCAACCGTGTAAGAGCCGTAGTCGAAAGATGGCCGCGACGAAAACCATTGAGGATATGCACCGTCTTGCCGCCAGTCGGGGCGGCCTGTGCCTGTCCGCTACCTATGTACGCGGGAGTGATCACCTCGAATGGCAGTGCGTACAGGGGCATCGCTGGAGTGCGACGCCTGACGCCGTCAAGCAAAGTACCTGGTGCCCAACCTGCTCTCGCGTGCGCCAACGCGATACGCTGGAAACTATGCATGCGGTCGCAGCACGGCACGGCGGGCGCTGTCTCTCGCAACACTATGCAGGCTGCGCCACGCCGCTCGAATGGGAGTGTGCGCAGGGCCACCGCTGGCAGGCCACGCCCGCATCGGTCAAGCATCGTACGTGGTGTCCCGACTGCGCGAGGCAGCAGAGAAAAGCTTACACGCTGGACGACATGCACGCGCTGGCTGCCGCGCGCAGCGGCCAGTGCCTTTCGACCGCATACACCAGCGGGGCGCAGCCGCTGCAATGGCGTTGCGCCCAGG
>NZ_QEOB01000067.1:0-1671 GCF_003096875.1 Paraburkholderia unamae
TGTTATGGCTTTTTTGAAATGTCCGGTTCTGGCTCATTAGAAATGTCCGATTTCTGCCCTAGTTGACGCGCACGCTCGCGTGAGGCGTCGACCAGGGGCGAACCATGAACGGACGTGAGCTGATCACGGCAAGCATGCGCGAACTCGAGCGGGTCAAGGTCATCGAGGCGGTCGTTGAAGGCCGCCTGCGGTGTTTTCAGGCGGCTGAGCGGCTGCGGCTCAGCGAGCGGCAGATCAGCCGGCTGTGCCGGCGCTATGAGGCCGCAGGCCCGGCAGGCCTCGTGTCGTGCCGGCGTGGGCAGCCGAGCAACCGGGAACTGCCAGTCGACCTGCGGGCCCGGGCCATGGCGCTGGTGCGCGAACGCTACGCCGATTTCGGGCCAACGCTGGCGTGCGAGAAGCTCGCTGAATGCCACGGCATCTGGCTGGCAAAGGAGACCGTACGTCGATGGATGCGCGATGCGGGCCTGTGGATTCCGCGCGCGCAGCGTCCGCCGAAGGTCTATCAGCCACGGGCCCGGCGCGCGTGCCTGGGTGAACTCGTCCAGATCGACGGCAGCGATCACCGCTGGTTTGAGGAGCGCGCACCGGCCTGCACGCTGCTGGTGTATGTGGACGACGCGACAAGTCGCCTGATGCACCTGCACTTCACGCAGACCGAATCGACCTTCAGCTACTTCGAGGCGACGCGTGCATACCTGGAGCGTCATGGTAAGCCGGTGGCGCTGTACAGCGACAAGGCAAGCGTATTCCGCAGTGTCAGGGCCCACGAGACCGGACGCAGCGTGACGCACTTCGGGCGCGCGATGTACGAACTGAACATCGAGACGTTCTGCGCCAATAGCAGCTCGGCCAAGGGCCGTGTGGAGCGTGCCCACCTGACGCTGCAGGACCGCCTGGTGAAGGAGCTGCGCCTGCGCGGCATCAGCACGGCGGCGGACGCGAATGCGTATGCGCCTGCCTTCGTGGCTGCCTACAACGTGCGCTTTGCGAAGCCGCCCAGGAGCACGTTCAACGCGCACCGGCCGTTGCGTGAGGACGAGGATCTGGACGCCCTGCTCACCTGGCGCGAGACGCGGCGCGTGACGAAGTCACTCACGGTGCAGTACGACCGCGTGATGTACCTGCTCGACGATACGCC
Organism: Paraburkholderia unamae; assembly: GCF_003096875.1. Classification (NCBI taxonomy): domain Bacteria; kingdom Pseudomonadati; phylum Pseudomonadota; class Betaproteobacteria; order Burkholderiales; family Burkholderiaceae; genus Paraburkholderia; species Paraburkholderia unamae. The sequence goes on from NZ_QEOB01000067.1 coordinate 1,142, forward strand.
ACAGAACCGGAAGCTGGTGCATCGCTACATCGAGGTCTGGGAGTACCCGGACGGACGCATCGAGTTGCGGGCCGATGCGCGGATACTGCCGTACCGCGAGTATGACCGGCTCACCGAGGTGGACCAGGGGGCGGTGGTCGAGCACAAGCGTCTGGCGCACGCGCTGGAGGTGGCGCAGGCGTTGCAGGCGCAGCGTGACGACCGGCGCGCGTCAGGCTCGCCCTCGCGCACGAACCGCGGCATCGAGGTGCGCCAGGCCGAGCGGGTGCCGGGCACGAAGAAGACGCGCGAGTTCACGCAGGCGGACATGGAAGCGGTGATCGTGAAGCTGGCGCAGGACGCAAAGCCAGATTCAAAACCTGGCCGGCGGTCTTCGAGGGCTCGCTGAATGTGCACCAGCGTCCTGCTGCTCCAGACGCTATCCTTCAAAACGGAATGGAGATCAAACCCGGGAAAGACAGAAGCAAACCTCACTAAAACCGGACATTTCTATTGAGCCGGAGACCAGACATCTCTATCTGGCCATGACA
>NZ_QEOB01000068.1:0-1652 GCF_003096875.1 Paraburkholderia unamae
GGCCGAGGCCGTGTAAAAACGCGCAGAACGGCCCACCGGTGATGCCCGGTTGGGAGCGCAGTTGAGTTAGGCCGAGACGCAGGCAGGTGGCGTGATCGTGTTTACTGGCAAACGACGTCGGAGCGCGGGAGTTCACGCGCCTGCCAGCTTCATTGCGCGCATCGTCTTTGCGAACCCGAGAATCCTGATGACCCGTTTTAGGTTGTAGGCCAGCACGTGCAAACTCATTTCAGCGGCGACATGGCCAAGTCCGCGCGTCTGGAAATGCGTCGTCCCCATCCAGTGCTTGAGTGTGCCGAACACATGCTCGACCGTCCGCCGTCGCATCGTCATGGCGTCGAGCTGGCGATCCAGCCTGGACTGCATCGCTTCAAGCACCGCTTCGTGTTCCCACCGTCGAATACGCCGGTAGTCGGTCGGCGTGCACCGGTTCTTTATCGGGCATTTCGGGCAAGCGCTGCTCCAGTAAGTACGCAGGGCCATCGGAGTTTCGCGCTCGACGGAAGTAAATCGGTAAATCGCCCGTTGCCCCGCTGGACATAGGTATTGGTCGTCTTTGGCGATGTAGATGAAGTCGGCCCGATCGAACCGTCCATCTGCCTTTGCACTGGAGGTCTGTGTTTTCGGCACCAGCGCTGCAATACCCGCGTCATCACATGCTTTGACCTCCGTGGCACTGTAGTACCCGCGATCGGCCAGCGCCCGGATCGTCTTCCTGCCCATCGCATCGCGGGCGGCCTTGGCCATCGGGCTTAGCTGCGCGCGGTCACTACCGACGTTCGTCACTTCGTGGGTCACAATGAGGTGATGTTTCGTATCAACAGCCACCTGAACGTTGTAGCCCACCACGCCTGTGCCCTTGGCTTGCGACATCATCGAACGTGAGTCGGGATCAGTCAGCGAAACCTGCTTTTCCGGTAAATCATTCAACAGTTCTGCGGCCCGATCCAGATCGCGCATCTGTTCGCGCAGCGTCTCGATCTTTTCCCGTAGCCGCTCGGTTTTCGCCTCCACCTCAGCTGGTTGTGTGCGATCAGCCGTCTCCAGGGCATCCAGATAGCGCTGTATGCTTTGCTCGATCTGTTCCTGACGCTTTGCGATCTTGTTGGGCGTGAAGTTGTTGTCGCGACTGTTCACCGCCTTGAACTTACTGCCGTCGATGGCAACGACTGCTTGCGTGAAGAGCTTAAGGTCGCGGCATATCACGACGAAGCGTCGGCATGCATTGCGAATGCCGACGCCATTGCTGCGTCTGAACTCGGCAATCGTCTTGAAGTCCGGTGCGAGGCGCCCAGTCAGCCACATCAGTTCAACATTGCGCTGGCACTCCCGCTCCAGACGTCGGCTTGACTGCACTCGATTGAGATAGCCGTAGATGTAGAGTTTGAGCAGAACAGACGGATGGTAGGACGGTCGGCCCGTGATTGCGGGTGTGGTGCCTTCGAAGCCCATGGAAGCCAGATCGAGCTCGTCGACGAATGCATCGACGATCCGCACGGGATTGTCTTCAGCGATAAAGTCTTCGAGACATTCCGGCAGCAACGTGGCCTGATTGCGGTTTGCACCTTCGACAAATCGCCCCATCTCCGCCTCTCGCGCTAACAGGTTGATTCAGTCTAGGCGATCGCACGTGTTTTGACACACCCTCGGCC
>NZ_QEOB01000069.1:0-1592 GCF_003096875.1 Paraburkholderia unamae
GCCGCCTACCGGATGATCCAGAATAATCTGGACCCCGAAGTGGCCGAGCACCCGCATGCGCTCGTGGTGTACGGCGGCATTGGCCGCGCCGCGCGCAACTGGGAATGCTTCGACCAGATCCTCGCGTCGCTGAAGGACCTGAACGAAGACGAAACGCTGCTGATCCAGTCGGGCAAGCCCGTGGGCGTGTTCCGCACGCATGCGGACGCGCCGCGCGTGCTGCTCGCGAATTCGAACCTGGTGCCCCACTGGGCCACGTGGGAACATTTCCACGAACTCGACCGCAAGGGCCTCATGATGTACGGCCAGATGACGGCGGGCAGCTGGATCTACATCGGCTCGCAGGGCATCGTGCAGGGCACCTACGAGACGTTCTACTCGGTGGCGAACCAGCATTTCAACGGCGACCCGAAGGGCCGCTGGATTCTCACGGGCGGGCTTGGCGGCATGGGCGGCGCGCAGCCGCTCGCGGCCACCATGGCGGGCTTCTCGATGATCGCCGTGGAATGCGACGAGACGCGCATCGACTTCCGCCTGAAGACGCGCTACGTGGACCGCAAGGCCAAGACGATCGACGAGGCGCTCGCTATCGTCGAGGAAGCGAAGAAGACGGGCAAGCCCGTTTCGGTGGGCCTGCTCGGGAACGCGGCGGACGTGTTCGCCGAGTTCGTGAAGCGCGGCATCACGCCGGACTGCGTGACCGATCAAACCAGCGCGCACGACCCGATCAACGGCTACCTGCCGCAGGGCTGGACGGTGGAGCAGTGGCGCGAGGCGCAGAAGGTTGCGCCCGAAACCATCGTGAAGGTCGCGAAGGCATCGATGGCCAACCAGGTGCGCGCCATGCTCACGCTGCAAGAGCGCGGCGCGGCCACGCTCGACTACGGCAACAATATCCGCCAGATGGCGCTGGAAATGGGCGTGGAAAACGCGTTCGACTTTCCGGGCTTCGTGCCGGCATATATCCGTCCGCTGTTCTGCGAGGGCAAGGGTCCGTTCCGCTGGGTCGCGCTTTCGGGCGATCCTGAGGATATCTACAAGACCGATGCGAAGGTCAAGGAGCTCATTCCCGACGATCCGCACCTGCACAACTGGCTCGACATGGCGCGCGAGCGCATCGCGTTCCAGGGGCTGCCGGCGCGTATCTGCTGGGTGGGCGTGAAGGATCGTTACCGTCTGGGTCAGGCGTTCAACGAGATGGTCAAGAACGGCGAGCTGAAAGCGCCGGTCGTGATCGGCCGCGATCACCTCGACACCGGCTCGGTGGCGAGCCCGAACCGCGAAACGGAATCGATGAAGGACGGCTCGGACGCCGTGAGCGACTGGCCGCTGCTCAACGCGCTGCTCAATACGGCGGGCGGCGCGTCGTGGGTGTCGCTGCATCACGGCGGCGGCGTGGGCATGGGCTTCTCGCAGCACTCGGGCGTGGTGATCGTCGCGGACGGCACGCAGGCGGCGCATGAGCGTCTGGGCCGCGTGCTGCTCAACGACCCGGCCACGGGCGTGATGCGCCACGCGGACGCGGGCTACGAGCTTGCGCAGCAAACCGCGCGCGAAGCGGGCCTCAAGCTGCCGATGCTCGGCCGATGAGC
>NZ_QEOB01000070.1:0-1339 GCF_003096875.1 Paraburkholderia unamae
CTGCTCGAATGGGACGCAACGGGCACGCTGCGCAGCGTGACGCCCGATCTGCCTGAAGCGCCCGCCGGTGTGGCGCACGCGGCAGGCCCGATCATGCCTGGCATGCCTAACCTTCATTCGCACGCCTTCCAGCGCGCGATGGCGGGCCTGACCGAATACCGCGCGAACCCCACCGACAGCTTCTGGAGCTGGCGCGACCTGATGTACCGTTTCGCCGCGCGCATCACGCCCGACGACCTCGGCGCCATCGCGCGCTGGCTGTATGTCGAGATGCTCAAGGCGGGCTATACCTCGGTCTGCGAATTCCACTACGTGCATCATGCGCAGGACGGGCAGCGTTATGCGAGCCCGGCCGAACTGGCGCAGCGCGTGGTCGATGCAGCGGGCGAAACGGGCATCGGCATGACCATGCTGCCCGTGCTTTACCAGTACAGCGGCTTCGGCGCGAAGCCGCCGCGCGACGACCAGCGGCGCTTCATCAACACGCCGGAGCAACTGCTCGGCATCGTCGAGTCGCTGCGCGCGTGGCGGCCCGAGCATGGCGCGCTGCGCTATGGCGTGGCGCCGCATTCGTTGCGCGCCGTCTCGCAGGACTCGCTGCGTGCGCTGCTCGACGGGCTCGATCACGTATCGCCCGGCGCGCCCGTGCATATCCACATTGCAGAGCAGACGGCCGAAGTCGACGCCTGCATCGCGACCGAAGGCGCGCGGCCCGTGCAATGGCTGCTCGATCGCTTCGACGTGAACGCGCGCTGGTGCCTCGTGCATGCCACGCATATCGACGCGCATGAAACTGCCGCGCTGGCCAGAAGCGGCGCGATTGCGGGCCTGTGCCTCACGACCGAAGCGAACCTGGGCGACGGCATTTTCCCCACGCACGACTACCTGGAGGCGCGGGGCGCGTTCGGCGTTGGCTCGGACAGCCATATCGGTGTGGCCTGGCGCGCCGAACTGCGGCTGCTCGAATACGGCCAGCGTCTCGTGCGACGCGAGCGCAACGTGCTGGCCGCGCCGCACGAGACGTACGTCGCCGACCGGCTGTTTGCGGCCGCGCTCGGCGGCGGCGCAAGCGCGACGGGGCGTGCGGTGGGCGCATTGAAGGCGGGCGCACGCGCCGACTGGATCGTGCTCGACGCGCAGCATCCGAACCTGGCGGAGCAACAGCCGCTCACGTGGCTCTCGTCGATCGTGTTTTGCGAACACGGTGAAACACCGGTGCTAGACGTTTATGCGGGCGGCGAGAAAGTCGTGGAGGCGCGACGCCATCGCGACGAGGCGCGCCTCTACACCGACTATCGCGCGGCGCTCGCCAGGCTGCTGGCCCAGGCGTGAGCGCGCG
>NZ_QEOB01000071.1:0-1338 GCF_003096875.1 Paraburkholderia unamae
ATCGGCACGGACCTGATGATCAAGATCATGCGCAACAGCCAGCATCTGGAGATGGCGGCGATGGTCGGCATCGACCCGAACTCCGATGGCCTGGCGCGCGCCGCGCGCCTGGGCGTGGCGACCACGCATGAAGGCGTGGAAGGGCTCACGCGTTTGCCGGTGTTCAACGACATCGACTTCGTGTTCGACGCCACTTCCGCCGGTGCGCACGTGAAGAACGATGCGCTGCTGCGCAAGCTGAAGCCCTCGATCCGCGTGATCGACCTTACGCCCGCGGCCATTGGCCCGTACTGCGTGCCGGTCGTGAACCTCGACGCGCATATCGACGCGCCCAACGTCAACATGGTCACGTGCGGCGGGCAGGCCACGATTCCGATGGTCGCGGCCGTCTCGCGCGTGGCGAAGGTGCATTACGCGGAAATCGTCGCCTCGATCAGCAGCAAGTCGGCGGGCCCCGGCACGCGCGCGAACATCGACGAGTTCACTGAAACGACGTCGAAGGCCATCGAAGTGGTGGGCGGCGCTGCAAAGGGCAAGGCCATCATCGTGCTGAATCCTGCCGAGCCGCCGGTGATGATGCGCGACACCGTGTACACGCTCTCGGAGATGGCCGACCGCGAGAAGGTCGAGCAGTCGATCGAAGAGATGGTCGCGAAGGTGCACGCCTACGTGCCGGGTTATCGCCTGAAGCAGAAGGTCCAGTTCGACGAGATTCCCGCGAACGCGCCGCTCAACATTCCGGGCCTCGGCAAGTTCAGCGGACTGAAGACTTCAGTGTTCCTCGAAGTGGAAGGCGCCGCGCACTATCTGCCCGCTTACGCAGGCAATCTCGACATCATGACTTCCGCCGCGCTCGCCACCGCCGAACGCATGGCGCAAACGCTTCTGAGCGTGCAAGGAGCCTAAGGCGATGACTAACCCGAGCAAGAAACTCTACATCTCCGACGTGACGCTGCGCGACGGCAGCCACGCGATTCGCCACCAATACTCGATCCAGAACGTGCAGGACATCGCCCGCGCGCTGGACAAGGCGAAGGTGGACAGCATCGAGGTCGCGCACGGCGACGGCCTGCAAGGCTCCAGCTTCAACTACGGCTTCGGCGCGCACAGCGACCTCGAATGGATCGAGGCCGTGGCCGACGTGGTCAAGCACGCGCAGATCGCTACGCTTTTGCTGCCGGGCATCGGCACGATTCACGACCTGAAGGCCGCGTACAACGCGGGCGCGCGCATCGTGCGCGTGGCCACGCACTGCACCGAAGCCGACATTTCGAAGCAGCACATCGAATACGCGCGCGAACTCGGCATGGACACCGTGGGCTTCCTGATGATGAGCCA
>NZ_QEOB01000072.1:0-1329 GCF_003096875.1 Paraburkholderia unamae
CGCGAGCGCTACGCTGATTTTGGGCCCACGCTGGCGTGCGAGAAGCTTCGGGAATGCCACGGCATCCGGCTGGCGAAGGAAACGCTCAGGAAGCTTATGGTGGACGCAGGACTGTGGGTGCCTCGGCGGCAGCGCCCGTCGAAGGTCTACCAGCCACGCGCGCGCCGGGCGTGCCTGGGCGAACTGATCCAGATCGACGGCAGCGAACACGCCTGGTTCGAGGACCGGGCGCCGCAATGCACGCTGCTGGTGTACGTGGACGACGCGACGAGCCGGCTGATGGAACTGCACTTCACGCGGACAGAGTCGACCTTCAGCTATTTCGAGGCGACGCGCGGGTACATCGCGCGCCATGGCAAGCCTGGCGCGTTCTACAGCGACCGCGCCAGCGTATTCCGCAACACCAGTGCCGAGCGGACCGGCCGCAGCGTGACGCCGTTCGGCCGCGCGATGTACGAGCTGAACATCGACACGATCTGCGCCAACAGCAGCTCGGCCAAGGGCCGTGTGGAGCGTGCGCACCTGACGCTGCAGGACCGCCTCGTGAAGGAACTGCGGCTGCGCGGCATCAACACGCTTGCCGAAGCCAATGCCTGGGCACCCTCCTTCATGGCGGCGTATAACGCGCGCTTTGCAAAGCCGCCCAGGAGTGACTTCGACGCGCATCGGCCACTACGGGCGGATGAGAACCTGGACATGGTGCTCACGTGGCGTGAGTCAAGGATCGTGACGAAGTCGCTTACGGTGCAGTACGACAGGGTCATGTACCTGCTCGACGATACGCCAGAGAACCGCAAGCTGATTCGCCGGTATGTCGAGGTCTGGGAGTACCCGGACGGACGCATCGAGATCCGTGCAGAGGGTCGCGTGCTGCCGTACCGCGAGTATGACCGGCTCACCGAGGTGGACCAGGGCGCCATCGTTGAACACAAACGGCTAAGCCACGTGCTTCAGGTCTCGCAGGTGATTCAGGCACAACGCGATAACGAGCGGATAGGTAAAGCCCCTTCCCGAACGCACCGTGGGGACTCGAGCCGAACGGTGCGCAAGCAAAGCCATGCGCGCAAGAAGAAGCAACGCGAATTCACGCAGGCCGACATCGAGCAGGTGATCGTCGACCTGGCGCGGCAAAGGCAGCCTCCGCAGGCCCAGCGCAAACCAGGTCATCGATCAGCAGGCGTTGATGGTACAGGCGCGAATGCCCTGCCCGTTCATGATCCGATCTTCGACACTGCGTGAACTGCACCCCGTGAAAGACAAACCCTAAACCCCGCAAGGCGGACACTTGAACTTGGCCGGAAAGCGGACATCTGAAAATGGCTTTGACAT
>NZ_QEOB01000073.1:0-1205 GCF_003096875.1 Paraburkholderia unamae
CCAGTGGTCCGGTTGGCTGTACTCCGGTGCGCCTCACCTGTAGTTCGATCAGTACTGTCGAGCCCAACCGGTTCAGGATGTTGACGTTCGTGATGCCAATATTGGCGTCCTTTGTTGCGCTGCAATCAGCACCGTATGGGGCGAGTACCGGACATTCCGTGCCCGCTAGAACAATGTTCGTCGCATGCCGGTCCCCGAAGCCGAGCGTATCCACGACCATCCTCGGGAAAAGCGTCATGTTCCCCGATGGAATTTGAAGAACAAAGAAAAGCAGGAAGAACGCCGCTACACCGAGCCCCGCACGTTGCTTCCAGCCGGTGACAACGAAAGCTGCCAGATTCAGCAGGATCAGGTAACCGCCACCCGTCAACGCGGTTGTTGCCTGCATGCGCAGAGGACTGGCGCTTGCCAATGCATCGAGAAACGGGAAAATAACGAGTGAGCAGAAACCGAACACTACGGTGGCGCAGGCCTTTGCCGCCAGCAGTTTTCTGTCGGGGTTTTTGAAAAACGGCGGAGGCGTTCGACCTGAGCGGTTCGCCTCGCGATGGCCGCGAGTAACCCGTATCAGACCTACCGTCACAATCGAAAAAGCAAGGGAAACCGCCGCCGCTGTAGCAATGAGTTGGTTACGCAAGAGCCGTGCGCGTGTGTTGGATAACCAGTATCCCACTGCTGCTGGTGAAAAGTATGCGGCCGTTTGCGGCGTCGGCCTAACATGCGGCTCAGTTACGTAACCCATCGCGCTTGCATAGCCTAATACGGCAAGAAAGGCTACAGAACCCGCAAGGACCGCGAATAGTACGTATTTGAATGAGCGCCGTCTCTTTCGCCAGTCAAGCAAGAGCAGTAGGACATTTGAGCACAGCGCGAGCCAGTAGGTGCCCTGAGCAACTCCCGCAACATGGGGGGGCAACCAAGCATCGAAGGGCTTCGTTGCAAGGCCGAAGAACGCCGATAGCCAGAATGCAATTACACCGGTTATGAAGTTGCCGCGAATGAGGTAGCCGTGGTTATCTGGCGCGGCTGCGGGTTGACGCTCGGGATAGAAACACGTCACAGTCTTTCTCGTCGCCAGTCCGGCGAACAACAGATAACCGACCATGACCGCCGCAATCATGATTGCCGTCAGAAAGGACACGATGAGTGCGCCGGTCAGATCCCCTAACGAAAAGTCCGGCATTTCGCCAAGACTCATTGCATAT
>NZ_QEOB01000074.1:0-1118 GCF_003096875.1 Paraburkholderia unamae
CGCATGATCTTGCCCGAGCGCGTCTTCGGCAGGTTCTCGCCGAAGCGGATGTCCTTCGGTTTCGCGATCGGACCGATTTCCTTGCCCACCCACGCGCGCAGGTCGTTGGCGAGCTTCACCGCTTCATCGCCCTGCGGACGCGTCGCCTTCAGCACCACGAACGCCACCACCGCTTCGCCCGTCGTGTCGTCGGGGCGGCCCACCACGGCGGCCTCCGCCACCAGCGGGTTCGCCACCAGCGCCGACTCGATCTCCATCGTGCCCAGTCGGTGGCCCGAGACGTTCAGCACGTCGTCGATCCGGCCCATGATCGTGAAGTAGCCCGTGTCCTTGTCGCGCACGCTGCCGTCGCCCGCGAGGTACAGCTTGCCGCCCAGTTCCTCGGGGAAATAGCCCGACTTGTAGCGCTCCGGCTGGCCCCACACGTTGCGGATCATCGCGGGCCACGGGCGCTTCACCACCAGAATGCCGCCCTGCCCGTTCGGCACGTCCTGGCCCGTTTCGTCGACGATCGCCGCCATGATGCCCGGCAGCGGCAGCGTGCACGAACCCGGCACCAGCGGCGTCGCGCCCGGCAGCGGCGTGATCATGTGACCGCCCGTTTCCGTTTGCCACCACGTATCCACGATCGGGCAGCGCTTGCCGCCCACGTTTTCGTAGTACCACATCCACGCTTCGGGATTGATCGGCTCGCCCACCGTGCCGAGAATGCGCAGCGAGGAAAGGTCATAGCTCTTCGGGTGCACCTTCGCGTCGGCCTCGGACATCTTGATGAGCGAGCGGATCGCCGTGGGCGCGGTGTAGAACAGCGTGACCTTGTGCTTCGCGATCATGTCCCAGAAGCGGCCCGCGTTCGGATACGTCGGCACGCCTTCGAACACGACCTGGGTCGCGCCGATCGTGAGCGGGCCGTAGGCAATGTAGCTGTGGCCCGTGATCCAGCCGATGTCGGCCGTGCACCAGAACACGTCGCTCGGCTTGTAATCGAAGGTCCACTTCATCGTTTGCGCGGCCCACAGCAAGTAACCGCCCGTGCTGTGCTGCACGCCCTTCGGTTTGCCCGTCGAGCCCGAGGTGTAGAGGATGAAGAGCGGGTGTTCCGCGCCCACGGGTTCCGG
>NZ_QEOB01000075.1:0-1112 GCF_003096875.1 Paraburkholderia unamae
CCAGCAACGGTCAGCAGACCAGCGCCGCCCGTGACGGTCGAGCCGTTCGACGAGAGTTCCACGCCGCTCAGGTTGACTGCACCCGTAGCTGCCGAAGCGTCGACCTTCGTCACGCCGGTCGCGGACGCGCCGAGGTTGTCGGTCTTCAGCGTCAGGGCGATGTTAGCGTCGCCGTTCAGGACGATGCTCGTCGCGCCCGTGTCGCCGATCGTCACGGTGTTCAGGCTCTTCGCAGCGCCTTCGCTCGTGATGTTCAGCGTTTCGATGCCGGTCGTCGCAACGGTGGTCGTCACGCCGTTCGAACCTGCTGCGCCGTCCACGCCAACCGTCAGGGACAGAGCGTCCTTGGAACCGGTCGAGTTAGCCAGCAGGTAGTTGACGATCGACGCGCCGCCTTGCGAAGCCGTGACGTCAAGCGTCGTGCCCGCAGCAACCTTCGTGAATGCCACGTCGCCTGCCGTCTGGCCGACTTGCAGAGCCGTGAAGCCCGAAGCGTCGTAGCTTGCGTCGGCCGGCGTGCCAGCGGAGCCAAGAACTGCCGGAGTCGGCGTGGTCGCGGTAGCGTCAATATCAGTCGGATCCGCGTTGGTCAGGGTCGTGTTGCTGATCGTGAACGCCGTGCCATCCGACGGACCAGTGATGACGATAACCCCGGTCTGGAGTGCCACGCTGAAGCCGGTAAGGCCCGCTGCCAAAATCGCGCCAGCCAGCCCAGCGGCAACGTTCTGCACGGTGGTGTCACCCGTAATGTCATACGAGATGACGTGCGGCGTAACCCCGACCGTGATGGTCACGGAGATCGACTCACCTACGACGTTGCTCACGTTGTAGTCATGGCCCTGCGAGAAGGTCAGGTTGGAAACCTGAGCCACTGCCGTCACAGCCGGCACGCCAGCCACATAGACCGAGCCAGTGTGGCTGTCGGACACTGCATCCGAACCCAGAGCCAGCGTCGTGAAGCCCGAGATGTGCGAGTTGCTGCCCAGCGCCGTATCGGTCGTTTGAGCTGCGTAGTTCGCCACCAGCGTGTTGTTGCCAGCGCCACCCGAGATCGTGCTGTACGTCGTTTCGTCAGCGTGGAGCAGGCTGTTCGAATCGATCGTGACGACGTC
>NZ_QEOB01000076.1:0-1082 GCF_003096875.1 Paraburkholderia unamae
GCGGTCCATCATGCCTCGTGCGCGCGCAGGAAGCGGAAGAACTCCACGCCTTCGCGCAGACGCCGCTTCATCATGTCCCAGCTCATGAGCATCTCGCGCACGATCTCCCAGATCTTCGAAGGCCGGAAATAGAACTGACGATAGAACTGTTCGAGGTGGTGATAAATCTCCTCGCGCGACAGGTGCGCGTAGCCGATCGCCGCCAGCTGCACGCCTTCCTTGCTCACCAGGTTGATGGTCTTGTTCTCTTCCATCCAGCCGTTTTCCACGGCCTGCTTGTAGAGCGTCGTGCCCGGATACGGCGCCGCGAGCGACACCTGAATCGTATGCGGATTGATTTCCTTCGCATACTCGATCGTCTTCTTGATCGTCTCCTGCGTCTCGCCAGGCAGCCCGAGAATAAAGGTGCCGTGAATCTTGATGCCGAGGTTCTTGCAGTCGGCGCTGAAGCGGCGCGCGAAGTCCGTGCGCACGCCCTTCTTGATGTTCACGAGAATCTGGTCGTCGCCCGACTCGAAGCCCACGAGCAGCAAACGCAGGCCGTTTTCCTTCATGACCTTGAGCGTCTTGTACGGCACGTTGGCCTTCGCGTTGCACGACCACGTCATGCCGAGCTTGCCGAGGCCGATGGCGATCGCTTCGGCGCGCGGCAGGTCGTCGGTGAAGGTATCGTCGTCGAACATGAGCTCCTTCACTTCGGGCATGTTGTCGCGGATCCACTTCGCTTCTTCCAGCACGTTCTCGACCGAGCGCGTGCGGTAGACGTGCCCGCTCACGGTCTGCGGCCACAGGCAGAACGTGCAGCGCGACTTGCAGCCCCGGCCCGTGTAGATCGACACGTACGGGTAATTCAAATAGCCGATGAAGTAATTTTCGATCTTCAGGTCGCGCTTGTAGATCGGCGCGACGAACGGCAGCGAGTCCATGTCCTCCAGGACCGGACGGCCTTCGTTGTGCTCGATGGAACCATCTTTCGCGCGCCAGGAGATGCCCTTGACCTGGGCGAGCGGCATGCCCTCGGCAATTTCCTTGCAGGTGAAGTCGAATTCCTCGCGGCAGACGAAGTCGATGGCCTCGCTTGC
>NZ_QEOB01000077.1:0-1078 GCF_003096875.1 Paraburkholderia unamae
TTCGGCGTTATGAGCCGCGTATTCGCTCTGTGCGCGTGGCCATACCTGGAGAAACGCTCGGCGCACAGCGCTGGCATCGCATGCGTCAATGGGTCGAATCAAACATCGTTAAAGCCAACCCTTCAATCGTGAGATGAACATGAGCAACATCGCGAATCAGCCACGGCACTTGGGCATCAGACTGCGCGTCGCGCGCACACGAGCGGGACTGTCACAGGAACATCTGGCCAAGCAGATTGGGCTGGAGAGCCACTATCTGCTGTCCCGCTGGGAGTGTGGTCGCCAGTACCCGAAGTTCGCGCAGATCGTCGCGCTTGCCGGCGAGCTGAACGTCGACGTTGGCTGGCTCGCGGGCCGCACGAAAGCGGCTCCATACGCGTATGAGGTGACCAACGAATTCGGCGATCTGGAGTTGATCTATGCCGCCGGAGCCTCTCCCGAAGATCTTGCGCGGCCGCACAAAGCGCTTTTCGCGCATTGACCGCCGGATATCGCATAACACGAGGATTGAACTGCAATGAACGAGCAACTTCTCCCGTGCGCTTTCTGCGGCTGCACGAAAGTTCCGGTGCGCCAAGGCAATGGCATTCGCGACTACTGGCTGGAGTGTACCGATTGTGGAGCGAGCACGAAGCTGCGGGAAGACGGCGCGGGCAATGAAAGGGATTGGAATCGTCGCCCTGCAGCCGCTCTCGCCCCTTCCGATGCGGCAGCGCAGCCGTCGCTGACTGATGAGCAGATATTCCTCATCGCCGCTGACTTTCGAATCCATTCGATTCATGGTGTATCGATTGAAGAGTTCGATTGCATCGGGTTCGCACGCGAGCTTCTAGAAGGCGCCCATGCCCCTATCGCTGCCGCATCTGCGGCAGCGTCGAGCGACGAACGCGAGGCACTCGATCTTCTTCGCTATCACATGGCCAGTATCACGGCAACGCTGAGGAAAGGTGATCCGGAACTAATGCGAAAGCGCGTTCTGGCAGCTTGGGAGGAAACCAAGACCAACGCGGTAATTATTGGCGCCCCCGTTACGCTCGCCGCCCCTACGCCTACCGTCGCCGCAAATGCGGCAGCGCCG